>JAKARV010000005.1 GCA_021819205.1 Actinomycetes bacterium | reverse complement strand
AGGGTGGCAGATGCTGAAGTCGGCGACGCGAGTGAAAGTCCTACAAAGCTTAGGCTCCGAAGCTGGTTCGCCATGGGTCCATGCCAGGGTACATTCTGCGCTCATCGGATACTGGGGAGGCGAGACGATGCCGGAGCAGAGCTCGCCGAACTCCGTGCGGAGAGAGAGAAGGGGATCTTCCCGGTGAGCTGGGGGGATACGGCGAAAATGCTTGCCATGCAACGGAGTGTCCGTTTCCAGGCTTTGGGGGAGCCGTGGGATGATTGACGCAAAGATCAATGTCGTTGGACAAGGGCCTGCGGGACTGTTAGCGGCGACGATCCTTCGGCTTCGTGGGTTCCGAGTATCGGTTATCGCCAAATCGGCGGGCTCGCTGGCAATGTGGAGCGGAGAGCTCAGCTTCGGCAGGAACGGAGGCGACGACTTGGATGGGTGGTTGTCCCCAGACGACTGGAAGGCCGCTTGGTCTAGTGGGCTTCGCGCACTGCGTGAAGCCCGTGTTCCAGTTCCTGTGGAAGTGCCCGAAAAACCGCTTCAGACGGTGACGGCGCTGGGAGTTTTGAAGCCGGCCTTCGTGGCCCCACTCTGGCAGCATCTATTTACGGAGGCCGGATCGGCTTGTTTTATCGGAATCGGTGGAGTTTCTGACGCGCTCCCCCGAACACAGGCGCGACGTTATGCGGCGACAACAGGCATGAGTTCGTCGTACCGGCTACTTCCATCTCCTTTCGGCTGGAACGCAAGCTGGGGACCGCTCCGCTTTGCCGGATTTTTCGACACCGAGGAGGGGTTGGAGTGGCTTGTGAGATCTGTTCAAAAAGAGGTGGGCAAGGTCGACGAAGAGTACGTGTACTTCCCGCAAGTGCTTGGAGTAGAGAAGGTGATGGCCACCTGCGAACGGTTGAGCGCAATTTTTGGTAAGCCGGTTTACGAGTTCCCGCTACTTGCGCCCTCTCTCGGTGGAATACGGATTGAGAAGCTGCTCGTCAAGCAGCTTAAGCGGCTCGGAGTGGAGTTTTATCGCGCCACAGTTGCATCAGTCGACCCCGGCGGAACCGTAACAGCAATGGACGGAAGGCGCTTCGTCGGTCAAGCAACGATACTAGCCACCGGAGGCGTGCTCGGCGGAGGCCTCGCCGTCGACATGGAGGGTTCGATTACGGACCCAATCACCGGTCAAACGGTGGGTATGGTCAAGGAGGCCCAAGACCTCTCGTCCGCCGGGTATGGGAAGGTTGACTTGCGGGGTGACGCGTCACTGCTCGCAGTGGGCGGCCAAGTCGGCGTGTGGAATCCAGATCGCGATCACAATGGAGGCGCAAAAATTCTCGGTACCGTGCACCAGGCGATTCGCAACCTGGAGGCGAGGTAAATGCTTCAATCGTACGATTCCTGCATCAAATGCTCGCTATGCGTCGCCGCCTGCCCAGTTTACGAGGTTGATCGAACGTTTGCGGGTCCAAAAGCGCTTGGGCCAGATTGGATTCGAATCTACGAGTCCGGCGAAAGGGTCACCGATCCGACGGTCGAGGCCTGTACGTTTTGCCAGCTTTGCGAGGCCGCCTGCCCGGTCGGAGTCCCAGTAGCCCATTTGATCGCAAAGCACAAGGAGGCTAAAACGCGAAGCCTTGCTGTGCGAATCCGGGACTACGGCTTAACTCATCCAGACTGGCTTGCGCGCCTTCCGGAGGTGACGCTGCTTCCAAAGGTGCTTGCGAAGGCCGCCCTAATCAGCACGAAGCCGCGATGGCCCCGGCCGGATCGTTCTCGATGGACCGCGAACGGGGCTGGAAACAGCGTCGGTGTCTGGGTTGACTGCTACACACGCGGGTTTGATGGTCACGTTCTTGCCGCCACACTGGGGCTTCTAGATGCTTGGGGCTTCTCTGGAATACCTCTTCCCAAGCGTAGCGCTTGTTGCGGTGCAGCTGCCATGGCGTCGGGAAGGCTACATGGAGCAAAACAGGCGGAGAGCAGTGCCCGTAGTGAGCTGCCGGAGATTTCCAAGAAGCTGGCGGTGCTGGTAACGCTGAATGCGACCTGCGATGCGACCCTCCGTTCTGAGTGGCAACCACCACTTGAATTCGAGATTGTTCCGTTTGTTGAGTTTGCACTTGCCGCAGCGGGGGATGATTTTTTCGACCTGCTGGCAACCGCGCGCGGTGAAGCTAACGTTTATGCCCACGCGACCTGCCGCTCCCAAGTTGCGCGGGGGCCGGGAGCGATGGCAGAGCTGTGCAAAAGGAGCGGGATCGAGGCAATCCCGCTTGACGCCTCCTGCTGCGGTGCGGCGGGTTCCTACGCCTTTAAAAGGGAACACGAGAAGATATCGCGCACGCTCGGATCGCTAGCCACCGCAACGATAGCAGGGTCGTCCTCGAGCACCGTCCTGGTCGATAGCGGGCCTTGCGCACTTCATCTTGCCGATCTGTCGGGAGCCCGCGTTCTCCACCCGGCGGTCTGGCTGTACCAGCGATTTAACGAGGCGGGAGGAGTTGGTGTCGATAACCCCTGACGAGATTCCTCCAGTAATAGCGGCCGCCCGGTCATTCGATGATGCCGAACGAATCGCTACGCTGCTGAGCCCGACCTGGGTATTCATCCTCGGAGGCTCCACAACCGAAATCATTGCCAGTTCCCGTCGACTTCGCGAACTCTCTTGCGACGTCTTTATCGACATAGATATGGTGCGCGGAGTCTCCCGGGATGCAGACGGCGTCCACTTGATCAAGGAGTACGCCCAGCCCCGCGGAATCATCTCTACGCATGCAAGCGTGATATCGAGCGCAAAGCGCGCTGGACTCGACTGCATTCAGCGGTTCTTCCTGCTCGACAGCCAAGCGGTAGAGTCTGGGCTCAAGCAAATTTCCCGCGGAGTACCCGACCTGGTGGAAGCCCTTCCCGGCATCCTGCCCGAGATGATCGAGATAGTTAACGCTCGTATCTCGCAGCCACTGATCGTTGGAGGGCTTATCGTCTCAAAAGAGCAGGTACAAGCCGCACTTTCTGCCGGCGCGGCGGGAGTCTCCTCTAGCTCGGTGGAACTTCTTCTTAACTTTTCCCAGTCGAGGAGAAAGAAAAACGCCTTAGAAGGAGGTGGGGAATGAGTTCCAAAGAGTACACGGTGATCGATGCTGCCGGCCTCCACGCGAGGCCCGCAGCCGCATTTGTAAAAGCAATGGCAACAATCGCAACCGAAGTCAACGTGACGGTTGCAAAAAGAAGTGCAAACGCGAAAAGCATCCTTGAAGTTCTCGGGCTCGGTATCGCTCAGGGAACGTCGATAACGATCGATTTTGGACAGGCCGATGAAGGGGAAATCGCCAAGGTTGAATCCGCACTTGCAGGAGTCGTCGTCCCGAAGCCGCGCTGACCTGCCGCAATCCGCTCCGCTGCGGCACGAGCCCATCAGCCGCCCGTTCGCGAAAAACCCAAGGTGTCGGTGCAGAAGTTGTCGGCGTTTCGCCGAAAACCGGACCTGGATGGCGCCGGCGAGCCGATTACTTTGGGGTTGCCGAGCCTTCACAGCGTCTCGTCCCATCCTTTGCAGCCTCAAGTCAGGGTGGAGTTCCCGATATCGGGGAGTAAAGGGGGGATTTTGACCGGTGCCTTTTGGTAATTGCAACAAATTGGCAACTGATCTGAAATAACATTCGGGCAAGGACGGTCGAATCTCTAGCGAACACGGACTTCCGCCACGGATTCCTGCCCCAATCCCTGCAAGCTTCACTTGTCCAGTTCTCCCTGCTAGAGCCGCTAAAGTAGACCGATGGAACTGCGACGAATTGCCGACCTTCCGCCGTACAGCTTTGCGATTGTCGAGAAGAGCAAGGCTGAGGCGGCGGCTCTTGGCTTGGAGGTTTTTGATTTCGGTTTTGGAAATCCAGATCTTCCATCTCCACCGCTTGCGGTAAACGAGCTACGTTCCTCGGTTCTCGATCCGTCGTCCCACCGCTACTCCATCTCCCGCGGCATCTCCGATCTTCGCCAAGCGTTTGCGCAACGCTACCTGAACCGCTGGGGGGTTTGTCTAGACCCCGAGAGCGAGGTGGTCGCCACTATGGGAACCAAGGAAGGGTTGACTCACCTCACATGGCTGCTTTTATCCACCGGCGACCGAGCGTTCGTGCCCGACCCCTCTTACCCGATCCACTCGTTTGCTCCACGACTTGCCGGCGCCGAGACGATTCCGGTTCCGATATCGTGCGACGACGATGGCGGCGAGGATTTTCTCCGATCTCTCGACAAGGCCTACCAGGCTTGCACCCGTAAACCAAGGGTCCTGATCGTGTCCTTTCCGCACAATCCGACGACGCTCACCGTAAGCCTCGAATTTATGGAAGAACTGGTATCGTGGGCCCTTGCAACCGGCGTTTTCATCGTTCATGACTTCGCCTACTCCGACATCTACTTTGGCGAACAGCCTCCCTCGATCCTTCAGGTTTCACGGGCTAAAGAAGTTGCAGTCGAGGCTGTTACGCTAACCAAGTCCTTCTCGATGGCGGGGTGGAGAATCGGAGCGGTGGCCGGCAACGCGGAGGTGCTCGCCGCTTTGGTTCGGTTAAAGTCGTACATCGACTATGGAAGCTTCAAGCCGATACAACTTGCAGCGGCTTCGACTCTTGTCCACGGCGGTGCCTACGTAGACAAGCTGAACAACGAGTACCGCCTAAGGCGGGACACGCTAGTCGAAGGGCTCAACTCCCATGGTTGGCCGACGACCAGTCCAAAGGGAACCATGTTTGTCTGGACGCGGATTCCCTCCCGGTTCCGGATGGACTCAGGCACATTCGCCAGCTACCTGGCCACCACGACCGGTGTGGTAGTCTCACCGGGCGCGGCCTTCGGTACTAACGGTGAAGGGTGGGTGCGCTTTGCATTGATCATGGACATCCCCAGGATCGAGGGCGCGCTTCGTGCACTCAAGGATATCTAGAGTCCAGTGCTATCGGTACGGGCCACCAGCCAAGGAGCGGGACATCGACTCCGACAGCGCCTCCAAAACCAAGTCGAATGAGTTCCAGGGATCTCCAAGTGTAAGCCGGAAGGTCGGAGAGTTCGCGGAACCAGCCACGTAGAAGTGGCTTCCCGGGACCACCCGTATCTTCTCGTGCGCAAGGTGGATTAGAAGGGATAGGTCGGTCCAGGCTACCCATAGGTTTATCCCGTCCCCCCGTACTCCGTCCAACCCCAACTCGCCGCCGACGCGCCTCCGCCGCTCCCCGTAAGCCCGCCCGGCCTGAGCCACAAAGGTGCCGGTCGCGGCGGATCGAAGCATCGCCAACAGAGTGGCTTGAAGGATCTTTGACGACCAGGAAGGCCCAAGAGTTCTTACGCTTTCGAGATCGCCAATTGCCCCCGAATCCGCCACTATCGCAGCGAGCCGAAGGTCAGGCCCGTGCGACTTCGAGAAGCTGAGCACGTAAGCAACCCGATCCGGAAGTTGTTCGAGAAGTGAGTGGAGAGGGGACTCGCAGACCAGTGCCGAGTGATCGTCTTCGATGGCGTAGACCTCGGGGTGCGCAGCCAAAATCGACGCTATTGCATCCCGCCGCTCAACGGTAGTCGAGATTCCCGTCGGATTTTGCGCGCGGGGTTGAAGAATGAGCGCGCGTACCCGCTGCTCCCGGAGAACGGTTTCCAGGGCAACCGGATTGAGACCGTCATCGTCTAGCGGCACGGGGTAAACCGCGTATCCCTTCGACTCGATCAGATCGTAGAGCGCGGGGAAGCACGGTTCTTCAATAGCGACTCCGCCTAGACCTTTTGGGAGCAGATCCAAGATCCGTCCGATGGCATCGAGAGCGCCGTCGACAACCGTCAAGCCAAGATCATGACGGCCAAAGCCAGTCGGCAGAATCGAGAAGATCTTCTCTTTTAACTCCGGAAGCACCGGTGGGTCGAGGTAAGAAGCCGTCTTGCCAAGATCGACCTCGCCAAGTGCCGGTCGCGGATCTGGCAGAAGCTCTGGATCAGGAACTCCGGTTGACAGGTCGATCTGGTACGTCGAGCTATCTTCGTAGTAGCTCCAGCGCCTCCGGGGCCGGCTGGGAAGACTTCGTGCCGAGATGTAGGTACCTTTACGACCGTACGACTCGATACTCCCCATGCTCGCTAGATGCGACCATGCAGCCGCCACTGTCGTAGGAGAGACGCCAAGCTCTCCGGCAAGTTGCCTAATCGACGGCATCCGAGTTCCCGGTGCGAGCTTTCCCTCGGCAATCAGGTCAGTTACCGCCTTTGCCACGCCGCGCATCCCAGTCCCTTGGGTCCTGCTGGCCACCAATCCCGCTATCGTCTCGAGATCGTCCACATCACCCTTCTCGCCGAATCATGATTCGAAGCACTTTCCCAATGATAGCAATATTTGTATGTTACATATCCTTTTGTGTGGCATACAACATTAATGTTATGATTGGATCAGCACCCATCGAGCAGCGATGGGGGGGTCGTGAGCTTGGAGGTAAACGTGGCGAGTGAGCTTTTTGATCGCCATCGGGCGGTAATGCCGTCCTGGTTGTCGCTGTACTATGACGAGCCCATCGAGATCACACGCGGCGAAGGATGCTACGTGTACGATGGCGAAGGCCGCCGCTATTTAGATTTTTTTGGCGGGATTTTAACCACCAGCGTTGGCCATGGCACTTCCGAAGTTGTTGAGGCTATCTCCGATCAGGCGGGCAAGGTGATTCACTCCTCAACTCTCTACCTGATCGAACCGATGATTGAGCTCGCCGAGAAGCTTGCGGCAATTTCGGGCATTCCCGACGCCAAGGTTTTTTTTACCACCTCTGGCACCGAGGCCAACGATGCAGCCCTCTTGCTCGCCACGGCTTTCAAGGGAACCAACCAGATCATTGCGGTTAAAAATAGCTACCACGGCCGTTCGTTTACCGAGATTGGCGTGACCGGCAACTCGGCATGGTCCCCAACCTCTTACTCCCCGCTGAATGTGTCTTGGGTACAAGGGGGATCTCGGATCAGGGGACCGCTTGCAAACCTGAGTGACGAGGAGTACCTGGCGCGCGGGATTCTCGATCTCGAAGACGTGCTGATGACAACCACCACCGGCCGGCCGGCCGCGATGATTGCAGAGCCAATCCAAGGTGTTGGCGGTTTTACCCTTCCTCCGGACGGATACTTCGGCACCCTTCAGAAGTCTTTGGTCAATCGAGGAATCCTCTTTATAGCCGACGAGGTCCAAACCGGGTTTGGGCGTACCGGTGAAGGATTTTGGGGTTACCAGTCCCAGGGCGTCCAGCCGGATTTGATCACCTTCGCGAAAGGGGTTGCCAACGGCATGGCGCTTGCCGGGGTGATCGGACGATCCGAGATAATCGACTGCCTGGGCGCGAACTCCATCTCCACCTTTGGCGGAGGGCCAGTGGCAGCGAGGGCCGGCCTCGCAACTTTTGATCTGATAGTAAACCGCAATCTGCAGGAGAACGCCAGGCGGATGGGCGCGATGTTGAAAGCGGGTCTCGAACGGCTTGCGGCTGGCAACGAGGCCATCGGCGAGGTGCGGGGGAAGGGCCTTATGGTGGGCGTCGAGTTTGTGGAGCCCGGGGGGTTCGTTCCGAGTCCGCAACGGGCGGGCAAAGCGTTGGAAGACGCAAAGGCTGCGGGATTGCTGATCGGCAAGGGCGGCCTCTCCGGCAACGTACTCAGGATAGCGCCGCCACTTACTGTGAACGAGGCCGAGATCGCGCAAGGCTTGGAGATGCTTGGAAAGGTGATAGGGGAGTAGCCATGAGCCAGGACCTGGTTGGACATTACATCGGCGGCCGGAGCGTTGTCGAGGGCGACCGTCGAGGGCAGGTTTTCAACCCTGCGCTAGGCGAAGTCGTGCGAGAAGTGTGTTTTGCCGACGCGGATATCGTTGGAGCAGCCGTAGACGCGGCGGAGTCGGCGCAATCGGGCTGGGGAGAGGAGTCGCTGGCGCGGCGGCAGCGAGTGATGTTTTCTTACCGGGACATCCTTCAAAACAACTCCCGCCGGATCGTCGATGCCATTGGCGAGGAGCACGGCAAGGTGAGCGGAGATGCGGCCGGCGAGTTCGCTCGCGGCCTGGAGGTCGTCGAGTTTGCCTGCTCTCTTCCCCAAGTCCTCAAGGGGCAGTACTCCGAGTCAGTCTCCCGTGGAGTCGACGCCTACTCCGTTCGGTTTCCGCTCGGAGTGGTCGCCGGTATCACTCCCTTCAACTTTCCTGCCATGGTTCCCCTTTGGATGGCTCCAATCGCTCTGGCCGCCGGCAACGGCTTTGTACTCAAGCCATCGGAGAAGGTTCCGTCGGCAGCTCTGGTACTCGCCGAACTCTTCGTCGAGGCGGGCGGCCCACCCGGACTTTTCAATGTGGTGCAGGGCGATCAGGAAGCAGTCGGCGAGATTCTCGCCCACCCGAAAATCAAGGCGGTTTCATTTGTCGGCTCGACCGCTGTCGCTCGGAGCATCTACGAGCGGGGGACCCAAGCCGGCAAGCGGGTACAAGCTCTAGGCGGTGCAAAAAACCACATGGTGGTTCTGCCAGATGCCGATCCCGATCTCGTATCCGATTCGGCGGTAGCCGCTGCCTTCGGCAGCTCCGGCGAGCGTTGCATGGCAATTTCCGTGATGGTTATCGTCGGGGAGCACGGAGATGACTACCTCGACGCGATCGCAGCCAAGATGGAAAATGTTCGCGTAGGCTCGGCGCTCGACGCCAGAGCAGAGATGGGTCCGTTAATTACAGCCGCGCATCGCGAGCGGGTTGGATCCCTCGTGGGCCAGGCGGAGTCGATGGGAGCGAAGATCCTGGTAGACGGGCGGAACCATCCGATGGCCCAAGGCCCAGGGTTCTTTTTCGGACCGACACTCATCGATGGCGTCACTTCGGAGATGGAGGCCTACAAACAGGAGATCTTTGGTCCAGTTCTCTTGGTGATGCGTGCTGCAGACCTGACCGACGCGATCGAGCTGGTCAATCGCAATCCCTACGCTAACGGCGCGGCGATCTTTACCGAAAGTGGTGGCGCGGCGCGGCGATTTGTAAGGAGCATCGACTCGGGAATGGTCGGAGTCAACGTTCCTATCCCGGTACCGGTCGCCTACCACTCCTTCGGAGGCTTCAAGAACTCTCTTTTTGGCGATACGCACGTTCATGGAGAGGAAGGGTTCCGCTTCTATACCCGCGCAAAAGCGATTACCCAGCGATGGGCAGGGGAGGGCAGCACTGCAACGCTGCACTTTGTGACCAACAACTAAGCCGGAAATGGTTATGCTGGCACGCGAATGTCCAACCAGCAACATAACGGCGAGTTAGCAGCGGCTTACGATTACCCACTTCCGCCCGAGAGGATTGCCAAGGTGCCAGCCGAACCGCGAAGGTCGGCTCGGCTTCTTGTTGACCTTCGCGATACAATCGTGGATTCGACAGTAGCCGAGTTGCCGCGATGGCTCCGGCCGGGCGATCTTGTCGTCGTCAACGATAGTCGCGTAATCCCGGCACGGGTGGTTCTTGCCCGCAGAAGCGGGGGTAGAGTCGAAGCCCTCCTCCTTGGCCGTGGCGAGAACGGGATGGAGGCGTTGCTGAAGCCAGGTGGAAGGCTCAAACCCGGCGAGGAGCTTCTGATTGGGGATACCCCCGTTCTAAGGATCCAGGCACGCGCGGTTGGCACCGGGAGTCCGGCGGTCTGGCTGGTTGACGTGATCGACGAGGCACTCTTGGCCGCCGCGGGCGAGGTTCCCCTACCGCCGTACCTTAGGGGAGTCTCGGTTCCAATGGAACGCTACCAAACCGTGTACGCACGCAAACCGGGCTCCGTTGCAGCGCCCACGGCCGGCCTTCACCTCGATGATCAGGTGCTCGGGGCGCTTGGTCGGCACGGTATCGGCGTGGTCGCGCTCGACTTGCAAGTCGGACTGGGAACTTTTGCGCCAGTGAAGGTCGAGCGCCTCGACGATCACCAGATTCATTCCGAGCGCTACGAGGTGAGCGGCGAGTCGTGGAGGGCAATCTCTTCGGCAAGTCGCATTATCGCCATCGGGACTACGGTGGTCAGAGCCCTTGAGACGGTCGCCATCACCGGCGAGCTTGCCGGGGAGTCAAGACTTTTTATCAAACCCGGCTTCGACTTTCAAATTGTGAACGTGCTTCTGACCAACTTTCACGTTCCGCGATCTACGCTTTTGGCCTTGGTTGCCGCGGCAACCGGAGATCGATGGCGTGAACTGTACCGCCACGCCCTCGAACACGACTATCGCTTTCTCTCCTTTGGCGACGCCATGCTGATCCCGGTTGGCCGTCGTTGACCGGAGAGTTTGAGATCTCGTCACAAGACGACGCAGCCAGGATCGGACTGCTCCATCTCCGATCGGGCCCGGTAAAAACGCCGCTTTTCATGCCGGTTGCGACGCGCGCCACCGTGCGGCTGGTTCCCTCGTGGACGGTGGCCAGCCTTGGCTTCGAAGTACTTTTGTCAAACACCTACCACTTGATGCTCAGGCCGGGTCCGGAAAGGATCGCAGAGCAGGGTGGCTTGGCGAAATTTCACGGCTTTCCCAAGGGGACCCTGACCGATTCGGGCGGGTTTCAGGTTATGTCCCTAGGTGCACGTTTCAACGAGGCAGGGGTGCGTTTTCGCAGTGTTTACGACGGCAGATGGGTAGATCTCACCCCAGAGGCGGCCGTCGAGACGCAGCGCCTCATCGGGGCCGATATCGCCATGGTACTGGACGTTTGCACACAGCTTCCGGCCCCTGACGCAGTGGTGGCCGCGAACACAACCCTGAGTGCGCGATGGGCGGCACGCGCTAAACGGGCAAAGCACCTCGACGGCCAGCTGCAGTTTGGAATCGTGCAGGGCGGAGTAGACCTGGCGCTTCGGCGCTCGAGCGCGCTCGATATTGCCGGAATCGGATTCGATGGTTACGCGATAGGCGGCCTAGCCGTCGGAGAGAGCACGGATGCCACCTTGGATGCGGTAGCCGAGGCGTGCAGCAACCTCCCTCCGGAGCGGCCAAGGTACCTCATGGGGGTGGGCGACCCGTACCTTATCAGCCACGCCGTCGATCTTGGCGTTGACATGTTCGACTGCGTATCACCGACCCGTTTGGGGAGGCACGGGGTGGCACTTACGTCCGTCGGAAAGCTAAAAATAAGATCGCCCCGTTTCGCGTCGGACGGTGGGGCCCTGGACGAGCAGTGCACCTGTCCGGTATGCCGCCAAGTGTCCCGGGGTTTTCTCAACCACCTGGCCCACGCAGATCCGGTCAGCCTTGGCTCGTACCTAAGCGTCCACAATCTTGCGTTTCAAATGAGCCTGATAACTCAGGCTAGGAGTGCCATAGAATCCAAAACCATGAAGAACTTTCTGAAATCCGTCGATGCCGTATGGGCACCCAGTCTCAGGAGCTGAGAGAGTGAATGGATTGGACGGAGACGGCGTCGCGGGCATCAAGAAGGTTGCGCAAGCGGCCGATCGATCGTGTTAGCCTGGCTGCAGGCATAGCCAGCCCTTGCCGGTTGGGAGTAGAGAGGGAGTGCCAGCGATGAAGAAGGGGCGGTGGATCCAGTCCGTGCTGATCAGCACGGTGGTGGCCGTCGCGGCTTTTGCTTTGGCGATCGCTAGGGGTTACCATCCGGTGCTCGGATTGGATCTTCAGGGCGGCGCGTCTGTGGTCTACAAGCCCACTCGTGCCGTCTCCCAAGCAACGTTGGACCAAACGATCTCGATCATCAGGAATCGGGTCGACGGGCTCGGAGTGGCCGAGCCATCCATAGGGCAGCAGGGCGCCGACATCGTCGTCGATCTACCGGGAATCAAGGATCCGCAGAAAGCTCTCAAAATTATCGGGCAGACCGCTATCCTCCAGTTCCGACCGGTTCTTTGCATCGCTCCGCTCTATATCAAACCTCCAAAGTCCGTCCATCTCAGTGCTGCCGAGCTCGCCCCTTCCTGCCCCAGCTCTTCGAGTGCGAACAGCTTGCTATACGCCTACCAGCCCACTACTCCTCCAACCCAGGCGACAAACCAAAGCAATGCGCTTATTCCGCAGATGTCCGGATCCAAGGTCGTCGCTCGCTATGTTGTCGGCCCTGCTTTACTCAACGGCAACGCCATAAAGACGGTGTACGCCGCCCCATTCACTCAGAGCACTGGCGGGACCTGGGCGGTCAACTTCACCCTTACCAGCAAGGCGTCACCGATCTTTGACCAGATTGCCCGGACTTACTACCAGCAGAAGCTGGCGGTTGTCCTTGACGGCGTTGTACAGACCGCGCCAACCATCAACTCGACTTCATTTGGCGGACAAGGCCAGATAACCGGAAACTATACGCAAAGCGAGGCCAATGATCTGGCACTAGTGCTGCGCTACGGTGCCCTTCCGGTCCAGCTCGCGCAGCAGACGGTCCAGACCATCTCTCCCACCCTAGGTGCATCGGCGCTGCGAGCTGGTCTAATTGCGGGGATCGGCGGACTGATCCTGGTTCTGCTGTACGCAACTGCCTACTATCGCTTACTTGGACTGGTAGTGATCGGCGGGCTGGCGGTGACCGCAGCAGGTTTGTGGGCAATTGTCGCGTACCTGGGGCATACCATCGGCCTCACTCTCGATCTGTCGGGGGTCACCGGAATTATCGTCTCGATCGGGGTCATCGTAGATTCGTACATTGTCTTTTTTGAGCGCCTGAAGGACGAGGCGCGGGCTGGCCGAACGCTTCGCACCTCGGTGGATGCGGGTTTTAAGAAGGCCTTCAGGACGATTGTCGCCGCCGACCTGGTCTCCTTTATCGGCGCTGCCCTCCTTTACTACTTCAGCATCGGCCCGGTGCGCGGCTTTGCCTTTTTTCTTGGACTCTCAACCCTGCTCGACGTCGCGTCGGCTTGGCTCTTTACCCGCCCGTTGGTGCTCTGGATCGGAAGTGCGATCAAACCCGAACACGTAAGGTGGCTCGGGGTTCCAGGAGTGAGGGTGGTACCAGACCGACAGGATAAACCGCGAATCATCAAACCGGGCAGCGTTGCCGCCAAGGGGGTATAGGTGGTAGGCGATAGCAAAGCCGTTACGGTTAGCGAGGCAAGCTGGTGGCGACGGCTTGGAGCCGGCCAAACCCACTTCTCCTTCGTAGGGAGGTCACGCTACTTCTTCGCCTTGTCCACTCTGGTTATCGTGATCGGGATGCTTTTCCTGGGGTTGCGGGGGCTGAACTTGGGCATAGATTTCAAAGGCGGGGTTTCTTGGCAGGTTCCGTCGGCTTCGCTCTCGGTTGGGAAAGCTCGGGCAGTCGCCGGTGCCAACGGAGCTTCCGGAGCTACCGCAGTCTCGCTTGGGAGCGGAAGCCACCGTACCGTAGAGATCGAGGCCGCTCTGCCAAAGGGAGCAGCCAGCGTGCGATCTGCGCTCGAGAGCCGGGTTGCTGACGGCCTTGCCAAGGCTGCAGGCGTGCAGCCGTCGGTGGTGGCGGTGGAGTTTGTCGGCCCAACCTGGGGCAGCCAGATCACAGGCGCCTCCCTCAAGGCCCTGATCGCTTTTTTTGTGGGCATCACCTTATATATCTCGATTCGGTTCGAATGGAAGATGGCCGCCGCCGCCTTCATCGCGGTAATCCACGACTTGCTGGTTACGGTTGGAGTGTACGCGATTAGCGGCTTTCAGGTGACCCCTTCAACGGTGATCGCGGTGTTGACGATTCTCGGCTACTCGCTGTACGACACCATTGTGGTTTTCGACCGGATAAAAGAGAATGTCCACGGGCTCGTCGACAGCGGCGCAATGTCCTACAGCGCCGGAGTCGACCGATCGGTCAACCAGGTTTTGGCACGATCGCTCAACACTTCGATCGTCGCCGTAATTCCGATTCTGTCTATCCTGGTTGTAGGGGCGTACTTCCTCGGTGCAACGACCTTGAAGAACTTCGGGCTCGCGCTCGTGGTGGGCTTGACCAGCGGAGCTTATTCTTCGCTGTTCATCGCATCTCCACTGCTGGCCGCATTCAAGGAGAGGGAACAGCGCTACCAGGCAGTCAGAAGGAGGCTAGCCCGGCGGAAGGGCAAGGTCGAAGGAGAGCTGGCAACCCAGTGAGGTTTCCAGGGGGAGTGTAACGAGAGAGTGCACCCATGCTGAGCGACGCTCCACCACAAGGGAGGGACAGCGAGCTGGTCAGCGATGCGCGCGCCTTTGCAGCGATGGCCCACGGCGACCAGAGGAGGCGCTCCGGCGAGCTTTACATCACCCACCCTGTAGGGGTCGCCGATGTGGTGGCATCGCTCGGTGCCGATTCCGTCACCATCGCCGGAGCGCTACTCCACGATACGGTTGAAGATACCGGAGCAACCCTGGAGGAGATCGAGAGGCGTTTCGGGAGCGATGTGGCCGGGGTGGTCGACGGCGTTACCAAGCTCGACCGTCTCAGCTTCGACTCCAAGGAGGCGCAACAGGCGGCCACGATGCGAAAGATGCTGCTGGCTATGGCCAAGGACACCCGAGTTCTGGTGATCAAGCTTGCGGATCGGCTTCACAATATGCGCACCATTGCCGCCTTGCCCGTTGAGAAGCAACGACGCATTGCCCAGGAGACCATGGATATTTACGCTCCACTGGCCCACCGCTTGGGGATCGAAGAGATCAAGTGGCAGCTGGAGGATCTGTCGTTTGCCACCCTTCACCCCCGGAGATTTGCCGAGATCGAGCAGATGGTGATCACCCGTTCGCCAGAGCGGGAGAACTACCTGGTGGGAGTCTCCGCCGAACTGGCCACCAAGTTGGAGCAGGTCGGCATCGAAGCCGAGGTCTCCGGCCGCCCAAAACACCTCTGGAGCATCTACGAGAAGATGATGATCAAAGGCAAGGACTTCAACTCAATATATGACATAATCGGAGTCCGGATCATCACCTCTAGCGAGAAGGACTGTTGGGCTGCCCTCGGGGTGGTCCACTCGCTGTGGGCCCCGATTCCCGGGCGTTTCAAGGACTACGTCAATGCCCCAAAGTTCAATCTCTACCAGTCGCTGCACACCACGGTGTTGCTGGAGAAGGGCAATCCACTCGAGGTACAGGTGAGAACCCGGGAGATGCATCTCCGCGCTGAGTACGGGATCGCAGCCCACTGGGGATACAAGGAGGGTTCATCCTCCTCGGAGCTTGCTTGGATAGAGCGGATCATCGATCTTCAAGAAGAGGCGACGGATCCACACGAGTTCCTGGAACACCTGAAGCTGGATCTCGACATGGACGAGGTCTACGTCTTCACGCCAAAAGGCAAGGTGATCACGCTTCCGGTCGGCGCCACTCCGCTTGATTTTGCCTATGCAATCCATACCGAGGTCGGCCACCGTTGCATCGGAGCGAAGCTCAACGGACGGCTGGTGCCGCTGGACTCGACGCTGCGTTCTGGCGACACGGTCGAGATCGTCTCCTCCCGCTCACCGCAGGCGGGCCCTTCCCGGGATTGGATAAGCATCGTCGTAACGCCCCGTGCGAGATCGAAGATCCGGCAGTGGTTTACCCGGGAACGCCGGGAGGAGTATGTCGAGACGGGAAGAGACGAGCTTGCAAAGGCCTTTCGGCGCGAAAACCTTCCGGTAAACACCCATCTCTCTCAAGCGGGGCTTTCCGAGTTGGCCAAGCGCAGCGGGTTCCATGATCCGGAGGGACTCCTGGTTGCCGTCGGCGAGGGGCACGTCTCGGCGAAATCGATTGCCCAGCGACTCTCGCGCGCAGAGATGGAGGCAGCTGGCTACTCGCCGGCGGTACCGGTCTTCAAGCCCCGGAAGTTTCCTTCCGGCGGCCCATCGGTTTGGGTCGAGGGAATGGACGATGTTCTGGTCCGCCTCTCTAAATGTTGTTCTCCGATTCCCGGCGACGAGATAGTAGGCTTTGTCACCCAAGGCCGCGGCGTTGGGGTTCACCGAGCGGATTGCCCTAACGTCATCTCGCTTCTCTCTTCATCCCGGGAACGGCAGATTGAGGTGGAGTGGGCAAGCGGGGGCGGAACCTCCTTTGCCATGGCCATCGAAGTGCTAGCTCTCGATCGGGCTCGCCTACTCGCCGACGTCTCGCGGGTGCTTTCGGAGCACCACGTCAACATCACGATGTCGGAGACCCGAACTGGGTCGGACCAAGTCTCCCGGATGCGCTTCGAATTCGAGTTGGTAGACGCTGCCCACCTCTCTTCCATCCTCGCGGGCATACGGCAGTTGGATGGGGTTTTCAATGCTTACCGACTGATTCCCGGGCACGGTCGCACCGAAATTGACCAGGTTTCTGAGGGCTTGTAACAAGCGCATTGTGACAAACGTCAAAAGAATTGTGTAAAAACTTGTGTATTACGTTGGGCAACGCTGAAAATTTGCGGTAATTTAAGGTCACCTGCAGATAACCCGTTGGGAAACGGGAGTTCCTGCCGGAAGAGTCCGAGCCAGGAGGGCCCGGACCTTGGTAATCCTTAATAGGGGGAGTCATATATGCAACAAAAAGTCGCAGAGGGCGGATCGCTTAGACGCGAGATGTCCTTCGTCGACCTACTGATGGCGTGCTTGGGCGCCATCATCGGTTCCGGTTGGCTCTTTGGAGTCCTCTACGCCGGAAACGACGCTGGACCAAGCGCGGTGATCTCATGGCTAATTGGCGGCATCGCCGTCATTTTCATCGCGCTCAACTACGCCGAACTGTCGGGAATGCTCCCGGAGGCCGGTGGCATAGCACGCTATCCGCAGTTTACGCACGGACCGCTTGTTGGCTTCATCGGATCCTGGGGTGCCTTCTTGGCCTACTCCTCGGTACCGGCGATCGAGGTGGAGGCTGTGGTGCAGTATGCAGAGCACTACATTCCGAGCTTCGTTGGGAACACAGCTCTCGACTTCATAGTCGAGGCCCTTCTGCTGGTTCTTTTCTTCGCCATCAACATCTACGGCGTGAAGATGTACGCCAAGGTGAACACCGTCGTGACCTTCTTGAAGTTCATCACGCCGACGCTTACCGTGATCGTCTTCCTGTTTGTCGCGCCACACTGGTCCAACTACACGGCAACCACCAGTGGTGGCTTCATGCCGGGGGGATCCGCAGGAATGCTGGTAGCGGTGGCCTCTTCAGGAATCATCTTTGCGTACTTGGGATTCCGCCAGGCCGTTGATATGGCCGGAGAGTCGAAGAACCCGCAGCGAGACGTGCCTCGCGCAATCATTATCGCGGTGCTGTTGGCGGTGGCGCTCTACACGCTCCTTCAGGTGGTGTTTATCGCCGCTATCCCGCCTTCGGACCTTGCGCACGGCTGGTCGAAGCTGGTGCTTACCTCTCCGTTTGCCCAGGCGGCATCGGTCATCGGGCTTGGCTGGCTGGCCACCGTTCTCTACGCTGACGCGGTGCTGTCTCCGTCGGGAACCGGTCTGGTCTATCTGGCCTCCACTGGCCGGGTCACCTATGCCGGCGCCAACAACAACTATCTCGGCGCCTCCTACCGGAAGGTCTCGGAGCGCTTTGGCGTCCCGGTATGGGCATTGGCCACCACCCTGGTCTTTTCGATCCTGTTCCTGCTTCCCTTCCCAAGCTGGCAGAGCCTGGTCGGAGTGATCTCGTCGGCGACGGTCTTCACCTACATGCTTGGCCCGGTCTCGCTGTCGGTGATGCGCAAGCTTCATGCGGACGCACACCGGCCGTACCGCCTCCCGGCGGCCCAGGTGCTTGCGCCCATCGCCTTCGTCATCGGCACCCTGATCATCTACTGGACCGGATGGGGAATCGACTGGAAGCTCGCCGTCGGCCTGCTCGGCGGGGCTCTGGTCTACTTCGTCGTCTCCATGATCAACGGCGACCTAAACCAGATCGACGGGCGCGCTATCAAGCACGGGGCCTGGCTGATCATGTACATCGTCGCGATGCTGGCGATGTCATACTTCGGATCGTCGAAGTTTGGCGGCCAGTACAACCACGGCGCCGGATTGATCCAGTACCCGTACGACCTGGTAGTCGATATCATCCTTGGCTTGGTCTTCTACTACTGGGGGGTGGCCTCGGGACGCAGCAACGAGGAGACGGTAGCCGCGTTAGCCGCTGCTGCCGAATTGAGAAGGGCTGCCAACGGCGGTTCGCTGGCAAATTAAGGGTTAACCCAATCTCTGCATTGAGGAGAGGGAGCCGGCTTTGGTTGGCTCCCTCCCTCTTTTTTGCAGCTCTGCCTGGATAAGCAAAGCAGCCCGCGCACGTCTTGCTCAATTATTATGGTGATGGAGGTTGCGATTGTGGTAGCTGCATCTTTGTTACTTCTCCTCGCCAGCGCGGTGATCTTGGTGGTTGCGGTTGTCATGCTGAACCAAATCCGGACTTTGCGTGCGCAGATGGAGTCCTTTGCAAGCCAGTGGCGCGAAGAGATGGTGACCATAGTCAAAGAGGCGGAAAAAATAGCGGACACTACCGAAAACCGGGTGAAGCAGGCGCGCGAACTGCTCGAGGAGCAACGGAGCGACATCGAGGCCGTGGATCTGGCCACGAGATCGGTCATTCGGACCGTAGGCTATCCGTTCGTTGCCGCCAACCGGTTTAGGCTGGGGATCCGCAGAGCCTGGGAGGTGTTCCAGGCGCGAAGAGAGGGCGAGGTTGCGTGATACGGCTCAGATGGTTCTTCATCGGCGTAGGTATCGGCACGATCGGGGTTCGCCGGCTTTCAAAACCAGCAAGCAGAGCGGCTGCCGGAATTCTGGTGAGGCCGTCGAGCCGGTGGGCGCAGCGGTTGAAGCTAGACCTCCTCACCGCGCTTCGCGCGGGGGCAAAAGAGTCGTCGCGAGGCAACCAGGCGTTCGCGGAGCTTGCCGCCGCTCGAAACAGGCGAAGGGGAGGTGATTGAAATGGACTCCCACCTGTTAAGGCGAACCTTTTTGGACTTTTTTGCCGCGCGAGAGCACGTGGTGGTGCCTTCGGCTTCGCTAATCCCTCACGACCAGAGCATCCTGTTCACGGTCGCCGGGATGGTACCTTTCAAGCCTTACTTTCTCGGCGAGGAGATGGCGCCGTTTTCGCGTGCTGTCAGCATTCAAAAGTGCATGCGCGCAGGGGGCAAACACAACGACCTCGACCAAATCGGCAAGACCAGCCGGCATCTGACATTTTTTGAGATGATGGGGAACTTTTCTTTTGGCGACTACTTCAAGGAGGGTGCCATCCCCTTTGCGTGGAAGCTGGTCACCGAGGTGTTGGGTCTCGACCCCGAACGGCTTTGGGTTACCGTTCACCTCTCTGATGACGAAGCCGAGGAGATCTGGCTTGATACCGCCGGTATTCCTCGGGAGAGGATTCAAAGGCTCGACGAAGACAACTGGTGGCAGATGGGGGAGACCGGACCCTGTGGGCCGTGCTCGGAGATCTACTACGACAAGGGTCCTGAGTACGGTGCCGAAGGGGGACCGGCGTTCGGATCGGACGAGCGCTTCCTGGAGATATGGAACCTTGTCTTCATGCAGTACGATCGTCAAGCTGACGGCTCTCTGACACCGCTTCCGCGTCCCTGCATCGACACCGGTGCCGGTCTTGAGCGAATTGTACCGATACTCCAGAACCACCAATCGGTCTTCGAGACCGACCTCGTCTATCCGATCCTGGAGGAGGCGCAGTCGCTTACCGGAGTAAGCTACGGCCGAGATTCCGCAAAAGATATCGGCCTGAGAATTATGGCCGATCACGCACGCTCGGCGACGTTTCTCATGGCAGACGGTGTGATACCCACGAACGACGGGCGGGGGTATGTACTGCGACGGATCATTCGCCGTCTCATCATGCGGGGACGCCTCCTTGGGGGCAACCGGCCGATGATGGAGCCTCTGGTAACCACGGTGGTAAAGGTGATGAGCGAGTCCTATCCAGAGGTCGGTGCGGCCAAAGCAAACATAGTCGAGCTTGCGATGCGGGAAGAGGACCGATTCAATGCCACTTTAGTGCTTGGAAGCGGGATTCTCGAGGAGGCGATTGCGGCGGGAAACGTCAGTGGGGCAGTGGCATTCAAGCTGCACGACACTTTGGGCTTTCCGATTGAACTAACCACCGAGATCGCCGCGGACCGCGGTGTTCCGGTGGATTTGGGCGCATTTACCGCGGAGATGGAGCAGCAGCGCGAGCGCGCTCGAAGCGCCGGCCTGGGGTCGACAACAACGCGTGGCGACACGAGTACCGCCCTATCTGTGCTGGAGAATCACGGCAAGAACGAGTTCACCGGATATGAATCGACTGAAGATGAGGGTCGGCTGGTCGCCCTAGTCGAGGATGGGGGGCTGAGCGCCTACCTGGATAGAACTCCGTTCTATCCAGAGGGTGGTGGACAGGTAGGCGATACCGGGATTATTACCGGCGATGGATTTCGCCTGGTAATCGGGGATACGGACCAGCCTGTGCCCGGGGTAATTCGCCATCGCGTCACCACGGTAGATGGCGTGCCACGTATTGGAAGTCTCGTGCACCTTCAGGTTGACGGCGAGCGGCGGGAAAGGATTCGGGCAAATCACACCGCTACCCATCTACTCCACTGGGCGCTCCGAGAGGTTCTTGGAACGCACGTAAAGCAGCAAGGATCCCTCGTTGCTCCGGATCGGCTCCGCTTCGACTTCAGCCACTGGCGCCCACTCGAGCCGGAGGAGATAGCCCGTGTCGAGGAGCTTATTTTTTGCGAGATCATTTCGGATGCGCCGGTAGTAACCGAAGTTGAAGAGAAGGAGAGTGCGCTCAGCCGCGGGGCAATGGCCTTCTTCGGGGATCGGTACCAAGACGTTGTTCGCGTAGTCCGCGCTGGCCACAACTCGCTCGAGCTCTGTGGTGGTACGCATCTCGACCGACTCGGCAGAATCGGCCTCCTCAAGGTCGTCTCCGAGTCGTCTATCGGCGCCAACACCCGGAGGGTCGAGGCGCTGACGCAGATTGGAGCGCTTAAGTTTGTCCATCGGAATTTTGAGCTGATTGCCGGAGTCGAGCGGATCTTCCCCGGGGGGCGGGAGAAACTTCTCGAGCGGATCGAGGTAGCTCACGAGCGAACCAAAACGCTTGAGGCCGAGATCAAGCGGCTGCGGGCAGTGGAGATGGCCCGCAGGGCGGAGGAGTTATCGCGCACCGCGGTAAGAAACAGCGTGGTTACCAGGATCGACGGACTGAGTTCGTCGGAGCTCCGCGAGCTCGCGCTTGCGCTTAAGCGGTACGACGGAGTTGAACGCGCTGTGCTTGCCGGTGGGTATCAAGGCAAGGCGGTCCTGGTGGGGATGGTGCGCAATCCGCAAGTGGAGTCGGCAAGCGAGATGATCAAGCCAATTGCCCAAGCCATTGGAGGTGGAGTTGGACCCCAACGAGAGCTTGCAATTTCCGGCGGACGGGATCTCTCGAAACTTGACTCCGCCCTCGACAACCTGCTTTCCGGAATTCAAGGATGAGGGTTCTCGCTCTCGACCTCGGATCAGTTCGAGTGGGGGTGGCGATAAGCGCTGCCGGAATCGCGCTTCCGCTAACGGTGCTCGAGAACGGTCCCAAGCTGAAAGCAAAGCTGATGGAGATCGTTCGAGAACAGAAAGCCGATTGGCTCATCGTTGGCCAGCCTATGGGACTCTCCGGAACGCCGACCGCCGCAACAATTCACTTTGCCGAAATGGCAGCGGAGATTGCAGAGGCGCTTGGGCTGCCGTACGAGTTGGTCGAC
Source organism: Actinomycetes bacterium (assembly GCA_021819205.1). Classification (GTDB taxonomy): domain Bacteria; phylum Actinomycetota; class Acidimicrobiia; order Acidimicrobiales; family Acidimicrobiaceae; genus JAKARV01. The sequence goes on along the minus strand of JAKARV010000005.1, from coordinate 68,113 downwards.
GAGCGTTTCTCCTCGCAGATTGCATCGAAGGCGTTGGCCGAGGCCGGAGTGAACAGCCGTAATCGACGAGGCAAGGTCGACGATTTGGCGGCTGCGGGCATTTTGCAGGCGTGGCTGGACTCTTGCGGTTGAAGATAGCCAATTTACGGCTTAAGATATGGCTGATCTCCGCCGCAATGCTTTTTGCGATTGCTCTCGGGGCTGCCGGGCTCGTCTATCTTGAAAACTCTCAGGCATCCGCCTCTGGCGTCGTGACCCCAGTCTTTGTTAGCCCCGGAACCACTTTGGGAGAAGTTGTCAACAGGCTCGCCAAGTATCGGGTAATCTCGGCGCCGCTGCTATTCAGGATCTATCTGGATTTTCATGGGCAGACGGTGATCGATGCCGGCGTTTACTACTTTCGAACCGGGGATGGCTACTCCCGAGCTCTTGGCACGATTGCCGATGGTCCGGCATCCGACCGGCTCACGGTACTACCGGGAATGACAATTCAGGAGATCGCGGCGACCATTAGCGACTTGCCTGGTGAAGCCCCGCATGCAACCATTTTTTTGGATCGCGCAGCCAACGTCCACGGCTTTCACTCCCCATACTTGACTTCCAAAACCGCAAGTCTGGAAGGGCTTCTTTACCCGGATACCTATTTTGTCGACCCGCTCGGGACTCCGGCTGAGCTGATCCAAGAGATGCTAGACCGGAGCGGCCAACAGCTGGAAGAAGCTGGTTTGGCGCCGGGCGGTGTCTACCACGGCTTAACCGCGTACCAAGTTCTCATTGTTGCCTCGATTGTCGAAAAAGAGGCAAAGACAGTGACGGACGAGGCAAAGGTCGCCCGCGTTGTCCTAAACCGGCTCGAGGCTAAGATGCCACTTCAGATGGATTCGACGGTTCGTTACGCGACGTCGAACTTTAGCTCCCCGATCACCCGGGGGCAGCTTGACGTGCCAAGTGCGTACAATACCTATGCCCACGCCGGCCTGCCGCCAACACCGATAGGCGCGGTGGATGCGCAGGCGGTAGGCGCGGTGCTTCATCCGGCCTTGGGTTCGTGGCTCTACTTCGTGCAACTGAAGGGGAAGACTCACGAATCTTTTTTTGACACCTACGCACAGCAACAGCAGGCGATTGCCGCTTACGGTGTTGGATGATGACTACCGGCAGGACGAGGCTGCTAGGCGTTATCGGCTATCCGATCGAGCATTCGCTATCGCCGCTTCTCGCTTCGACGGCGTTTTCCAGCCTCGGGATTGACGCCGTCTATCTAGCGTTTCCAGTACCGGCAGGACGAGCAGGATCGGCGCTCTCCGCGCTACGCGAGCTCAACTTTGTCGGTGCAAACGTCACCATGCCGCTCAAGGAAGAAGTTGTGGATCTCCTTGACGAAGTGTCCCCAGAGGCACGACGGCTGCGGTCGGTAAACACCATCGTCAACCGGAACGGCACCCTTTCGGGGTACTCCACGGACGGAGACGGGCTACTGCTTGCCCTCCGGAAGGTATGCCACGTAGAGCCATCCGGGAGATCGGTTGCGATAGTTGGGAGCGGATCGGCGGCTCGCGCAGTCGCTGCATCGCTGATACGCACCGGAGCTCGTGTGTCAATCTACGGTAGAAACCAGCGGGCGGTGCGTGACGCCATCGCGCTCACCGGCGCCGAACTTGGTGACATTGCAGCTATCTCCGCGGCAGACGTTGTCGTCAACGCCACCAATGTCGGCATGACCGGCGGGCCCAAAGGCGTCCCCTTCGATATCGCGCTTCTGCGTCCAGGCCAGCTTCTCTACGATCTGGTCTATAGCCCACCCGAGACGCCGCTCATCAAGGCGGCGAGAGCACTGGGTCTGACGGCATACGATGGACGGTCGATGCTGGCGGGACAGGCGGCGCACGCCTTCTCGCTTTTTTTTGGTTGCGAGGCTCCAATAGCCGAAATGCTAGAGGCAATTTCATCGGAGGCATAGAAGTGCCGATAAGCATGGGATGCAGCAGCCAACTACCGCCGGTTCGCTCGACACCACAAAAAAGGCAGGGCTTCCCGCGCTTGCTGTCGGCCTAATTCGGGGCGGATTGGTCTCCGACGAGCGCCTGCGGGAGGTGCTCTACGGAAAGGATCTGTCAAAGTCTCTAGTCAGGGCGCTTCTAGAGGCAAAAGCAGTAGACGACGCCGAGCTGGCCAGCTTTCTCTCCCGGCGCTACGGCACGCCACTGGTGGATCTTTCGGATAGTCAAATCGACCGAACCACGGCACGTCAACTTCCGCGATCGGTGGCGAGGCGATGCCTGGCTATCCCCATCGAGGTCTCTGCCAACCACGCCGTTGTCGCCATGGTCGACCCCACCGATGTCGTTGCACGCGACGATATCAAGTCTATCTTGCGAAAGGATCTTCAACCCGTAGTCGCCTCATACTCCCAGGTCCTCGCCGAGATCGACAGAGCTCAGCTCGATTTGCAGGATGAGATAGACCGAACAACAAGTGGCTTCGATAGCCACGCCGAAGACGAGTTGGCGAGCGATCTTCTCGAAGAGGGCCCAATTATCTCGCTGGTGAACCAGACGATCTCGCGGGCAATTCTCGATCGGGCGTCGGATATCCACATCGAACCAGTTTCGCGGGGCGTTCGAATCCGTTTTCGTATCGATGGAGTACTCCACGAGATCGGGAAATTACCGAAAAACGTGCACCCCCAGGTACTCACTCGGATCAAGATACTCGCCGGTCTCGATATCTCCGAGCGAAGAAAGCCGCAGGACGGCAGGTTTACCATCACGATCGAAGGCAATCGGATTGACCTCCGGGTGGCGACCTTGCCGACATATCTCGGCGAAAAGGTGGTGATCCGGGTGCTCGATACCGGTGGAACTCGCCTCGACCTCGCCGACCTCGGCTTCCTCCCGGAGATCAGATCGGCGTATGACCGGCTTACCGACAAGCCTTGGGGCATGATCCTGGTAACGGGTCCAACCGGTTCTGGAAAGTCCACCACCCTCTACGCGACTTTAACACGGCTTAACCGAGTCGAGAGCAACATCATCACCGTAGAGGATCCCGTGGAGTACCAGCTGGATGGAATCTCTCAGATCCAGGTTAATGCGCTGGCGGGGGTTACCTTTGCGAGTGCGCTGCGTTCCATTCTCCGTGCGGACCCCGACATCGTGCTGATAGGGGAGATTCGCGATCGCGAGACAGCAGAGATAGCCATCGAGGCTGCGCTCACCGGTCACCTAGTCTTGAGCTCGCTACATACCAACGACTCGCTCTCGACGCCATCACGCCTTTTCGAGATGGGAGTCGAGCCGTATCTGGTAGCCAGTGCACTTACCTGTGTAGTCGGACAGCGCCTTGCTCGCAGGCTGTGCGATCGGTGCCGGATAGCGACGGTGCTGGAAACCTCTTGGCTCACTGACGCCGGGTTCAAACTTCCCGACGGCACCGGCGAAGAGGTGCAGGTATATCGAGCCTCGGCCAAGGGATGCGAACGTTGTTCGCACACGGGTTACTTTGGACGGCTCGCCTTTCAAGAGCTCCTGGAGATCTCCGAACCGCTGGAACGGGCGATCGCGGACCGCGCCCCAAACGACCGCCTAAAGCAAATAGCCCAAAACAAAGGGTTTCTTGCTCTTCGGGATGTTGCGCTTCACCACGTGTTTCGAGGAACTACGTCGGTTGAGGAAGTCTTGAGGGTCCTGGTATGACGGCTTCCGACGCCCTCTCTTTCAGCGTTGACAAACTGCTCGAGCGCATGGTCGCGGCAAAAGGAAGTGACCTTCACCTTTCGGCAGGGACCAAGCCATCGATCCGCGTCTACGGTTCGCTCATCGAACTCGAATCCGCTCCGCGGCTCGATGGCGAGTCGATCCAGAACGGCATCTACTCGATTCTGACCCAAGCGCAGCGCGAGCGGTTCGAGGAGAACTACGAACTTGATCTGGCCTACTCGGTGAAGGGTATCGGGCGCTTCAGGATGAACGTTTTCCGCCAACGTTCATCTGTAGCCGCAGTCTTTCGCGTAATCCCGTACGAAATTCCCCGGCTCGACACTCTGGGGCTTCCCGCCGTGGTCGCTTCGTTCGCAGATATCCAGAAGGGACTGGTGCTTGTCACTGGTCCGACCGGATCCGGGAAGTCGACAACACTAGCCTCTGTAGTCGACGTCATCAACCGGAGCCAACGTCGCCACATTGTGACAATCGAGGATCCGATTGAATTTCTCCACTCGCATCAGCGATCAGTGATAAACCAGCGCGAAGTTGGCTCCGACACCAAGGGCTTCGCCATTGCTCTTCGGCAGGTGCTCAGGCAAGATCCAGACGTGATCATGGTAGGGGAGATGCGCGACTTTGAAACCATAGCCGCCGCCATTACCGCTGCCGAGACTGGACATTTGGTCTTTGCGACATTGCACACCCAGGACGCCCCGCAAGCAATAGACCGAATCATTGACGTCTTCCCCTCCCACCAGCAGGTTCAAATACGGGTTCAGCTGGCGTCCTCCCTCCAGGCCGTCATGACCCAGCAGCTGCTGCCGCGGATCGACCAGCCGGGTCGGGTTCCCTCCGCAGAGGTGCTGATTGCAACGCCGGCGGTTCGCAACATCATCAGGGAGTCAAAAACCCATCAGTTGTATTCGACCATGCAGTCGGGCTCGCAATATGGAATGCAGACAATGGACTCCAACTTGCTCAACCTTTTTAAACAGGGCCAGATCAGCCGCGACACTGCGCTGTTGGCAAGTTCGAACCCGCGAGAGCTGTTCGAGGCGATTCAAGGAGGCAGAGTTGCTAGAAACGTTTGAGTACCGGGCACGCGACCGGAACGGCGAGGCAAAGACCGGGACCTTGGAAGCCGAGAGTCGGCAGGCGGTGCTCGAACACCTGCGAGAGCTGGGGTATCTCCCCGTCGCCGTGACATCGAAAAAGCCACCGCCGTTAAAGCGCCAGATCCGCTTGCCCTTCACTCGCAAAGTCAAGCTCGCCGAGATTGCCGTATTTTCTCGGCAATTCTCCACGATGATCGAGGCGGGAATAACGGTGATGAGGGCGCTTGCAATCCTGCAAAGCCAGAGCGAGAACCCCGCTTTAGTGGCAACCGTCACCGAGATGAGGGCCCAAATAGCCGCAGGATCGTCTCTGTCCGATGCAGTGGCTTCTTTCCCAAAAATCTTCGACCGGCTCTTTCTCGCCATGGTAAGAGCCGGAGAAGCATCCGGTACCCTCGACGTCATTCTCCGCAGGGTATCGGACTCGCTAGAGCAGCGGGTGGAGTTGCAGCGAAAGATCAAGTCAGCGCTAACCTATCCGATTGCCGTGCTGGTACTGGTAGTCGTGATCCTCACGGCGATGCTCATCTTCGTCGTCCCTACCTTCAAGAGCATCTTTGCGTCGCTCGGAGGACAGCTTCCGCTCCCCACACGAATCCTGCTCGAAGTATCCCACCTGGCGGTAGAGTTCTTTCCTGTCCTTCTGCTCTTGTACGCCGGCATCGCATTTGGTTTCGTAAAGATGCGGCGAAGCAAGAAGGGGAAAGCCATTCTCGACAGAATGTCGTTGCGAATCCCCGTCTTTGGAACGTTGATTCACAAGTACGCGTTGGCAAGATTTTCCGGCTCTCTGGCCACACTAATCAGGAGCGGAGTAAACCTGGTACCAGCGCTCGACATCGCCAGCCAGGTAGCGAACAACTCGATCTTGAAAGAAGCGATTCTCGATACCCGAGACGGCATCTCTCAGGGCGAGGCGATTGCCGGGCGCCTCGGGCGGCACCCGATCTTTCCACCGATGGTGACCCAGATGGTCGCGATCGGCGAAGAGTCGGGATCGCTCGACACCCTGCTGGAGAAGATCGCCGCCTTCTACCACCAAGAAGTTTCCGCAATGACGGAGTCGCTCGCTTCGTTGCTCGAGCCACTTCTCATCGTCGTACTCGGCGCCGTGGTCGGCTCGATGGTGATCGCTCTCTACCTGCCGATGTTTGACGTCATAAAGCTGCTGAAGTAACGCGGTAGGCTGAATTCAGCCCTGCGCCGCACCGTCGGCTGGAGCATCCCCTTCGTTGTAAAAAAGCTTCTTTGCCTCTTCAAGGGTAGTGTCTGAAGCGGGAACGATGATGTCATCCTGAACGGAGGCCGTGTCCTCGAGTTCGGTTCCGTTCCCCCGAACCATGGCGGCCACCTGATCGACCAGCATGGAGAAGGTAGCCTGATCGCCGCTGTTGAGCGCCGACTCAAGCGCCGAGTCCATCCCCTCAAGCGCACCGCGAATCGATGCCGGCACCCGGAAACGCCCCTCCCCAAGAATCCTGACGACCATGGTGCCACCGCTGATCGCCCCAGCCGGCTGCACGACCTCCGCGGGTTGGAGCGGAGCGGCAGCCTGGACGACCTCAGCCGGTTGGCCGGAAGCCGCGTTCAGTTCGGCTTTGGAACCCGCGGACAGTTCCGCCTTGAGCGCCGCCAGTTGCAGGTCGACGTCGGTAGTCGGATTACCTTGGGCAAGCGCCTTCTCGATGTCGTCACCCTGCCCTCCAAGAGCCGGGGAATCCAACACTCCGGAGTCTGCCAGCTCTCCAACGGCTGCAGCACGCGACTGCATCTGCTCGATCTTGTCCTTGGCCCGATCCATCATCAGATTGACGTCCGTCATCTGATCGGACAAGCCAGTCAACCCCTCAAGCGCTTGCGATGACGCCTTCGCCGCAGTGTACTGCGCCTTCATGGTATCGCGCTGCGCCCGGAACGCCTCGATCTTGGAGTTGAGCTTTCTCCCAGTCTCCTCGAGGGCTGACTCCTGCTGGGCAAGCTGGTCGATCTGCGGAGTCAGGGAGTCGATCTGAGGCTGGATGACGCTAGCCCGCGACAGTGCCATCTTGGCTACATCCTCCTGCCCTTGCTGCAGTGCCTGCCGAGCCTGCCCCTGAAGCTTGTCGTACTGCGCTTTGAGCTGCGCACGCTGCGCCTCCAAGCGCTTTTGAGAGGTAAGAACATCCGCTATTGATTTCCGAACCTGCTGAAGATTCTCCAGCATCTTCTCGTAAGAAAGATCTAGCGCCTGGGTGGGATCTTCGACCTTGTTGAGTAGCGCATTTGACTTCTGCTGGAATACCTGAGAGACCCGTTTGAATACTCCCATCACCCACACTCCTAACGCTTGACCAAGGTCCAGCCCCGTACCGGCTGCCTGCACTCCCACTACTCTAGATGTCAATGGTAGCAGATGGCCACCGATCATTGGAACTGGCGTCTTAAGCTGAAGGTGGTAGTGCCGGTGGAGTCGTCGGAACTTTTTGCAGTCGCAGCGGAGACCGCCGCTCTGGGCCAAGTCGGCTTAGAGCGGGTGATCGATCTTTTTGGCGATCGGGTGCGGCGGGAGTCGCGGCGGGGTTCGACAACCGTCCTGATCGGAGTCGGCGAGATAGAACTGGTTCTCATACGCGATCGTCATGGCGAAGTGAAGTCGGCACGGGTGGATCACGTCGTGGCAGGAGTGCGCCTGAAGAGCTCCGACGTCAGCCTCGGAGATTGGGTCTATGCGGCGCTATCGGCATACTCCTCACTTGCAAAAACTCAAGAAAAGGAGCGCGACCGGCTCCGGGAGATACTGGGAATATGAAAATGATGCGCCCTCGGTCCGCGAGTCGCCGCCGGGAACTCTTGGGAGAGCTGATTCGCTACGATTTTTTGCTCGCAGCCATGACCCTTGGAGTCGGCTTGTTTGGGGTGCTGATGGTCTATTCGGCGACTCGCGGGAGATTGTTGGCCGCCGGAATCTCGCCCCACTACTACCTCGATCGCCAGGGGCTCTACTACGTTCTCGGCGCGATTGTCATGCTCGTCATCGCGGCGATCGACTATCAAAAGCTTTTTCACTATGGCTACCTCATCTACGCCGCCACGGTGCTCGCGCTTGTGGCCGTGCTAAGCCCCGTTGGCTCGTCGGCACTCGGCTCCCAAAGATGGTTCCAGCTCGGCCCGTTTCAAGTCCAGCCATCAGAGTTTGCGCCTATCGGGGTTATCTTTGGTTTAGCAACCTTTGTCGACTCCCGCGACGGCAAGTTTTCACCCAAAGATATCGTGAAGATGCTGCTGATGGGGGGCGTTCCAATGGTATTGGTAATCAAGCAACCTGACTTGGGAACCGGCATCGTCATCGGTGTGTGCACGGGCATCATCCTGGTGATGGCGGGCGTCCCCGGCCGCTACTTGATAGCACTCCTCGTGCTTGGGATCGTGGGAGTGGTCGGGGTGATCGATCTCGGACTACTCAAGCATTACCAGCTGCTTAGGCTCCTCTCCTTTCTCAATCCATCTGCGCAACTCCAATCGTCCGGATATAACCTCGCCCAGGCAAAGATCGCCGTCGGTTCCGGCCACCTCTTCGGTACCGGCTTGTTCAAGGGGTCGCAAACCAACCTTGCTTACGTTCCCTCACAGCAGACCGACTTTATCTTTACCGCGGTGGGGGAGCAGCTCGGCTTTGTCGGCTCGAGCCTTCTCGTCGCCGCATACGGAATAATGGTCTGGAGGTTGTGGAGGGCGATGCGGTGGGCGAAAGACCTTGCGGGTACCCTGCTTGTAGCTGGAGGAATGGCCTGGATAGGGTTTTCGGTATTCGAGAACATTGGGATGAGCATCGGGATTATGCCGATCACCGGGATCCCACTGCCGCTGGTAAGTTACGGCGGTTCCGCCATGCTCGCCTTCTTTGCGGTAACTGGTCTCGCTCTGAACGTGGGCAGGCAACGGCTGCGTGTCCGCCCCTGACCGGCACCCGACGAGCCTTGAAGGTTACCTGCCTTGCCGGTTGACTTCGCTTACGGTCCGGCTTCCTGAAAGCTACGCCAGAGTCCTTCTGACCACCGAGGCGAAACCGGCGAGTAATCTGGAAATCCCGATTGCTCTAGAGCAAGCCCGCCAACTTGCGCTCGCGATCTCCAAAGAGAAGGCACCACGCCCGCTGATCGGGGACCTCGTGACCGAGATCATGACAAGTTACGGCCTCCAGATTCCTTACGTCGCCATCACCGGTATTGCCGACGGAAACGTACTCGCCGAGATGGCAACGGTCGCTTCCGATGGCCAGGTCAGGACGTTTCCGGCGCGACCCTCCGACGCTTTGATAATCGGCTTTCTCCAACCCGTAGCGGCTCCAATCCTCGTCGCACCGGAACTCTTCGAGCTGGTTGCATCGAAGGGATAGCCAGGCCGTAAAGAGGTTACTCCTCGTCAACCCCGATGTCGAGCGCCGGTGCGGAGTGGGTGATTTCCCCAACCGCCAAGTAGTCGACGCCAGTCGCGGCAAGCTCCGGTATCGTTGCAAGCGTCACCCCGCCGGAAACCTCTAGGCGGGTCGCCGTTCCCTGGGCAAGCGTGACCGCTTCCCGAACTTGTGAAGTCGAGAAGTTGTCGAGCAGCACCAGCGGAACCTCGAGATCGATCGCCTCCCGGAGTTGTTGCAACGTGTCAACTTCGATCTCAATCGGCAGCAGTGGGTACAACTTCTTTGCCTTAACGACCAGCTCCGCCATAGGTGTCAGGGCAAGATGATTGTCCTTGATCAGAATCGCGTCGTAGAGCCCCATCCGATGATTTACGCCGCCGCCGCAGGTTACCGCGTACTTCTCCAGAGAACGGTAGCCTGGCATTGTCTTGCGGGTGTCCCGAATGTGCGTTTGGCCACCAGCGGCAAGGACGCACTTTGCCGTAGCCGAAGCAACGCCAGACAGATGGGTGACGAAGTTCAAAACGATACGTTCGGCGGCAAGAACACAGCGAGAATCGCCGTCGATCGATCCGATAACAGTTCCAGAAGCGACGTGGGCTCCATCGACGACCACCGGGGTGTACAACGGAATGCGAGACCCAACCCTGGCTGCCACCCGTTCAAGCACAGGCGGAATGAGTACTGCACCGGCAAGAGTGCCAGCCTGCCGGCTTCGAACTACAAAACGGCTTCTTCGCCGGGGCACCAGATTTCCCGTGGCATCGAAGGGGCCGATATCCTCCGCTACCGCCAGATCGACCAGCGACAACCATTCATCCAGCACTTTGACCCCAATCGGTGGATGCCGCGTAGTGGGGGAGCAGATCGCCGCCGCAAATTACCGGGACTCTGCGCGGCTCGGCTGCGGAAGCGTCAGCTCGAAAATGGGCACCGATGCTCTCCTTTCGGAAAGCGCAGGATCTTAGCACCAGTTCCGCCAAAAGCGCAGCGTCGGTTGCTGCCCGGGCGTCCGACGGCTCCATGTCTCTTTGGCGAATAGACCGAAGTTCTTTCAGCCCGGCAAGGAGCCCGGCGGCATCGCGCACCGGACCCGCATACTTCTCGAGAATTTCGGCGACGGCAGGGATTGAGGGTCCCGTTCGGACCGTAGTGTAAGGCTCCGGTTCGGCGAGCGATAAGTCATCCGATCGGATTGCGCTCGCCACGCGCCTACCGATCACCACCCCCTCGAGAAGTGAGTTGGAAGCTAAACGGTTCGCGCCGTGAAGCCCGGTGGATGCGCACTCTCCCACCGCGTAAAGACCGGGAACGGAGGTGCGCCCGTTGAGGTCGGTGACAACACCCCCGATGAAATAATGCGCCGCCGATCTTACTGGAACCAGATGTTCTGCGGGATCAATTCCCAAGGAACGGCAGCTCTCGCAGAAGGCGGGAAAATCCGACTCGAGCTTGCTCCGGCCGATTAGACGTGCATCCAGGTAAACCGGTCCATGCCTGCGGCGCTCGGCTATCGCTCTCGCCACGATATCGCGAGTGGCAAGTTCGCCTCGAGAATCGAAATCGAAGACAAAACGCCTATTTGCCTCGTCGACCAACAACGCCCCGGCACCACGCAAAGCCTCGGTAGCAAGCGGGTGGGGTACTTTTGTACTATCGATAGCGGTGGGGTGGAACTGGATTAACTCGAGACTCGCGAGCTTCGCGCCCGCTCGAAAAGCGGACACAATCGGCGAGCCAAGGTTGCCTGGCGGCGTTGTGTGGTGCTTCCACAGGGATGTAGCCCCACCTGTAGCCAGGACAACCGATTTTGCGGGCTGAAAGAACAGCGCATTCTTGCGCAATATCCAGACTCCAACCACCCGGTTGCCGGCCACCGCGATCGCTGCGAGCTGGGCCTCGAACGATCGCAGATGCCCTAACCGTTGGACAAGCTTCACCATGATCGCGGCCCCGGTGCGGTCTCCGTTTGCGTGAAGAACCCGGGCAACGCTATGTCCGCCCTCTCGGCCCCTCCCGCCAAAGACAACCCCGTGCTTTTCGAGGAAGCCAATAGCGTCCCCAGCTTCCTCGACAATCGTGGCAACTGCCAACGGATCGCACAGACCCCCACCGGCAAAGAGGGTATCGCGCACGTGGGCATCGACTGAATCTCCGACAAGGGCGGGTGCTGCAATGCCACCTGCCGACCACCAGCTGGAGATCTCCGTAAACGAACTGGCAAAATGGGCGACCCGCGTCCCCTTGTCGATGGTTTGCAACATCGAGTAAGCCGCGATACCCGCTCCCACCACGACCACGTCAACCGGCTCCAATTTTGTGTACTCCCTCACTGGAACCTCCACGGGCGGAGGCCAGGATCGAGCATTGCGAGAAGTGGTGCCGCCGCGCGCTCTGCAATGGATGAATCGATGGAAACTTCACCTACTCCGTTTTCCAACGCGTCAACCAGGCTGTCAGGCGTCACAAGGTTCATGTAGGGACAACGCGCCAACGGGTTGACCGCTTCGAAGCGGGTAATCGGGTTGACCGCCATAAGATCGCTTAAAATTCCCACTTCGGTAGCGACCAGAACGTGTCGGCTTTTGGTCTTTTTGGCCTCATCAATCATCTGCGTGGTCGAGAGCAGCCGTATCGTCGCTCCCGGAACCTCGCTGGCCCGGTAGAGCGCCTCGGAAGTACAGCCGCACTCCGGGTGGATGTAAAGTTCAGCGTCGGGATCATTTGCAATCCGCTCTTCGAGGTTCGCCGACGATATCCCAGCGTGTACGTGACACTCACCCATCCATAACTTCAAACTCGGATGCTGCGTCCGTTCGGCTACGTAGCTCCCGAGAAAGATGTCCGGAAGGAACAGCACCGTCCGGTCGCGGGGTATCTCGTTCACGATCTCCACGGCGTTTGCCGAGGTACAGCAGACGTCCGAAAGCGCCTTGACTGCTGCGGAAGTGTTTACATAGGCCACGACAATCGCATCTGGGTACCCACTCCTCCACTGCGCAAGCTCGGCCGCGCTTATTGAATCGGCAAGTGAACAACCCGCTCCGGATGCCGGGAGCAGAACCCGCTTTGAGGGCGACAGCAGCTTCGCCGACTCCGCCATGAACTCGACACCGCAAAACACAATCGTGCTTCTGGGGTGGGTTGCCGCCAGCCGGGAGAGCTGAAGCGAATCGCCGCAAAAGTCCGCCAACTTCTTCACCCATGGCGGCTGGTAATTATGGGCCAGGATCACCGCATCTGCCTGTACCCGAAGCTCATCGATGCGTTCCATCAACGCTTGCTCGGACATTATGCTCGTCATGAGCAAAACACTACCAGCTTGGCTGGTTTACCAGCCAAGGATTGCGTCAGTCAGCCTCAGGAACCACGAACGAGTAGAGTTCGGCCGGCCTTCCATTGCCGGTCTTGACCTGCATCCTTGCTGGCGCCAGCAAGCCACTATCGCGAATCAAGCGGCGAAAGTTCTGGGTGTGAAGAGTGCGGCCCAAAACGCTCTCCACCAATTCCTGGAGGTAGGAGAGCGTGAAGGTTTTTGGACTGAGAACCGCAAGCACTGGCGCGCTCAAGACGTCGACCCGGAGACGCTCGAGGACCCGTTCCACCAGGTAGCGATCCAGGTCGCCAAGTTCGATCTCCCTGGAGCGATGGAGACTATGCGCTCGCCTGTCGGCGTCGGGAAGCACGGAATAGACATCGGCCCAAGCCACACCCTCGGCGTTGGTATACCACTCGCGTATCAGCCCGTAAAAAGCAATTCGCAGCTGGCCATCAACTCCTCCTTCCTCGATAGTCGCGGCTTGATGAAGAACCGATGGCGCAAGCCCCGTCCTTCGAAGCAGGAACGAAGTGAGTTGATCCGCAAGAGGAGAAACGAGCGACTGTATCTCGAGCGATGGTAGCGTCCAACCGTCCGGGCTGCCAACCGCGAGCACGTGAAGGCTAGAGCCCCTCAAGGCGATCACCACCACCGACGCGGCCACCCGGATCGCCACCATGTGATCAACGCTAGCTCCAACTGCAACCGTATCTCCAGCGTGACGGAATATTCCGAGCGGCAATTGAAAAATTTGGTAAATTTGTGGCTTAACAGCTATAGAGGTGGCATAATAATCTATGCGTGCATTCGAATGTACTTATAACGAGTACTTCGGAGGCGCGATACAGCGTAAGGGGGGGAATATATGGCGGATGCGCCTTCGAAGGTCCTTGACTGTCAGGGCTTGCAGTGCCCGCTACCGGTGATTAAAACCGCCAAGGCGATTAAAGAGGTCGAAGTGGGGGAGTTGCTTGAACTCGTCGCCACCGACCCGGGGGTCGAGCCCGACATGAAGGCCTGGACTTCGAGAACCGGCAATGAGCTGGTAAACATAGCCCAGGATGGCGGCGTATACCACGTGTTTCTACGCCGTACCGTCTAAACCGACGGTAGGCAATCGCAAAACTCGTTAAAAATGACGCGCGATTTTCAGCGCTTGCTCTTCCAGTTCTTGCCGTAACGGCAATTTCGGCAACCCTTCAGGAGGGAGACAATCTATGTGGAACGGTGATGGTGAAGGAAAAGTGCTCTACGTCCAGACGCACGGTGTAAACGACCCGGGGAGGTCGGCCACCCCGTTTTTCCTAGCCGCGTCGGCTGCAGCAATGGAAGTTGAGGTTGGAATTTACTTCACCATGTACGGGCCACAGCTCCTACAACGCAGCGTCGTCGACAAGATTGGGCCAAAGGGCGATCGTGGCCAACCGATCTCGTACTTCATCAAGCAGGCTACCGACCTCGGGGTGAGGCTTTGGGTCTGCCAACCCTCGCTGGATCTTAATGATCTGACAATTGAGGAGCTAATAGACGGCGTTGAGATGATTGGCGGTGCCGCATTCAACGATTTGGCTATGAGCGCAGACGCGGTGGTCTCCTTCTGATGCCGGCGGCAACTTTGGATCCTCACCTGAAGCGGGACCGCGTCGCCGGGCACGAAGAGTTTCCGGTTGAGTTGAAGGAACGGCTCATCGGCAAGGTGATGGACGACCCCAGGTTCCCGGAGTACCTCTACGGCTGCTACGAGTGCGGAATCTGCGTAGCAGCCTGTCCTTCGGCCAGGTTCTACGACTTCAGCCCCCGACGGATTGCGCAAGCCGCCTCGAGGCGTGATGTCGAGTTGATGTTTCAACAGATGCAGGAGGACATCTGGGAGTGTTCCCAGTGCTTCTCGTGCCTCCGCTGTCCGCGGGGAAACAACCCCGGTGGAGTAGTAACCATTATGCGGGAGGTCGCGGTGAAGGAGGGCTTGCATACCGCCAAGGAAGCGCTCGCCGGCTACTCGCGAATCATCTACAAGATCATGTCAACGGGAACCCAGGTGTCGCCCGACATGCTCCAGCCCGACGCCTTTCCCGATTGGGGTCCAGAGGTGAAGGACGTTTCCGAGAACCTCGACCTGTGGAGGCGGATGCTGCCACCGGAGACGCTGCATACCACCGCAACCGGGTGGAAAGTGGCAGACAGAACGTTGGTAGAGCTCTACGTGATCTGGCTGGAGACCGGTGCTCTCGACATGATTGCCCAAGTCGACAAGGGTATACACATGATTTTGGAGGAGTTGATGGAGGAGAAGCTCGAAGAGGAGGGGATCGAGGTATGAGCGATACCGCAGTGTCCGTGATCTTGTCCAAAAAGAAGCAGTTCGACCGGGAACCCGATCGGCGCTCGACCGACTTTCACGACAAATTATTTCAGTTGGAAGCCGAGGGCGAGCTGGTCGTCCAGCGCATTACCGGAGAGTTCGTCGAGGTCCCGACGAAGTACGGAATTGCCAAAAAAGTTCAGAAGGCCAACCTCTGGCACCACAAGTCTTGCGGCCAGTGCGGACATATTCCCGGCTACTCGACTTCAATATTTTGGATCATGAGAAAGCTCGGGTACGGCTATCACGA
Organism: Actinomycetes bacterium; assembly: GCA_021819205.1. Lineage (GTDB taxonomy): Bacteria > Actinomycetota > Acidimicrobiia > Acidimicrobiales > Acidimicrobiaceae > JAKARV01. The sequence goes on along the minus strand of JAKARV010000005.1, from coordinate 52,967 downwards.
CCCTGAAGATCAGACTTCCTGTACCGCTTGGAACTACTACGCTTCTGCCACCTCGAACCAGGCGGCCCAAGCTGCAGTAGCGCTTCGAAATTTCGCGGCGGCATACGAAACCGGTTACTTCCCGCTAATCCACTGCGGAACGTCTTACGGGCATTACAAGGAGGTTCGGTCCGAACTTCTCCATGACGGGGCGCTCCGGGAGCAAGTCCGGAAGGTCCTTGCCAAGTTGGGAAAGGAGATGGTCATTCCGGAGGAGATCGTGCACTACTCCGAGTGGCTCTATGCGGTCCGAAATGAGATCAAGGAGCGGATGGTCTACGACTTCTCCGATATCGCCGTCACGGTACACCCCGCCTGCCACTACTACAAGCTGGTCGAAGGAGACGCCATATACGATCCCGACGTTTACCATGGCCAGAGGACGGCGGCAGTCAGCGGGCTTGTCCAGTCGATGGGTGCCGATCTCCGGAGTTACTCCACCTTCTTTGACTGCTGCGGCTTTGGCTTCCGGCATATTTTAGTGCAGCGAGATTTCACGCGCTCATTTTCAACGCTGCGAAAGATTGAGGTCATGAAGGCCGAAGCCGACCCAGACGTCGTTCTCACCCACGACACCGGGTGCGTCACTGCCCTCGACAAAAGCCAGTTTGCAGCTCGAGCTCACGAGCGCAACGTTGGAATTCCGGTGATGTCGGAGGCTCAGTTCGCCGCGCTGGCGATGGGTGCTCACCCGTTCAAGGTCTGCCAGCTCCACTGGCACTCCACCAACTACCGGCCGCTGCTGGAAAAGATGGGGATTGACTGGCAAAAAGCCTGGCACGAGTTCGAGGAGGATGCCAAGCGATTGGAGCGTGGCGAACAAGAGTTCCTTACTTGGGCCGACGTGGACGCGTGAAGGAGCAGTCAATGAACGAGAGGGTAGTAGTCATCGGGGGTGGTCCGGCGGGTCTGTCTGCCGCAATCGCTGCGGGCCGGCTAGGCGCCCCGGTAACCGTCGTGGAGAAGTTGGGATACCTTGGAGGGCGGCCGATCGAGGAGAAGTATGCCTCGCTCACTCCGCACCTCGAAGATGCCGAAGTGGTCATGAATCGTATGGCAGCGGACCTCGAAAGCTGCGCCGACGTGGAGATTCTCCTTCAAAGCGAGGTTGTCGGAGTCTCTGAGGGCAACGCACCCTTTCAGGTGACCATCCAGACGCCGCAGGGGGCTGTGGAGCGGGTAGCTCCAGCAGTAATTCTCGCAACCGGCTTCCAACACTTCGACCCGGGACGCGAGACCCAGCTCTACGGTTACTACGAGTTTCCCGACGTCATTGCACTCCAGGATCTGGAGGCGATGCTAAAGGAGGGAAGCGTCGTTCGGCCGTCGAACGGCCAACCACCGAAGCGGGTCTGCTTTGTTCAATGCGTTGGCAGCCGAGACCGGCAGATTGGCAACGAATACTGCTCCAAGGTCTGCTGCGGAGTCGCCTCCAAAGAGGCGACCGAGGTCAGAATGGCTCTTCCCGACTCCGAGGTCTTCATCTTCTACATTGACATGCGGATGTATGGGTATTGGGAGAGCCAGATCTACTGGCCGGCCCAAGAGAAGCACCACGTTCAATACGTCAAGGGGATCATTACCGAGGTTCTTCCAAAAGAAGGGAGACTTTTGGTGCGTGGCGAGGACACCACCATGGGGCGTCCAATGGAGATTCCCATGGACCTTGTTGTCCTCTCTGTTGGGATGGAGCCCTCTTTCGGCACTCGCCGCATGGCCCAAATGCTCGGGATCAAACAGAACAAGTATGGTTTTGTCGAAGCCCAAAACCCTCCCTTGGACACGGTGTCAACCTCCCGTGAAGGCGTATTTGCAGTCGGCACCGCTCTCGGTCCAGCCGATCTTGAGGACTGCGCCTCTACCGGCGGCCTCGCAGCTGCTCGAGCGGTCGCAAGGCTTGGATCGCGCGTTGGGGGCTAGATGTTGGCGATGAGGCAGCAGCATGCAGACCTGGAAACCGCGCGGGAGTTTTATGCGTCTATGGCGAAGACACTCCAGCCGGAGTTTGTCGCCGCTGTAGCTTCAAGCCTTGAGACAAAGGGAACACTTCTGCGTCGCCAGATCGAAGGAGGAATTGATTCTTCGTCGCTATCGGATTTGCTTACGCTCTTTTTCGGCTTCCGTCGCAAGCGCGGGAAGCTGCTCGCCGCGGTCGACGGCGAATGGCTTTCGAGTACGCTGGCACGACTTCAGTCGGATCCGGCTGGAGCACTCGAAGCCCTTGCAAACGACGATCCGGATGACCAGCTTCGGCTGTTCGACCTGGGTACCGAGGTGCTTCATGCACTGGAACCCGAACACTTCCCGCTGTGGACGCGATGGATATTCGATCCCGAGGCCGAGACCGGCGCCCTGCTGCTTCTCTTGGATGATGAGACAGACTTATTCGGTCACAGCCGTTTGGACACGTATGGCAGGCTCCGAGAGGTCAACGAGTACCTGATCCATACGCTTTACGCGGCTGGAATGCCCGTCGATCCGCTTCGGCCCTTCACGCTGGACGTCTTCCTGGCCGGAGTTTACGGAGTTTATGTCAACACAGTACTACAGATGCGCATGAGCAAAGAGTTCAACAAGCTTCTCCCTGAACTCGGGGAGTTCACTCAACGCCTTTTGGGCACGAAAACATTGGGGGTTAACGGTGCCGGTAGCCGGTAAAAAGCAGCTGCCCGACGTGGTCGAACTGGAAAGTGCCATCGTCAAGTCTCCAATCTCCGGTCGCGAATGGGATGTTTCGGGCTCATTTTCAAGAATGCTGAACCCGCGGGTCTTGACCGACTACACCTACGCGGGTTTTGCCAAAATCGCCTCGCTTACGGGCGGAGAGTCTTTGCAAAATTGCTACGGGTGCGGGAAGTGCGTACCTGTATGTCCGGTCGACCTGGTTGGAGAGTACGGACCAAGAAAGATTCACCGACGGGTACAGACCGGTCTCGACCTCTTCAAAGCCGACGAACTCTGGATGTGTACCACCTGCGCAAACTGCCTCCGGGTCTGCCCGAAGCAGGTGAACATGGTCGAAGTAATGCCAGCAGTGCGCGAGGCGGCGGTAGCCGCCGGTGACATTCCGGAAGAGCTCCAGGTGGTGATGGAGAAGACCTTTCGCTACGGCAATGCTTTGGGCGAGAATCCGCGAAAGAGGCATGCCTGGACCAAAGGGGCTGGAGTTCCCGTACGGGTTCTCTCCGGCGACCCCGGCCCGGTTGACGTTCTTTTTTACGTCGAAGACTATTGGAGCTACCATCCACGGGGCCAGCAGGCGGCGCAAGCCTTTGCCCGCCTCCTGAGCCATGCCGGCGTAGACTTTGCGATTCTTGGGGCCGAGGAGAAGACCGTCGGAGATTCACAGCGCCTCGCCGGCGAGAAAGGCTTGTTCGAAGCGCTCATGGAGGAAGTCGTCCAAGTTCTCGACAAGTACGACTTTCGCCGCATTGTGACGCCGGATCCCCACGGATTCAACGCCTTGGTGAAGGAGTATCCCAAGTACGGGCACAACTACGAGGTGCTTCACTACACCCAGCTGCTAGCCCCACTTGTCGGCAACCTCCCGCTTACCAACCGGATCGACGCCAAGGTGACCTTTCACGACCCGTGCTACCTGGGTCGCCACAACGGCGAGTACGATGCGCCACGCACCTTGATCAACGCCATCCCTGGGGTGGAACTCATCGAGATGGGACGGTGCAAAGGCAACTCCTACTGTTGCGGCGGCGGTGGTGGTGGAATGTGGCTGGACGGATTCAACGCCAACCACCTGACCGAGCGCCTCAGCGAGCGCAGGGTCAGGGAAGCCGCCGAGACCGGAGCCGACATACTGGCCGTATGCTGCCCGTACGAGGTATCGCGGTTTGAGGACGCGGCAAAGTCGACCGGAAATGAAAGGCTCAAAGTGATGGACATCTCCGAGCTTCTCGACATGGCAATTGGCTAGAAAGGAAGTGGTTCCTGTGAAGATAGTAGTCGCAATGCGGCAGCTTGCAGATTTGGTCGAGGAGCTGGAGGTAAACGCCGACGGAACCGACATCGACCGGGACTTCGTCAAGTTCGTCTCGAACGAATGGGACGAAGCCGCGCTTGAAGAAGCGCTGTGTCACAAGGACGATGGAGACGCTGAGATCACTGTAGTCGCCCTTGACGAGCCAGACGTGGATCAAACTCTGTACACCGCACTAGCAAAGGGCGCAGACCGAGCGGTAAAACTAACCGGACACGACCCCGAGGGATGGATACGAACCGGCGACCGCGCAGCCATTTTGGCGAGCTGGCTTGAGAGAGACGACTTCGACCTGGTTCTGACCGGGGTTCAAGCGGCGGACGATCTCGACGGGCAGCTGGCCGGAGTCCTTGCGGAACGTCTTGGGGTTCGCCACGCCGCGGTCGTTGTCGGCTTCCACGACGCCGACAGCGCGGTGCAAGTCGAGCAGGAGCTTGGCGGGGGAACCGTTGCCGTCTCCTCGCTTGAGCTTCCGGCGGTGCTCGGCATCCAGGCTGCAAGGCAAACGCCACGATACGCCTCGATAACCCGGATCAGGCAGGCGCAGCAGACGCAGACGATACAGGAAGTGGAAATATCCGCTGGTGGATCACTCGGTGGCACTGTGCGGAAAATATCCCCGCCTAAAAAGCGGGGGGGAGCGGAGATGCTCGAGGGCAGTGCGAGCGAAGTGGCGGAGAGGATTGCGGAACTAATCAGGTCCAAGGGACTGGCGCGGAGCTAAGGGGGAGATAGATGGCGATTTCAGTGCTGGTCCTCTCGGAGAGGATCGCAGGGGAGCATCCAGAAGCAACATTCGAACTGCTGGGCAAGGGTAGCAAGCTGGCAAAACAGCTTGGCGGGGAGCTAGCAGTCGCGGTCGCCGGAACCGACTATCCAGTACAGGAGCTCGGCGGCGCCGATGTAATTCTTGAGCTCGCCGGACTAGAGGCGGGAGCTTACGCCGCTCCAATTTGGGAAGCCGGGGTAGCCGCTGCAATTGCCGCCTCCTCTCCTCGGGTGGTGCTGATGAGCACCGGAACCGTTGGGCTCGACCTTGGGGGTTCGCTGGCCACCCGCTTTGGTGGCCAACTCGCCTCCTATGTGATCGACCTTGACGTCGACGGCGAAGAGATACTTGCGACGGCACAGCTTTACGGGGGCAAGATGCTTGCCGAGGTGGCTCTGGATAGCTTTATCTGCTTTGCAACAGTCATTCCAGGCTCGTTTCCCGCCGATGACGGGCGCAGTACCGGCTCTCCACGGGTCGAGCGCATTGAAGTTGGCGAAAAACCGAAGGCAGTGGCAATGGCGATTCGCGAACCCGAGACCGGTGGGGTCGACATCACCGCAGCTCCGATGCTGGTCTCGGTGGGACGCGGGATCGGATCGTCCGACAATCTCGAGCTTGTCCAGGAACTGGCTGACGCGCTCAAGGTTCCCCTTTCCGCCTCTAGGCCAGTGATTGACAGTGGTTGGCTCCCTAAACCGCACCAAGTAGGGAAGTCTGGCAAGAAGGTGAAGCCTTCGATCTACCTAAGTTTCGGGATCTCCGGAGCCCCGGAACATCTTGAGGGGATGCGAAATGCTGAAATGATCATCGCCTGCAACACCGATCCCGGTGCTCCGATCTTTGAGGTCGCCCACTTTGGAACTACGGTCGATCTTTTTGACCTGGTTCCTGAGTTGACGGAACGGTTCGGCGGCTAGCAGTGCTAGCCGTGCTCGAAACCCGGACTATCTTTGGCGGTGAGACCGAAGCCGCACGGGTAATCTTCTACCTGCTGGCGCTGGCGACGCTGCTCCTCTTCTTCTGGGGAATCTACCGTCGGATCCGGGTCTACCGGGTGGGACGCCGCCCGGCGGGGTGGAGATGGCTCCGCAGGGCAACGAAATACGACATCCCCGACGTCACCGCGCGCCCAGGGGTATCGAAATCAGCCGCGGTAATTGCGGCCAACCGATCAATCACCAAGGTCAAAAAGCCGGTTGGTTTAGCGCATCTCCTGGTGTTCTGGGGTTTTATCGGCCTCTTCCTGGCGACCTCGATCCTCTCCCTCGACTATGACATCCTTGGAAACGCCTCCCGTATCGTCACCGGACACACCTATAGCTTCTTTCGGGGCCCCTTCTATCTAGGCTACAACGCCGTCTTTGATCTTGCTGGACTACTGGCAATCATCGGCTCCGTGATGCTGGCGCTGCGGAGGTGGTTCTCTCGAGAGCCCCAGCTCGACTACACCCGAGCCGAGATCCCGGAGGGAGGGTACTCACGGTCGAAGATCGTCCTTGGCGATCAGGTGTTCATGGTTGGCCTTCTGCTTATCCTGGTCACCGGCCTTCTCATTCAGGGACTTCGAATTGACGGCGAAGGCTTTCCCAGCTTCGAGCGCTGGACCTGGCTCGGTTGGTTGATCGGGAAGATGTTCGCATCGTTTGGCGTCGGCGCGGCAAGTGCGCGAAGCGCACACGCGTGGCTGTGGTGGGTACACGTTGGATCCGCGCTTGCCTTCATCGCTTACCTGCCGTTCTCGAAGGCTTTGCACATTCTGTCTGCCCCTACCAACCTGGTAGTGAGCGATCCGGCAAACATTCGGCGCCTTCCCGCGCCACCCGAAGGAGCTGCTGGGTACGCCACCTTTGCCGACTTCACTCCCAAGGAGCTTCTCGCCTTCGACTCGTGCACGAAGTGCGGGCGATGCCACTACGTATGCCCAGCGCGAACCGCCGGCGCGCCGCTATCTCCACGCGACTTCATTCTCGACCTTCGCCAGTGGAGTGATCGGAACAACCAGATTCCGCTTTTTCTCGATAGCGAAGATCGGCCAACCCCGTCAGGACCGCTCGCGGGTAATGGTCCACTCGCGGGAACGGTTATCAAGGAACGTACGCTCTGGTCCTGCACCACCTGCATGGCCTGCGTAGAGATCTGCCCGGTTGGCGTCGAACACGTCCCGACGATCGTGCAACTCCGACGATCGCTGGTGGATCGGGGCGAGATGGACCCCACCCTCCAAAGCGCGCTGCAGAACATTTCCACCCAGGGAAACTCGTTTGGCAAATCAGCCCGGATGCGCGCCCGCTGGACCAAGGGTCTCGATATCCCGATCCCCGACGCCCGGAAGGAGCCCGTCGAGTACCTTTGGTTTCTCGGTGACTTCGCATCATTTGACGAACGGCTGGTTGAGATCTCGCGGACCCTGGCAAAAGTACTGAATAGTGCCGGGGTCTCCTTTGGAATCCTTTACGAGGACGAGCGTAACGCGGGCAACGACGTACGCCGTGTAGGGGAAGAGGGTCTTTTCGAGATGCTGGTCGAGTCGAATATGCGAGCCTTTGAGAAGGCTGACTTTACGCGAATCGTAACTACAGACCCGCACAGCCTCAACACCCTGAGAAACGAGTATCCTGCATTTGGACTCGACAAAGAGGTGCTCCACTACTCTGAGCTTTTGGCCGGCTTGGTATACCGAGGCAAAGTCGAACTCAAACCCTTGGGGCGTCGGGTGACCTACCACGATCCATGCTACCTGGGCCGATACAACCGAGTGTTCGATGCACCCCGCGCCGTCATCGGCGCCTCCGGCTGCGAACTCCTCGAGATGCCGCGGAACCGCACGAACTCCTTCTGTTGCGGTGCCGGTGGAGGCCGAATCTGGATGGATGACTCATTTCTCGAAGAGCGTCCGTCGGTAAACCGGATCAGAGAAGCTGCCTCCCTTGGAGTTGAGTATTTCGTGGTTGCTTGCCCCAAGGATTACGCTATGTTCTCGGACGCAGTGAAGACCGCCGGCCTCGAAGAGTCGATGAAGGTCGTCGACATTGTTGAGCTGTTTTCGGAAGCGCTTATTGGGGCCGACCTCGTCGAGGCGTAACATGGAAGAAGTATCGATCTTGCACTGCCCGATCTGTCGCGAAGGAAGCGACTATCGCGGCCTCCATCTCCATTTGAAGGGTGGACACCCCGACATGGTGACTATAGCCACGGATGTTCCGAGACGCTATTTCGAAGTACGGTGCCCCCTTTGCCCGGAAAGCTACCGGCAAACGCTCAAGACAGGAAAGGCAACTATCGAGTTTGTCGAGGAGTTCGAAGACGACATCCGCCTTGTTGCTTCAGATATTCTGCTTCAGCATCTCATTGGCGAGCACGCCGAACGCATTGGTATTCCTGCTGACCGATAGCTCCGATAGGCTTAAATAACATTGAATACAACAAGAGGAGAAGAGCATATGTCTGAAGTTCAAGGTTGCAATATTCCAGACGATCTCTACTATATCGTCGACAAGCACGTCTGGGCACGGCCAAGCGAAGATTTACTCGTGGTCGGGTTGACGGACGTAGCTCAATCTTTAGCAAAAACAATTATCTCGATATCGCTCAAGCCCACAGGCAAAGTAATCAAGCAAGGGAAGTCTTTAGCGACCGTAGAAAGCGGAAAATGGGTTGGACCGGTTCCGTGTCCGGTCGAAGGAGAGGTAGTTGAGGTCAATCAGGCTTTATCGGCCCACCCCGGAACCCTCAACTCTGACCCTTACGGAGATGGCTGGGTAGCCAAGATTCGCCCGGTCGACTGGACGCGGGACTCGGCGCAGCTGGTCACGGGGGAGGAAGGCGTGCGGGCTTACCAGGACTTTCTCGCCGAACAAGGGATCCATTGCGGGACTGAATAGCGTGGTCGAAGTATGGCGAGGCTGTGCGCTTCCCGACGATGTCTTTTATGACCTGGAAGCGGATGTCTGGGTGCGTATAGACGGACAATCAGCCACTATTGGCATGACAGATGTCGCTCAAACACGCATGGGCCGCCTCGTCCAGCTCAGCTGGAAAGCACCCGGTAAGTCTATTACTCGAGGACGGCCGCTAGCCGTTCTTGAAAGTGCCAAGTGGGTTGGGCCTATGATCTCACCACTGAGCGGAAAAATAGTTGCAAACAATCGCGAAACTTTCGAAAGTGATATTGCCGCAGCCAATCGTGATCCATACGGTGCTGGTTGGATCTACCGCATAACGCTTGACAACCCGTCGGAAATCGATCTTCTTGCCGTTGGAGCGACCGCCATAGATTACTATCGCCACATCATTGATTTAGAAAATATTCAGTGCTATCGTTGTGTTGATTAGAAGGCGACCATTGACGACCCGCAGATCGATCAGGAATCGCCTTCAATGAAAAAGGGGGGGCAACTATGGACGAGCCGAAGCGGATGGCCAGCATATGTTGGAGTTCCGATCTTGATCGGGTGTGGCCGACACTGATTCTTGCGACGACCGGCGCAGCATCCGGCATGGAAGTCGATATTTTGTTTACGTTCTGGGGATTGCGCGTACTCCAAAAAAACAATACGCGAATCACCGGTAGCAACTGGATGCAGAAAGCGGAATCGCTGGTAGATCGCGGTGGTACAGATCACCTGAAACTTGGAAAGATCAACTTTGCCGGCGCTGGCACCAAGATGATCAAGGCGCTTGCAACCGATCACAAGGTTGCGTCGCCGACCGAGCTCCTAGAAATGGCGATTGATCTTGGCGTCCGGCTGCACCCTTGCCAGATGACCATGGAGCTCTACGGGCTATCCAAAGATGACTTTATCGAGGGCATTCAACCTCCAAGTGGTGCGGCAAACTTTATCAACCTGGCGATCGACGCAGACATTTCGCTCTTCATTTAGTGCCTCGGATCGCGGTATACGTCGATCCATCCGCAGATGGGGTAGCGCTTCGGAATGCTGAGCGCGGTCTATCTAACTTGGAAACCGACCGGGTAGTCGAGGTTGCTGAGGCTGATGTTGTCATTCTGGCCGTCGATGAAGATTTCAATCCGGATCTTACAAGCTTCAGAAGATCGCGGCCCTTCGGTCTCGCCATCGGCTTTACGCGCTCCTTGGACCCACAGGTCTGGACAGCGGCGGAGCAGGCCGGAATCGACAAGGTAGTTGCGACTGGGCGGCTTGCAATCGCCATCCGCGAAGCACTTTCGGAGGGATTTGACGCCTATGCAGACCGGCGAATTCCGGTTTGCAGCGTTTCCGACGTCGCCGGGAGGCTTGGGTTTTTAGCGGCAGTTCAAACCCCCCTTGGGGAGATGGGGTTGTTTCGGATATCGGGCGGCCTGCGTTGTATCGGGCTTTCGTGTCCGCACGCAGGAGCATCGCTCGCAACCGGGGAGATTGCCGAGTCGACGATAACGTGCCCAGCTCACGGAAGTCAGTTTTCGCTAGACAATGGAAGTCGAGAGCGCGGACCCGCAGACTGCGGCGTTGCTTCGCTCCAGGTAGTCGAGGAGATGGGGCGCTACTACATCGTGACACCACTATAAGCGCGATCCGGCCGCGTTGCGTCGACTCTGCCGCCGCCAAAGCGCGAGGTTGCCCGTCATGGTGCGAGCAATACCGGGGTCGTGCCGACACCTAGGTTTTGGCACGAGCTGGCTGGCGCACTTTTCATAGTCGCTGCCTCGGCGTTCGCTTGCTGAACAGTACGGATCTAAATCGGATTCGTGCCGGTAACCGGTCTGACCGAGATTGTCCCGCAATGGAGCGCCGCTGTGGTCCCGCCATAGGGAGTAAGTTGCCCACCTACACCATTAACGATTAGGTAGTGGTAGCTATTGGGCGGGGTCACCTCCAGCGAGGTAGAGGTTGGACACTGGGCTGTAGCGTAACCGGTGCTGTTGGGGTACTCCATCATGAACCACGCGTGCCCTCCTGGAGCCAACGATACCGTACTTTCGGCGTTGGGCTGCCTAATCACGGTGGTTGAAAGACCTTGGCCGCCCGGCCCCAGAAGTCCTAGCCCCGGATAACCGAACAGGGTACAGGTAACAGACCCGTTATTGGTGAAGACATAGGTAGCGATGGTGCTACCAGCTGCCCCCTCGAACTGCACTAAAGCTACCGTCAGGTTTGCAGAGCGACAACGAGAAGGCTGCTTCGGAATCGAGGGGTTCTTGGTTGTCTTCTGCGGCTTCTTAACGGTGGACGCTTTCGCCGGCTGCTTAGCAGTTTTCTTAATTGAGCTCGCCTTTGATGGCACTGAGGTCGATCCGCAAGCAGCAAGTACGATACCGCATCCGAAAAGCGCGACAGCCCGTGTGTTCCGGCCCTCCGCGTTGCCCACCCGGTGCGACAATGTTGAAAACAGGTGACTCATGAGGCCTCTTTTCTCTCGGCTCCGGTTCATTGAGCAATCAACTCATGCTACAGCGCGCGCCGTTATGAGCACCTAATGCCGTCAACATCAGCCGGGTTCGTTGCCGATTTTAGTTTAAGGCGCCGCACGAGTGCACCCCCGGTCACGGCGCCGGCCGTGCGCACGGTTCAACCTTTAACAAGGCTGCCATGTACCACTCACAGGTAAACAAGTGCTAACCGTTGGCGCAAACAAGCAATCTTTGCGGCTGCCGCCGTTGAAGCGCAATCACTTGACGATCGCCACCGAAGCGCTACCCGTGATATCCTTACCTCTGCCCTCTGCGGAACCCCCCGGGTTCCCTTCCGCGCCCAGGCGGACCCGCATAGGCCTGGACGATACTCATCCACCGGCTTGCTATCAGTCCATGAACGGCAAGTCCGGTTTCGGCCAAGTTTCGGCGCTGGGTCGCCACCATACAGAAATCAAGTGCGCTTCCTTCGACACTATCGGCGGACCGTTCTGGACCCCACCTCCAAACGGCTCCTGCCGGCGAGACCAGCTCCACCCGCACTGCCGCCTGCGGCACCTCTATCCCATGCAGGCGATGCGAAAAAGCAAAAGAGGAGACACCCAGATGGGCAATGTGCCGGAGTCGCTCGGTCGGTTCACTAACGAAGCCGATAGTGTCGGCGATGTCTTGCCCATGGGCCCACGTCTCCATGAGGCGAGCGCTCACGGCGCTGGCAGCGCTCATCTCTAGGCCAACCCAGGGAAGTCGGGTTCGCGGGTTCAAGGCGGAAAAAGCAGCGATCAACCTCGTCCGGGTGGTGGTGAACCACTCGCGGAGGTCGCCAGCCGGCATGTGGGAGTATTTCTTGGCAATCTCATCGACAAAAGAGTTGCCATGTTCCAGCAGCTCATCGGTTGCCGCCAGAAAGCGCTCGGGTTCGGCAATGGCGAGAATCTCCATGGTATCAAAATAGGCAAGGTGGCTCAGTTGATCACGAATCGCCCAACCGTCGGCCGGGGTGGCCCGGTCGTAGTCGGCCGGCTCTAAGCCCCCCAGCATCTGCTGCACTACTTCGCTCTCGGCACCGAGATCCCTCACCAGTACTGCCATGTCCGCCGTCATCATTCCCCCTTTGCGTGCTGAAGTGGTTGATGCGTTCCTCCGCAAGGCGAACTTCTGCTTGCGCCAGCCGCTCACGCGGCGCTTCCCGAGCTTCCCCCTAAATCATGGTTTGGCAAACCGCTCTAAAACCAAGTGGATTTTCGACAACGTTATCACACCCGTTACCTCGAAGACTCGCCATTCGACCCCTCTCGCGGCTATGGATCAGCCGATGAAGGCCCCTTATCGGTGTGAATATCCGTCCTGGATCCCGAGGGCTCTTGTATCAACAACCCCCGCAGCCGCAAACTACTGCCTGCGGGCGCCGACCCACGGTGCGTGCCTGTACGCCAAACATCTGCAAGCACCCCTTGAGTTTCGAAACCGAAATAGCGAGAGTCTTCACGCTCGGTGCCCACAGCGCGTCGGAGCCATAGCGCTCGTGGCCGACGCACCCGCTTGGCAACGGATCCTCGAGGCCAAACGGTATCGCCGGCCGGTAGCTCGCCTGGACATCCTTGCGGCCGAGGAAACAAATCGGTGACCAACCCAGCCACCGACAACACCAGAGCGTTCAGGCCAATCTGCACGATCTCCTTTATTACTTGACATAATACACATTCTCGGCCTTTCAAAATGGTTTGATCAACGAGGGAGGAGGCAGTCCGACTTTTGCTTCGCGACTCCCTATGGGCGCAGTGGCGCTCGCCAAGCTGGTGCCTTGGCCCCGCATCGCCGTGGGAAAAGACGTAACCATTGAAAAGGCTGCTTTGATTCGCGATCTCCGGCGCAGGAACGCTGAACTTGAACAGACAATCGCCAATTCCGAAGACGCCGATGACGTTCTTCGCACCCTAAAGCGAATTGTGGCGTCGTCTCCTTCAGTACCAAACACGGATATTTTCGGAATCCCGGGGGTCTCGCTTGCTCATAGCTCACAAATATAAGGTCGCGCCAAGGGGCCACGCCGGTTTCCCGCCGTCTACAAAGCTCGGATCCTTGCCGAGTACGACGCGCTCCCCAGGGCCGCCAAAGCGCTGATCCACGTGATCCCAAGATCGCCAAGCTTGAGAAGGAGAAGAAAAGCCCGCCCTTCAAGATGGCGATCGTCTGTTCCAGCTCGGCGTTCTTGCGCTCCAGTTCGCGGATCCTAAGCATCTCCTCGCTGGTAACCCCCTTCTCCTGGCCGACGTCGACACGATGCTGCCGCACCCACCTCGCGAAGCGTCTCTCGACTCATTCCAAGCCGAACTGCGACCGCGGTGATCGCCGCCCACTGCGACGGGTAGCCCCCCGGTGATCGATTACCAGCCGGACCGCCTTCTCCTTTGTCTCCCTATCCCATTTCGTTGGCATGATGACATCCTTCCCTCATATAGAGGTGTGCACCAAACCCGGGATAGTTCAGAGGCGCCTTTTGTGGACCGGAACCCTCGCCCACTTGAGTGATCCAGCATCCAGGACCCACCATACCGTTTTTACATCCCATACAGGTACTCGGCCCACTCAACCATGGCCAGTCAAGCTGTGAATCCTCGCAGTCTCGCCAGTCACCTTGCCAATCTACGGCTGGCGGCAATGAAAAACGGGACAGCACTTGCCTCCGCCGCCAACGAAAATGCGACGACCAGCGGAAGCGAGACACCGAAAAGAAGTCCGATGGCAACGCTACCAAAAAACCAAGCCACTCCGTAGCCCCCGGTAAAGATCCCAAAGGTCGACGCCCTCCGATCGGGACCGATCATCTGGCTGACTGCCGCCGGAATGATCGACTCCTGGACCCCAGATCCGATCCCCCAGAGGACGACACCCACAAGACTCGGCCAGAACCCACCGAGAAACACCAACGGTGCGTAGGCTGCCGCCAACACCGTTAGCGGTACCAGCAACCGCATACCGAACCGGTCAAACATCCTTCCAAAGACGAGAGATCCGACACCACCAACCGCCATGGCAACTGCGTAGAACACCGGCACGAGCCCTGGCGGAATCACTTTCGCAATCTCCAAGTGAAAAGCGATAAGTGGGAAGTCGGCGAACCCCACACCAACTAGAGCCGCAGCACAAAGATAGACCCAAAATACCCCCGGGATTGTTGTAACCCCACCAGTTGGGGACCGGATTGCAAGGGCACCTGGCGCTGGGTATGTGACGCGAGCAACGGTTAAAATCGCCAGCTGGGTGAGTGCAGGAATGGCCAAGAGCGCAAAAGCAAGCGTATATTCATGGTGATACAAGACCAGCACAAGGGCGACGAACAGTGGCCCGAAGGTCGCTCCGAACTGGTCAAGTGCCTCGTGCACACCGAAAGCCCACCCGTAGCCGATCTCGCCAGCCGCATTTGCGAGCATGGCGTCCCTAGGAGGATTGCGGATCGCCTTTCCGACACGCTCTAGAACGATCAGAAGAGCCGCCACCTCCCAGGTACCCGCGAAAGCCAGCAATGGGACCACAGACATCTGTAGGAGGTACCCACCAATGGTTATCGGCCAGTACAGCCCGGTGCGATCCGCGCCGCGGCCCGAAAAGAACCGGAGCCCATAGCCGAGGAGTTCACCCCCTCCGGCGACCACGCTTATCGCAAGCGCGCTCGCGCCCAACAACCCGAGATAGGGACCGATGATGCTTCGAGAGCCCTCGTAAGTAGCATCCGCGAAGAAGCTCATAACACCAACCAGAAGCACGAAGCGCATGGCGCGCGGCCGTTTTTGCGAGGTGCGGCCACCCCTTCCGGTCGAATTGCGCTCGGGGCCTCTTCCGTTACGGATCAAATGATTCCCTCAATGCATCACAGCACGTCCCGTCGTGAAACAAGCGGATCCTCCCTCGACCAGATCAATCGGAATTTCTCGGCTCCGACGCCCGACTCCCGGAGGCCGCCTCCCCCAACCACGCCCCGACTCGCAGGTAGATGTCCTCTCCAAAGCTGGTAGAGAGTGGATCCCCCTCCTCGATCCGGTAGCTTCTTCTTCCGTCCGGATGACGTTGCGCCCGCAGGAAAAGGGCTGCTCTCAAAGATTGCGAGCGGAGGCTATCGGCGAAGTCAAAGAGATGAGTAACGAAGATTACCCTGACATCCGAGTCTGCCAACGCCAACACCACCTGCCGGGCAATCTCAGATCCCTCGCTCTCGTTGGTCGATGCAAACGACTCGTTGAAGAGCGCCAAGTCGCCTGGCGCGATCTGGTCCACGATCACGCTCATCCGACCCAGTTCCTGGTCGAGGCGACCGCTAACCATAGAGCTATCCTCTTCTCGGGGAAAGTGGGTGAAAATGTTTCCACACACGCTGCTCCGAAACTCCCGGGCACAGACGAACATCCCGCACCCCATCATAAGTTGCGCAAGACCGACACTACGAAGGAAGGTCGACTTGCCACCCGAGTTCGCGCCCGTGATGATCAGCAGCGGCCTACCGTCGGAAGACACGTCGTTGCCGACTACCTCGTCCCCACTCATCAAGACCAGACTGGCATCACGCAGATCCAAAGCCGAGAGCTGCACTGGATGGCTCTCCGAGGGTTCAGGAAAGCAGGTAGATGCCCCCTTGGCCCTGAGTCGGTCAGCAAGGTTCAGACACCCAACATAGAATCCGAGTTCTGCCCGAAGCATCTTGAAAAAGCTGGCAATGTGGTCAGCGGACTGCGCAGCCGCGTTGGCTACTAGGTTGATCCCCCGGTTGGTGAGATCCTGCAGTGCATCCGCACCGGCTTCGTCCCGCTGATCGATGGTAAAGGAATACGAGGAATGCGGTCGGATACCTAGCCTTCGCCTCCAACTGGCGCTCCGGTCGCCCGGTGAACGCAATATTAGGTTAATCCCGCGGTTATCCGGACCCAGTTCCGCACTCATCAGCAGGCCGTTACGGAATCTAAGCTGCTCCAAATGACTTCTTACCTCGTCGAAGTATCGGCCGTCAAGATCACGTATCAAAGAGGCGAACAAAACCTTGAGACCAGGGGCCTCAACCTTTCTCTGATGTTTCGAGGCGAAATTGGCAAGTTCGCCTAGCCGCGCGACAAAAGCTTCCAGCTGGTGAATTGCCACGGAAAGCACCGATCCTGGCGAGTGCGACGATATCCCCCAGATGCTCCGCTGATCGTCAAGCGCCCCGACTGCGATTGCGTACATCTCCCGGATCATCTCTGGATGGGCCAAGGCATCGGACAGGATCTCCTGGCGGTAGTGGATTGCCACCCGATCGTCGAGGCTCGTGAACACCACCCGTTCGACCAGATCGAAAAGATACCGATCTCCGGCCGCCATGGCTTCGAGCACGGTGGTCACTTCAAGATCCCGGACTACGTCCTCGTGGCAGAATGGAAGTTCGGCATCAAAGTCAAAATCCCTGTCTGCGTAGAGAAGGCGCGCCTTCACCTGGCGAGCCTTTGGTTCAGTCGCTCCCGGGTAAGCCCGTATCGCTCGGCAATGGCAAGTGCGTAGGCGCGCCCATCCGCTGGCCCCCTCACCACTTTGAACGTTCGCTCAGCTGGATTGGCAGGGACGACTGTGCTCACCATAGAGACCACCGAGGCGTCTAGTGAGGCGAGCTCGTCGACAAAGGTCACGTATACGCAGAGCATATCCAGTTCGATCGCCTTAGCAATGACCTTCTTCCCCAGGAAGCGGGCATCGTTGAGCGTTGTCGAGGTAAAGATCTCGTTCATGATCAAAATGCTGTCGGGGGTCGCGACATCAAAGATCTCCCTAATCCTCGCGATGTCATCCTCGAGCTTTCCGGTCATCCTACCGATATCCTCCTCCCTCTCAAAGTGGGTGAAGATTCGGTCGACCCGGTCAATTTGAGCTGCAGTCCCCGGCGTCGGACAACCAACGCTTGCAAGATGGTGAAGCTGGCCAAAGGTCCGAGCGAAAGTGGTTTTCCCTCCTTGGTTTGGCCCAGAAACGACGAAAATTCGTTCGGAACCCTCGAGCCTAAAGTCATTGGTCACCACGCCGGCGCCTGCCAAGACAAGCTTGCGAGCGAGTGCGAGATCGAAGGTGCTCAAAGCTCGGATCCCGTTCGATCTAACCGCGACCTCGGGGTAACAGAAGTCGAGACCGGCATCCCTGAGGGGCTTAATATAGCTGCTATAAGCTAAGTAAAATTGGACATCGCGTTCGAATCGTCGGATCCTCGAGTCGTAAAACCGTCCAAATGTGTCGGAGTACTTCTCGAGCGCCGAGAACTCCTCGCAAAATAGCCGCGCTACCAGCTCAAGAATCCGCTCACCAACGTGGTTCATCCCCGGCCAACCGCGGTACTTTACCAGATAGTCCTTCGCCTCTTCTTGTTTGAACCGCTCGAATGTAGCCAACACTTCGGCGCTATAGTCGGACTCTCCCTCGTACCTGCTAACTTCCACCCTCCGGCCTTTGATTCGTACGCAGTAGCGGATCTGCGAAAGCACCTCCTCTACATCCTGCGTCGCCGCCACCAGAGTCCTGAACCCTTCAGAGGCGATATAGCTCTCCAGGAACTTCTGAAACGACCTCAACCCTCGCGACCGTATGGATGCACCGCCGAGCTCTCTTGCAAAATCGAGGATCGCCTCGTAATAGATCGAGGCAGCATCGAGTACCCACCCTTGTCTTTGGTACATCGAGCGTATCTTCTCCAATACGCCGAAACGCGAGCGGACTTCGCGAAGTCGATTCACGAAGCGGGAGATCTCTTCGAAAAGTACAGGATCCTCCAAATCCTGGAATACCTCCTGCCGATACTTGATGGCGTCGATCTCCCGGAGCGGCTCGGCGAGAAGCGCAGCGATAGCACCGGCCTCCTCCCATCCCCGCGCCACGGCCTCCACCACTTGATCTAGGTTTAGATCGCGAAGCACCGTCTGATCGGTTATGTAGCTGCTGCCCAGACTCCGATGCCCCGCGTTGTACAGGAGACTGGTGAAGTCGTTCTCGGTAGTGGCCAAGCCATCAGCGCCAGCGGATCCGACCGCCGCCATAAACACAGAGCCCGGAAATTCCTCAGACACAGGGTCAAGAGGCTTATTCATTGCCGGTTAGATCACCAAAGCTATTGACGGCGCCAATATCCTTCGTTCCGCGCGCCTGGAGAGATTCCTTGTGGACAGTGCGGGGACATCCAGTCGCTTGCCCGGAAAACGCAGCCGCCGACCACCCACTGGAACGTGCAAACTGCCATTCCGGTGCGCACACAGGAGCAGCACACCCAGGGCTTCCCAGTTCGTGCAACCCCGGAGGCTTAAGCCCGGAACGATCCATCCGGCTGCCCACAAATCCTCGATAGCGATTCAATCTCGCTCCGCCACGTTTCTGGCTCTGACACGCTCCAAAAACCACCGACCTCTCCTGTTCTCGCCTTACGGCGCTCTACAGGAGCCATCAGCCAAGAAAGCATTTGCGGCGAGCTCCATCGCCGTTCTATCGATCCCCGATATTGAATCCTATACGCTGGCAAAAGAAATTTCCCGTTATCCGCAACGTCCAGCTGTCCGACCTCCCAGCAAAGGCAAGCCTCCACGGGTTCAAAGCAATCGGAACAGTTGGTGCTCAAGCTTCTCTCACGGTGGTTGTACTGAATACTCCCTACCGCTGGAGCAGCGGGCTTCCCGCCCACTCCCCTTTTGCCCATCGACCTGCGGACCTGTTCTAGATCTCCAGTGGCGGATAAAGGCAAACCCGACTACGCCCGTTAGACGGATGGAGAGTGTCATCTATCTGGCCATGTTGATGAAGCGACTTTGATCGTGAGAGTCCGGAAACATCGGAAAGGGGAAATGGCTAAGGTCCCCTTGCCGTGGGAGCGTGGCGTCGCCGGTGTCTGCAGCGGTAGTAGTCCACATCGCTTCCCGCGAACGCACCCGGCAAGCATCGCCTCTACCGGTGAGAGATTCCTGGCTACGTCGGCCACGCTTGATTCGAAATCGCTCTCTCCCAATTCTTGCCGAACGATCTTCGAGCAGTCGAAGACTCTCCAAATGGGAGCCCGCGAATGCGGCCCAATTGCCGGACCCCTGCAGACAAATATGTTGGGGTTGCGCTGCCAACTTGAAACCGCCCAATGACGCCTGGGAACGGCTGGTACGCAGACAGGATCCGGCCACCAGGAACCCGGAGTGCCCGGAACCGGTTCGGGCTGGGTTCTTGCACTGAGTTCGCACCGACGTACGCGGCAAAACAAAAGCGTGGCCAACGACACCGCAAAAGGGATCTCACCGAACTGGGAACGGACTCGGACCTCGATGGATCCAGAGCCTCAAAGCAGACCCGGGGATAACTCTGCAACGCTAAAAGAACCCCTAATAGACCGGGTCAATGACCCGGTGAAAAGGACCGATCGTGACCGACGCGATTCACCTTATGAGCACAGAGATCGAAGCTGCCGAATCAGGGCCGGCACGGCATAGCCCCGAGCAACCGGCAAAAAAGCGGTTGGACCCGCCTCAGGCGCGACCACCCCAGACGGGTTGACATCCAGCACCTACCCGGTTAGTATCGAAACAAAAAGGGCGATGGAGTCCGCCCTAACCGCCTAGACGGCTAATGACACCTACCAATCGTTACAAGTTGTGCCATAGCGGCACCAGTTGGTAGGAGAGGTTCTCGCCATGGGAGACGTTGCGCTTCAAGCGTGTCAGGTGTTGACAATCTTGCTACTGTCGCCACTAATCCACGGTTTTATCGTATTTGCCGAAGAGCGCGCGCAGGGAAACCGGGGGCCATCCATCCTTCAGCCCTACCGGGATCTCTGGAAGCTCCTCCACAAGGAGCAGCTGATCCCGGCAACCGCATCGTTCCTGTTCTGGTCGGCTCCGATGGTATCGTTCATCGCCATGCTCATCGTCCCGATGCTCATACCCGTCCTCACCAACTATCCCCTGCCGCTCTCCAATACCGGGGACATACTCGGAGGCGGGCTGCTACTTACTCTGGCCACTTTCTTCCTCAGCCTGGCAGGGCTCGACACCGGCCATCCATACGGAGGCGTCGGCAGTTCGCGGGAAGCGATCCTCGGGGTACTCGCCGAACCCAGCCTGATCATGGTCTTCATCGGGATCACACTCCTTGCCGGGGCGATGCTCCCTTTTGTGGTAAACCACTTGCTGGTTGCCAGCCTGGCGACTTACCTTAGCCCGGCACACCTGTTCTTTGTCGCAGCGTTCTTCATTTTGTTAACGGTAGAAACGGAGCGCCTCCCGATCCACTCGTCGATCCATTACGAGATCTACATGATTGGAGAGGCTCGAGTGCTCGAGTACTCGGGACCGCTCCTCGCCTTGGTTCGCTGGTCCTCCTGGATGAAACAGGCGATCCTATACACAATCTTCGCAAATGTGCTCGCCATACCTTGGGGACTCTCCTCTTCCGGCACCATCGGATCGATAGTGCTCAGCATCATGGCGCTTCTTGGCAAGTGGCTCGCAATTGCGGTGGCCATGGCGGTAATCGAAACCATGCAGTCGAGGCTCCGTTTCTTTCGTTATCAAGAGCCGCTTGCGCTCGCCCTGGTTCTTGCGACGCTAGCCGTGGTAGCAAGGCAAGTATTGTGAGGAACCACCCGTGACGCCGATCTCCAACCATCCGGTGGTAGTGGCAGTGCTCAGCCTGTTGCTGATAGCTACGCTCATCCTCGGATTCGTCATGCTTGGATCTCATTGGATTCGAAACCACGTATACGCCTTTGCTCTGCAGTCGTGGCTGATCGCCTGCGTATCGGTCCTCGTCGCGGTCTTCGGCCACTACCCACTCCTATTTGCAGTCGCCGGCCTCACCGCAGCCGTGCGCGGAGTATTGATCCCCTACTTGGTCGTGCGGATCATCGATCGCTCGGGCGTCGGCAGGGAGTCGGATCCGGTCCTCCGCTCGGGTTCGGCGATGGTCGTAGGAGCACTTGCCGTAATCTTTGCCTATATAGTCGCGGCCCAGATCCAGCGCCAGCTTCCCCACCTTCTCCCTCTCGGAGTTCTCGGTCTCACCGTCATGCTTGCAACCAGCATGATCTCCTTCCTAACGCTGAGCCTGAGGACCGAAGCACTGAGCAACCTCCTTGGACTCCTCCTCATAGAGAATGGGATACTCGCAGGTGAGCAGATCCTCGTTCCCGGAATGCCCTTCCTCCTCGAGATTGTGATCCTCTTCGACCTGTTAGTCATCATCGCCACCTTCGCGGTACTGGCGAGGTCCCTGCACGGCAGCGTAGGCAGCACCGATATCCGCAAGCTCGGGAAACTCATAGGATGATCTGGATTCTTCTCACGGTGGTTCTGGGTGTTACCGCGCTGGCGGCAGCGGTTTCGTTCGCGATCCAGAGACCAGCAGCTGGCGAAGTCGCAAACATCGTCGCCGCAACGGTCGACTTGGCGGCGGTCGTGTGGCTCCTTGGCACCGTTCCCGCTCGTGGCGAGACCGGTCTCCACAACCTCGTCGTACTCGACCCGTTTGCAGTTTGGGTAATGACCTGCCTCGCCATCGTCTACCTCAGCTCGGCGGTATACGCAAGAGGCTACATGCGGCGGCGAGACCTATCTCCTCGACGCCTCTCCGCCTTCTACGGTCTCTTCGCGGTCTTCGCTTTGACCATGTTTCTCGCCCCCATCCAGAACAACCCTGGCCTCTACTGGATCGCGATCGATCTCACCACGCTCGTGAGTGCAGTCCTGATCGGCTTCGAGCGCCGCCACCGCGCGATCGAGGCAGCTTGGAAATATCTGGTCATAGTCTCGGTCGGCCTATCGCTTGCGCTTATGGGTACGGTACTCTTCTACTTCGCCGGTACCTTCTCGCGCAGAAACGTATACCCGATGACGTGGCAGAGCTTTTCAGATATCGCCCCCCATGCAGATCCGGCGCTTCTTCTAATCGCCTTTCTCTTGATCCTCGTCGGCTACGGGACCAAGGTTGGCCTTGCCCCCATGCATACCTGGCTCCCCGATGCTCACAGCGAAGGTGCGACGCCAGTATCCGCGATGCTATCCGGAGCCCTGCTCAACTGCGCGATGCTGGGAATCGTCCGCTACCTGGCGGTGATGCACACCACCGCCGTCTACCCGGAGGCTGCCACCGCGCTTGCGATCGCCGGTGTAGCCAGCCTCGCTGTAGCTGCGCTGTTCATCACGAGGCAAAAAGGCCTCAAGCGGCTTGCCGCCTACTCCAGCATCGAACACATGGGGATCATCGCGCTTGGCTTTGCATTCGGTGGACCGCTTGGAATCCTTGGGGCCTTGTACCAGATGGTGAACCACTCGATGACCAAGTCGGTGGTCTTCTTTGGAGCCGGAAACGCCATAGACGCCTTCGCCAGCAAAAATATATCTGGCATCCGCCGGGTTGCGGATAGGTTCCCGATGATGGGTGGAGTCTGGATGGCCAGCGCCATCGCGATAACCGGAGCTCCGCCTTTCGGCCTCTTCGCAAGCGAGTTGACCATTGCCCGCGCTGGGATCGTCGGCAGCAACGCATGGGCGGTGGCCGTCATGGCCGTCATGTTGGTCATCATCTTTATCGGATTTCTTAATCACTTTCGTCGCATGTTCTTTGGCCCGCGGCACTCCGAGCGTGTTGAACAAAATCGCTTAAGACTGCCGATGTCGTCCGTAGCCCCAATGGCGGTTCTAAGCGCCGCGGTTCTCGTTCTCGGCATTTGGTGGCCCCACCCGCTCTGGATCTACCTTTCGCACATCGCCACAGCGCTGAGGGGTGCCTGATGCGGCCCTGCCTGGAAAGCCGCATCAGCGACCCGGCACAACTCCTCGCAGAGCTCAGCCATCTGGCGGTCCATGCCACCTCGAAGCTGCGGACCGTTAAGCGGCTGCAAGCCATATATGCACGACGAGACGACGACGGGGATCTTGAGCTGATCTACATCGGGAGCGAGGCGGAACTCCAACCCTTCCGAATCTGGAGGTACCACCCCGTCAACGGAGTTGCCCCGTCGCTCGCCAAGCTGATCCCGCTAGCAGGATCGTACGAGCGCGAGATCCAGGATCTCTACGGCGTAACGTTCGCGGGAGCTCCAGATGGCCGGCGTCTCGTACTCCATCAAGGTATCTACCCTCCCGGGGCCCCACTCAGCCCGGCAGAGCATGGTCAAGATCCTCCCCCATCCGCGCGCGAGGACGTTCCAGCACCATTCTTCGAGGGACGCGATATCCAGCGGCTCGGCTATGGGCCGGTTCGGAGCGACGTCGTGGAGTCGGGCCGCTTCAACTTCTGGTACGCCGGGGAGGGCATCGTCCACCTGGATGCCAAACTCTTCTACAAGCACCGAGCGATGGAAACGCGGTTCGAAGGAAAAGGAATTGGCGAGGCAGCGGTCTTGAGCGAACGGATCTCCGGGGTCGACAGCGTGGCGCACGCCCTCGCCTTCAGCACGGCCTGCGAGAACGCGATCGGGATCGAAGCGCCGCCGCGCGCAAACCAGCTCCGAGTTGTGCTCGCCGAACTCGAGCGGCTGTACAATCACCTCCACTACTTCGGCCTCATCGCCAAGCTAACCACCTTGAAGGTTGCCGACGCCGAAGGCCACTACCTAGAGGAGCTCGCCAAGCAGCTGAATGCCCGTTTCAGTGGAAGCCGGTTTCTTAGAAACCTGGTCACAGTGGGTGGCCTTCGGCGCGATCTCGACACCGGCCAAATCTCCGACAGCCTCGTTGAGCTGGAACGGAAGGTCCAACGCTACCTCGAAGCGCTAGCCAGAACCCGTAGTTACATCGACAGGTTGGAAACCACAGGCGTACTCGATCCGCTAACCGCGCTCGCCCAAGGGGCAACCGGTCCGGTGGAGCGCGCAAGCGGGTTAAACCGCGACCTCCGACGCGATCATCCGTACGCAAGCTACGAACAGTACGAGTTCATGGTTCCGGAAGCGGAGGTCGGAGACGCTCGCGCCAGGGCCTCGATACGGGAGGCCGAGATTTTCGAGTCGATTTCGATCATCCTCCAGGCATGCGCGCACCTCGACGGTGGCCCGATCAGATCCCCCCTTCCCGATCAACGGAGTGGAGAGTCGACAGAGGGGTTAGGTTGGGTAGAGGCCACGCGCGGGACCCTTATTTACGCCGTGCACCTCGACGGATCCACCCTTACCAGAGTCAAGGTCAAAGATCCATCCTTTTCGAACTGGCGCGCCTTCCCGTTCACGGTGACAGGCTCCAACATGATGGATTACGCGATAAGCGAAGCCAGTTTTGGACTTTCCATCGCCGGAAACGATCGCTAGGAGGAGGCCGTGCCGTTCTGGACATATCGGGGGCTATCGGGTGGAGTCGTCACCGCATCCTGGCCGATAGAGGTGCCCGATGGCGAAGCCGGGATGCCGGTTCCCACGGGGGTCGGATGCCCCGATGGGTGCGGCGTTTGCGTGGAGTCATGCCCTAGCGGAGCGATATCCGGTCATCCGGTATTAACCGTCGACCATGGTGCCTGCGTCTCCTGCAACCGCTGCCTGGAGTCATGCCCTGTTGGAGAGCTCGATGCTTCGGGGCCGATGATCATCGCCTCCACCACCCGCCAGGCGCTTCGGCGCACGGCGGATCCGGCGGAGCGCGCAGTCTTCGCACCTGGGTCCAACCCATTAAGGAAAAGCCTATTCGTAAGGCACATCGACTGCGGATCGTGCAACGGCTGCGAGTCAGAGATCGGCGCGCTCGACAACCCTTACTACAACCTCCACCGCTTCGGAATCTTTTTCACCCCCTCTCCGCGCTTTGCGGATGTCCTATTGGTCACGGGACCGGTAACCATTCCAATGCGCGATCCGTTGCTGGCGACCTACGAGGCAATGCCAGCTCCGAAGTTGGTGATCGCCACCGGTGCCTGCGCCATCTCCGGCGGAACCAACGGCGGCGGCTACAGCGCCTTCGACGGTATCGGAGGCTTTCTGCCGGTAGACCTGTGGATTCCCGGTTGTCCTCCACATCCGGTGGCGGTAATCGACGCCCTGCTGGCTGCTTCGGGACGTTCCCGATGATGCCGGCAGCCTCGACCGGCTTCCTCCTGGCTGGAGCGCTCTTCGCTGCCGCGATGGCGCTCGCACTTCTCGCTCCCCTGCGAGTAGTTCGCGGGATTGCCCTCTTTGCAACCCTGCTCGCTTTGGCCAGCGCAATAGCCGGCCTTCCCGGCGGCACACCATCGATGATTCTCTTTACCTCTGGCGCCTCGCCGATAACCTGGAGACTCGATCCTGCCACCCTCTGGCTCCTCGCCCCATCCCTATTCACCGCGCTCCTTGCAACCTGGAGCGCCAAAGAGCGCACGCGTACTTGGTACGCCGGCTACGCAGCGGCCGCCATCGGCGTTTTTGCGCTCTGTGGCCTTCAAAACGGGGCCACGATGGTCATTAGCTGGGAACTCATGAGCCTCGGCGGCGCGATGATGATCCTCTCGCATTACGGAGACCGTGCGGCTGGCAAGGCCGCCTTCTCCATGCTCTCGCTGCTGGAGATGGGCAGTGTTGCACTGCTGGTCGCGGTGGTCCTGCTCGGCCCGAACCTTGGGTTTAGCGGCTATGCCAATGCCTGGAGCAAGCTTCCCTTCGCCCCATCCCTCTTGGTGGGGATCCTCTTCCTGGCCGGTTTCGGCGCAAAGCTCGGAATTATCCCGTTTTACGCGTGGTTCCCCGATGCGTACGGAACTGCAGACGGGGCGACCGGCGCCCTGCTCTCCGGCTTCATCATGAACGGAGCATTCTTCGCGCTTGGAAGGGCACTCCTCAAGTGGCTGCCACCCCACTCTCCGGCGACCATGACGATCGGCATCGCAACGGTGGCGCTTGGCGCACTATCAGCGGTTATCACCGCGCTATACGCCTTCCAGCAGCGCGACTGGCGCCGGGTGCTATCGCTTTCGTCGGCGGAAAATGCCGGAATAGCGGTTACCGCTCTTGGCGCGTCTTTGATCTTCCAGGCGGGCGGCCAACCAAGCCTTGCCGGCCTCTGCTGGATCGTGGCCATTCTCCATCTGATGGGACACAGTCTCGCCAAAGGCGCGCTGTTCCTCACGTCCGCAGCCGCTGCAAGTCGCCAACATGGATACCGGATCGAGCAGTCGGGACTCGTCCACGGAGCCCAAGCTACGCTTGGAGTCGGCGCGTTGATCGGGGCTATGAGCCTTTCGGCGATGCCGCCTACCGCTGGCTTCGTCAGCGAGTGGCTCCTCTTTGAAGCGTTGTTCCACGACTTCACCATCTCATCGCTCATCGGCAGAACGACCTTGATCCTTGCAGGGGCAGCGCTAGCGCTCACCGCTGCCATATCCCTCGCTAAATTCGTCAAGCTCATCGGTGTAGGGCTGCTTGGCAGGAGCCCCCTAGTCCAGCGGATTTCGATCCGTTACCGGAGTGCAATCCTGCTGGCGGGCGCGGCAAACGCTATCCTTGCACTCAGCCTTGTCGCCTGGGCACCGCTCATGCAACCGGCGATTTGGCCCGATCCGGCAAGCGCTCGCTCCGTCACCGCAGGACTGCTGATCGTTCCTCTGTCGCCAAACTTCGCCTTCATCTCTCCTTTACAGCTCACGGCCATCGCAACCGCCTTAGCAACTCTCCCTCTGTTCCTGATCTTCCGGCGGCGATCAAGACCACGCCAAGTGGAACCATGGAGCGGCGGCGAACCAATCGACCATGCGACCGCAGCAACCACTGCTTTCACCTTCTCGAACTCGCTGCGGGCGGTCTACTCGTTCCTGTACAGACCAGAAACCCACACCTCCCGCTTCTATAAAGACCGGGGTTACGTCCTCGAGCGAGTGACCTTCTCGGCTACCGAAGCGCCCATGCTTGGCACCGTGCTCCTGTCTCGACTTGAAAGAGCGATTCGCAGGCTCGCCAGTTCCGTGCGCTTCCTCCAGAACGGTCAGCTCAACACCTACTTGACATACATCGGGGTGCTCTTTGTCATCTTGATGATGGCAACATTTGTCCGCTAGGCCAACCCGAGGCCACTAAAAGAACCGACTGCACAATGCTCTCTCCAACGGTGAAGTATCCGCGAACAGTTCGGCGACGCGAGCCAGCCCCTCCTATGGGGCTGGCAGTATCATTCAGACAGTCAGAATGTCGGCACCTGTGTCGCAGGGATCGTGGTCGACTCGGAAGCCGGACGGCATGCTCCGGCGGGAAGGTACCGTCGCGAGGTCGGCCCGGAAGACGTGAAAGCTACGAACCGGTAGACCTTCCGAAACCTCTTCAGGTTCCTGCGAGTATCTTCTTGGCCGGGTCAAGGCCGCTTCCCGTCCTTCGTTCTACTCGGTTTATCCTTCGGCACGGATGCTCGAAAGGTCGTCCCTGAATATCGGCCAGGACTCCTGGCTTCATGCCTCGACGATGATGGTGCTAGCCTTCAACGCGAAGGAGAGTAGGTTGGACACGAACCCCTCTGGTACGCAGCACACCATCAGCTTCCACGAGCAACGCGCCGTTATCGTGGAGGTTGGCGGCGGACTTAGGGAGTATCGGGTCGGCGACGCGCATGTCCTCGAAGCTTACGCCAAGGACGCCATTTGCGATGGAGCCCACGGTGCGTTGCTGGCGCCGTGGCCGAACCGGATCGCAAAGGGCCGGTATGAGTTCAACGGCAAGAGTTACCAACTCCCGATCACAGAACCAGAGCTGGGTAACGCGATTCACGGGCTGGTGCGCTGGAGGCCGTGGAGTCTCGCCGGAAGGAGCGATTCTTCGGTAAGCCTCACAACCCGCATCCATCCGCAGCCGGGGTACCCGTTCACCGTTGACCTCGCGACCGAATATCGGTTGAACGATGACGGCCTGACCGTGAGGACATCGTTTACCAATCTGTCAAGCGGTCCCTGCCCGTTTGGAGTTGGGCACCATCCATACCTATCCGGCGGTCCCGAGGGTATCGACAGCTGCTACCTACAGGTCCCCGCCCTCAAGTACCTCGAGAGCGATCGCCAATCGATGCTCCCGGTCGGCTCGCCCAGGGCTACCCACGGCAGCGCGGTTGACTTTACCAAGCCTCGCCTTGTCGGAAACCAAATTCTTGACACGTGTTTTTCCGAACTCGAGCGCGATGAGTCCGGATTGGCGTGGATCCATCTAGTCGACCCCACAGGAAGCCGGCGGAGTCTGTGGGCCGACCGCTCTTGGAAGTTTCTGCAGGTATTCACCGGGGATACCCTCCCACCGCTTCGAAGGCGCACCGGGCTGGCGGTCGAACCGATGAGTTGCGTCCCGGACGCCTTTAACTCCAGCCCGGGAGAAGTGCTGCTTGAACCAGGAAGGACGATCACGATGAGATGGGGGTTGCAACACCAATGACAGAGACCGGATTGTCAGCTGCGGATGCGATGGTAATCTTTGGCATTACCGGCGACCTAGCGCGCAAAATGACCTTTCCCTCTCTCTACCGGCTCGAAGGCGCCGGCGAGTTGGATTGCCCTATTATCGGAGTCGCCAAGGACGACTGGCCCCGCGACCGGTTACTTGACGTGATCGAGAGTTCGATTTCCCATGACGGACACCCTGTCGATAAGCGCGTCGTCTCCAGGCTGGCGGGCCGAATAACCTATATCAACGGCGATTTCTTGGCCTCTGAAACCTACTCCAAGATTGCCGAGGCACTAGCCGGCGCCCGTAAGCCGCTGTTTTACCTTGAGATCCCACCCTCGCTATTTGCACCGGTCGCGACGTCTATCGCGAAAGCCGGCCTCGCCTCAAATGCCCTGGTGTTGTTTGAAAAGCCATTCGGACGCGATCTGGCTTCCGCCCGCCAGTTGAACCAGGACCTTCACGCAGTGCTTGCCGAGGAACAGATCCTCCGTATCGATCACTTCCTTGGCAAGCAACCAGTTCTTGACCTGCACTTTCTCCGCTTCGCCAATGAATGGTTGGAGCCGCTGTGGAATCGGAACCACATCTCGCTGATCCAGGTGACCATGGCGGAAGATTTCGGAGTCGACGATCGCGGTGCATTCTACGATCCGGTGGGAGCGCTACGCGATGTTGTCCAAAATCACCTCATGCAGGTACTGGCGCTTGCCTTGATGGAGGCGCCCGTGGGGGTAGGTTACGATGCGCTATGGGATCGCAAGATCGACGTATACCGCGCATTCGAAGATGCAGACCCCGCGCAAGTAGTTCGGGGGCAATACGAAGGGTACCAGGAAGTACCCGGCGTAAAGCCGGGATCCACTACCGAAACCTACATCGCCCTCCGGCTGGAACTCTCCACCTGGCGGTGGGGAGGGGTGCCGATCTTCATCAGGGCAGGCAAGGCCCTGCCGGTCACGGCCACCGAACTCCGTTTTGTATTTCGAGATCCGCCCAAGTTGCCGTACCTCGGTGGTCGAGTCCGGGGCCTTCCCAACCAGTTGGTCTTGCGGCTCGACCCCCAACCGGGCCTCAGGATGACCTTTCTGTCAAAAGATGCCCGGGGCCGTGGAGTTCGGACTGTCGATATGGACCTCCCCTTCCAGGAAGAGTTGGGACGCTCTCCGGAGCCTTACGAGCGCCTGCTGAACGATGCCCTCCGCGGGGATCGCTCGCTGTTCGCCCGGCAAGATTCGGTCGAGGAGACTTGGCGGATTCTCGAGCCAATTCTGGAGATCACCGCACCTCCCGTCCGCTATGCCAGAGGAAGCTGGGGGCCCTCGCAAGCCCACGACTTGCTCCGTGGCCATCTTGGGTGGCAAGCTCCGTGGCTCGAAAGCCACTAGCAAACCACCAGTTGTGGCGAGGAGCGCCGGTAAAGTGTCGGAGGCGCTTGGAGTGCGGCCACGGCTGCTTCATCCTGCTCCACGGCGGCCGCTCGGCTCCGATTCCTGGGAGTTCCTCCACCGCCCGATTCCTCGAGCGACAACTGCTTCCTTTACGGATGATGGCCGCAGCGCGATGAAAGCGGCAATCAATCATCGCGCCAAAGCGTGCCGCCGGCGACCCGTCCCGCTTCCCTTCACAACGGGTCGATCGGCTCGGTTGCGGTCGCCGCGGATAAAACATTCGTCGAGCTTACACATTGCCACCCGCGCCGATGCAAAGAACCCGTATATCCCGCATGGACGATTAGCTAGCCGGCATGGTCCACTTGATGACGCTGCTGCCACTGAAGTTGGCTGATGTCCCCGTGAACTGGACGTAAGTAGCGCTCGTGCCAGCAGGGATGTCAAAGACCACGAAACCGCGTGTGCACTGTCCCGGCGAAAGGCCCTGAAAGTTCTGCCCTAGCGCCGACTCGCTCGCGAGTGGGCTAACCGTTGGCGTGCCGACAAGAGCGTCAATCTGTGCGGATGAGCCGTTCGAGAGCAGAACGGTGAAGTCGTACGGGTTGGCACCAGTACTGGAACCAGCGGAGCCCGCACAAACTTCGGCGTCGATTGCGCCATAGCTGTCACCTGACGGCGGCTGATCAAAAGTGGGCTGGTTACTCTCCACATTGGAGTAGTAGCCGAAGACGGTAACGCTATCGACGCCACCGAGGGTCGATGGAATGTTGACCTTCGTACCCATTGCGTAGACTCCCTTGCCCGCGGCATTTGAGCCAGCCGCGCCTTTCGAACTGCCCGAATTGGACCTCCCGGATTTGGGTTGCGAAGCCTTGCTACTTGCCGCGCTACCGTGATTGACGGCGCTCGTCCCACAAGCGGTCAACACCACTCCAGCTCCCGCAAGCAGCAATCCCCATTTTGATCCGCGCATCGCACCTCCTTGGAAGTATCTTCGAAGACCACCGTACGGCGGCAGACGGTAGATTATTTTGCGGGTCGGACAATCCAAATGCCCCTCGGCGCCGCCACCCCCATTACCTGCACATTTGAACACAAGGCGTCGTTGCATTGGCACCAAAGAGAGCTGCTTTATCGGAAGCTTGCGCACTTGAACTCGAATGTGCAAGCTGATCGCGGAGCTCCCCCAACCGCCCGGGAACCCTTGCCATGCCGCCAGGAGAAGGTGGCTTTGAGTAGCCCAAATTCGCCAAGCGGTAGGATGACTTGAGCTACTGCGTGGATGCTTTTTCAAGGAGGTTCGGAGGCGTGCGGGTCAAAGATGCGGCTTTGCTCGTCCTGCTAGCCGCCTTATGGGGCGGTTCCTTCATCTTCATCCGCATTGCGGCTCCGGTGTTTGGTCCGGTCCTTCTCGTCGAGCTTCGCGTCGCCATCGCGGCAATGGCGCTATTTGCCTATATGGCGGTGATTGGCCAACGCCCCCGACTTTTCCATCGGTGGCGTGCTTACCTCGTGCTTGGCGCGGTTAACGCAGCCCTCCCTTTTTGCCTCATCTCCACGGCAGAACTCACGCTCAACGCATCATGGGCCGCCATTCTCAACGCTACAACTCCGCTCTTTGCCGCTCTGGTCGCGTACCGGTGGAACGGCGATCCTTTGGAAGCAAGAAAGGTTTCCGGGTTGGCGCTCGGCATCGTAGCGGTTGCGGTACTCGTTGGAGGTGGCGGCGCCGCTATCGATCCAAAGCTCCTCGTAGCCGTAGTGCTATCGCTTGGCGGAGCCCTCTTCTATGCGATCGGCGGAGTGCTGGCCGGGAAAACCCTCAAGGGAGAGGCCCCGCTTGACCTGGCGTTTGGCCAGCAGCTGGTGGCAGCGGTACTGCTTGCGCCGGTAACGCTAGCATCCCTTCCGGCGCGTGCGCCCACCGTGGAGGCCGTCGCCGCAGTCGTAGCACTCGCCTTAGCCTGCACCGCTCTCGCCTACCTGCTCTACTTCCAGTTGATTAAGCAGATCGGTGCGGTAAAGACGCTGGGTGTGACCTATCTCGTACCAGCGTTTGGCGTCCTATGGAGTTGGGCCTTCCTCGGGGAACAGATCCGGATCGGTACATTTCTAGGGCTCGCCATGATCCTGCTCAGCGTCGGCCTAGTTGCCGGACAGTCCATGCGACTGCCCCGAATCCGCCGAAACTACCAGTAGCCGCCGTCAAAAAGAGCTGTCCAGCGCTCTCAATCGGCGCTGGTACGACTTGCAGATCCCGCTTGGCCACCCGCAAGCAGGTCGGCTACCCGTCTCGCAAGGTCATCCAGGGCACTTCGGGTTATCTTTACCTCTGCCCGGCGCTTCAGAAATGACGGCAACGGCACGACGAGTTCGGCTGCAAGGTCGTAAGTCACAATGGTAATCGCCGGCGTTGATTCAACAAAGGCGTACCGTCCGTCAAGCTTCGAGGTAACGTCCCCGCTCACCTGCCGCCAGCTAAACCCCATCTCTCCGTACTCGTACTCGAGGGTATATGAGGCACTCCGGCCAAAAGCCGCAGCACGGTAGGCTACCTGAAGCGGCCGTCCCTGTGAATCCAGGCTTACTACCTCAACCGAGCGGATATCCGAAGCCCACTCAGGATACTTTTCAAAATCGATCGCCACCTCGTAGCAAAGAGCGGCCGACGCTCGGATAGATCTAGTTTCGGTAGTGACGTCCACAGTTCCTCTCCCTTCTCGCCGATTGGAACTTTCCGATAATCACTGTTTCGCAAGCTTTAAAATAGCCTCTCCGTACTGGAGCGAGAGCCGTCCGTAGTCGAACTTCTCGATAATCAGGTGCCGTTCCCCGGCCGGAAGCTTCGGATCAGCCTTGAGCTGGAAAGAAATTCCTCCCGCCACGGCGGCTGCGCTCCCTTCATCCAGCACCACCGGGCTAGTACCAACGACCGCGTCCGCCATCCCTCCGGTCCGGGTGCACACAACCCGAGCGCCAGAGGCCTGCGCCTCGACTAGCACGATCCCGAACCCCTCCTGCTCGAGTCCAAGCCAGCGGCTCCGAGCCGGGAAACAGAAGACGTCCGCAGCCCGGTAAACCTGCTCCAGATCACCGTCCGGAAGCGCACCGTGAAAGATCGTGTTCACCCCCCGCCTTTTTGCGAGCCGTTCTAGTCGTGCACGGTCGCGTCCCGATCCAACGATGTGGACTTCAACCGGCTGATCGAGCAGCCTGGCCGCCTCGATGACGCGATCCGCACCCTTCCGGGGCACCAGCCGGGAGACAAAAAGAATCATCGGCAACCGGGAATCGCCCATGAAGCGCTTGCGAATCGCGTCGCGCTCCTCCACGCTCTGGGTGGGTACGAAGCGGCTAAGATCAGCTCCCGGCGCCACTTCAAAGGTTGGAACCGTCGGCACAAGTGAACGCACGGCCTGCATCGGATAGGATCCGGCCGCGATAACCCCCCTTGCGCCACTCAAGCTTCGCCGCATCGACCCCGCCACTCCGGGAAGCTTTGCCGGCAGCACCACCTCTGCTCCGTGGGCAATAAGCCCATACGGGGGACCAAGCCTCGCGCCGAGCGCTCCGATCGGCCAGATCGGGTCGTAAACAACCAGATCAGCCTGAAAGGCGGATACCACAGCGAGCAGGTCAGACCGAGTGCCAGCCACCGGCAACAGGCGATGCTTTAGCCTAATCACCTCCCCGGGAAACTTCCGATCGAAGGCGGCGGCATCCTCGTGCACGGTCGTTGCCACCAAGTAGCTCTCCGGATCCAGCCGACTGTATATCTCGAAAAGGTACGACTGGATTCCACCCACCTTGGGCGGGAAGTCGTTGGTCACCAAGACGTGCTTGATCAACTGTCGGACTCCTTGCGATAGCGCAGCGCAAGCCACAACCGGAGCGCCTCGTGCCTGAGGTTGGTACTTCCATCGAGAAGGAAGCGGGCAATGGCCCTTCGCGCGTGCACGTCCTGACGTCTACGGTTGGCAAGCGCCACTAAAGCGTTTCGATAGACAAAAGTTGGGTCACGCCTGGGAATGTACCAGTGCCCGAAACGCTTGACGATCTCGACCGGAGTCGCCTCAGTGATCTCCTTTGGCGAGATCGTTGGAATCGCAGCGTGGCGCCTCGAGCCAACTGGGCACGCGATCATGCACTCGTCGCATCCGTAGACCCGAGTACCCAGCAAACGCCGTTCCTCTGGCGTGAGCGACTCCTTCTGCCCAATCCACGCAATGCAGAGCTTCGGTACAATCCCACCGTCTCCGGAGAGCGCACCGGTCGGGCAGGCATCGCGGCATCGGGTGCAGTTGCCGCACGGCCACCGCCCTGGCCTCTTGCCGATGGAGACGTCTATCTCTGTATCAGTCAAGATGCTTCCGATTACCACCGCCGGACCCCATCCGGGAACCATCACCAAGGTGTTCCGTCCGATCCAACCAACCCGGTTCGCACGGGCGTAAGCCTTGTCGAAGGCGCCGTTGGAGTCGATCGCATAAGCTGCCTGTCGGCCCTGCTCTCGCAGAAGCTTGGTGCCAGCATTCAAAAGGTTGCGAAGCTGCGAGTAGGTGTCGCTAAGCGCATATCCGGCAACGCAAAGCCCGTCTCCCCTCCCCTTCCCAACTTGGTACCCGAGGGCAGCCGTAATCGACCACCGCGCCCACGCCGGAGGCACAGCTGACCTTGCCGGATTCCGAAAGGTAAATCGCTCGGAGGTAACATCGCCGCGAGCAACCATCAGATTTGCCCGGTTGGCGTCAAAATAGGCCGGACCGATCCGCCCGGAGCCGGCGGCGACCACCCCACCGGCCGCAAGCAGCTCCCGCAGCTGAATCGCAGTGATATCGGCCACGGCCACGCTACCGCAGCCCAGCGGCGCGAAGCCGCTTAACAATCTCCCGAGGATCCACCTGGGAAATACCACGAGCAAGTACCGCCGGAACCATCTCTTCGGGCACGTCGTAATGGTTGCCGTGAAACCCCTTTGAAAGACCAAGCGCCTGTGCGACCTCGTGCAACTCGTCAAGGGAGCTATCGCTGATCAGATGGGCAAAGCGGCGCCCATGCTTCCAAAAGAGGGGCCTATCGATGAGTACCATGGACCTCTAGTCGTACTTCTCCGTCTTGATCGATGCCGAGTCCATTCCACCCTCGAGCAGCGCTCGTTCAACGTCATCCACCATCTCCGGCGGGCCGCAGACGTATGCGAGTTTCGGCCCAACTTCCGCAAAGATCTCCGAAACCATCTCCTTGTCGATGCGCCTGTTGAAACGTGGAGTAGCGCTCGTTGGATCGCGGGTGAAGGTATGCGACACTTCGAGCCAAGAAGTCGAAGCCACCATAGCTTCCAGCTCACTACGGTAGATGACGAACTCTTCTGCCTTTGAGCTGAAGAGAAGGTGCATCGGAACCGCCGTGCCCCGCTCGCGCTGGTAACGGATCATTCCCATGAAAGGGACCACCCCCGATCCCGCGGCGACCATCAAGACTGGGCCCCCATCGCCCTCCGTCCAGGTAAAAGTTCCGTACGGCCCCCGCACCTCAAGAGAGCCGCCTACCGGCGTCTTCCGAACGAGCACCGGAGACACCAAACCACCGAGCATCTCCTTCACGCCAACCTCGATAACCTCAAAATTCGGAAAAGGCGACGAGCCTATTGAGTAAGCGCGTTGGATTGGGCGCGGACGCCCCTCTACCGGAATCCGAATGTTGAAGTACTGACCCGGGAGGAACTCGACCGGCTGAGGAAGGCGGATCCGAAGACTCTTGGTCTCCGGTGTCTCCTCGATAACGTCAACCACCTCCCCGCTTTGCCAGACCGGCGCTGGCCTCCGCGTCCTCGTTTCGCTCACAGGGCGTCGCTCGCCGAGTTCAAATCGACAAGATAATTCTGGTCAAGGATCTCGACAAACTTGCCCGTATTGCACCAGCGGCAAGAGACCTCCTCCACAACCCGAGACAGCTCGTCGACATCCTCAATTACCAGAACTCCCTCGATGTCATAGTGATAAAAGCAGCGCGACCTTGTCGCCACCGTGACATCGAACCGAGTCACGTTCCCACAGTTACTGCACCTGTACCTTCGCACACCCTCTCCTTGGAGCAAGAAAGGACGCGACCATTATCCCCGTCCCCTTCCTCTTAAGGCTAGCAAGGGGGCCAACGGAAACCGCAACCGCGGAGAGCGCGACCGACTCGAAGACCGCCATACCGGAAACACTACAGCGGAAGTGTGCCGACCGACTCCAAACCCAAGTGTTCGTATGCGCGTTCAGTAGCTACTCTGCCCCGCGGTGTACGTACGAGCAACCCCCGCTGAATAAGAAAGGGCTCATAAACCTCCTCCAACGTCCCAGCATCCTCATGCACGCTGACCGAAAGCGAGCTAAGCCCAACCGGTCTTCCCGGATACTGCACACACAACACCCGAAGAATCTGAAGGTCAACGACGTCGAGTCCCAACTCGTCCACCCCAAAAAGCGAAAGCGCCTCCCTGGCTACCTGAAGGTCGACAACGCTACGGTGATTGACATCGGCAAAGTCACGTACCCGCCTCAGCAGCCGGTTTGCAAGCCGCGGCGTACCCCGCGAGCGCGAAGCTACTTGCCTCGCAGCGTCTTCCAAAAGCTCCACGCCGAGCAGCGATGCCGACCGTCTGAGAATCAGCTCCAGATCGTCGTCGCGATAGTAGTTGAGCCGGTATTGATAGCCGAACCGGTCACGAAGCGGAGCAGAGACCATTCCGGCCCGGGTTGTCGCACCGACGAGTGTAAATCTGGGAATCTCCAGTCGTAGCGTGCGCGCACCCGGCCCTTTGCCGATGATGACATCGAGCCGGAAGTCCTCCATAGCCACGTACAGAAGCTCCTCGACCGGTTTGGGCAAGCGATGGATCTCATCGATAAAGAGGATGTCACCCTCTTTGAGATCGGCGAGAACCGCCGCCAGATCACCCACTCTTCCGAGGGCAGGACCGGATGTCACTCGAGTTCCCACCCCCATCTCCCT
The DNA here is from genome assembly GCA_021819205.1 of Actinomycetes bacterium. Lineage (GTDB taxonomy): Bacteria > Actinomycetota > Acidimicrobiia > Acidimicrobiales > Acidimicrobiaceae > JAKARV01. Next base: position 16,055 of record JAKARV010000005.1, on the reverse strand, counting down.
AGCCACTATAAAGGCGAGGGAGGTCTTGCCGAGGCCAGGCGGACCGGCAAAAAGAAGGTGATCCGGTGTCTCGTTGCGATTGCGCGCCGCCCCAAGCACCACCCGAAGCTGAGACTTCATCTCCTCCTGGCCGATGAACTCGTCCAAGTCGCCGGGACGAAGAGCGGTATCGAGCTGTGCGTCGTAGGTATCGATAAAGCCGGAGTTCGTATTGATCCGTGGCTCAAACACTGCCCCGTTATCGTGAACCACATCCCGCCTTGGACTCATCTGCGCAGCTCCTTAAGCGCCCAGCGGATCGAATCGGAGAGCTCAAGATCTTCGGGCATCCGCGGCAGCACCGCCTCGACTTCGCTGGGCCGAAAGCCGAGAGCTGCAAGTGCGCCTCGAAGTTCATCCTTTTGCAAGATTGACCCATTGTTGCCGCCGCCACCGGTAAAGCCGCGCGCCGCGGCGGCAAGCTCAATCACAATCCGCCGTGCCGTCTTTTCACCCACTCCCGATATCGACTTTAGGCGCATTACATCTTCTTCCGCTACTGCCTGCCACACGCCATCAGCGCCAAGAGCTGCGATAGCGTTGAGCGCCAACGCGGGACCGACACCCTGAATCTTAAGAAGTGAATCAAAAAGCTGTCGTTCCAAGCCCGTAGAAAACCCGTAAAGAACTAGGGCATCCGGCCGCACCACGGTACGAACAAAGGCCACGACCGTCTCGCCGATACTAAGCCCGGAGGCAAAGCCGCTTCCGACTTCGAGTTCGTAACCGACCCCTGCAACGTCAATCAAGATGTGCGGCGGCTCGATCAAGACGAGGCGCCCTGATAGCCTCCCAATCACATTGGCACCCAGCCGCGCGCAAGAAACGAGTAAGCGATGGCTACGGCGTCGGCAACGTCAGCCGGCTTTGGGATCGATCGCAAATCAAGAAGCATGGCGACAATCTTTTGCATCTGCACTTTTGGCGCGTTTCCATCGCCAGAAAGCGCCAGCTTCACTTGGTTCGCACCGATCTCGACCGCCTCCAAGCCAAACCTCCTCGCCGCCAGCTTGATCACGCCAACCGCCTCAGCTACACGCAGGGCAGACGTGACGTTGCGCGAAAACAAAATTCGCTCCATCACCAATGAGTCGGGAAGGTACTCCTCCAACAGCTCGGTCACTCCGGCACTGATATCCTCGAGTCTTGCTCCCGTTGGCAACTCTCCCGAGGTTTCGATCACTCCAGCGCAGGCAACCGAGATCCTCCCGCCCTCGGAAGAAAGCACCGCGTAGCCCACCCTTCGCAAGCCAGGGTCGATACCCAAAACGTTTCTCAAAGCAATCGCTACCTCACCGCCAGTCCATCAATGATGTTACCCGCAATCCCGGCGGCGAGCTGAAGATTTGATACAAATGATCGAAAGGATTGCCAACTCCGGATAGCACCGATCCACTGTCGTACGCTTACTCCGCCGCGGTCGCCTTCTCTACTGCTTGAAGAAGCTCGCTAGAGCTTCGAAATGTCATTCCGGCCCGAGAGACGTGCCGGTAAGAGATCTTGTGCTCCCGATCGAGCACGAAAACTGACCGCCGGTAGAAGCCCACCGGACCGATCACGCCGTAGCGCTTGGCCACCTCTGATTCGGTATCGGCCAGCAGCGGAAAGGGAATGCCCAATCTTTCCTTGAAGGAGGTGTGTGACTCGACGTCTTGCGGAGACAGTCCAAGCATCACCGCACCGTAACTCCGAAAGTCCTCGATCGCGCTGGAGTAAGCACGGAGTTGCATCGTACATACCGGTGAAAAGTCGCTCGGGTAGAAAGCCAGAACAACGGGAAAACCCTCGAACTCCTCGAGCCTATACGTCTTCCCATCAGTGCCAGGAAGAACAAACTCCGGTGCCCGATCGCCGACAGCCAGATCGGCCATCTACTCCACCATCCCCTCCAGAATCGCGTCCGGGATATCGAAGTTGGCAATTACCTCCTGGACGTCATCAAGGTCCTCAAGCATCTCCACCAGCCTAAGCACCTTCCTGGCGTCCGCCTCGTCGGAGACCGGAACCGATGACTGGGGCAAAAGCACAACTTCAGCAGCGAGAACCTCGAACCCCTCCACCTCGATAGCCGTCTTGACTGCAGCCATATCCGTTGGTGAACACGTCACCTGCCAGCCATCTTCGCCATCGGATACGTCATCTGCACCCGCGCCAACAGCCGCGGTGAAAAGTCTCTCCTCGTCCGCGTCGCCCGACACTCGGACTACGCCCTTCCGGGCAAATTGCCAGGAGACCGCACCCGGTTCCGCTAGCGACCCCCCCGACTTCGAGAAAGCCGACCGGACGTCAGCGCCGGTGCGGTTGCGGTTGTCGGTAAGGCACTCGACGATCACCGCGACCCCTCCAGGGCCGTAACCTTCATAAGAGATGGCCTCGTACCGGACCCCCTCAAGCTCCCCGGTCCCGCGCTTCACCGCGCGGTCGATAGTGGCTACCGGTACCGAGTTGTCGCGAGCCTTCTGAACCATGGTCCGAAGCGTTGCGTTGGAACCAACGTCGCCACCACCCTCCCTGGCGGCGACCTCGATCTGTCGGATCAACTTGGCAAAAAGCTTTCCGCGGGCCTTGTCCTGAGCGCCCTTCTTGTGCTTTATCGTCGCCCACTTCGAATGACCTGACATACATAAACCTCTTAGGAAATCCGGATTGAATCCTACCCTAGATCAATTTTTCGGCGGGAGCGCCAAATGCCAGGACATGGAGCCTGCTATCGCCGACCAACTCGGGGTGAAACGCAGCTGCAAGTACATTATTGCGTTGCACCACGACTGGAAGCACTCTCGTCGTCCCATCGACGAACTTGTACGCAACCTCCGCAAGCACATCTACGCCTTCCCCCGCCGCGACGATCACCGGAGCCCTGATGAATACCGCATGCATCGCCCCCAAAAGCCCGGCTACCGGCAACTCTGCCTCAAATGATCGCACTTGTCGGCCAAAACCGTTGCGAAGCACCTCAACGTCCAGAAAGTCAAAGCTCCACTGATCGGGCCGGCCGCCGATTATCGTCCGAGACAGCATTATCAGCCCGGCGCACGTCCCAAGCACCGGCATCCCTTCGCGAATCAGTCCCTCCAAGGGCGATCGAAGACCTGCGGAGTCGATCAGCTTTGCCTGGGTGGTCGACTCGCCCCCCGGCAGAACCAAACCATCGACACCGAAGAGGTCGCGGTATCCCCTTACCAGCTTCGGCGAAAAGCCCGCGCCCTCCAATACCGCCGCGTGCTCGGCGAAGTCTCCTTGAACCGCAACTACGCCAATCGCCAACTTACCAGCCGCGCTCCGCTAGGTGCTGCTCAAGCGTACTCATCTCAATTCCAACCATGGGTTCACCGAGGTTGCGGGAGACAGCAAGAACACGCTCAGGATCGTTAAAGTGGGCGGTAGCCTCGACAATAGCCCGTGCCCTCTTGGCGGGATCCCCCGATTTGAAGATCCCCGAACCCACAAAGTTCGCCTCCGCACCCAGCTGCATCACCAGAGCCGCATCCGCCGGAGTCGCGATCCCGCCTGCGCAAAACAGCGGAACCGGAAGGTGGCCGCCGTTGCGGTTTATCTCAGCAACCAGTTCATACGGTGCCGACAAGCGCTTTGCCCATCCAAAAAGCTCCTCCGGAGACGCAGAGGCGATCGCGCGAAGGTCCGCAGTGATCGATCGCAGGTGCCGCACCGCCTCTACAACGTTTCCAGTTCCGGCCTCACCCTTGGAACGGATCAACGCCGCACCCTCGGATATTCTCCGCAACGCCTCCCCCAAGTTCGTCGCTCCACAGACAAATGGCACCTTGAAGCCCCACTTGTCAATGTGATACTCTTCATCGGCTGGAGTCAACACTTCGCTCTCGTCGATGTAGTCAACCTCGAGCACCTCGAGAAGCTGCGCCTCGCCGAAGTGCCCGATCCGAACCTTTGCCATCACGGGCACAGTGACCGCTGCTTGGATCTCCTCGATCAGCGCCGGGTCGCTCATCCTGGCAACCCCGCCATCGCGGCGAATATCCGCTGGAACTCGTTCCAAAGCCATAACCGCAACCGCGCCGGCATCTTCAGCCACCTTCGCCTGCTCGGCGTTGACCACATCCATCACCACGCCGCCGCGAAGCATCTCAGCCAGTCCCCGCTTGACTCTTGCCGTGCCCTCTTCGAACTCTGCCACCGGCCCTCCTCAAATCGATAGGTGTTACATAGTTTAATTAGTTACAACACATAGTTGTCTGATTCGTTAGGCAGCAACACCGGAACGAGCCGCCAACAGCCACTACTCGCCCGAACTGTGTGCGGTCCAAACCTCGTCAGCGATGTAGCCCGCCCTCAGCTCCATGTCGGCGTCGGCGTTGGGCATACCGCGAGGGTACAGCCACAACCAGGGAGCAAATGGCAACGGTTTTCCATCGTCCTGAAACTCAAGCGCGGCAAGAAGCAGGTGCGACATGGCCGGGGGGTACCGCGTGGCGCCAGCACCCGCGAGGTCCAGCATCGCCGCCTCCTGCCTCTGCCAGTCCGCCATCCCCAACCGCCCTTGATGAAAGGCCATCTGCAATCCAGCAAGAGCCGCATTGTACCAAACGATACCAGAACGAGCCGCTACCAGTTCCCTCGCCACCATCGCCTCAAGCTCGATCCAGTCGAGGTTATCCAAGCTCCCTTTGGTCACCACCAGCTCGTAGTGTTGGCGACCCCTCGGAACCACCGTAGCGTTGATCGACGAATCGTTCAAAATCCGGACCCGAGCATCCGATATACCAAGCTGCTGCCCAACCCCTTCGATAAGTGCGCTGATCCTCGAACCGTCAACCGCCGACGGTTCGAGGTACGGTAGGTCTGCACCTATGGAAAGTGACGATCTCACCAAGATCAATAGCGCGGTTCCCAGCCCGATGACGAGCCCCAAAGGTATGAAAATCGCCAGCAAACTCCACGAGAACAGCGCACCGAATGCAACTCCCATCAAAGAGATGACCGCCCACACCCCAACCGCAAGCAGTCCATAACGGACGACGACCATAGACATCCTGCGCCTCAGCGGGTGCGGCTGTCCGGTACCCCAGATCCTCTCCTCAACGCGTCTGCCCATCACTCCACCTCAAACCAAAGTCTCAAAAAGCGCCAAATACTCCTGGGCTATCACCCCAAAATCGTACTGCAATACGCGCTCCACTCCATCCTGCCGGAGCAAAGACGCCGCCTTCGGGTTGGAGAGCACCTGCTCGATCGCCAAAGCGAGGGCCGCTGCCGAACCCGGGGGGACTAGGACTGGAAAATCACGGTCACCAAGCACCTCCCTGTACGCGCGGATGTCGCTGGCAACGACGGCACATCCTGCCGCCATCCCTTCCAGAAGCACCACGCCGAAGGACTCTCCAGAAATCGACGGAGCCACGAGAAGATCCGCGGCCCTCAACTCCCGGAAAAGCATTTCGTCGCCTACCGTCCCCAGTGTCCTGATGCGCAAATCGCGACGAGCGGCGCTCTGAACCACTCCATTAAGTGGCCCATCCCCAACAATGGTAAGCGTTGCGCCAGGAGTGCGTACGCTTCTCATAGCTTCAAGAAGAACCTCGATACCCTTTCTCGGTTCCAACCGCCCCACAAAAAGAATCCGTTTACCGATGGGTTTGGATGACACGGAGGAAAACCGGCGTAGATCAATGCCATTTGGAATCACCTTGACGGGATAAGCGCCAGCTCCGTTAGACGCCGTCTCTGCAGCCAACGCCGAAACCGCGACAGCGGATGAGAGCCGCACGGTTAACGGGTACGCTATTTTGCCCCAAACTCGATACCAGATCGAAACGCCGGAACGGTGAAACGTTCCGACAACCGGAAGATCGCCGAGAAACAGCAGCGCCGCCTGGGCTATCAGCGGCGCCACTGGTTCGTGAAGGTGAACGATGTCGACATCCCGGCACCGCCGCAAGCGGGCTAGCCCTGCCGGATTCAGCGCGACCCTCGCCACGGAGCCGTTTGCCGCAATGGGTACGCCAAATCCGAGGTCGAGACCGCCGACGGCTCGCGCGTTCGGACCCGCTACCGCAACCTCAATCCCGGTACGCTCGAACGCAGCGGCCAACCCAAGGACCTGGCCTTGTACTCCCCCCGGTGCCGCAAAGTCGTAGGGACTGATCTCGAGGACTCTCACCTAGTGCCCGTCTTGGTCAATAAAGTACGGCTGAAAGTTGTGCCACTGGCTGGGCGCTGCCGCAATGATCTGCTCTAACCTTTTAGCCAGTTCCTGAGTGAGGTACTCAGCCTGCTCGTGCCGTGAAACCCCCTCCAGCGGCTTGACGCTCGGATAAAAACGGATCACCTGCTTCCGGCCGCGCCCGTGATATGTCGCCACCGGAACTATCGGCGCCCCACCTATTGCAGCGAGCACTCCCGGACCGGCCGGCAGCCGGACAGACCGGCCGAACATCTCCACCTTGACACCCGCACCAGAGATATCCCGATCCATCACCAGTGCTACCAGTCCCCCGGCTCCTAGAGTCCTGAGCAAGCTGGAAGTGACACCACTGCCCAGAAGAACGACCTCGATACCCTTGGCACGGCGAAGCTCCACGAACCATCGGGCAACGTCCGGATCCACCAGGTCTTCGGCCACGGCGGTTAGACCGCGAATATTGGTCGCAACCCAGGAACCTCCCCAATCCCAATTGCCGGTATGGGCAAGTACGGCAATAACCGGCTTCTTTTCCCGTGCCAGATCGAGGAACTCCCCGGTGTCGTAAGCCACAATTGGCGCCGAAACGGCTTCCGTGCTCAAAAACGGCAACTCGAGCAGCTCCACAAAGTAGCGGAGATAGTAGACGAAAGCCAACGCGGTGCGAACCTCGGCAACGAAACGCAGCGCAATCCCCGAAGACCGGCGAAAACCAGCAACCGCCATCTGGTTCTCCCGCACTTGCCTGCGTGCTTTAGGGGCCAAAGCATAAGCTCCAATTCCCGCCAACCACCAAACGGCAGGATCAAGCCACCGCGGCGACGCCCAAAGTACTCGGGACGCAATCGAGTAGAGCTGCGCCCGGGATATCCACCGGCTCACCGCCTGCGAAAGCCGCCCTTGCGACCGCTGAAGTTCCGCATTTCATAAGTGTTTAAAAATCCGCGCAAGCTTCCCCGATCCCGAGACCGCCGCCTCCGGTTAGCCCGTCTCAGATTCTCCATCCGGCTAGCAGCCTGAATGCGATCAGGATGATGCGAGGCCTGTCTCCAGATCTTCAGAAACCGTTGAACCACCGTAAGCACAGAGCCGGCAGCAACCGCAACCAAAGCAATCTGGAGAAGCGCGGGAAAAGTCACGCCCATCAGCAGCAGCAGCACCCGTTCAGCCCGCTCCATCAACCCGCCCTTGGCATTGAATCCGAGCGACTCCGCCTTGGCACGTTGGTACGAAATCAGCGATGCCAACCCATAGCCGATAAACGAAAGTATCCCGAAAAGTTGATCCCCCCTCGCGATCAAGTAGATACCGATACCGCTAAAGACCGCCAGATCTGACACCCGATCGGCGAAAGAGTCAAAAAACGCGCCTCGTTTCGACACTGCTTGGGCCGCCTTGGCCAACGGGCCATCGAGAAGGTCGGGAACGATCCCAAGGAGAAGCAGCACAGCTCCAAGCCCCAGGTCACCTAGCGCGATCACCACCGCAGCAGCGAGGGAACCGACTACTCCGATCCCAGTAAGGAGATCAGGACTGACGCCCAGCCGCGCTAGCGACCTTCCAAGAGGCGCTGTCCGCTTGTCGACCGCCGTCCTGAAATTTCCGTCAAACACGCATCATCTCCTACCGGAAGCTTGGCACAATCCATGTCGCTCTTCGAAGCTTAGTCCAGGTTTGGGGAACCTCGATTACTCGCCGGTTCACTCTTGGCGTCCCATCGCTCGCAACTCCGAAGCTCCAGCCTTCTCGCTCCTTCGCGAAAAGCGCCCCGATAGGTACGACTTCGCAACCAGATTCGAGGTCCGGAAATTTGCTACGCTTGGACTACCGCCGAGGGGCGGTCCTGCGAGGAGGTGCACGGTGGCTGAAAAGCAGTGGGGCAGCGTACGCAACGTAGTAGTACTTGGCCCCCCGGGCGCCGGAAAAACCTCACTTGTCGAGTCGCTCGCTTACTTTACCGGCCACCTACCCCGCAAAGGCGCTGTCGAGGCCGGAACCACGCTAAGCGACAGGACCGCAGAGGAGCGATCGCACCGTCACTCTATCGATGCCGTCGCCGTCTCCGTGCTGACTGGCGGCGTGAAGATCAACCTGATCGACACCCCTGGAATCGGAGAATTTCAAGCTCAAGTCGATCTCGCAATTGCAGCGGCAGACGCTGCACTGCTCGTGATACCGGCTGCCAGCACGCTCGGCCCGGAAGTCCCGAAGCTTTGGGCCAATCTTGAGGAAAAAGCACTTCCCCGCATCGTCTTCATCAACAAGTGCGACCGGGAGAATGCTGACTTCGATGCGACGGTGGAGCAACTCCGGGCCACGCTCAACCCGCACATAGATCCGATCGAACTTCCCCTCCCAGGGCTCCGCGGTATCATCGACCTCGTGCGTGACCGCGCGTTTGCCACCGACGGAAGGCAAGAGCGCGAAGAGCTAATTCCCGATACCCTGGCGGCCCTCGAAGCCGCCGCTCGCGAAGCTCTTCTTGATGACATCGTTTCCGAAGATGACGACGTCATGGAGAGATACCTTGCGGACGGAGAAATCGACGAAGCGCAAGTTATCTCGGTGTTGAAGACCGGCGTCGCCCGATGTGATATCGCGCCGGTAGCGTGCGGTTCGGCGCTCACTGACGCCGGCGTCGCTCATCTACTCGAGATCCTTGCCACCCTCGTGCCGGAGTCCGCTTCCTCCCCCACGGAGCCCCCGGTTGCCCTCGTAATCGCTGCCACCTCGGACCAGTACCAGGGCCGGAGCGCGACCATAGCCCTCATACAGGGAACCTTGCGTCCGGATACGGTGCTGTCAGCAGCCGGGACCAGTCGCGAGGAACGGATTCACCAACTCCTCATCCCGATTCCCGGCAGCGCACAAACTGCTCTTGCGTTGCAAGCTCGTGATATCGCAACAGTCTCCAAACTTACTGCACCCGTAGGCACGTGGCTCACTGCTCCGCATGCCCGGGCGCCAGAAACCCTGGCAATGACCACCCCCGGATACACGGTGGCGATAACGGCAGAAAACACGAAAGAGGATGAGAAGGTCGCCCAAGCGGTGTCACGGCTTGCCGACGACGATCCCGGGATCGTCGTATCCCGAGAGGAGCGTACCAACCGGCTTCTGCTCACCGGGATGGGGGCGACCCACGTGGCGATAGCTTTGGAACGGATCGAGCACCGTTCGGGAGTACGGGTTGCAACGGCAGAACAGGAGATTCCCTATCGAGAGACCGTCTCAAGGTCGGCACGCGCCGAAGGAAAGTACAAAAAGCAGACCGGCGGCCATGGACAGTTCGGCGTCGCCGTCATCGCAGTGGAACCACTCCAGCGCGGAGAAGGATTTCAATTTGTCGACGAGATCGTAGGCGGCGCGATACCCCGGAACTTCATTCCCGCAGTCGAGAAGGGCATCGCCGAGACGCTCGCACAAGGAGGACCGCAAGGCTATCCAGTCGTGGACCTCCGGGTTCGGCTAATCGACGGCAAATACCACCCCGTCGACTCCTCGGAGATGAGCTTCAAGGTGGCGGGTGCCCTCGCAATAAAGCAAGCCTTGGAGCAAGCTGGTACCGAAGTTCTGGAACCGATTTCGCGGGTGACTACCGCGATTCCCACTCAGAATCAGGGCGACGTCCTTGGATACTTGACCGGCAAGCGCGGCAAGATCGTACGAACCACCGCCACCGCCGGCCGCGATATCGTAGAGATAGAGGCTGAGGTCCCGACCGCCGAAGTCGGACGGCTGGCGATCGACCTTAACGCACTCACCTCGGGTGTGGCATCCTTTACCATATGCCACGACCGCTACGAAGTCCTCCCCAAACGCGTGGCGAGCCGGACCTAGCCGCTTGGCCACGCAGACCGGAGCTTGGCCAGGGTATCGGGGAGGGCCTCGGGTAGAACCCGGGTGGATGCTGCGGTGGACATGAAGTTCGCATCTCCAGTCCACCGTGGAACTACATGCACATGAATGTGGTCAGCGATGCCGGCACCGGCTGGCCGACCTAGATTCATACCAACGTTGATCCCCTGCGCGCCAAGGCGATCCTCCAGGGTTGCGACAGCGATCCGCACGTAGCGCAGCATCTCTTCCCCTTCGTTCAACTCAACCTCCCCGATCGCAGCGATATGCCTTCGTGGAACCACCATCAGGTGACCGGAGGTGTACGGGTACAAATTGAGGACAACATAGGCAAACTCGCCCCGGCAAACAACCAAGCTCTCGTCAAGGTCGTTAACCTCCCCGATGGTGCAGAGGACACACCCATCGTCAGCCATCTTCTCGCCGGTTACGAAGGTTGCCCGCCAACCGGCCCAGATGTGCTCAATCACGTGCTATTGTCCAATCTCCAATTGAAGCTGGGGCTCGCGTATCGCCTCCGCAACCTCCTCCAAAAACGAGGATAGGGGAAACCCACGCTGCTCCGGGGATCGCGGGCGCGTCAACCCAACGGTACCGTTTGCAAGGTCTTGCGGACCGACAACCGCAAGATAGGGGACGCGGTCGATCTTTGCCTTGCGGACGCGGGCGCCAAGCGGTTCTCCCGCTCCAGAGACCGTCACTCGTGCGCCGGCCGCGACGAGCTTTCCGGCTATCTCCTGTGCATAACCCGCCGAGGCATCGTTTACCGGTAGCAGCCGAACCTGCTCGTCGAGGAGCCACGCAGGAAGGTGCCCCTCGTAATGCTCGATCAGGATGGCAAGGAACCGCTCAACCGAGCCAAACAGCGCCCGGTGAATCATAAACGGACGCTCTTTGGTGTTCTCGGGGCTCTGGTACTCCAGCTCAAAACGCTGCGGTAGCTGGAGGTCGATTTGAAGCGTCGAGACCTGCCATCTTCTTCCGATTGCGTCCGTCAAGTGGATGTCAATCTTTGGGGCGTAGAATGCCCCCTCACCCGCAGCCACGGTGTACTCGAGGCCGGTCTTCTCCAATGCCGATCGGGCAGCCGCAGTAGCGAACTCCCAATCCTCCTCCGACCCCACGGCTTTGTCGGGTCTAGTGGCCAACTCCGCAGCGAACTCCTCGAGTCCGAAAGCGCGCAAAAGCGAAAGAACGAACTCGAGGAGCCTGGCCAATTCGTCAGCGAGCTGCCCCGGCGTGCAAAAAATGTGCGAATCATCTTGGGTAAGCCCGCGTACTCGAGCCAACCCGTGCAGAGTGCCCGAGCGCTCGTAACGGTATACCGTACCAAACTCGAACAGCCGGAGCGGAAGGTCGCGGTAGGACCGCGGTTGCGACTCGAAGATCAGGATGTGGAAGGGGCAGTTCATCGGTTTTGGGTAGTATGTCGACCCCTCCATCTCCATCGGAGGAAACATGCCATCCCGGTACCAGCCGAGATGTCCGGAGCGCTCGAAGAGAGCCGCCTTGGCGATGTGCGGAGTCCAAGCCAACTGATAGCCAAAGGCGAGGTGCTGCTTTCGCGAGAACTCCTCCATCCGGTAACGTACGTAAGCGCCCTTTGGATGAAACACCGGAAGTCCGCCACCAACCTCCGGAGGAAAATGAAACCAGTCGAGCTCGGCTCCAAGCTTCCGGTGATCGCGCTTTTCGGCCTCTCTCATCCGGACAAGGTGAGCCTCTAGCTCCCCCTCCGACCAGAACGCGGTCCCATAGATCCGTTGCAGCTGATCGTTCGCCTCCGATCCGCGCCAGTACGCCCCCGAAGTGCGAAGCAGCTTCACGGCCTTGACGTATCCCGTATCCGGAACGTGGGGACCCCGGCACAAATCAACAAATCGTTCGGAGTTGCGGTAGATCGAGACCATCTCAGTACCGCCCGCCTCCCGAAGATCGTCCTCCGTTCCTCCAGCTCCGCGCACTCTCGAGATGATCTCCAGCTTGTAAGGCTGGTCGAAAAAGATCCTCTCGGCCTCATTGTAGCCAACCTCTTGACGAATGAATGGTTGCCGCTCTCCGATGATCGACCGCATCCGCTCCTCGATCACAGCCAACTCCGCAAGATCGAACCGCGCACCGCCTGGAAGCTGGAAGTCGTAAAAAAAACCTTCTTCGGTGCTCGGACCGATCGCATACTTTGTCCCCGGGAAACAGTCGACCACTGCCTGTGCCATGATGTGCGCCGCGGAGTGTCGGAGAATCGACCGTCCTGCCTTCGACGCCGCCGCCACGGTTCGCACCTCGTTCACCCCGACAAGTGTTGCCGAAAGATCATATAATTGCCCGCCATGCTCGAGGGCAATGATCTCGGCGCCGCCTCCGACAGCCCGAACCAGCTCGAATCCGGTCGCAAACTCACCCTCGACCGCAACTCCGTCAACGAACACCAGCATCCTCCGTCTACTACAAATTTATCCCGAGCAGCGCTGCGGCCTCCGAAACTCCCGATCCAGCCGCGGCTTGCGCATCGATTCTTGCGATCGCCGCCGGAGCGTCAAGATCCTCATCAAGCGCAGAGTCCACCTCTTCGACACCCGCATTGCCAGGGCCGTTCGCCCTCCAGGCGGCCAACCGCGCTCGTGCCTCCTCTAAAAGCCGGTCGCTCCAGTCCCAAGAGCTCCGGTAGTGGTTCGACATGATCGCCAGCCGGATCTCGTCGCCCGAGTACTCCTCGAGAAGATCGCGGACAAAAACCAGGTTTCCAAGCGATTTCGACATCTTCACCCCGGCCAGCCTCACCATTCCGACATGCATCCAATGGCGCACGAAGTCGTGCCCAGTGATCGCCTCCGTCTGCGCCGCCTCGCACTCGTGGTGGGGAAAGATCAGATCCGAGCCGCCACCATGGATGTCGACAACGGTTCCAAGCTCCCGCATTGCCAGGGCGGAGCACTCGATATGCCAACCTGGCCGGCCATCTCCGTAGCGCGAAGACCAGCTGGGCTCGTCAGGAAGCGATGGTTGCCAAAGGACAAAATCGAGCGGGTCGCGACGTCTTGCGTCGTCCGGATTTCCACCTCGCTCCCGTGCAAGTTCGATCATCTCTTCCCGGGAGAGGTGAGACACTTTGCCAAAGTCTTTGGCGGTACTTACGTCAAAGTAGACCCAACCATCCACAACGTACGCGTACCCGGAGTCGACCAGTTCGCCGACCATTCCAAGAATATCAGCGATGGCCGACGTTGCACGCGGCTCCGAATCCGGCCTCATCAACCCAAGGCGCGCCATATCGCTATCAAACCGAGAGATCTCGTAAGCTGCGAGGTCCAAATAGTTAGCGCCGATCTCGCGCGCCTTGCGAAGAATATCATCATCCACGTCGGTTACGTTACGAACGCAGCTGGTTGCAAAGCCGTGCCGGCGCAAGTGACGTTGGAGAAGGTCAAAAGTAACATAGACCGCGGCATGCCCAACGTGAGCGCTATCGTACGGAGTGATCCCACAGGTGTACATCTTCAAAGATCCTGTCGCAGCGAGCTCCACAATCTCCTGAGCCGCGGTGTCAAAGATACGCATCAGCCCTCTCCTTCAAGTCCAGTAAGGCGGATCGAAGATCGGGCATGGTAACGCTGGTTTACGTTAAGGATTACCGCCGTCATTGCCTCGATTGCCCCCGCCTGTGCCAGCGAACCCGCATCCAAAGCCCTCAACCCAGGCACCCGACCCAGAAGTGAGATTGCGCGTTCCTTCGCCTCCGGGAAGTCCGAACAGACCAACGTATCCACCTCTATGGGATGCGAAAGGTTCGCGAGTTCTCGAGCGGGCACGTGGTGAAGCGCAGCCACCACCTGCGATTCAGGCAAAGTGGACTGCAGGAGTTGAGCTATCGACCCGCGTGGCACTTCGATGGCCGAGAACTCGCTTCCCATCTTCATCAAGGCATTCGCCAGGGAAAGCACGACCTTTCCCGCCAGCAGCCGGGTGAACGGCTCCACCGTCTTCACCACCGATTCCCAGGGCACCGCAACCACAACAGTCTCGGAGCGAATCGCCTCGTCGTTCTCGCCACCGCGGAGCGTTTCGAGACCGCTCCACTGCGCCCTCAAACGCTCCGCGACTTCGTCCGCCTTCTCGCGCACCCGAGACCCCACTACGACGCTGAGGCCGCTCGCCGCCAGCCGTGCCGCCAGCGCCGACCCTAGCGGGCCAGTGCCCCCAATAATCCCCACGTCCAACGCGCTACCCCAATCGCAAGGCAACACCACCGTCGCCCACTTGCTATTACTTTGATTGAAGTCTACGGCTAGGGAGAAGTTATGGGCATCGTTAATGGCAAGCAGCTGGTAATCACCGGAGTCCTCAATACCGCATCGATCGCGTATCGTGTTGCCGAACTCGCCCTAGACGAGGGGGCTTCGGTAATTCTCACCGGTTTCGGAAGGGGTCTCTCCATCACCCGTCGCGCAGCCGCGAAACTTGCCGGCGACATCAGGGTGGTGGAGCTCGACGCTTCCAGCACGGCTTCCGTCGAAACCGCAGCAGCAGAGATAGCGGCGATTTGGGATCACGTCGACGGCGTCGTCCACGCGATCGGGTACGCACCCCCTTCATGTCTTGACCAGGATATGCTCTCTGCGCCCTGGGAAGACGTCGCAACGGCGGTCCAGGTATCGGCGTACTCGCTCGCGGAGCTTGCCCGCGGCTTCAAGCCGCTTATGGAAGCGGCTGGATCCAGCTCCCTGGTCGGCCTTGACTTCGATGCCACCGTTGCCTGGCCAGGCTATAACTGGATGGGGGTGGCGAAAGCGGCGTTCGAATCGCTTTCGCGGTACCTGGCTCGGGAGTTGGGCCCAATCAATGCCCGAGTAAATCTGGTATCGGCGGGGCCAATCCGGACGATTGCCGCCAAGTCCATCGATGCCTTCCGAACCTTTCAAGACGAATGGCCGCGCAGGGCACCGCTGGGATGGGATCCTCTCGACGCCACCGCCGTTGCGAAGGCGGTGCTCTGCCTCACCTCCGATTACTTCCCCATGACCACGGGCGAAGTGATCCATGTCGATGGTGGTTACCACGCCATGGGTGCCTAAGTACTTGCGCGGAGTGGAAAACCCGCATAGCATTCGCTCAGTCCAAGGATTGGACTGGCGCCGCAACCTTAATTTGTGAATCAGGCGCCGAACCAAGGAGGGAAGATGGCGCGGAGTCGGTCTATTGGCCGGGCGATCCTGGTATTTATCGGAACGGCACTATGGTGGGTTGGCCCTTCGAGAGCGAGCGGCGGTTGGTCCCTTCCGCCGTCATCCGCGGTTGAGTGGATTGCTGTCGGAGGGACGCTTCCCAACGGATACTCGGTGGTAATCCGAGGAAGATCTGGCGACTCCCAAACGGGGCCGGTTCCGCGCTCTCCAATCTACGTACCCTACCTAATCTCGCACACTGGCGCTTCATTGGCCGCCGCTTGCGTTGCCGTTCGGGTAGAGACGCCTCCGCCGGCGCTGTACGCTGCCGAACTGGCTTGGGCCGAGGAAGTCTGGAACCAACTAGCGACGGTCAGGCGATGCTTGGCGACTCCCCCCGGTAAACCCCCCTCCGTCTCCAACTGGACCGAAATAGTCCGGGAATACCTGCCACTCCCCACGATCGCCCCCGACCCTTCCCGTGGAGTCGTCAATGTTCCCGAGTACCTCACCATATCCGGCGCCCTCTACCGCCAATTCGTTGCCGCCACCAACCTCGGCCCCTTGACGATAGATGCGACCGGCACGATCAACGTACGCGTCAACGGAACCAGCCTCGGCTGGTTTGACACCCTCGGCGGTGCATGGCCATACGGACAGATTCAGTTTCGCCCCACAGCTCCCGGATACTACGAGTTAGGGACCACTGAGTCCTGGACGGGAAGCTTTTTCCTTGACGGAAACCGTTACACGCTACCACCAGTAAGCGTCTCCTCTCCCGCTTCCCGCCTTCAGGTCTCCCAACTCACAAGCTTCCTGCAATCCGCAAGCTAATT
>JAKARV010000059.1 GCA_021819205.1 Actinomycetes bacterium | reverse complement strand
TCGACGCGCTGGTGATCCCGGGGGGCTTCGCATACGGCGACTACCTCCGCCCGGGAGCGATAGCCCGCTTCACCCCGGTAATGCGCTCTCTGGTAGCCTTCGCCAAAGCCGGAGGACCGGTCTTGGGCATCTGCAACGGATTCCAGGTGCTCACCGAAACGCACCTGCTTCCCGGCGCCCTCCAGAAGAACGCCGGCCTCTCGTTTATTTGCGGGACAACGCCGGTGGAGGTGGTCAGTACCGATAACGTCCTAACCAAGGCGTTCACTCCCGGAGATCGCTTCGACCTCCCGATAAACCACTTCGAGGGCAACTTCACGGCCGGCGAGGATACCCTCAAGCGGCTGGAGGGCGAGGGGAGGATCGTGCTCCGCTACCTCGACAACCCGAACGGCTCCGCCCTCGACATCGCCGGCATCGCCAACGAAAACGGCAACGTGGTAGGTTTGATGCCCCACCCCGAACGGGCCGGCATGGGATTCGGGCTTACCGGTCCGGCGCGAAGGCTCCTAGAGAACCTGGTCGCTTGAGCGGGCGATGAGCTTCGTCTCCTACAGCCCGCGGGGCCTGGACGCTCTCGTCTACCGGATCATCGGCGACAAGGATCCGATCAGCTTCTTGGAGGTGGCTCCACGCCACTTGGTCGACGGCTCCACCACCTACGCCCTCTACCTGCGCGGCGCGCGGGGCATCATCGTCGGCAAAGACCTCACGCTCTGCCAGCAGCTTGCCGAGAAGCGCTCGATGGATCGGGGGCACTGCATCTCCACCAAGGCCGGAATGAGCTGGTTCGAGAGCGCCTCCGCCTGGATCGGCGAGCGGGCGGCCGAACTCGCGGGCCTCTCCCTGGCTACGGTCTCGGCACCCGGGCTCGACGAAGTCCTCCAGGTGCTCCCGGCGATAACGGCGATCGGCCCGAAGGTGATTACAGTCGAGACCTCGGCGCTCACGCCTCCCGCCGACGCGGCTGCAATCCTTGATCCCGGCTCCAGCTGGCACTACCTTCCCTTTGACGGGGAGTCCCACCTCTTGGTCCGGGTCGACATCGGCTTCGACGAAGCCTGGCGGCTAGTTCCCGGCCCCCTTGACGACCTCCTTCCCGCCTCGGAGCTGCAGGCGATGTTGGAAGAGGGGCGGTTGCGAGCCGAGGTCAACGAGGCTCGCCTCCCCATCGAAGTCAAGCAGATCCTGCCGTTTAGTCCGCTCAACCGTGAGCGCGAGGCGGAGATCGACCGCCTAAAAGGCAGGGTCCGCGACCTTGAGAACCAGATCGCCGACCTCAAGCAGAGCACCTCGTGGCGCGTGACCTCTCCGCTGCGGGCGGCGAGCGAGAGCGTGCGGCGGAGGAGAGCTGGCGGCGGCGAGACCGGGCGGAACTGATTCAAGCAGCGATGCGGACCATCTACTTCGACATCTCGCCGCTGCTTGGACCGGACCGGACTCGCGGTATCGGAAGGTATAGCGCAGCCCTCTTCAAAGCGCTGGGCACGCTCGGCGGCGTGGAGCTGGTCGCCATCTCCACCCAGCCGGTAGAGGGATCAGCCGGAATTACCTCTCGCGCCCTGGGGATCCCGGAGGCTGAGGTCGAGCACGCCTACCAGCGTTACCTGGCCGGTTCATCCGCGGCCAGTTCACCGGCGGCGGTGGTGCTTCCCAACCTGCTGGCTCCCTTCGATCGAGAAGTTTTCCGCCACCTGCGGAGACACTTTCCCGCCATACCGGTGGCCGGAATCGTGCACGACCTCATCCCCTGGGTCTTCCCGAGCTTCTACCTGCGGGAGCTTCGCGACCTTCGCCGGCACTCGGCGGCGATCGCCAACCTGGGCGAGGCCGACCTCATCTGCACCGTATCGCGATCGACCAAAGCCGAGGTGGAGGAGATCTTCGGGATACCTCCCTCTCGCGTGCGCGTGATCGGCGGCGGAGCGGCGCAGGAGGAGGTTGGAACGCCGGCGCGATCCCTCGGACCCGGAGGCAGCTACATCTTTGCAGTCTCCAGCATCGAGTGGCGGAAAAACCTCAAGTTCCTGATCGCGGGGTACGCCTCGCTTGCCGAACGGCTCCGGAAGCGCCACCGGCTTGTGGTTCTGGTTCCGCCCTCACCCCGGGACAACCGGGAGATCGTGGAGTTCGCCACCCAGGCCGGGGTAAGCACGAGGCTCGATCTGGTCTCGGAGCTGAACGCGGCCGAGGTGCAACACTACTACTCCGAAGCGACGCTGGTGGTCCAGCCCTCCATCTACGAGGGACTCGGGCTGCCGGTGCTGGAGGCGGTCCAGGCGGAAGCGCCATTGATCTCCAGCCGCTACCCGGCCTCCGAAGAGATTCTCGGAGCCGGATACGACGGTTTCTTTGCCCCCGATGACCTTCCTGGCTTCACCGGCGTGCTTACCAGAGCGCTTGCCGACGAGGCGTTCCGGTCGCACCTTCGTAGATCGGTGTCGGTAGAGAGTTGGGACTTTGCCCAAAGCGCCCGCGAACTGCTCTCGGTGCTGCCTGCCACAGCGGAACTGGGCCATACGAGGGCGGAAAGGCCGAGCCTAGCGGTGGTAACCCCGGTGCTTCCGCAACGCTCAGGGGCAGCCACTTTTACCGAGAACCTTCTTCCCCATCTAAGCCCGTACTACGCCATCTCCGTCGTGGCTGAAGACGGCCTGGAGGGCCCAGGCTACCTGCCAAATTCTACCCCCGAAGAGTTCGCCTCGACCGGTTTCGACCGCATCCTCTACGTGATGGGGAACTCGAGCGTGCACACCTTCGAGCTTGATGCCATCGGCAAGAACCCGGGAGTCGTGGAGATGCATGACGCCTATCTCTCCGGGATGCTCCGCCACGCCCAGGTCACCGAGGGGCGCAGGGGTGTCTTTTTCAACTCCGTGCTCGCGACCTACGGACTCCTTCCCTTCCTGGAGTGCCCCTATACCGTCGACTGCGAGTGCCTGGTGCAGCGACTGATGGCATCGCGCTCAGTTCTCTGCTCCTCGCTGGGTTCTCTGGTCCACTCCGAAGAGGCACAGCGGCTGCTCGCATCCGAGTGCGGCGCCGGCTACCCGGCTACTCCGGTTCCGATCACGGCTCCGGGGTGGATACCGACCCTTCCCAACCGCAAGCGGCTCACCGGCCTCGGGAACATAACGATCTTTGCCAGTTTCGGGGCGGTGGCAAAGCCCAAGCGCTCGCTCGACATTCTTGCCGCCTGGAGATCCGCCGGACTCAGCGACGACACCGCTTCCGTGCTGATCTTTGCCGGAGCGGTCGCAGGCGACCCCTATGGTGCCGAATTCACTCAGGAGATCGGTGGAATCGACAACGCCTTCGTCACCGGCTGGCTCGACAACTCCTCCTACTTGGCCTGGCTGGAGATGGCTGATATCGCCATCCAGCTGAGAAGGGGTAGCCGGGGGGAGTCGTCCGGAGCGATCTTGGAGTGCTGTGCCCACGGCATCCCGGTGGTATTCAACCGGCATGGCTCCTTCGCCGAGATCGACCCCGGAGTGGGGGTAGCGCTGCCCGACGACTTCGCGATCGCAGAGCTTTCGGAAGCGTTGCGCAAGATCAGTGACGATCGGCACCTGCGCACCCAGGCCTCGGAGTTGGGCCGCGAGTGGTCCCGGAAGAACCACTCCCCCTGGTTGGCAGGCAAGAGCTTTCGCGACGCCATCGAGGCGACCTACGCAATCGATAGCGAGCCAGGGCTGCCAGACCTGCCCCGGACAATGATCGTCTCCGAGCTGTTCAGCCAGCTTCCGGCTAACGACTCCGCCCGCTCACAACTGGTGGCCCGGGTCCGCACGCAGCTGTCGTCCCTCTCCGGAGTGCCAGCCATCCTCGCCTACCCGGAGGGGAGAGGGCTCAGGATCGCCAACCGGATGATGTCGGTACTCTCCGGCTACGACCTTGGAGACGAGGACGGTTACGCTGAGGTGGGGCCGGAAAGTAGCGTGCTCGAACTCCAATGATCGAGTCGACAACGCCTGGAGGCGCTGGACCCCTCAGATCGGCAGGATCGGTTTCTCGAAGAGCCCGGTCGGGATGGCCAGCGTCGCGCAGGCGTTGGGGATGTCGACCACTCCGCTCACCCTCCCTTCGACCGGTGCCGTGCTCAGCAGCATGTAGGCCTGCTCGCCGGTGTACCCAAAGTTCTTGAGGTACTCGATCGCGTTCAGCCGAGCCTGCTTGTAGGCGACGTGGACGTCAAGGTAGCACTGCTTCCCGGCCTCGTCCACGGAGATTCCCTCGAAGATGAGGTAGTCGCTGTAGTGGGGATCGACCGGGCTTGACCTGAAGATCGGGTTCTTGACGTTGTACTTGTGACCAGCTCCCCGAAAAGTGGTCCACCTCCCGCGGGGTCTTAATTGATCACAGAGGGAGCAGCCCAATGTCGAGAACCCGTCAGAAGCGACACCTTTGAGAACAATCGACCAACTTGGCCCCACATCGGTTGAGGGTTTTGGCCCCACCCCCGCTCATGTAGCATACCGCGGGGAAGCTCTTGCACCTGAGTTCCGAGACGGGTTGCTTTGGGGTGATTTCTCGGTCAGGTGGCGGTGATTGCCGACCTGAGGCGGTAGGAGTCAACCCCGGTCTCGATGATCTTTGCTTTGTAGGTAATCCGGTCGACAACGGCTGCTGCGAGCCGGACATCGGCAAAGATGCTCGTCCACTCGCCAAACGGGAGGTTGGTCCCGACCATGAGCGAGGAGGCCTCTTCCCTGTCGGTAATAACCTGGAACAAGAGCTCTGCTCCTCGCCTATCGAGATGGAGGTAGCCAAGCTCATCGATCGCCAGCACCTCGAACCTGGCGTAGCGTTCCAGCAGTCTTTGCAGCTTCCTGTCGTCCTCCGCCTCGCTGAGCTCGTTGACGAGCGATGCGGCATTGACGTAGCGCACCCGCTTGCCGAGTCCGGCAAGGGTTATGAGGGTTCCAATCAGCAGGTGGGTCTTTCCGGTCCCGGGTCCCCCGACCAGAACCACGGAGGTCGCGCTCGCCACGAAGTCGCCACGGGCAAGGTAGCCAAGGGTCTCCTCGCCGATACGCGAGAAGGCAAGGTCGAAGTCGCTAAGCACCTTGGTCCGGGGGACCTTCGCTTCGGCGAGGAGGCGGGCCGATCGCCTGGCGTCACGGAGATCCAGCTCGGCTTTGAGAACCTCTGCCAACAGATGCCCGTAGCTCCAGCTGTTTCGCTTTGCATCCTCGAGGTAGCCGGCAAAGTTCGCCCTCAAGCCGGGGAGGTGAAGCTCCCTTGCAGCGCCGTCGATGAGGAGGAGGTCTGCTGCGTCGTTCATGCGTTCGCCACGAGCAGGACGTCGTAGCGGGCAAGGTCGATCTCGCCCGCTTCCACCTCGGGAACGTTCGCAAGGGGTGGAGCCGCCCCTTCCAGCGACTGGCGTGCCTTGATCTCCACGACACCAGCTTGCAGCGCACGCATCGCAAGGGCCGCAAAGAGTCCGTAGGCTATGGCCTCCTTTGGCAATCTCCTAGCTAGCAGCAGGATCTCCACCATCTCGGAGATGGCCTCCCGCTCTCCGTGGATCCGGGTCGCCTCAGCGAAGAACGCATCGTGGGCTTTCGTGAAGGTTCCGTTCTTCCTTGCCTGGTCAAGAGGGACCGATCGTGGGAAGGCTCCTGGCTTTCGTACGAACGTCTCAAGGTAGTGATCGAGCAACAGCCGGGAAGCTCCCCGGCGGGCGAGCCGCTCGTGGCGAGCGACCGTCTTGTCCTTGTA
This sequence comes from Actinomycetes bacterium, assembly GCA_021819205.1. Taxonomy (GTDB): domain Bacteria; phylum Actinomycetota; class Acidimicrobiia; order Acidimicrobiales; family Acidimicrobiaceae; genus JAKARV01. The sequence goes on along the minus strand of JAKARV010000059.1, from coordinate 835 downwards.
GGAGATGCTCACCTCGCTCGCCGACAAAGAGACCTGGACGCTGCGGCCAATCAGGGGGACGGGAACTGAGTAGAACGCCTGCCTGACGCACACTCTGGACTTGGCGTCGACCTTTGCAAAGTGGATCTTGGCGCAACCGAAGGGCTCCGCAACGAGCGGATTGAGCGCCAAACGCTCCTCGGCAAAGGCAACTGCAACCGTATCTAGGCGGCACTCGATGTGGCGCGTCTTGTCGTCGGCATCCACCTTCCGGTGAAGGCACTCGTTGATCTCGGCGAGGGTGGGGCCCTTGGGGACCGGCACCATGTAGCGCCGCCTGGCACGCTTGACCTCTCCCTCTACGCCTCCCTTCTCGTGGGCACCCTCGATGCCAGGGGTGCAGTAGGAGGCGTTGAAGCCCCAGTGGGATCGGAAGGCGGTGAAGCGCTCGTTCTCCAGCCGGTCCCGGCCAATGAGCACCTTGGTCACAGCGGAGGTCAGATTATCATAGCGAATGATCCTTGGAATGCCACAAAAGGCGGCGAACGCCTTCTCGTGACCGTCAAGGAAGCACTCCTGGGACTCCCCCATGTAGATCTCGTGGAAGGCCTTTCCGGATGCGGAGAGCCGCATGGCGAACATCTTCGCCCTTACCCTCTCGCCGGCAAGATCGACGAAGACATCGCCAAAGTCCACACGGGCTCTGCAGGTGGAGACGGTAGTCGAGACCCGCTCGCTCGGCGACTACGAGGCACTCGGTGTTTGAGGAGGCAGAAGGGCTCCTCGACGAGCTCGGGCTTGCGGTTGCCAAAGAGATGCTTCCGGCAAAGGTCGAATCCGCCATGGCGAAGGAGCT
>JAKARV010000058.1 GCA_021819205.1 Actinomycetes bacterium | reverse complement strand
CTGGCATACAGCACGGTCACACGGTTTGACGGTGCATGGCGTGGAGCCAGGTGGCGCAGCTTTGCGAGGTCGTAGCGCCGTCGCCCTCCGGCGGTGCGTTCCGGAGCATCGATCCGGCCCTCGGCTTTCCAGCGCCTAAGTGTGTCCGGGTGAACACCAAGTTCTCTTGCGGCTACACCAATAGAGACCGGCGTATAAGTATTATGCCGCCATGTGCGCAGGAGTGCCTAGCTAGGTGCGATCAGTAAGTAGCCCCCAAGCAGCCGATTGCGATCTGCCGAAAAACCCAACAGCAAACCCAAGCCGTCTTGGTGTCCACCCCCACTTCGACTCTTTGGCGACATCCGTGCATCATTGCATGGCAGTTGACATGCCTAGCTTTTTCCCCCTGCCGTCTCCCTTCTGAAGCAGAAGCTATATTGGTCCCCAAACGAAAACGAGAAAGGCCGAAGCATGAAGTACCGCAGGTTGGGGCGTACCGGGTTGAAGGTATCGGAGCTGTCCTTCGGCTCCTGGGTCACCTTCGGTCCCCAACTCGACGTTGGCAGGGCCGCAGATCTCCTTGCCCAGGCCTACGAGGCCGGGGTCAACTTTTTCGACAACGCCGAAGTTTACGCCGGCGGCGAGTCAGAACGTATTATGGGTGAAGCGATCGCCCGATTGCGGTGGGAGCGCCACAGCTACGTAGTTACCTCGAAATTTTTCTGGGGCATCCATGACGGTGTCAACAGCCGCAATACCTTGAATCGCAAGTACCTGATAGAAGCCGTCGACGCATCCCTGGAGCGCTTCGCTCTCGACCACCTCGACTTAATCTACTGCCACCGCCCCGACCCAGAGACTCCGCTCGCCGAGACCGTCTTCGCCATGAGTGAACTGGTTTCGGCCCACAAGGCGCACTACTGGGGGACCTCAGAGTGGAGCGCAGACGAAATCCGCGGAGCAATCGCCATTGCCCGGGAAAATCATTTGCACGCTCCGGTTGTAGAACAACCCCAATACAATCTCCTCGAACGCAACCGGGTCGAGGTCGAGTACAAGCGCCTGCTCGAGGAGGAGGGAATCGGCCTAACCACTTGGTCTCCGCTGGCATCAGGCATCCTTACCGGCAAGTACCGCGATGGAATCCCGCCGGGGAGTCGTGCCTCACTGGCCGGATACGAGTGGCTAGCGCCCTATGTTACGGATCCCAAGCGGCAAAGGGTTGCGGAAGAGCTTGCCAAGGTAGCCCGGAATCTGGACCTTACTCCATCTCAACTAGCCATAGCCTGGTGCCTGCTGAACCCGAACGTCTCGACGGTCATACTCGGCGCAACATCGCAAAAGCAGCTCGAAGAGAACCTGTCGGCGGCGTCCGTCCTAGACCGGATCGATCAAGCAGCCCGAGCACAGATTGACGCCATAGTCTCCTAACTGCTCGCCTCTATCCCCTTCCAGCGCAGAGCATCACCGTGCGATACTCGACAACGACCTTGGCGGGCATCGCGGATCGAATCTCCGCAAGCAATTCGGGACGAAGGCTCGGTGGCAGCGCAAGAACGCCAGACATGGTCGCCAACAAGTCCATGAATGCACTCTCACGGTACTCCTTAATCTCAGAAAATTCGCAACGACTCAACGAAACCAGGTCGCGGGCCCGAGCCAGCGACTGCTCGATCAAGTCGATCCGTTGCCGAAGTCCCCGCGGGCGGAAGAAGATCGGGGGCTCGCGCTTGATCCGGGAGAATGTCTTGACGATGCTCGCCGCCAACCGGAGGTCGCTAACCGTGCCCAGGTTCCAGAAGGCGACGAAGAATCCTCCCTCCCGAAGGAGGGAGGAAGCCTTCCGCAAGCCCTCCCGCTGCCGAACCCAGTGCCAAGACTGCGCGGCAACCACCAGATCGAAGCTCGCACGAGGAAGTCGGAGCCGCTCGAATGGTGCTTCGTGCACTTCCGATACGGAAAGCTTCTCCCGAAGAACTGCCGCCATCCGCCGATCCGGCTCAACCGCGGCCACCGCAGCGCCCCGCTTAACCAGCTCGACGGTCGCTATCCCGGTGCCCGAACCCACTTCCAGGATCCGCGCGCCCATAAGCGCAAAGACCTTGCAATCGATATGCTCGAAGAGCGCCGAAGGATACCCTGGCCGCACCCTATCGTAGACCCTTGCAACCTCGCCAAAGCCGGTCGCCATTCCCTCGAAGCGGTACTCCACCGGAAGCCACCCCTCCCTGTAGCCTAACCGCACCAAGCATGCATGAAAACCTGGAATTCAACAGCCCTAGCCGACTCCGAACAAGCCGATTGCCTCGTGCCAAAGTCCGACACCGGACTGGGAACCCCCACCGCAATGTCGAGCCTAGCGCCAAACGCTTCACAGGGAATGCGAGATGTTGGAACCACGGCGGCAAAAACGACTCCCGTGTCATTAACCTTGATCTCTTGACGAACCCGACGACCGATCGCAAACGCCACACCCCCGACACGGAAAAGCCGGAGGTGGACTCATCGGCGGTAGAGGAGTTCCGCCGTCGCTTTGCCCGACAACCGATTAGAAACGGCCGTTTCGAAATTGAAGTCGAAGAACCCAAGGGGGATTCCGTGGAGGAGCTGCTTGCGCTCGGTAGCGCCGGCTTCTATCGCAACCAGATTCGCAAAGTCGTTCGCATAGAAGGGCACGGACCCACTTACGCCAGCCCCAACCACCAGCTGCACCCCCGACTTGCGCAACATCTGGAGGTGGCCGGACTCCGCCTCTACTCCCATCAGGCTCAAGTCTTTGATCTCCTGGCCGATGGCAACAATGTCGTCCTTACAACCCCCACCGCAAGCGGCAAAACCCTGGCGTTCAACCTTCCAATCCTTGACTCCGCTTTCTCCTCCGGATCAACCTCAGCTATCTACATCTACCCAACCAAAGCACTCGCCTACGATCAGCTAACGCGACTTCAAAAACTCGATGACGAATTGGGACTGCAGCTTTTTCCGGCGGTCTACGACGGTGACACTCCGACCAAGGAGCGGGACCGCATCAAACGCGAGTCGCGGCTGGTCATCACCAACCCTCACGGCCTCCACCTCTACCTTGGGTGGCACTCGGGTTGGCGAAGACTGCTCTCCTCCCTTGCTCTGGTGGTCATCGACGAGGCCCACGCTTACACCGGCGCGGTTGGCGGAAGTTTCAAGCTCCTCCTCCTGAGACTCCGGCGCCTAGCCGACCTCTACAACAGCTCGCCGCGCTTCCTTGCCGCATCGGGGACGATCTCCAACCCTCGGGAACATCTCGAGTCCCTGGTGGGCCAGGAGTTTGCCGAGGTCTCTCAAGACGGATCCGGACAAGCCAGCCGCGACATCGTCTTTTGGGACACGACTCTGGATTCGACACTCTCCCCTTCCGTCCAGGCGGCCTACGTCGCCCGGCACCTGATGCGAACCCGGCGCCACGTGGCCGTCTTCTCCAACACCCGATCCCAAGCTGAGTTCATCGCCTCCGTCGGATCCGACCACGGAAACCGGATAGTTCCCTATCGATCCGGCTACTCTGCCGACGTTAGACGGCGCGTGGAGGCCGAACTCAGAGAGGGGCAGGTACGCGGTGTCTCCGCAACCAGCGCGCTCGAACTGGGCGTCGATATCGGATCTCTCGACGCGGTGGTGCTGAACGGCTATCCCGGCTCAGTCTCGGCAATGTGGCAACGCATCGGACGGGCCGGGCGTGCTGGCCAAGACTCCATCGGCCTGGTCATGCTCGGCCACGATCCCATCTCCAGGTCACTTCTAGCTAACGCTGAGGAGCTGCTGCGCCGGCCCCCGGAGGCGGCGGTAACCGACGTATCGGTAGCCACTCTTGCCCGCCACCTAGAGTGTGGAGCAGCGGAATCTCCGCTTACAAGTGCAGACATCGAATCCTTTGGAGAACGGGCGAACGAGATCACGGCAACTTTGCTTGAAAGCGGAAAACTAAAACGGGTCCCAGGTGGCGTCGGAGCAGCAAGCAACGTTCCCCACCTCAGGCTGCCTTTCGTCGAACGCGAGTTGTCCTACAACGTGCTTTTGCATAGCCGGCGCGGGGCACCGATCCACGAGACCCTCTCCGCCTCTCAGGCCATGCGGGAGGCGTACAAGGGGGCAATCTTCTTCCACTTTGGGGCACCTTTTCGAGTTCATTCGGTCGACCACGAACATCGGCAGGTTCGGTGTGAACCGGACCAGACCTCCAACCATACCGTGGCGACCACCTTCCGCGCAGTCTCGCGCAGTCGGCTCATCTCCACGGCCAGATGCGGAACCCTCATGACTCTGGAGCTAGCCGAAGCCCTCGTAGTCGAGCAGCTCACCGGCTACAAAGAGTACTCCCCGAGCCAGAAGCTGGTGGCTACGCGCAAGCTCAAAGCACCTTCAATCACTTCACCGGCGGTGGCCCTCTCGATAGCTTTGAGCCAGCCCGAAAGCCTGGGTCTTTTACCTGGAAGCGAGCACGCCAGCCTACACGGATTGGAACACGCGTTGGTGAAGGTGCTTCCACTGCTCACCGCGGGCTACGCGTCGGAGGTGGCCGGGCTCACTTTGAAGGGAGACGGAGCGCCGTCAATGCTCCTGTACCAGATCACCCGAGATGGGGAACAAAGTTCCCTGGCACGGGTGGCGGAACACATCGGCGAGCTCATGCGGCTGGGAATCGCCCTCATTGACGAGTGCGAATGCGAAACCGGATGCCCCTTCTGCGTTCTCGACCCCCGGTGCGACGACGATACCATCGTCAAATCCGGAGCGCTCGCACTCGCCAGATCCCTGGCGAAGAACATCTGCTAGATCGCCGCCCCCGGCTGCCGTGCGCTTGGGCAAAGATTTGCGAGCACGCACGTGGCACACTCCGGGCGGCGCGCGCCACAAACCTTCCTGCCGTGTTGGATTAGCAGGAGGGAGAAGAGCCCCCACTGCCTGGGAAAGAGCAGCGCAGACAGTTCGACCTCAATCTTCTCTGGAGTCTTGCCGGTGGTGAGCCCCAATCGCTTGGCGACTCTAGCAACGTGAGTATCGACCGGAAGGCCCGGCAAACCAAAGAAGACCGACAGAACCACGTTCGCTGTCTTCCTTCCGACCCCTGGAAGTTTGCAAAGCTCATCGATGCTCATCGGAACCTCGCTACCGTAATCATCGCGAAGCGCGCGGGCAAGACCGATGATATTCGCGGCCTTGGTGCGAAAAAAACCGGTTGAGTGGATGATCTCCTCCACATCCCCCAGATTTGCCACGGCTAGCGAATCGCACGCCGGGTATTTCCTGAAAAGTTCACCGGTCACCGAATTGACTACCGCATCCGTCGTCTGAGCCGAAAGTACGGTTGATACCAAAAGTTGAAAGGCGCTCTGGTAGCGGAGTGCACAAAGCTCGGGCGCAGAACCCGGAAACTCCAGAGAGAGTCTGCGGTACACCTCTCCGGCAACCTCACCCGCTGTCAAACCTGGCCCTTTCCTCCGTTTCGGGGCTTAGCCTAGTCTTATGACCGATATCAGGATCCTCCCGAGGCGCGCCGAAGAGTACCTGGCGCAGCTTCTGACTCTTGCCCAGGAGATTGAAGCCCACGATGGCCACCGCGCCTTGGAAGACCACCGCTGGATCGACCTGACCGGTAGCGCCGGAGAGCCAACCTTAGGACTTCTCGCCATCGATGCGGCGTCCAGATCGGTAGTTGGTTACCTGCGCCTCTCCTCATCGCGAAAGGGGGTAGAGTTTGAACTGCTGGTCAAACCCGACTTCCGGCGACCAATCCCCGCGGTGGCGAAGATGCTGCTCGAAGCTGGGCTGCGAGAGGTGGACCCGGCGAGCCGAGTATCGATCTGGGTTCCGAACCCGGAGGCCTCTCAAGAGTTGGCTCTCGTCGGAGCGGGCTTTACCCCCGACCGCGAGGTGGTCCAACTTCGGATGCCGCTACCCGCGAGCATTCCAGAGACGGCCCCCAACCTGCAGCTACGCCCCTTTCAAGTCGGAAAGGACGAGATGGAGTGGCTGGAGTTGAATAATCGGGCTTTCATGTGGCACCCGGACCAGGGAGATTGGGATCTTGCAACCCTTGAAGAGCGGGAGACCGAACCTTGGTTTGATCCCGTTGGCTTTCTCATCCTTGAGACCGACGGGGTCATGCGCGGCTTCTGCTGGACCAAGGTGCACGAAGGCAGCGAACCTCGGATGGGCGAGATATACGTAATCGCCGTTGACCCCGATCTGGTCGGCTCCGGCACCGGGCGGGGCTTGCTTGCGGCCGGCCTTGACCATCTCGCCAACGCCAGAGGCGTGACGACAGCCATGCTCTACGTAGAGTCGTCGAACGTCAGAGCGCGAAAGCTGTACGACTCCTTTGGCTTCCGTGCCGATCACCTGGATCGCCGTTACGTCAGGCAGGGTCGCGACACTTCTGCCGACAATCAATGATGCTGTTAAAGCTGCGTCTCGAGTGGCACAGTAACCCCGCGAACTTGACCGAGCGGGTTGGAAGCTGCTCCACACATAGTCAGCCATACAACGAGAACAGATGTTTTAGCGGTGTACTAAAGCACGAATCTAACCGAGTGGGCACGAAGACAGGGCATCCACCCGCAGACCGCTTCCAATTGGTTCCACGCGGGCACGCTCCC
>JAKARV010000020.1 GCA_021819205.1 Actinomycetes bacterium | reverse complement strand
CGTCTATGGCTTCGCGCCTGGCACATGCCCGGCCGATGAGACCACCCCATGCCGGCCCGCCCATCCAATCTCCAAGCTTGCGGTCGAGCGCGAAGACACCGTCCGCGCCGCCGCCGCCAGCGCTGGCATCGAGCACGTCATTCTGCGACCTGCCAGCACGATCGGCGCCCGCGACAAAGCCTCGTTCTTCTCGCGCCTTGCCCAAGCCCACGACGCGAACGCCTTCCCGATGATCGATGGCGGCAGATCCCGGTTCTCCTGCGTCGACACTCGCGACATCGGCAGGGCGATGGCCTTCCTCGCTGGGCTGCCCGAAGCGGCCGGCGAGACCTACCTGCTGCGAGCCTTCGAGCTTTCCTGGGCGCAGCTCAAAGACCTCCTCGACCACCACCGAGGTGTGGTCGCCAAGACGAGGAACATTCCCCGTCCGCTGGCGCTCGGTGTTGCCGGCGCGCAAGAGAAGCTGTCCAGGCGGCCCAGCCTCACCCGTTACGCGGTCGAAGCGCTCTGCCACGACCGGGTATGGAACGACAGCAAGCTTCGCGCCACCGGCTTCGCCACCGCATACGACCTTCACGAATCTATCGACACCGCCCTCGCTGGCCTCGCAGGCCCCCACCAGGAGGGCAAGCACCGGTGAGAACCAGGATCGCCCCCGACGTCCAACGCCGCCACATCTTGAGTGCCGCCCGGCAGGTCTTCGCAGACCACGGCTACGCCAAGACCAACATGGCTGACATCGCGCAGAGCGCGGGCATCAACCGAACCCTGCTGTACCACTACTTCGGAGACAAAGACGAGATCCTGCTCCAGCTTCTCGTAGACGGGCTCGACCGAGTCGAACAGCTCGTCAGCCGGGTTCGCAACGCCGGCGGGACCTCGAGCGAGCAGGTCCGGCGCCTAATAGATGGGTACTTCGAGTTGATGGAGACCCAACCCGGACTTGCCCAGCTCCTCGTCGACGCCGGGGCGTTTCGCCAGGGCCCTGTCATGCCGGAATACTATACCCGCATCGCGCGCCTGCGGGACGCGCTGCTCGAGTGGGCGGAAAGCGCGGACGCTGGCGGGCCAGGGGGAGGCCACGCCGGGCAGTTCCTGCTCGTCGCGCTCGGAGCGCTTTTCATCTGGTTCCTGCCGACCCCATTTGCCCAAGCCCTCGCTGGCACAACACCCCAATCGGCCGAGCAGTACAAAGAGGTCCTGCATCGACTCCTGGCCGGATGGACAGGACCTTCCTGACGCGGGAGCAGGTAGGAGCCGTCGAGCTGATCCCGATCGTAGACTGCACGCTCGACTTCCCTGCCGCCAGCGTGTGGCCCGACGCGGATCCGGCGGCTCCTGGAGTGGCAGATGTCCTCGATGCCCGCCAGTGTCTGTAAGTGCCGGTAACCTGCCTCGTGCTTCGCGACAAAGACACGCCCTCCCTGGTCGAGACCGGGGTAGGACCCTCACCGTATTCCGGCTTCTCCTTCCCAGCAAACTCGCCTCTCTCCGGCCTCACAGCGATCGGCGTCCGACCCGACGACTTCGGCTGTGTGGTGCTCACCCACTTGCACCCCGACCACGTCGGATGGAACTGCGACGACAGCGGGCACACCACCTACCCCAACGCCCGCTACGTCGTCACCCGGGCCGAATGGCGGTACTGGTCGGCAGCCACCTGGCGGGTAGCCCCGCTCCGCCGCGTCGGCGAGATCCTCGAACGACGCGGCGACCCGCTCGAGCGATCCGGTCAGCTCCACCTGGTAGCAGCTGACCACCAGCTGAGCCGGTCGACACGGCTGGTCCCGCTTCCCGGCCACAGCGGGATCTCAATACGCAACCTGGACCAGCAAGTCAATGCTGATCGGCGACGCCATGCATCACCAGCTGCAGTGCTGGCACCTGGACTGGAACCACCGTTAGGACACCGATATCCTCGCCGCCAGACGCACACGACGATCGATCATTGACCAGTCGGCCACTTCGCTCGTCCTCGGATCACACTTTCGCAGCCCGGTACGCCACGAGCGGCACCGGGCCAAGTGAAGGGCTGTTCCGTGACAGCACCCGCCGCATTGGAGTCCCCGCGCGGGTGGGGCATGGCGTCTCGCGCCCGATGGGCGTCTTTGCCGGAGGGTCCACAGCGAATCGACGGCTGTGGCGAACCCGAGACTTCGTCAGAACCGACGCTGGTATCCAAAGACGTGATAGCATCGCCTCAGATGCTCTGGGCGCCATGGGAATCTGCACAAGATTCGGTACTCGATCCTAAATTCCGCGTCTGGCCAGGCGGCGGCGCAAGAATTGCAGTTTTGCCGACGGCCAACATAGCTGACCAATTTGGTCACCGAGGCGCGGAGTGGTCGACATAGCAGTGGCGCGCTACGTCTTTCGGCTACCCATCTCCGTTCAAAACCAGCCAAAGTGCGCTACTGTCGATTCAGTCGGCAGATTTTAGGCAATCTTTTGCATCCGGCTCGCATCCAAGCATTGTTACTTTGGCCATTCGACGTGCTCTCGCGCAACGGAAGCCGGCGAGCCGTAGATTGAGTTCGCCCAGCTTGCGAAGGCCGAGTCGAACGCCTCAATGAGCCGGTTAAAGCTGCTCTCTACGTCGCGGGCGATCGCGAACCCGCCACCAGCTTCGAGGGCGACAAACCCATGCAACCCGGCACGCAGCGAGCGGGTTGCATCAATGACGTCGTCACCGGCCAAGCCGTATCCGGCAAGAACTGCGAAGACAATGCGAAGGACAGAGTCGGCCGCCTCTCCATGCTCGAGGTCGTCAGAAGCCGGAGCCCGCACGGTTGCCGCGTACCGGCCCGGATGCTCCAACGCAAATCTGCGGTAAGCCTTGGCGACTGCGTGCAGTGCATCGGTGCGAGCGCGCCCTACCGCGGACGCGCTAAGAACATCGGCAAGCTCGCGGGTCCCGATCACGGCTAGGTCCCGACGCAAGCCGTCAAGGCTTGCAATGTGCTTGTACAGGCTCGGAAGCTTTACCCCAAGCCTCTCCGCGATCAGGGCCAAATTGAGCCGCTCCCAACCAATCTCGTCGGCGACCGCGGCAGCCTCAGCTACCACGATGTCGTGAGACAGCCCGGCCCTAGCCACGATCAGTCACCCGCTCGACGAAGTCGATAATGACCGGATTGACCACTTCCGGGTACTCGACATGGGGATAATGGCCCGCGTCCGGGACAACCAGCACATCGGCGTCCAGGAGCCCTGCGATAAAGCGTGCCTCTTCCTCGGGATCTGGGAAGTCCGGATCCCGCCCACCCATCACCACCAAGGTGGGCGCGACAACCTCTTGCAGCCGGGCCTCGACCGCCGCGTGGCTGGTGCGGGTGGTCTGCCTAAATGCTCGGGAATGCCCTGGCCGGCGCATGCTGGCGGCAATCGCAAGGCGGTGATCGGCAAAATCGGTGGGACGTCGCCCGGGATAAAGCTTCGGCAGGTACGCCGTCCACAATGCAGGTGCCCAGGGACCGCACATCGCTACGCGAAAAAACGCCGAAGAAATTGAATTCGCCGGAGGGTCCCGCACGAAGGGCCCGATCAGCACCAGCCCGCTAACTACCTCGGGCCGCTCTGCTGCGGCCCACACTGCAGCGCCGGCCCCCATCGAGCTGCCAATGAGAACGGCAGGCCCGCCAAGATACTCGACAAGCGCGAGAGCGTCTCTGCTGGCGGCAACATCGTCATAGCTCCTGAACGTGGCGTCGCTGTCGCCGTGGCCGCGCAGATCCATCGCCGCCACCTGGAATCCAGCTGCTGCCAACGCCGGGGCGGTCAACCGATAGAGGCTTCGCAACTCACCCATGCCCGGTAAACAAACCACCAGCGGCCCAGCGCCGCTTACTTCGTATGCGACCCGCCCTTCGCCATTTTCCAAAAATTGTGCCGCGTCGGGTTCTGTCGTCAATTCTGTCGCCTCCTCGGTCAAGCTAATGGACCTAGCCTATAGGCTAGTTCCGTTAGAGTTCCCTGTCGACTTCGATTTTGGGTTGTGGCTGACCCCACGGGCGCCACCTGGTAGCCAGGTTGCTGGTATCAAGGTCCGCAGCCCGATCGTTGCGTGAGATCGAACCAACCCCAAGCTTCCCGCATTGAAAGCGCCCGTACACCAGCCGGCAAATTGGCCGGAAACCGCCGCGGTCGCGGGTAAAAGACCGGACCAATCGGCACTTCGGCTGGCTGTCGCCGAACCGAGAAATTGCTGCGTCGGTGGTAATGCCGTCGAGACGACCGCCAGTCGCGCGGTCGCTTGTGGCTCCCGCTTTGCAAAGATGGCCCAAAGCTGCTTGCCTACAACTCCTTGTTGTCGCTTTCTCCCGCAGGCTAGTGCGATACCTCAAACTCGTCGCGTCCAAAAGCTCGCCAGACCGCACCCCAACTTCCGTACGCGAACGGCATCCACCTCCCGATTAACGACCGCTCGCCGTCCGCGACAAGGCCCCGAAACGCGTGCCCAAGCCCAAACAAGACGCCTAGCCGGTAGCCGCAATCCTTGGAAAATGAACTTCGAGCAGGTAAGGCATCCACTCGTCCCTTACACCACCTCGAACCGCAATCGACCACCCCCGGCCGGCTGGAGCGCGCGGCTCAGTCCGCAAAATAAGGTTGGTCTCCGAGAGAAGACGGTCGCGCTTCCGCGAGTTGCACGAGCGGCAAGCCGCCACCACGTTATCCCAGGAGTGCGGGCCGCCCCGGCTCTTTGGCACCACATGATCCACGTTCTCGGCCGAGGCACCGCAGTACTGGCAACGGTAGTGATCGCGAGCAAAAATCGCCTTCTTCGTCAGCGCGATCCTTCTGATCTGAGGGACGTTGACGTAGTAGGTAAGCTTCACCACCGAAGGTTCCGGAAGATCCAGGCGGGATGAGTGGAGCGTCCTTCCGGTCCCCGTGACCATCTCCGCCTTCTCCACCATAAGCAGGCCAACCGCCCTGCGGGTCGAGACCACGCACAGCGCCTCGTAACTGACGTTCAATACGAGGACGCTGGGCACCGTCTACCGGCCTAGTCGACTCTCGCGGTTCGGGTCGGTACAGAACCAGCGTCCGCGACCACGAATGAACCAGGACCTGAAGGAGCGGACATGGTTAAGCGGTGCAGAAACAACATCCCCCCGCGGGGTGAAAGCGAACCTCCCCGAGGCGGGGCTTGCGGTCACCGGCGCTACAGCCACGACGGTCAGTCTATAACCTCCACTGGCGTCGCTCGTTAGCCGCCCAGAGAAGAAATCCGACTAGCTGCGCCAACGTCACCCTTCCGCCTTCACCCGCTATGGTGTCGCGACGGAATCGCAGCCACGCCCTTACCGATCCGTTTGATCGCCGAGTCCCCCTCGCCCCAAAAGTTATCGCCCAGAGCTGTCTGGCAGCTTCGGCAAGCACCACCACAACCCGTTGCAAACCCACCTCCGCCCTGCCACGCTCCGGGCCTGCGATCGCACCCGCATCAAGTCAAGCCTTGGGATCTTCGCCCCTGAGCCTCTTGCCCATCGACTTGAACCCCTGGCCCTTACCCTGCTTCTCCGAAAGGTCGTGCAATGACGCCCTGCCAACCCTGCGCAAGTTCTTCTCAAAGACGACCGACGAGCCCAGCATCACCAGGAAGCCAACTCCGCCGAGCACCACCGAAGTGGTGAAGGTAAGCACGGTAAAGGCAAGCCCAAGAATAAAGGCCAAAGCAGCCCACTTAAGATTGCGGCCGGCATGCTTGTATACGGTCTCAGATCGCACCCGGTCGGCAAAGGCTGGATCGTTCTCGTAAAAGGTCTTCTCGATCTCTTGGAGTATGCGCTGCTCCTCTTCGTTAAGCGGCATACCTCCTCCTTTCCCGAAGCCGAACCACTCTCCCCGGCAACGTCATAAGTCTACTACGGGAGCTGGAGACGGAAAACCGGCCACCCATCCAGATCTCCCGACTGGACTTGTCAGCTCTACTATTCTACTTCGACCGCTTAACTAGGTTGGCTTGAATTGTGCACGTCTACCCCGGCCGCTTCGAGAGCCTTCAGCTCCTCCCCGCTCAAGACGCGCTGCAAATCGTACAGACCTAGAGAGTCGGCGGTCGCCAGGAGCACCACCCGCAGCCCCGACTCCTGATCGGGCTTTTGCCGGGAAGCAAGCGCGTAAAAGCTGCCTCCGTCAAGGAGCACCGAAGTAGCTCCACTGTCTATCGCGGCAGCGATATCCGCAGCCAGCCGAGGCCGAAGGTCCATCTCCACCACCACCTCCCGACCGGCAGCTACGAGCACCGCCACCACCCGGGAAGCGAGTTCAGAGCGCTCGTGATGGCCTGGACCGCGAATCTCTACCTGAACGTTCGCGTGCACTACGCCCCCCCTCTTACCAGTCTGAAGAGCTCTGCAGCTCCTGAAATCCCCGCCACCTTCGCAGACTCGCTCGCCCTCAACCGAATCGTCTCGTCGATCAACCCGTCGACATGCCCAAGCCGGAGGTGGTGGCTCCTTACCGCCTCGACCTTCTTCTCCAGCAAACCCTCGATGGAGATTGCACAGTTAGGCTCCAGGGTACCGCTCAACAAAAGCTCCACCCGATCGAGCGGCCTACCGGCCTCCGGAAAGTAACCGGCTTGAGTAGCACAAGGGAACGAGGCGTCAAGCACCGCCCACCCGACTTCGCGGTGGTCGCGATGGTTGTAGTAGGTCTCCCCAAAGAAGACCGCGGTCGGATCTGGAGCGAACACCACTTCAGGCCGGAAGGACCGCATCACCGAGACCAGGCGCCGCCGAAGATCGGCGTCGTTTTCAACCTCTCCATCCTGATAGCTCAGCTGCACTATGTCGGCGATTCCGAGAATCTTCCCGGCATCGAGAAGCTCCAATCCCCGTTGCTGCACCACCGCCTCGGTGTCGGCGATCCCTCCGCCCTTGTCCCCTTGGGTAACCACCACCAATACCACCCTCGTCCCACTCTGTGCCATCCAGGCCAGCGAGCCGCCACAGGCGACCTCCCCATCATCGGGATGGGCAAAGATCGCCATTGCGACTTCGGGATGGGAAGTGTATAACTTCACGAGGTACCCGCGATTAACAGCAAGACCCGATCTGCCGCCACCTCGATATCCTCGTCAGATATCCCGATATGGGTCACAAACCTAACCAGGCGCTCCGACAACGCATTTGCAAGAACGCCCTCTCCGGCCAGGTGCGCGACCGCCTCCGGAGCTCGATCGTGCCGGAGCAGGACCATATTGGAATGGACCGGGGACACCACCGCCTCCTCGCCTAGGCGCTCCCGAAGAATCGTCGCCAGCCGGAGCGCGCGAACGTGATCGTCGGCCAGCCGCTCGACGTTGTTTCTCAGCGCATAGACCCCCGCAGCCGCCATGAACCCGATCTGCCGTAGCCGCCCTCCCAAAAGCGCCCGCTCCTGCCTCGCCAGTCCGACGAGTTCACGAGAGCCGGCAAGAACCGATCCCATCGGAGCCCCAAGCCCCTTCGACAGGCACATGGAGACCATCTGCGCTCCGCGTCCGATATCTGCTGCCGGGACTCCCAGCGTCACCTGCGCATTCGCTATGCGTGCTCCGTCAATGTAAACAGGAACCCCCTGGGCCGCCTCGAGAAGCCTTTCAAATTGGTCTCGCGGTATCGCCATCCCACCCGACGACATGTGCGTGTTCTCTACGGCAACGAGGGCGACGGGATGTCCACGAAAACGATAGTGCCCGATCACTTTAGCCACTTCTTCCGGATTGGGATATCCCGACGAGTCGTCGACTGCGTGGAACTGGACCAAAGCATTCTTTGCCGACGCTCCCCGTTCGTACTGGAGAAGATGAGCGCCTGCCCCAACGATCACTACCTCACCAGGCCGGGCGAAAGTTCTCAGTGCAATCTGATTCGCCATGGTGCCAGAGGGAACAAAGATTGCGTCTGGCATACCCAAGAAAGCAGCACCTAGCTCCTCTAGCTCATGCACTGACGGATCCTCGCCATAACCGTCGTCGCCCACCTCCGCCTCGAAAATGGCCCTTCGCATCTCTGGTGTCGGCATGGTGACAGTATCGGACCTCAGGTCGATAAGCATGAAGAGATTCTAGAACTTTACGTAGAGTGACACCGGCAAGCAACCTGGCTTCCGCACACCAGCTAGCGTAAGACCATGAACCACGACCTCCTCGCCGTCGCGATGCGAGCCCTTGCAGCTGCCAAGTCCGAACTCTCCAGCGGTTCAACGGAGGTCCTCGCCACCAAGAGCAGTCCAACAGATGTAGTAACCGCAACTGATAGGGCCGTAGAGGCGGCGATAAAGGCGGCAATTGCCGCCGAGCGGCCACACGACTTAGTGCTGGGCGAAGAGTTTGGCGGCGACGAGACTTCCGCCGGCTCCACCCGCTGGATCTTGGATCCGATCGATGGAACCGTGAACTTCACCTACGGGATCCCCGACTACGCGATCTCAATTGCGGCCGAAGTCGGGGGCGTGATCGAAGTTGGAGTGGTCTGCGACTTCCCAAGGGAAGAGGTGTTCATTGCCGTTCGGGGCCAGGGGGCCGAACTATCCGGGCGCCGCCTCGCCGTCACCGGTGTCTCCCGCCTCGATCAGGCGTTGATCGGTACCGGCTTTGGCTATGACTCCGAGCGCCGGCGGTTGCAAGGACGCATCCTTGCCGATCTGGTCCCCGACTTTCGGGACGTACGCCGCTTTGGCGCGGCGGCCATAGACCTCTGCTGGGTGGCGGCCGGCCGTCTCGATGGCTACTACGAGACCGGACTGAAACTTTGGGACCACGCGGCCGCCGCTCTCATCGTCTCCGAAGCTGGCGGGGTGGTCGACACTGCTCTTGACGGCTTTGACAGTGGCGATCTCGTGGTTGCCTCCGGTCCAATGCTCTTCGGCCCCCTTGCAAAACGGGTCTTGGCAGCACACGCCGGGTTAAGTTGAATTCTTGCGGTACTCCGCTTCTGCAAGTTCTTTCAAAACGCCAAGCGTGCGCCTCATCGCGAGGAGGTTCCTGCCGACTACCCCTGCCGCCGGGTAGATAACTCCAATGGGTGACCGGTTCCACTCAAAGCTCTCCGTAACCCGAACCGAGTTGTCACCAAGTGGAACAAAGGTATAGCGCCAGACGTGACGTCCGAGGTGCCGCCAACCAATCTCGCTACCCTCGGCAAAGGCTATTACTACGTTGGTCATGCGGTAAGGAACCACCATCCGCATCTTCATGCCAAAGCGAGATCCCATCGCAAGCCGCTCGGGGCCGAAGATTAAGCCGGTCAGAGTGCCGGATCCGTCGATCCTGGGATGGTTGCGGGGGTCAGCGACAATATCGAATGCAATACTTGCCGGCGCCGCAATGTCGGTGGCTATCTCGACGCGCTTACTCCTCTTCCTCACCATGTTGCCCTTTCTGCAACCTGACCGGTCCTTGAATCGCCACCATCTCCCTCCGAAAATCGTTAACGTCCGTAAAGTTCTTGTAGACCGAGGCGAAACGGAGGTACGCCACCTTGTCGATTCTGGCGAGTGCCTCGAGAACTGCAAGCCCGATCTCGGTCGTGGTAACCTCTTCCCCCTGGAGACGCAGCTTCTCTTCTAGTTCAGCCACCGCCGATTCGACAACCTCCCGCCCGACAGGGCGGTTTTTGAGCGCCGCCATGATCCCGGAGATCACCTTGGCCCGGTCAAACGGCTCCCGTTCCCCCGAACGCTTAGAAACCAGAAGCCGGACGCTTGCAGCACGCTCGTAGGTGGTATAGCGGCGGCCGCACGCTTCGCACTCGCGCCTCCGCCGGATCGCTTCACCCTCCTCGACCAGCCGCGACTCGACTACCCGATCGTCGGAATTACCACAGTATGGGCACCGCAAGACCCAACGCCCCTTCGCTGAACTGGTTTCATCATAACCGCTGGCAGATTTTAATGTACCGTACGGACGTTCGAAGTCGGCAGTGCTAGACTTAGGGATGATCGACGCCGGCGAGGGAGGCCGGTTAAAGGAAAGTAGGTGCCATGCCCCGTCACGATGTGCGCTCCCGAATGTTGATGTTCATTGCCGAGACCATCGATTCCCGGGGATATCCGCCGTCGATGCGCGAGATCGGCACGAAGCTCGGCCTGTCGTCTCCATCTACGGTCCAGTACCACCTCCGCAAACTTGAGTCGGAGGGCAAAATTCACCGCGATCCAAGCCGCTCCAGGGCGATGGTAATCGACAGCCAGGCACCAAAGTTCAGCCGGGTTCCGCTGGTGGCCTCGGTAGGTGCAGGCTTCTCGGTTCTAGCCGACCGGGAGCACGGTGAGCCGCTAGCAGTTCCGCCGTTCATCACCTCTGGCGACGACAACTTCGCCTTGACAGTACGGGGCGAATCGATGATCGACCTTGGCATACTTGACGGCGACGTGGTAATAGTCAGGCCGCAGAGTGACGCCAACGACGGTGACGTCGTGGTGGCAAACCTCGACGATGACATTGGAACCCTCAAAGTGCTGCGAAAGCGCGACGGGCGGATTCTTCTCGAAGCGCGCAACAGCTTAGATGCCAGCTTCGCAGAACCGGTAGACGTTACCGGGCAGATCAAGGTGGTCGGAAAGGTAGTCGGGCTAGTTAGGTCGATCTCCCATGTTCCCAACGCGAATCAGCGGGGCTAACCGGCGAGCCAACGCGCCAGTGCCTCAGCGGACGCAATAATTTCGGCTTTGCCAACCTCTTCAACTGGGCTGTGGGCGAGCAACGGGTCGCCCGGACCAAAGTTGACCGCCGAAACTCCGTGGGTCGCCAGGAATCCAACGTCGGTCCAGCCCAACTTCGCCCGCACGGAGCCAGCCGCAAGAACGAGCCCTTCAAAGCCTGATTGGGTGGCCGGTGCTCCCGCAACGGAATCCTCTATTGAAACCGAGTCGCCCTCCTCCAGTACGGGCCCAAGCCACTCGACCAGCCGCTCGACAGCCATTTCAGGAGTCAGATCGGGAGCAAACCGATAGTTGAGCCACACCCTAGCCGAGTCGGGAATCACGTTGTTGGCGACGAACGACTCGATTCGCACCGTGGAGAGCGACTCTCTGAACTCGACATCCCCAAGAACCGGACGCCTCGGTTCGAGCCGATCAACGAGTGCGACAAGGGCCGCTGCCCTTGAAATCGCGTTCCTCCCCATCCACGGACGAGCAGAATGGGCTCGCCGTCCGCCAAGGTCGACCCTCGCCCGCAAGGTACCCTGGCACCCAAGCTCGACCGCACCCCCCGAAGGCTCAAGCACCACCGCTAGATCAACGTCGAGCAGGGCGGGAAACTCTGCAGCGAGCCTCCGCAGCCCGTTCTCGCTTGCGTCCACCTCCTCACAGGCGTACAGAACCACCGTGAGGTTTCGTCCGAGGCCACGGGTTGCGACATCGCACATGACGGCTACTCCGGACTTCATATCGACCGCCCCAAGCCCACGAAGAACCTCGTCGTCCTCGTAAACCTCCACATCTCCGGGAACAGTGTCAATGTGACCAGCAAGTAGGACCCCGGGGCCACTGCCGGGAACCCGGACCACCAGGTTATTGCCGAAGCGCGTTACCGATAGCCCGCCGTCCTCTCGCAGCAACTGGTCGAGATAGTCGCAGATCACCGCCTCATTGCGCGAGACTGAGGGGATCTCGAGCAGCCTCTTCGCAAGTGAAACCGCTTCGATCAAAGGGTTGCCCCGTGATCGCGAAGCATCGCATTGAGCTCCGTCTTCTGGTGCCGCTGCCCCTCCTCCAACCTCCCAATGATCAGCACCGCAGGCAGCCCGAAAGTGCCACCCTTGAACTCCCGCTGGCGAGTGCCCGAAACCGCGACCGACCAGTCGGGAATCCTTCCCCGGGGAAGCTCCTCTCCGGTAGCCACGTCGATGATCGCGATCGACGGGGTAAAGACCACGCCCGCGCCTACAACCGCGCCAGTACCGACGCGAACCCCCTCCACGATCATCGACCTCGATCCGATAAAGGCTTCGTCACCGATGACCACCGGAGCCGCCTGCGGAGGTTCTAGAACACCACCGATGCCTACGCCACCCGAAAGGTGAACTCGCTCGCCGATCTGAGCACAGGAGCCCACGGTAGCCCAGGTGTCAACCATGGTGTCCGCACCAACGTAAGCGCCAATGTTGACGTAGCTCGGCATCAAAGTCACTCCTGGCGCAAGGTAGGATCCATACCGGGCCGACGCCCCGGGAACCACCCTCACCCCCTTGGACTGGTAGTCAGATTTTAGCGGAAGCCGGTCTACGAACTCAAACGGCCCCGCCTCGGTGCGAGTCAGGCCTCGCAGCCTGAAGGAGAGCAAAATGGCTTGCTTTACCCACTCATGCACGACCACCTCGTCCGTTTGCGAATCGACCTCCGCGACCCGGACTGTTCCCTGGTCTAACGCTTCGAGAACCGAAAACACGGTCCCGCGAGCCTCGACATCCTCAGGAGAGAGCGACAGACGGCGCTCGTAGAGTTCTCCAATACGATCGGCTGCTTCCATGGCAGACTAACTTAGCCGCGCCGCCAGCTCGACGATGTTGGGGTTTGATACCGTCGCAGCAATTCTGACCCGGCCGCCATCGCCAAAGCCGGACCCAGGAGCAACCACCACCCCAAACTCGCGGGCAAGATAAAGCGCAAGCGCGTCACCGTTTCCGCCAAAACTAGGGGATACGCTGCCCCATAGGTAGATCCCCCCTTCGGGTAGTTGCGGATTTTCCAAATATCTTGCCATCACCGACGCCAGAGTCTCCAAGCGCCGCTGGTATCGCTTCCGCTGCTCGATCACATGCTCCTCATCCTCCAGTGCAGCAATCGCAGCCGCCTGCACTGGCCCGGCTGCAATCAAGCCGAGCTCCCGTCGAGCCTCCACCAACTCGGCCACCAAGCCGCTATCGCCAGCGTAGGCGCCTATGCGAAGGCCGGCAAGATTGGAGCGCTTCGATAGCGAGAAGACCGACAGCACGCCCTCGGTTCCGCACTCCAGTGCCGAGGTTCGAGGCCGGGACCAAAAGTAGTCGCTGTAACACTCGTCAGAGGCCAGCACGATTCCGTTCCTCCGGCAAAACTCGACTACGGCTGGATACTCGCCAACCTCACCAGTGGGATTGCCGGGAGAGTTCATCCATAGGAGAAGCGCAGAGCGGGAGATCGCGGCCGGAACCCGGTCGATCAGCACCTCACCATTCTCTACCGGTATCTCGAAAGTTTCCAGACCGGCAAAACGGGCGCCCGCAGCATACGTCGGGTAGGCGATCCTAGGAACAAGAACGTACCGCCGATCAGGCCTTTTTGCCGCCAAAATCGCCGGAAGCGTGGCGATGAACTCCTTGGAACCGACGGTTGCGGCCACGGCGTCAAGCTCCAGCGCCACTTGAAAGCTTTTCTCGATCCAGTCTGCCACCGCATAGCGGAACTCTTCCGAACCATCAGAGCGTGGGTAACCACGCTCCCGGTTTGAGGAGGCCAGAACGTGCGGGATGAAGGCCGGTGGCGCGTCGACTGGAGAACCGACAGACGCGTCTATCACCGGATACTGCGCCTGCGCTGCAAGTTCTCTCAGCTGAGGTACGGAGAGTTCAGGATCTGCCACTACTCCACCCTATCCGGCACGGGCTCCTCGGAATTCCCGGAAACCGACGCCAGCGCCCTCGATATGACCTCGTCACCCGCGCGATCGACCCTCGCGGTAACCTCCACCCCATCTTCCAAGGTAAACTCCGCGATCACTTCAGCCTCGCGATGAACGAGCGCCAGCACCCTTGCGGCAGCAAAGGGAATGCGGTAGGTCCTGAGCGCGCTACCCTGGCGAAGGGCATCGCCAAGCGCGTCAACCAGCTCCGTTAAACCAGCCCCACTCCGCACCGACACCAGCAAACCCGGGATCGCCGTTTGCACCTCGCCCTTCGGCAGTGCGTCAATCTTGTTGTAGACGACGAGGCGCGGAATCGAAGCCGCCCCGATCTCCCGCAAAGTCTCCTCCACCTCCCGCATCTGCTCCTCCATCCTCGGAGAGGATGCGTCGGCAACATGGATCAGAAGGTCGGCCTCGGCGACCGTCTCCAGCGTCGAGCGGAACGACTCCACCAGCTGATGGGGAAGCTTGCGGATAAAGCCGACCGTGTCGGTGAGGAGCACACTCTCCCCGCCTCGCAGCTTTAGCCGGCGGGTCCGCGGATCCAGGGTCGCAAAAAGCCGATCCTCCACCAGCACGTCCGAACCGCAAAGCGCGTTCAGCAACGACGACTTCCCCACGTTGGTATAGCCGACTATGGTCACCTGATAGGTACGCGAGCGCGCCCTGGCCTTCCGCTGGACGTGCCGCTGGCTCTCCAGCGCCCCCAACTCCCGCCGCAGCTGGGATATCCGGTCTTGGATCCGACGTCGGTCCTCCTCGAGTTTGGTCTCGCCCGGCCCCCGGGTACCGATCCTGCCCACCTGCTGCGAAAGTGACTTTCCCCTTCCGACCAACCTCGGAAGCCGGTACCGGAGGAGAGCCAGCTCCACCTGCGCCTTCCCCTCTTTGCTCTTGGCATTCTGGGCGAAGACATCCAGGATGACCGCGGTCCGGTCGATAGCCGTCCGCCCGAGAATCTTCTCCAGGTTCCGCTGTTGGCCAGGACTGAGTTCGTCGTCGAAGACGACGGTATCGACATCAAGGGTCTCCGAGAGCAGGTGGAGCTCCTCCGCCTTTCCGGAACCGACGTAGGTAGCTGGATCGGGGGCATCCCTCGCCTGGACGACCCGCCCGACCACGTCCGCTCCAGCGGTGTCCACCAGCGCTGCCAGCTCGTCTAGCTGCTCTTCCACCTCTGCCCGAGTCGCGCCAGGACCGACCACGCCTACCAGGAGAATTCTCTCCCTGACCGTCCTCTGGATCAGGGTCACGCCGAGATCAGCCTCCTGGCCGGGTCCATCTCCGCCACCAGCGCGCTGCTCCCGCCGAGCCAAGCTACCCCGGAATCGAAAGAGACGGCGAGTTCACCACCCGGGTTCACCACCGTCACCTCATCTCCCACAACACCACGGAGATGGGCGGCGTAGCCAGCGGCCACCGAACCGGTCCCGCAGGCCAAAGTCTCGCCGACCCCGCGCTCGAAGACCCGCATCTCGATGCGCCCAGGGGAGACCACCCTCACCCACTCGACGTTGGTGCCGGCGGGGTACAGGTGCTGGCGAAGAAGGCCCAGCGTCGGCACGTCCAACACCGAGAGCTCCTCCTCCACAAAGTGAATCTCGTGCGGGTTACCCACCGATACGACCGCAAAGCCCTCCGGTGCGAACTTGCCCTCGGGAGTGCCCATCGAAGTACTGCCTTGAGCCTCCTCGGCATCTCCGCCGAGCATGCGGTACCGCCGCTCTCCGGCCGCCGTCATCACCGGAAACTCATCCGGCCCGTAGCCGAGTTGGGTAACCAGGAAGTGGCCCAGGCACCTCAACCCGTTTCCGCTCATCTCCGCCACGGTCCCATCCCGATTGAAGAGCCGCATCTCCGGAATCGCGTCGCCGGTAAGCACCTCGATAACGCCGTCAGCTCCAATCCCGCGCCGCCGGTCGGCAAGGGTCGCGGCCACTTCCGGACCCATAGTTGGGGCCCCGGGATTGGGAACGATAAGAAAATCGTTTCCCAGCGCCTCGTACTTAAACAGATGCATCGCCGCCGAGCAACTCCTTTGCCCTACTCAAACCTTCCTCCTCGTCCTCGACCCAGATGATGCGGGGGTCGCGCTCAAACCAGGCGAGCTGGCGCTTCGCCAGCCGATAGGTCCTGCGCTCGATCCGCACCTCCGTTTCTTCGTGGGAGATGCCTCCTCCAAGGTACTCCCAGATCTCAGCGTAGCCAATCGCCTCCCTCGCCGTTCGCGAGAGCGCCTGCCGGTCAAGCCTTGTAGCCTCCTCGATCCAGCCCGATTGGAGCTGGGTGGCGATTCGCTCCCGAATGCGCTGGCGCAACCGTTCCCTGGGGATCCGGAGAGCAAGCATCGGATACCTAGATGGCCGGTTGGAGCTAAGCTCTTCGCCGCTAACCGATCGCGCACCCCCCGACCCCAGCGCCACCTCCAGAGCCCTTACCAGTCGACGGCGGTTCCGAGGATCCACCCGAGCTGCGGCCGGAGGATCGACCAGTACAAGCAGCCGGTGACCTGCTGCCGCCCCCGCCGCACTTGAAGTCGCCAACTCCAGCCAGAGCCGCAGCCCTGGGTAGGTGGGCGGAACCCTCATCTCGTTCGCCACCGCCTCCACCCAGAGTGCGGTCCCGCCAACAAAGACCGGACGCAGCCCTCCTTGCCTCAGGTCGGCAAGGGTTACCTCCAGATCGTGAAGATACTGCCCCAGCGAGTACGGCACGACCGGGTCGACATGGGCAACCATCCGGTATCCGAAGGCCAAGCGCTCTCCGAGCGATGGCATGGCGGTTCCGACCTCCATGCCCCGGTAGACCGCCATGGCATCGATCCCCACTGCAACGGTGCCGGCTACGGCTCCGACCACCCGGTGGGCTAGAGCTGTCTTGCCACTTGCGGTCGGTCCGACAATCATGAGGCCATCAGCCACGCCTGCGAGAATAGCCGCTAATGATCAGCTTCCAACTCGAATTTGAGCAGCCGGGAGCGCAACCCCCCTTCCGCGAGGGAAAGGTCAAGCGACCTTCGGATATCGTACAAATGGACTAAACTAACCGCGTGAGCATCAGAGAACGTCTTTATCCTGGCGAGGAAGAAGCGTTGGTGCTCATCCGTCACTGCGCCGATGCACGCTATGTCTGGAACCTCGGGTTGGAGCAACGCTCCTTCTGGAGACGGGGAATGGCGTCGATTTCAGTCTACGACCAAAAGCGGTCATTGTCCGAGGCCCGGCAAGGTACCTGGTTGGGAGAAGGATCATCTGTCGTCCAACAGCAGGCCCTATTCGACCTCGACCGGGCATTCAAGAACTGGTGGAACAATCCCGGTCACTTCTCCCGCCCCACCTGGCGCAAGGCCGGCGTGAACGAAGGATTCGCCATCAGGGATCTCTCGGTTCGGCACATCAACCGCAGATGGGGTGAGGCATTGGTACCCAAATGCGGTTGGGCCAGGTTCCGTATATCCCGTAAGTGGGCGGATATCTGTGCTGCCACCTCGGCACGGGTCACCCTTGATCGAGCCGGACGGTGGCACGTCTCCTTCACTACCCCACCCACCGTCTTCAAGCGTCAACCAACCGATGCTGTCGTAGGGCTGGACATGGGTGTCGCCTCCACCGTTACCACCTCGAATAGAGAAAACCCCTCGATGCCAGCTTTGCTCTCGCCAGGTGAGAATCAGCGGAAACGGCGTCGCGAGAGGAAGTTAGCCGGTCAACAGAAAGGCTCGAATCGCCGGAATGTTACCAAACACCAGATAGCTCGCCTGTCGGCGCGCGAGACCGATCGGCGCAAGGACTGGATCGAGAAGACCACGACCACCCTGGTACGAGAGTACGACATCATCTGCATCGAGGACTTGAAGGTGAAGAATATGGTTCGCTCGGCCAAGGGCACGGTCGAGAACCCTGGCAACAACGTCGCCCAAAAGCGTGGCCTCAACCGATCGATTTCATCTCAGGCGTGGGCACTATTCCGCCAACGCCTAACCGACAAAGCTGCTGCTGCCACCTCTCTGGTGGCGGTTGTGGTTGTCAATCCTGCTTACACGAGCCAGCGTTGCTCGGGATGCGGGCACACGACATCGGAGAACCGCAAGAACCAAGCGGAGTTCCAGTGTGTGGTCTGCAGCTACACCGACAACGCCGACGTCAATGCGGCCAATAACATACTCGCCGCCGGACTGGCGGTCACAGGGCGTGGAGGGACACCGCACGCAAAGCCCGAAATTGCCGAGCACAGCGGCCCGATGAAGCGTCAACCACTCGTGTTGGTCGCATGACCAGCTCGGGATTCCCCGTCCGTGAGGGCGGGGAGGATGTCAACTGCAATGGCAGACCGACGGCCCGCAGTCAGAGGGGACAAGCGCGCTCGACCCCTAAGAGGCCTTCGGAGCGGCGTTGAGTAACCGGGGCTCGTTTCCAAGGTAGTCGTAGCCTCAGCCTATACTTTGCGCTATGGCAGCCTTCATGACCGAGGATGAGTTTCTCCGGGCGCTCAGAGAGCACCCGGAGTGGCGGCAAGCCGTCCGTCTGGAGATTCTCGGAGAAGATCTCCTCTCCCTGCCCGGGTTGGTGAAGGAGAACTCCAGGCAGATTGCGGCCCTCGCGGAGCGGATGGAGAGGGTAGAAGCACAGATTGCCGAGAACTCCAGGCAGATTGCCGAGAACTCCAGGCAGATTGCCGAGAACTCCAGGCAGATTGCGGCCCTCGCGGGCGAGGTGAAAACGCTGGCTAACGACGTTGGCGATCTCAAGGGCATCGGTCTTGAGCGCGAACTCCGGGTGGGACCTCGCCAGTTTTTGCGAAGGTATCGGGGTATACGCGCAATGAGCTACGATGAGCGCTACGACATGTCCGCCAAATTCGCGTCCGAAAGCGAGAGGACGGAGTTGGATAGGCTCGATGCAATCCTTTCCGGAAACGACCCCGACACCGGTAAGCCGTTGTACGTGGCGGTCGAGGCGTCCTGGACGCCAAACCTGCACGACTTGGAGCGCGCGCGTAGGCGCGCCGAGATCCTTTCGCGCCTGTCCCATGTTGCGGTGCTCGCACTCGTCGCCTATGGAAAAAAGGATGCCCTAGACGACTACCTTGCGGAAAGAGCGCGAGAGCTGGGCGTCGCCATGGCCCGCAGGGACTTAGGAGTCACGATTCCGGCCCCACTAATCGTACCCCCGGAGATAGCGCCAGATCTTGGGATCGATATCTGAAATACAGTCCCGGATGGTTGGTAACTATTCGGAGCGGCAAAAATAAGCCAGGTTTTCCGAAGAAGCTGGCAACGCCCAAGCGGACAGTCCGCACCGGAATATTCATAGCTACTCCACCCTGAAATGACGAAAGGCGAAGATTGGACCAGTAGTCAGTAGTTGGCTCAAGAATGGCCGAGCGCAGTTTCAGGCAGACAGTGCAATTCGCCCAACGTGCTCCTTTTCAGAAGTCCGACAGGCCAACATTGTCTTGGGACCTTCCGCCGACAAAGTCGTAAACTCCAGCCGTAGAGAGAATTCAAGGAGTTAAGATCCGGAAGCGCATTGGTTTGTTCGCAGCCTGCGGCCGCCCGTTTCCCAGCCGCGAGTTGTTGACGCCTCTGGATTGCGTAGGCGACAGGAGGTAGCTTGATCTATCTGGAATGGCTCCGCATCTACCCGGTCGACCTACCGATGCGAGGCAGCTTCGCCTCCGCGAGGGATCGGATCGATCACCGTCGCCTGCTCTTGATCGAACTCGTAGACCGGAACGGTTCCAGTGGTTGGGGAGAGGTTGATGCCTTCGAGCACCCCACCTACACCGAGGAGACCCTGAATACCGCCAGGGCCCTCATCGAACACGAGATCCCCGCCCTTCTCTCCGGAAGTGCGAACGAGCCGGAGGAGATCGCCCGAACCCTTACTCCGATCAGGGGAAACCCCATGGCCAAGGCCGCGGTTGAGATGGCCGCATTCGACCTTGCCGCAAGGTCGGCGGGCGTGCCGCTATCGGCGCTCATCGGCGGGAATCCTTCTCGGCGCGCCATACCGTCGGGGGTTGCCCTCGGTATCGATCGCGACCTCGACCGGCTGCAGCGGGCCGCGGTTCAAGCAATAGCCGAAGGGGCCTCCCGGATAAAGCTTAAAATTCAGCCGAGCTGGGATCTCGAGCCACTCTCCGCACTCCGCGACGCAGTGGGGCCCGGCTTTCCCCTCGTCGCCGACGCCAACTCGGCATACGAAGCGGATACCGCCGGAAACCTCTCGCGGCTCGACACGTTTGGCCTCGCAATGATCGAGCAACCTCTGGAACCCCTGGATTTGGTCGGGCACCGCCGGCTTCAGGATACCCTTGAGACCCCGATCTGCCTGGACGAGTCGATCCGAACGGTCCACGACGTCGCCACCTGCCTTGCCCTTGGCCTCCGACCGGTAATCAACCTCAAGCCCGGACGGGTAGGAGGATACGCAAAAAGCCTGGAGATTTTGTCGCTCTCGCAGAGAGAGGGACTGGACCTCTGGATCGGCGGAATGCTCGAATCTTCCCTTGGTCGCGCCCACCTTCTTCATCTGTCCACGAACCCTGGGGTAACTCTAACCGGCGACGTCTCCGACCCGGGGCGATATCTGGCAACCGACGTCTGCCTGCCGTTACAAGCCGCCGACGGTGGCGGCCTTGCCGTGCCAACCGCTTTCGGCATTGGCGTCGAACCCGAACGAGAACGGCTCCCGCGTCCAACCGAGATCCGCCTGCGCTAACCTCGGCTCAAAGCTATCCTTCCCACCGCCCACAAACAACTCAACCCCGTTTTCCGCCCTGCCGGATCAGCAAGATCGACCCGACCACGAACATGACCAGGGCTCCAAAAACCCCCCCAAAGAGGATTGCTACCCCCAGAGGGAGTCGGAAAACTACGCCAACGAGATGGACCGGAACCGGCTTGAGATTCTGCACGGTGAAGATCAGGGTTGCGGTAACCACCAAAAGCAAGAACAGGGCTCCGAACCAGGTACCTGCGCCACGGCGAATCGGCTTCAAAAGCCGAGAGTCGGCGGGCTCTGGCTCCGGAGCGGGCGGCTCCTCCTGCCTGTCGTCTGCACCATCCACCCCTCCATCTTAAGTTCCCCGACGCCCCGAAGTAGGCATGGCGCCGCTTGTGCTCGGGCGGCATCGATGAAGGTCTTAGGACTTAAGCTCGAACCATGGCTCAAAAATCACGTCTGCTCGTCAACACTGGCGATGGCAAAGGGAAGTCTTCGGCCGCCATGGGGGTGATGGTCAGGGGTTGGGCTCGAAATTGGCGGGTCTGTGTCGTCCAGTTTGTCAAGGGGGGAGGTTGGAAGGTTGGCGAACGGAAGCTTGCCGCCGAACTCGGTATCGAGTTCCACACCCTTGGCGACGGCTTTACTTGGGAGTCGGCGGACCTTGCCGCCACCGCAGAGCTCGGCAGGCAAGCTTGGCTTGTGGCTAGGGAAAAGATCGCCTCCGAAGCGTACGACCTCGTCATCCTTGACGAGCTCACCTACGCCATCAACTACGGATGGATCACCGAGGAAGAGGTAGTGCAGGCGCTGGCGAGCCGGCCAGATCGGACCAACGTCGTGGTCACCGGGAGGAGAGCGCCGCAGGGTTTGATCGAGATCGCCGACACCGTCACCGAGATGCGCAAGGTCAAGCACGCCTACGACTCTGGCATCAAGGCTCGCAAGGGGATCGAGTACTGACCCGGGGCCTGATTATCGCCGGCACCTCCTCGGGAGTCGGGAAGACCTCGATTGCGACCGGAATCATGAGGGCGCTGGCCGACAGTGGGCTGGCAGTGGGTGCCGCAAAAGTCGGGCCCGACTTCATCGATCCGGCCTACCATTTGGCAGCTACCGGCCGGCCCAGCTACAACCTCGATCCAGTGATGACCGGAGAAATCGGTGTACGCAACAGCGCTGCCCGGGCCGCGCGCAACTGTGATTTGCTCTGCATCGAAGGAGTCATGGGCCTCTTCGATGGCACTCATCTGAACGGCCCTCCGGCACCGGATCAGCTCCCGGAGGGGTCGACCGCTGCCGTTGCCGCCCAGCTCGGGCTTCCGGTAATCCTCGTGGTGGACGCTTCCAAAACATCACACTCGATAGCTGCCACTGTCCACGGCTTCGCGACGTGGTCGAATCAGGTGCAAGTGGTGGGCCTCATCGCGAACCAGATAGCGTCGGACTCCCACTTGGAGATGGTCGAAAGCCTGATTTCCCGAGCCGGTGTGCCACTCATCGGCCACTTCCGCCGGGACGAGCTTCCCCGCCGGCCAAGCCGCCACCTGGGACTTAACACCGTTGCCGAGGATAGCAAATCTGCCTCGCACTGGGTAGCTGCGCTTGCGGAGGCCGCAAAGTACCGGCTTGATCTCGGCAAGCTCGTTTCGCTCTTCACGCACCTCCCAGCTGGAGAGGCAGCGGTGCGCCCGCCGCCGGCCATGGCCACAGCCGCCTACTCCTCCGGCTCCGCGGCAAGCTTCATCTACCAAGAGAACATCGAACGCCTCGCAGAAGCGGGGTTTGAGACCATCCCCTTTGACCCCCGGTTCGAAGCGCCACCCAACGATGCCGGTCTCCTCTGGCTGCACGGCGGCTACCCGGAGCTCTACTTGGAGGAGATCGCCGGCAACGCCAAGCTGCTGGCCGCGCTCCGCGAACGAGTGGCCATGGGCAAGCCAACCATCGCAGAGTGCGGGGGCCACCAACTCCTTGGGCGCTCCCTCAACGGCACGGTTATGGCTGGGGCGCTCCCATTCTCCTCCTGGATTGGGGAAAAACCGGTGATCGGATACCGCAAGCTCACCGCCCGATGGCCGGTACTGGGAGCGGTGGAGGAGACGACCCCGATCGTCCACGAGTTCCACTACGGACGCTCCGACGCCACGGGCGAGGGCTTGGTTGCCTTCGTCGGATCGAGGCAGCACCCGGGGGGGTTTGGCACCGCCAACCTCCTCTCCAGCTACCACCATCTGCACCTTGGATCGGCACCCGAGATGGCCGCTAGCCTCCTTGGATCCGCCCTCCGGTACGGAGCGGAGCGCAGCGGGTAGGCTTGGGTCTCTATGGGACTCATCAGCTTTGTCGGGGCAGGGCCGGGCGCAACCGACCTGTTGACGCTCCGGGGACTCGACCGCCTCCGCCAAGCGGAGATCGTTATCTGGGCATCGTCGCTGATACCCGCGGAGATGCTTGCTTACGCCGGGCACGGGGCGAAACTCCTCGACTCGGCCTCCATGACCTTGGAAGACGTGGTCGAAGTGTACGAGCTCAACCCTGAGGCGCAAATTGTCCGCCTCCACTCCGGCGACCCCTCCATCTATGGAGCCGTGGCCGAGCAGATCGAGTGGTGCATCGCCAATGGAAGGGCCTTCGAGATCGTGCCTGGGGTCACTTCGGTCTCCGCGGCCGCCGCCGTACTCGGGCGCGAGTTAACCATTCCCAAGGTGGCTCAATCTCTGGTAGTGACCAGGGTGGCCCGCCGTACCGCAAGCTCCATGCCCGGGAATGAGTCGCTCGCCGCCTACGCCTCTCTCGGAGGAACCTTGGCCATTCTCCTCTCCGGCGCCCAACCCGAACTCGTCCAAGAAGAGCTGACCGCGGAGGGGAGCCGGTTCGGCCCCGACACGCCGGCGGCTGTAGTGATCCGTGCCAGCTGGCCGGATGAACAGGTGATCTTGACAAAGGTCGGAGAGCTTGCCAGTGCTATTCGCGAATCCAAGGCGACCCGCACCCTTACCATCGTGGTCGGGGAGGCGCTGACCGCGAACGCCTCCCGCTCCCACCTCTACTCCCCCGCCTTCTCCCACCGCTTCCGATCGCGATCCGAGCCGGGGAGAACGCAAGGCAAGCCAAAAAGCCGCCCGCGCCGATCGGTTCGCTAACCGTGCCCAAATCGCTTAGGCCCGGATTCACCACCGGAAGCTGCGCGGCGGCGGCGGCCAAGGCCGCGGCGCTAAACGCCGCGACAGGCTCGCACCCATCCACGGTAACCATCACGCTCCCGGCCGGCAAAGAGGTGACATTTCCAGTCGAGTGGGATGCCGCAGGGAGGGCCGTGGTGGTCAAGGACGCCGGAGACGACCCGGACTGCACTGACGGAGCCCGTCTCACCGCCGAAGTACGCCTCGGAGGTGACCAAGTCCTAGTCACCGGCGGCGAAGGCGTCGGAGTGGTCACCAAACCGGGACTGGGCCTCCCGGTCGGGGAGGCGGCGATCAACCCAGTCCCACGCCAAATGATCGAGCAGGCGATCCGGGAGGTAACCGAGGGTGGCGCGCTGGTTACCATCTCCGTACCCGGCGGCCAGGAGATGGCCTCCCACACCACCAACGACCGCCTGGGGATCTTGGGCGGAATCTCGATACTCGGCACCACCGGCATCGTCAGGCCCTTCTCCACCGCCGCCTTTCGAGCTAGCATCGTCCAGCAGATCGATGTGGCTGCCGCCCAGGGCGAGCGCCACATAGTCCTGGCCACCGGCTCCCGGACCGAGCAGGCGGCCCGACGCGTCTACCCCGGCACCGACCTGGTCGCGGTGATCGAAGTTGGCGACTTCACCGGAGTAGCCTTCAAGCGAGCCGCCGGAAAGCCGGTCGACATGATCAGCTGGTTCGGCATGGTTGGCAAGGTGACCAAACTTGCCCAGGGGATGCTGATGACCCACTTTCACCGCTCCGACGTCTCTACCGACCTGCTCCGCACCGCCGCCGAGGCAACCGGCTCGCCCGCGCCGGTAATCGAGGCCGCAGGCGCCACCAATACCGCCCGCCACTTCTATGAAGCCTGCATCGGGCACGGCACCACGGCACCGCTCGCCTACCTCACCGAGATGGCCGCAAGAAACTGCTCCGCTGCGGTAGCGAACCGGGTTCCGGTAGAGATCTTCATGGTCGACTTCGATACCTTGGAACCGGTGTGCCACGCCGTGCAGGCGGCCAGTTGATAACCGTCATCGGCTGGCTCGGAGACTGCACCGACGATCTCACCGGGCGCCAGGTGGCCGCGATCAGGAGTGCTCGGCTGATCTATGCGCGCTCCGAAGCCGCACCTCAGCTGGCGCGGCTCTCTCCCGACGCGGAAGTCCACGCCTTTGTCAAGCCGTTCGCAAACTCGCTCGCGGAGATAGCCAGCCGAGAGGCTGAGAATCCCGTAGTCGTGGCGAGCGGTGACCCAAGCTACTTCGGCATCGTTCACAGCCTGCGCCGGGTCGCCCCGGCCGTACAGCTGTCGATCATCCCCGGGATCAGCTCGCTACAGCTCCTCTGTGCCAGGCTGCTCCGTCCTAGCGATGGCGTCGCAACCGTCTCGCTCGCCAACCGCGCAGCAGAAGGAGCGCTCGACGAGATCACCGGGTTAATCGCAGCCAACGCCCGGATCGCGATCCTGCTCCCACCTGCGACGCCCCTCTTGCCAATCGCCAAGACGCTCGAAGCAGCCGGTTTCGCCGGATCCCTCGCGCTCGGCACCTCTCTAGCGACCCCCAACGAGACCGTGGAGCTCCCCTCCATGGCGGAACTCTTTGTGCACGTGACCAGCGGCCCGGCGGTCTTGCTGGTGGAGCCGGCAACGAAGCCCAGTCCGCCTCGTTCCGCTTGTCTCGGCACGCCGAGCGTCCTCGACGACGCGACCTTCGAGTACGGGGGGAGCAACTTTACCAAGCTAGAAGCTAGGTTGGCAGCAGCCGCCCGGTTGCGGCCCGACTCGCTTCCCCGGCACGCGAGGGTGCTCGAGGTCGGCTCGGGCACCGGTGCGCTCGGACTTACCCTCCTGCGACTCCGTCCCGACCTCGAGCTTACCCAACTGGAACCGGATGATGAACGTGCCGCCCGTTCGGCAAAAAACGCATTGCGCCTCGGCTGCCGCCCCAATATCCGCGTAGAACGCGTAGAGGATCACGCCACTTCCGGCTACGACGCCGCTCTGGTCGGCGGAGGGGGAATTCCCGCTTTGAAGGCAACGGTAGAGCGAATAAGGGATTCCGCCCCGCTGGTCGCAACCTATGCTGATCCCTCAAGGGCCTCCATCGCCCGCGAGCTCCTGGGAAATCTGGCCGTGATCCAAATAGCGGGCGCGGTCCCGCTCGGTGCAGGCTGGCGATTGGCCCCCGCGACGCCGATCTTCGTAGCTTGGAGGTAGCTTTGGCCAAAGGGGTAGTGGTAGCACTGGCCGACCCACCGGCGGGCCTTGCACGCCACCTCGCCTTCGACGAGGTTGGGGGGGCGACCGCCCGCCAGATCGGGGAGCTCTTCCGCGGCTACCAGCTCCTCGTAGTGGTGGCCGCGGTGCCGGTCGCAGTGAGGGCGATAGCTCCCCATCTCTCCAACAAGCACACCGATCCGGCGGTGGTGGCCTTGGACGAGCTTGGCCGCTTCGCCACCGTTATCGCCGGGGCCCACCACGGCGGAAACGAACTTTCGCGCCGCGTCTCCGCCTTCCTGGGCTCGAGCCCGGTGATCACCACCGGCTCCGACTCCAGGGGCCGGCCCGCCCTGGACCAGCTCCCGGGCCTCACCGTCAGCAACTGCCCGCCAAATGTTCAGACTCGTATCAATCAGGGAGCACCGATCCGGATTGCCAACCCCACCGGAATCGAGCTCCCACCCTTCCTGGCCGACCTTGAAAACGCTGCCGAACCCGGGGAACAGAGCAAAGGCCCGCCCGTCGTGCTGGTTGTGAGCGATCGAACCTCCGACTCTGGTGAAGGAGACGCATCCGGATTCCTGAAGACGCTGGTTGCCGGCGTCGGCTGCTCTAGCGACGCCAACAGCGAAGATATCAACTCGGCGGTGGCCACGGCCTTTGCCAGCGCCGGGCTCCACCGTGCAGCGGTGGCGAAGGTGGCGACCATAACATCTCGGATCGGCCTTCTATCCCCGGCTTTCGCACCCTTGCCGGTAATCGGTTACCCTCCGGGCTCCCTCTCCGAGGTCGCCACGCCAAACCCCTCCGCCGCGGTAAAGGCGGCGGTCGGGACGCCCTCAGTAGCAGAAGCCGCCGCACTGCTCGCTGCGGGCGCCGGAGCGGAGCTCGCCCTGCCAAAGCAGGTTTTTCCCAGGGTAACGGTGGCAGTCGCCAGGATGCCACGGCCCCGCGGGCGTCTCAACGTGGCCGGCATCGGACCTGGTTCGCTCGATCTCGCCACCCCGCGCGCCCTCGCCAGTATTCGCGAAGCGCAGTACCTCGTAGGCTACAGCGGCTACCTAGATCTGATCACGACGCTGGTTCGGCCGAGCCAGCGGCTTCTTCCCTTCCCCCTCGGCGCCGAGATCGATCGCGCCGAAAAGGCGGTTGCGCTTGCAGCCGCCGGCTCGACGGTGACGCTGGTCACTTCGGGCGACCCCGGGGTCTACGCCATGGCCCAGCTGGTATCGGAGCGTGCCTCCGACAGCTTCGACCTCGAGGTTATCCCTGGGGTTACCGCGGCGAATGCGGCCTCAGCCGCGAGCGGAGCGATCTTGGGTCACGATCACGCGTATATCTCCCTATCCGACCTGCTCACCCCGTGGGAGACGATAAAGTCGAGACTCGTGGCGGCAGCGCAAGCCGACTTCGTGGTAGCGCTCTACAACCCCAGGAGCGAAGGACGAAGATGGCAGCTGGACGAGGCTCTTGCCATCCTTGGCGAACGCCGCGATCCGAACACGCCCGTCTTGCTCGCCCGGCGGCTCTCCCGTCCAGGCCAATCGGTAGAGGTTACCACCATATCCCAGGTGAACACCTCCAAGGTCGATATGGAGACCGTGGTCATCGTCGGCTCCAGCACCACCACCAGGCGCGGCGAACTCGTATACACCCCGCGCGGCTACCGCCTTGCCACCCAAATACCGGCTCCATGATCGAGATCGATCACGCCGCCTGCGCCGGCTGCGGAGCCTGCATAGCGACCTGCCCAACGCGCTCGCTGCGCCGTGCGAGCAAGGGGGTTGGCTACGACGCAAACAGCTGTCGGAACGACCTCTCCTGCGTCGAAATCTGCCCAACAGGCGCTATAGCCAATAATCCGGTGGCCGCCCCATGACCCAAGCCGCCTCCGAGATCGAACTCGAGAGCTTCGCCATAATCGCACGCGAAGCCGACCTCTCCCGTTTCGGTCCGATGGGGCGCGAGGTTGCCGCCCGGATCATCCACTCCAGTGGCGATATCGGCATAGCCACTGACCTGATTCTGCCCGAGGCCGCCGTCGAGGCCGGGGTAGCGGCGCTGGCCGCTCGGGCTCCGCTCATCGTCGATGTGAGAATGCTCGCCGCCGGAATTCCTCGCTACCCTGCAATCACCGCGATCGACCTTGCAACCGGAGTGCCGGCCGGAAGCACTCGCAGCTACCAGGGGATGAGACGCGCGCTTCTTGAATATCCGGCGGGCTGCGTCGTCGCCATCGGATCGGCGCCAACCGCTCTCAGGGCGGTCCTCGAGGTGTCGGCAGTTAAAACGCCTTGCCTGGTAGCCGGCTTTCCAGTGGGATTCGTAGGAGCCGTAGAGAGCAAGGAAGAGCTCTGCCGCTCCTCGCTCTCCGCGCTTAGTTGCCGGTCCCGCCGCGGGGGTTCTCCGATGGCCGCGGCGGCGATCAACGCCATGTTGCTGATGTCGAAGGGAGAGTACCGCGTTGCCCGATAGGTCTGTACTGCTTGTGGGCCACGGCACCTCATCCGTCGAGGGAACGGAGCAGTTTCTCCGTCTGGTCGCGGACTTCTCCAAGCTCGCAGGGGGGAGCGTCTCCGGAGGTTTCATCGAAAAGGCGCAGCCAACCCTGACCAACGCAGCGGACGAACTTCTCGCCGCCGGAGCGAGCCGGATCACTGTAGTTCCGGCGGTCCTGCTGCCGGCGGGTCATCTCAAAGACGACACCCGGGCAATAACCAACTACATCAGGAGGCTGAACCCAAACGCCGACGTCCGGATGGCGCGCGACATCGGCGTTACCAGCGAGATCGTCGCCTGCCTCTCCGACCGGATCGCCGCTGCCGGGGGTTTCCCCGACGGCATCCTGGTCGTCGGGCGCGGCTCCACCGACCCCGCTGCAAACTCCCAGCTCTACGCCGCGTCCCGTCTCGTGATGGAGGGACACCCACAGACCCTGGTCGAACCGGCCTTCGTCTCGCTGGCACCTCCGGCAATCGCAGCGGGCCTCGACCGGCTGAACCGCCTCGGTGCGACCAATATCACCGTAGCCCCCTACTTTCTCTTCAAGGGGGTGCTTTTGGACCGGATCGCCGCCCAAGCCGAAGCGTGGGGCGCCCAGCGTGGAGTCAAGGTGCGGGTCTCCGCCGAGTTGGCCGCCGATCCGCTGGTTCTGAAGGCGCTCCTCCTCCGCCTCGAGCAGGCAGAGGTTGCGGCCCCAAATCCCAACTGCGACACCTGCAGATATCGCCAAGCCTAAGCGATCGTCCACCGCACCAACCTGCGCGGAGTGTTGCCGGTGGTATAATTGGCCACCGCAGCGTTTTGGGGGTGGGCCATGATGGACGTCGAGCTCAACAGCTGGATGCTTTTTCGCAATGCCGAAGTGAGTTACAAAGACGTGGAGATCGTCACCCAGCTCGACGACGAGAACCGCCATCGCTACACCTACGGCAGCATGACCAACAGGGTTAGGCGTCTGATATCTGCCCTCGACTACCTGGGGATATCGCGAGACACAGCCGTGGGGACGCTGGCCTGGAACTCTTTCGAGCACCTGGAGTGTTACTTCGGTATCCCCAACTCCACCCGGGTTATCCACACCATCAACTCCCGACTTCCCCAAGAGGACTTAACCTACATCATCAACGACGCGGCCGATCAAGCGCTGTTCGTGGCCCCCAACCTCCTTGAACTGGTGTCTAGGATTCTCCCTGATCTCCCCGAAGTCAGGCACGTGATCTCCTTCGGTGAGTCGGCAGTCGATATGCCCGGGCTGATCTCCTACGAGGAGTTGCTAGCCAGCGTCGACCCTTTCGAGGGCGAACTCGACATCTCCGAGTCGTCGCCGTTGGGGATCTGCTACACCTCCGGAACCACCGGGAAGCCCAAGGGGGCGCTCTTCACCCACCGCTCCACCGTCCTCCACACCATGGCCATCTCCTCCGCCGACGGTGTCGGCATATCCGCGTCCGACTGCGTGCTTCCAATAGTCCCCATGTTCCACGTCAACGCCTGGGGATTGCCATTCTCCGCCGTCTCAGCCGGAGCCAAGATCGCCTTTCCCTCCCCAACTTTCCACCCCGCAACCGTCATCAAGCTGATCCAAGATGAGGCAGTGACCAAGGCCGCGGGGGTCCCGACCATCTGGATCGCCGTCCTTGATGAGTTGAGGCGAAGCGGAGAAAATCTTGGCGAGCTCTCCGAACTCGTCTGCGGCGGAGCTCAACCCCCAGCGTCGCTCATCCGAGCCTACATGGAAGAGTACGGTGTCCCCATGCTCCAGGCGTGGGGCCTAACAGAAAGTTCTCCGATCGCCACCACCAGCAGGCTCCCGCATCGCCTCCGGAACGCCAGCATCGACAAGAAGGTCGAGTACTCGTCGCGCGCCGGAAAGCCGGTGGCCGGTGTCGAAGTAGCACTTCTCGACGGGGAGGGGCAACCGGTACCTCACGACGGTACCACGATGGGCGACATCTATCTACGCGGTCCGTGGGTTATCGATAAATACCTGCACGACGCCGATCCCGAAGCTTTTGTCATACCCGGATGGTTCAAGACCGGAGACGTTGGCGTGATCGAAGACAACGGCCTTCTGCGACTCCTGGATCGATCCAAAGACCTGATCAAGTCGGGTGGCGAGTGGGTCTCCTCCGTGACTTTGGAGAGCGCCCTAATGGGCCACCCGAAGATCATCGAAGCAGCGGTGATCGCTTACAACCATGAGAGGTGGCAGGAACGCCCGCTCGCAATAGTAGTGCCGTTCTCGGGTGAGAACGTGACCCTCGAGGAGCTGAGAAAGTACCTCGAATCGGAGGGATTTCCGCGATGGCAGCTTCCCGACCGACTCCAATTCGTCTCTGAAATCCCGAGAACTTCGGTCGGCAAGTTCGACAAGAAGCTGCTACGCGCAATCTACGCCGAAGAGAGCGGCTAGCCGCGAAGCACCCGCCCGTTCACCGGCTACCGCACCATCGCGGGCAATTTTGGTTGGTACCCGCACGCCGGATCCTCTCCCAGTGGATTGCCGGAACTCGCGTAGGCCCGGGCGCGCGAGCCTCCACAAATTGCGGAGAAGTCACAGATGCCGCATCGACCGCCAAGCTTGCCGGCCCGGATCGAGCGGAGAAGTTCGTGATCGCGGTAGATCTCCCCGATCTGCGCCTCCCTGACCTGACCGATCTTGAAGGGGAGAAAACCTGAAGGAAAGATCTCTCCCAGGTGAGAGACGAAAATAACTCCGGATCCATCCCGGGTCTGTGCCCCCCGGGGAGGTCGCTCGTGGACGCGGTCACCACCGTGGAACTCCGCAACCAGCTGCCGGTACAGCTCGCCGGTCTCGCCACGGCCGCCAGCTGCGACGCGGCGGTAGAACGGCCCTTCGACAGTCCGTAGCGCACGAAAGTACGGGCTCGCCTCGCAGAGGAAGGCGGCGACGTCCTCGTTCTCCGCCGGGGTTAGCGACCTCAGAACCGAACCTCGCCCGACCTCGATAAGAAAGAAAACCTCCCAGATCCCCACCCCGATCTCGAGAAGCAAGTCGGCAACGCGCGCCAGCTCGAAGACATTCTCCCTCATCACCGTGGTGTTGACTTGCAATCGGTAGCCAAGCTCCTTGAGCATCGATATCGCGGCGATCGTCTCTGCGTAATGACCCCGGATTCCCCTCACCCCGTCGTGGGTCTCACCGATCCCATCCAGCGAGATCGATATCGAGCGGGCGCCGGCAGCGGCAAGCCCCTGCATCCGCTCCCTGGTGAGCGCCGGGCTAACCGCGGGTGATAGCGCAGTTGAGACTCCCCTGGATGTCGCGTACTTGACTATCTCCTCTAGATCTGGGCGCATCAGCGGGTCGCCACCGGTGAGGATCAGCACCGGCGGCCGCCGGAAACCGGAGACCAAATCGTCGATGAACGCCCTCGCCTCTCTGGTGTCGAGCTCGCCCGGGTCGCGGCCAAGCATCGCCTCGGCGCGGCAGTGGCGACAGGCGAGCGGACACGACCGGGTGGTCTCCCAGAACACCAGGATCGGCCGCTCGGAGAAGTGGCCGGACCCACTTCGCTCTGGCTTCATGGCAAACTCCCTATTTACCGCCAACCTTACTCCAGCAACGGCAACTGGGCAAACCGGATGTCGCGACCATCCCCCTCTACCTGCTCCGACTAGTTTTATCGAATCATGGAGTTCATCGACATCCCCGAGATCGGGCGCAACTTTCGCCATTTCCACCGAGTTCTGCTCTCCGATGCCGACCCGGAGGGCAGGCTTCGAATCGACGGGGTCTCCAGGATTCTCCACGACGCAGCCACCCTCGACAACCAGAGCGCACCCCTCGACGACAAGGGACTGTGGGTAATCAGGTCAATCGATGTCAAGATCCACTGTTACCCGCGCTATCTTGAGGAGGTGGAGGCGGTCACCGCCTGCACCGGCACCGGCAGGGCTTGGGCGGAGCGCCGCACCGATCTGTTAGTTGGGAAAAGTGTGGCAATCGCCGCCAGAGCAACGTGGATCAACACATCGCTATCCACGGGCCTTCCCGCCCGGCTTCCCGCCGGCTTTGAGACCGTCTTTGGCCCTTCTGCCAGGGGACGGACGATAAGGCCCGCGCTTAGGATGAAAGTCCCCGCCGAAGAGCCGGCGGTTGAACTAACCTTCCCGATCCGGTACGGCGACCAAGACGTCGTCGGTCACGTCAACAACGCCATCTACGCGGCGGCGCTCGAGGAGGCGTCCCGCTCCGCCTCGCTTCCTGGCCTGGGGCACGCGCACAGCTACTCCATTGAGTTCGTCTCGGCTGCCCAGTACCCCGGCTGCCTGAACATCTCCCTCTGGGACGGCGAGAGGGCGCTCACCGCAGCGATGTACCAATCCGGTACCCTTGCGGCGATCGCCAAGATCCGCTACTAGCGGTGGCGCATGCCCCGCGAGCGGCTAGGCGCGCTCTACCGACTTTGCCAACGCCGTCTCGAGAAGTTCGGAGACCGGACCGGTGAGTTCAGGCCGGTCGCGCATAAGCGCCCGCGGGTCGACCGCCGTGACCCGGGTTCCCTCCGGGACCTCTTCAAGTACAACGTTGCACGGGAGCAGCAGCGCCATCGACGCATCAAGGTTCAACGCCTGGCTGGCAAACTTGGGATTGCAGGCTCCAAGTATCTTCATCGGGGGCCGATCCTCACCAAGCTTCTCCTTTAGAGTCGCCGAAAGATTTATCTCGGTCAACACCCCGAAGCCCACCTCCACCAAAGAGTCGCGGAGCGCACGTTCCGCCGCCTCCATCGGAGCTGCAATTACCACCGAAATCCCGTCCATATTCTCCTCCAATCAGCTAGCCACGTATCGATCTTTTCAGGCGCCAGCCGCTCTTCGCAGGCTCGCCAGGCCCCGTGATCCGGCGGCCACAAGCACCCTCCACCCCACAAACGTTCCTTCCACAAACCCCAGCGAGACCAGGATGAATGGAAACGCGGTTCCCTGTCCGCTCACCACCCTAAGAAATTGCCCAAGAAGAGCTGTCGTTGCCGCCAGAGCCGCCGCGATCGGCAGCGATCCCCGCCGGAGGCCCCGGAAGAGCGCCACCCACCCGGCGCTCAGCCCGGCGGCGAAAGGCCAAAGGGTCTTGGCTATACCCGCTAGAGTATCCCCGTGCCCATGGACCGATCGCCCAACGGTGACAAAAACCACCAAAAACACCAGGTCGACAAGGTATGACAGCGCCGGCTTCTCCCTCATGACTATCTCCACTAGGTCAGCTTACCCGCGGCAAACGCAGTAAATGCGGTGCCAGGAGATCGCAAAGTTGACGCTTCTAGGCGTCTCCAAAGCGTTGATTTCTACCACAAGCAGGGAAAATAGCGGCATGCCGCCAGCGCGGGTTGCTCTCCATTCTCCCTCTTGCCATGTCGATTGAGCGACTGCCGCCGGACGGTATCCGTACACTTTGGAAGCAGGCAGCTACTGCCCAGTGGCCAGAGCGATACCGGCAAGAGTAAATACTTGCTTCCAGCACCTTTCGATGGCTCCGCCCGTATTTTCCCCGGCCGGGGAATTCTCCGTTGCCGAGCTGTAAAAACATGGGGTGGTACTGAAAATACCGACTGCCGCCACCTTGACCAGGCTTTGCCAAGATCCCCGGCTTTGAACAGATTTTCCAGCAGGCTCGCGCCAAGGCGCGTTACCCAAAAACAAAGCAACCCTGCCTTGCTAACCTGGAGGAATCAGTCCACTTCCTCCACCCGAGATCGAAGCTTCACCGGCGGTGCTCCGCCGGTACCGGGGCAACGAGCTCCCTGCCCTTTTTGAGGCGGTGAGCTTCAGCCTTGAACATCTCCAGCCGTGGATGCCTTGGGCATCGATCGAGCCACTCGAGGCCAGCCTGGCCGGCTTCATCGAGCAGGCAGTCACCCAATTCGATCGAGCCGAAGGATTCAACTACGCCCTCTGGAGCAAAGAGGCGTCCGCACTGGTTGGCGGCGCCGGACTGCACTCGAGCTTAGGTCCCGGACGCATCGAGATTGGTTACTGGGTACGCGATGGCTGGCTCCGTCGAGGGATTGCTTCGGCTGCGGCGCGCGCCCTGACCGCCACCGCCTTCTCCATGCCCACGATCGAAGAGGTCCACATCCACTGCGATGTGGCCAATTTAGCCAGCGCGGCCGTGCCCCGGAAGCTCGGGTTCCGACTATTGCAAATCGTCGATAGCGAGATCACCGCTCCCAATGAAACCGGGCGCACAGCCGAGTGGGTCGTCGATCGCGAGGAGTGGCTCGCCGGTGCCGCCACAACCGCCTAGTTACCCAAGGCGGAACGCAACTCTGCTTCTCAGGCTGATCCAAGCTCTTGCCATCGAGATCCAATAGTACGGGATCGAAGAAGACCGGTACCTGGAGATGGGCGGGTTCAAGTAGACAGCGCAACGACTTCAGCGTACTTCTCCGCTGGAGTGCGGTAACCCAGAGTCATCCGTGGCCTTCCGTTGAGCGAGTCCTCGATCCTTCGAAGGTCATCTTTCGTAGACACCGAGAGATCCGTGCCCTTGGGCATAATTGCCGAAGCAGCCCGTTGGTGTTCTCGTTCGTCCCACGCATCCACGGCGAGTGCGGGTCGCAGAAGTAAACCGCAGATGTTGGTGGAAAGGGTGAATGCGACGTTGTTTGCCATCCCCGATCCCTGGACGCTCTCATGATTTTCAAGTCGGTCAGGCGGTTAGGACCCGGTAGACCTCTCTCGCCACGTATCGCTTGAGACAACGAATGATGTCACGCTTCGATAGTCCCTCGGCGATCCGGCGCTTCACATAGGCCTTCGTTCGTTCGTCGCGATACCTGCGCACAAGCACCACGAAATGCCGATACCAACTCTGCCAGTCCGCCTCGGGCGAGCCAAGAAGATACTTACAGGCACCTCACTCCTTAGACGCTGCAGCTCGGTCTATGAACCTCGGCGATGTGTGCCTTCAACCCAGTGTCTCGCACCTCCCTCTTGGAGGGTGTTCGTCGCTTGGCGGCGTAGTAAGCAGAGGGGCGAAGTGCAACACCTTACAGACCGACTGG
>JAKARV010000057.1 GCA_021819205.1 Actinomycetes bacterium | reverse complement strand
CGCTCCTCGATGACCGGCCTGACCGTCCGGCGCTCGACGTGCAGCTCGCCCCACTCGATGACGGTGACGGCTTCGCTGAAGGCGTCGGAGTGTGCGTTCCACCAGTCCAACTGGGTGACGGTGATGCGCCCGACGGTCTCGGCGCCAGCAAGCTCGGGAAGGTCGAGGTCGGTCTCGTCGGACACGAGCCCAGTCTTATGCGCCAGAGGGGAGTCCGGCGGGTTCCTTCCTGGCTGCGAGGACCTGGCCCATGATGGTGGCAGCAGCCCGGTTCCGCTCCTCGATCGCATGCGAGTACACCCGGAGGGTGAGCGACGGATCGGCGTGGCCGAGGAAGTTGGCGACGGTCCGGACATCCATCCCCGCCCCGATGAGCTGCGTAGCGGTGAAGTGCCGGAGGTCGTGCAGGCGCACGTCCGGTGCGCCGACGGCATCCCGGACCCGGATGAAGAAGCCGGTCCCGTTGTCCGGGCGGAAGGGCGTCGTCGCTTCGATGAAGGGGGAGAAGACGAAGGCGTCGGGCGCAAGCTCGCCGCCCGCCTCGGCGATCCATTCATCGACATGCGCCCGATGTGCCGTCAGAAGGGCGATGCCGACGGGATCGAGAGCGACCTTCCGGGAGCGATCGGTCTTGGTGGTCTTCTCGGCAAGACCGCCCGGCACGACGACGACCGAACGGGACACGTCCAGCACGCCGAGGGTGAGGTCCACGTCGGTCCACCGGAGAGCGCATAGTTCCCCACGGCGCATCCCCGTGAGCGCAGCGAGCATGAAGAGCGGAGCGAGCCGGGGATCCCGCCGCTCGGCCTCTTCGATGACATCCCGGACCACCTCGACGGCGGGGGCGTGAACCCGCCGTTGGGCGGCCCGTGGCGGGCGTGCACGCTCCGCCACGTTGCTCCGGACCCATCCCCACCGGACGGCCTGATGGAGCGCCGAGGAGAGGATGGCGTGGTGGTTCCGGATCGTCTTGGGGGACGCTCCGGCGTCCTTCATCACGCCGTACAGGCCGTCGAGATGCTTGGCGGTGAGCTGGTTGAGCTTCACCTTGCCCAAGCGGGGGCGAATGGTCTGCTTGATCTGCGCCCGGTAGGTGCGGAGCGTGGTCGGCGAGAGGTCGAGCCGTTCGCACTCTTCAAGCCAGCGATCGAGGAGCTGGCCGACGGTGGCTCCGGTCCCGTCTGCCCGGTTGGTGCCGTTCTCGTCCACGAGGTCCCGGAGGGCGGCATCGGCCGCCCGTGCGCTGCCGTGGAACGTCTTGCTGAGGACCTTGTACTTGCCGCTGATGGGGTCCTTGCCGAGGGAGACCCGCAGCTCCCACACGCCCCGCTTGATCTCACGCTTCGATCCACGCACGAGGGCAATGGTAATCCCGAACTGTGACAGTTTTTGGGATCGCCTCGAAGATTTGGGGCCGGGTAGCAGAAGGGCCGGTCCCTGGAGACCGGCCCTGACCTGCACTTTCTCTGGTGGCGGGGGTAGGATTTGAACCTACGA
The DNA here is from genome assembly GCA_021819205.1 of Actinomycetes bacterium. Classification (GTDB taxonomy): domain Bacteria; phylum Actinomycetota; class Acidimicrobiia; order Acidimicrobiales; family Acidimicrobiaceae; genus JAKARV01. The sequence continues at coordinate 7,314 of JAKARV010000057.1, read as the reverse complement.
CCTTCGGGTTATGAGCCCGACGAGCTACCTGGCTGCTCCACCCCGCGGCGGTAGGGTACATTCTACCTTGGCAATTCAGCTCAGCCTGCCGTGTGCGCCGCCTTGCTGACAACCGACGAGGTTGAAATCTGATTGAGCAGCGATCCAATCTGATCGATGTCCTGCTGGTAAAGAGCCAGGTTCCCAGACTTCAGAGCCGCCTGGGCCTTGGTATAGAGTGCCTGAGCCTTTACAATCAAAGCGGCTGCGCCGCCACTCAAAGTTGCCTTACTGGTGACGGTTTGCGCCTGGCTGCTGCCCTGCACCCCACTCGGAACCTGTCCAAAGATATCCTTCAGCGCACCGGCGAAAGTTGGCTCCAAAGCCACCTGCGCACCGTAGGCCACGATAACCTGCTTGATCTCGGGAAGTGGGTTCGATGAGCTCGATACGTACATCGGTCTCACCCAGAGCAAGTTCTGCCCTAACGGCACCGCCGAGAGCGAACCGAGCGCAACCGTCGAGCCGTGCTGATCGAGAAGAGTAATCTCCTGAGAGACGTTGGTTGCAGAAAGGATGCGCGAGCTTACGAGTGCCGGCCCGTCGATCTGCTGGCCGTTGGGTGTAACCAGAGCTTCAAGTTGGTACGGATTCTTCTGGCTCGCCTGCCCCACCAGAAGCCCCGTCAGGTTCTGCTGCTGGCCGTTGGGCGAGAGCGGGACGTACGCTTCCATGAGGCTGAGGTTTACATTGGAGGAGCCCGGCAGCTGCATCATCTCGTAGACCGGGGACATGAACCCGGCCGACGTGCCCAAGCTGAACGAGGAACTCCCGCTCTGGATCGGCCCCAACTGCGGGCTCTGCGAAAGTGCCCACGCGTTCCCGCCCGAGTAAAAGTTCGAGGGGTTGGTGACGTGGTACACCCCGTACATCGCCGATTGGACGGCGAGCAGGTCGCTCGGGTACCGCAGGTGGCTTGAGATCGATGCCGGCATCGATGACAGTGGCTGGAATATCCCTGGAAATGCCTTCTCGTACGACCTGATCAACGGGTCGTTGGGATCCGTGACGTAAAAGTGCATCGCGCCGCTATAGGCGCTAACCACGACCTTGACCGAGTTCCTGATGTAGTTGAAGCTGGTGTTGGCCAGCTGTGAGCTGGAGCTGAGAGCCTCGGTATTGGCAGCCTGTCCGTAGGGAAAGTTGCTGGTCGTCGTGTACCCGTTGATCACCCAGTAGATGCGCCCGTTCGCAACCACCGGATACGGGTTGGAACCGTACTTCAGAAAGGGCATCGCCATCTCCACCCGGGACATGATGTCGCGCTCGAACATGATCCTCGACTTCGGAGTGACCAGCGATGAGACGAGGATGTTGATGTCACCGAAGCGAAGCGCAAAGGCTGCACGCCGCAACACCGAAGAAAGCTGCACCCCTCCAGTAGAGCCGTAGTGGGTTTCAACCGAAGTACCCGAAGGCAACTGGTAGTCGATCTCCGGCTGCAACGAGTTGGCGATGACGTAACCCGAAATGTTCTCTCCGTAATAGACCTGGGGCTGCTGCAAGGTTGGCAGCCCGCCCTGTGAAACCGGTGGAAGGTCCTTTACGTTGTAGACCGGGTTGCCGTCCTGGGAGATCTGGTTGGCTACCGCGATGGCTGCGCCATAGCCGTGCGTAAACTGAAGGTGCTGGTTCACCCACGACTGGGCTGGAAGGTTGCCGGAGTTCAGCTGCCTTACCCCGATAATCACCGGGGTCTTCTGACCGTTGATGGTGTAACTATCGGTGGCCAGAGAGTTGAACTGGTAGTAGGAGCGGATCTCCTGAAGCTTGTCAAAGGTCTGCAGCGGAATCGAGTTGCCCCACAGTCGCACCGAAGCGAGCGCGGCAGCGTTGCTGCTCAACACCGAAGTAGAGCCAGCCGATTGTGCAGCATAACTCTGGACCGATATTCGGTTCAACCCCATCGCGTACCTAGTAGAAGCGATATTCCGGGCGATATAGGGGAGTTCCTTCTGGCCCTGGGCCGGCGCTACCACGAACTTCTGGAGTATTGCCGGGTAGATTGCCCCGAGCGCGATCGAGATGAACGCCCAAAGCCCGAGCCCGATTGTCGGAAGCACCCATCCCTGGCGGAAAATGTTGAGCACGAAAAGCCCGCAAGCGATGATCGAGATAAAGATCAGCAGGTTGATCGCCGGAAGCTGCGCGTGGATGTCGGTATAGCTCGCTCCCTCGACCACGCCCCTCGTCGAAGTGTCAAGCTGAAAGCGCTGAAAGTAGTACCCAACAGCCTTGATCAGGGCCATCACCGCCAGGAGCACCGATATGTGCGCCTTCATCCGCGGCGTTACCTTTGGTCCGCGAGGTTGCAGCCGTATCGCTCCGTTAAGATAGGCGGCCCCGACGCTAAGCACAAAAATGACGCTTACCGCGAAGAAACTCCACCCGATAAGGAACTCGATGAACGGAAGCTGGAAGACGAAGAAGCCAACGTTCTTGTGAAACTGCGGATCGGACATGGGGAAGGGAACGTAATTCTGGAAAAGCAGCCAGTTCTTCCACTCGCCCGGAGCCTGGGCAGCCACAATCAGCGTGGCCGCCAAGGTCGCTGCGCCGCGGATCAGCTTTGGGTGCTGCGCGCTTGAGGTCCGATACCGCTGCACCAGGTCGTCCTGGATCGCAAGATCGACCGGTTCCGCCCGATGCGCCAGGGCCAGGCTCGCGTAGCAGCCAACCGCAAAGATCGCCGCAAAGACCAGCCAAAGCTCGACTTTGGCCAGAAGAACGCCACTCCAGATACTCTCAAGGTGGTAATTGGCAAACCACAGGTAGTCGGTGTAGAAGATCGCCAGCCCTTTGAGCGAGAAGATGACGATGAGAACGACGGCCACCACGGCGACCAGGATCACCTGAGCCCGGGATGGCCCGCGACGGCCACGCACCATATCCTGAGGAACGCGCATAACTAAATACCCTAAACGAATACCGGGATGATGAAGCAGCGGCACCCAGGGTGAGCTGGCGGCCTCTTATGTCCCGTCGGAAACTCTTCATCGGTGGAAGCAACCTCGCCAAGCACGTTGTCCTCGCAATCGGCGCAGGGAAGAACCCCGGCGCCGACCACCCAGCGATAACCGAGAGCGCCCGGCAGCGACCTTGTGCCCAGCGAGAAGGCGGCCCTCGCCGCATCTTCGGCGAAGCCGTCTAGCCGCTGGTTCCTCACCTCGCGAAAGAAGCTGGAAACCGACGAAACCAACTCGCTCTCTGTCGACTCATCGTTGGCCGAGAGAAGCTCACGAATCGGTTTTAGCGCCAACTCTGCAAGCTCGCCAACAAAGCTCATCACCTCCTCCTCGATCTGATCCGCATACGCGTGGGGATCGATCTCCTCGTTTCGGTCCGCAACCGCCAGCGCAAACTCGACACCGCCGATAAAGAGGCGGGTGAGGTGGTCGCGCACCTGCTCACTACGTCCGCTCCGATCGGCAATCAACGCATCGACGGCAGTCTCCGCCGCGTCGCGCCCACCGGCCCGGATCGAGGAGAGAACCTGGTTGAGATCGTCCTGGAACAGCCGCTTCACCCTCCGAGCAAAATCCCCTTCGGCCGAATCCAGCTTCTCATGATACTTGGCGGCAATAGATGGCGGCAGATCGCGCTCGGAAAAGTCATCGGCTCCGTCGATCTCACCCGGCGCACCCTCCCCCGCAACTGGGGCCTGCTCCGGCATGGCGCGCTCTGCCTCCCCCGGCCTGAAATCGGTATCCGGCTGCGCCGGCTCCGACACCCCTTGGAGTTCGGCAAATAGAGCCTCGAGCCGCGATAGCCGGGCTTGGGAAAGCGCCTCCGATGCATGTGGCCCTCCCTCCACTTCTTCGGGGACGCTTCCTGACACCTCGGGCGGATCTTCGCTGAACTCGGCGGAAGCTCCGGCATCGGCTAGTTCCGCTGCCGGCTCCAGCCGCTCGAGCGGCTCTTCCTCCCCCGCGGTCGCCACTTCCTCGATCAGCCTGCGCACTTCATCGAAGCTATCCCAGCCAGACGGAGGATCGACCAGATCGAGCGGGTGTTCCCCCGGCTCTGCCAGCCCCGATTCAGCTCTCACCTCATCGTCCGCCGCTTCCCCTTCACGCTCGAGCGTGGCTTCTTCCGCGCTTGCTTTCTCTGCGGGTTCTCGATCAGCATCCGCCTCCGGCTGGCCATCGACAAGATCGGCCGTCACGCTCAGCGCCTCTTCGACCAACCGTCCAGCCGCATCCAACAACTGCAGGAGGGCAACCCGCTTCAGTTCAAGTTGCGAGATCTCCTCCCTCAGCGAGGTAGCCTTCGCCTCTGCCTCCGCAAGTAGCTGGCTGGCGTGTTCACGCGCCCGGTAAACCAGCGAACGCCCCTCGCGCTTTGCCGCCTCCACCGCGGTTGCCGCGGTCCGATCGGACATTTTGAGAATCTCCTGGCCCTGGAGCCGGATCTGATCAAGGTGCTGCCTGGCCTCGTGTTTAGCCTCCTCAAGCTCCCCTTGGGCGTTCAGCCTGGTGCGGCGCTCGATCTCGGAGGCCTCCCTCCGAGCCCTCTCGAGAATCTCAGCGCCAGCAGCTTCGGCCTTCCTCCTGAGGGCGTTTGCCGCTTCGGTCGCACTCCGCAATACTTCCGACGCCTCTCGGCCGACCACTTGGCTGGCACGCTCCGGATCTTTTAAAGCCGCCTTGAGCTGTCTCCTCTCTTCCTCGAACTGGCCCCTAACACTCTCCAGCTCCGCCCTAGCCTCGTCGGCAAGGCGCATGAGCTCGCGCTTCTCATCGCGAAGCCCCTGAACAATGGCTTCGACCGCGCCCCGATCATAACCCTTGCGCACAACCGGAATCGACTCCACTCCATCCCCATCACCTGCCCGCCACATCGGACCTCCTAATGAATGACTCCAGTTCGATACCGGATCCCAGCTCCGCGGGAAACCGCAGAAACCGCCTGCGCAAGCGAGCTTACGCCCACGATGCGGACCCGGCCAAGGGATACAACTTCCGCCTGCGCCACCTGCATCTTAGGCACAAGAAGGTAGCTCAAGCCGCCAAGTCTCGCTGCAACCACTCTCTGTCGAATTCCGATGACTGGGAGCACCTGACCGGAAGCGGTTACCGACCCGACCGCAGCCACCCTCAAGTGCCCTCCGTGGAGCCCCGGCAAAGTGCGGTACTCCGCTACCACCGCCAACGCCTCCGAGAGCGCCGCAGTGCTGAGCTGGGAGTCAAGCATCGAAAGCTTGAGCGCAAACGGAATTGAGTAACCGAGTGCTGGAGAAACCACCAGCCCCAGCCTTCCGGCGTTGAAGGCAATCCTGAGCGTCGCAGTCCGATGCAGAAGCTTCCCCGCGCCGTTGTAGCGGAGAAACCCAAGTTCGATGTACGGCTGACCTGGATGCAGCGCAACCGCCGCGTCCAGGGCCGCAAGGCTGGTTACTCGCACGCCGTTGACACTGACGATGAGATCGCCCACGGCAAGCTTGTTCCGCGCCGGCGACAGCGGAAGCACTCCCTTCACGACTACCCCCGGAATCGTCCTGACCGGGAGGCGGAGGTATTTTGCGGCCGCAACCGCCGCCGCGATCTCCGCCTCCTGCGATCTGGTAAGCGGACCTTGGGAAACTCCGGAACCGCTCTCCAGACCGGGGACGAAAGAATCATTCGGATTCAGTGTGTCCCAGGCAAACTCGATCGGCGTCAGCCGGGCGGCGTCGATGGAGACGCCGTAGAACGAGAGGCCTCCATTTGCATTCGCGCGGCCCGCAATCGCCGCTTGCACCTTGAAGACAACCCCGGGAGAGATCGCAACCTCTGCAATTGGCACGGTTAGCGCCCATATCCACACCGACAACAGGAGCAACCCCAGCCAGATTTTCAGGGAGAGCGCAAAATACTGGCGAACACCGGCAGTCACATTAGCGAGAAGCATACCGGCAGCATCGCCAAGCGCATCCGGGCTCGAGCGATACTCAACCGATGCCGGGAATTTCCCCTCTCCGATTATTGTATTATTTAATACGATACCAGATAGGAGCCAGTCGGGATGACGAAGTATTTGAGTGAATCAGAGGCCGCGCAGGAGATCGTCGCGGCTACCAACATCCTCTTTGAGACCGGGGCGATCTCCCGCTCCGGGCACGCCAACCTGAGCGCCAGGATCTCTGAGAGCGAGATCCTCATGACATCGGGGGGTAACGTCAAAAACCTGGATCCAAAGACGCTGGCAGTGGTTGATCTCGACGAACGAGTGATCCGCGGCAAGGTTGCTCCGGAGAACGCCGAAATCATCTCGATGCACGCCCGCAGCTACCGGGCGAGGCCCGATATCTCGTCGATAGTCCACACCCACTCCCCCGCCCCCACCGCATTTGCGTACGCACACGAACCGCTGCCGATCAGGGCGGAGCCGATGCTCCGCTTCGGACAGGCCGTACCGGTTCCCGTCGTGCCGTGGGCGCCGCGAGGCTCGGACGAGTCTGTGGGCGGCATCATCAGGGTTCTCGAAGCGGACCAGGAGACGCTGGCAGTCCTGTTGGCGAATCACGGGCTGCTCGCCTTTGGCACCTCCCCCACCGGAACTGCGAGGCTCATCGTCGCCCTCCAAGAGGCCGCCGAGGCCGAACTCGCCGCTCGCGCTCTTGGAGGGGCCAAGGACTTTCCCGCCGACGCGCTGGCACAGGTTAGGGCTTCGATGGCCAGGGTCGCCAGATGACCGGCGCGTACGACTGGATCGCGGAGGGATATCAGAGCTTTTTTGGCCACCTGCCAGAGGGTATCGACGACCGGATCCGCTTTGCCGAGATGACCGGAACCGAGCGAGCCCTCGAGTCGGTCGAGCGAATGCGGGAGCAGTTGATCTACAACAACCCGCTCGGACCCAAGGTTCAGCAGCTCGTTCACTTCGGCCAGCTGATCGCTCTCGGGCACGAAGGACCGGCACGACTGCACGCCGCATCGGCAATCCACCACGGCGCCACGATGGAGGAGCTGGCTGGCGTGGCCGAGACCGCGCTTATCACCGCTGGCGTTCCTGCTTACGCCCTCGGAATCTCGATCCTCTCCGCGCTGTCCCCCGATGGAGAGTGATCCGGATCTCGGCTTCGGTTTCCTGCTAGGAGCTCTTCACCGCCGACTCCGCGCCGAGTGGGCGCAGCGATTGCGCGGACTCAACCTTGCGCCGCCTGCGGCGCTCGCCCTCCGCATCCTCCACCGCCATCCGGGCGCCTCTCTGCGCGAAGTTGCCCGGATGGCGGGGAGCGAGCCGATCAACATGTCCAAAGTCCTGGAACGGCTCGAGAAGACAGGACTTGTTTCG
>JAKARV010000056.1 GCA_021819205.1 Actinomycetes bacterium | reverse complement strand
GGCGAGGGAGCGCCTTTCCGAGATCGTAGAACGCATCGGCTCCCTTCCAACTCCCCGAGCTGCAAAGGCTGGGACGTACCCTTTCGCGCTGGTTCGAAAAGATCATGGCCTTCCACGAGACCCTCTCCCCAACGCCCCCACCGAAGAGCTCAACAACCTGCTCAAACGGGTCAAGCGGGTGGCCTTTGGCTTTGCCAACTTCGAGAACTACCGCATCCGGGCGCTTCTCTACGCCGGAAAACCCAACTGGAGGGTTCCCGACTCCATCGTGGTGGAGTAGGGCAGCCACAGACCCGTTCCGATTAACCGCAAACGCAACCAACGGCGCCGGTGCTCTTGGTCGCGGCTGTCAAGGCTGGGCTGCTTCTTCCCCATGCGCCAATGCACCGGTCAGACTTAGGCACATACCGGCAAGCAGGAACTGATTAGCTTCCCGGAGGGTCGTTGTGCATCGGAAATTACGGGTCCCACCCCGCTAGAAGCAGAAGGACCTGAAAACGCAAGAGCCGCATTTATCCTGGTCAAACTTGGAGCGGACGACGGGATTCGAACCCGCGACCCTCACCTTGGCAAGGTGATGCTCTACCAGCTGAGCCACGTCCGCGTACAGGACATTATAGCCCCAGGGAACCGGGACGCAATCACAACGGGTGCGTTCCCGAATGCCCGAACCCTCCTTCCCCGCGCTCAGACGATGCCAGCTGGTCAACTTCAACAAAATTAACTTTTGCCATTGAAAGAACGAGCAGCTGCGCTATACGATCGCCGGGTTGGAACTCAACAGTGCTGTCGCTATGGTTAACAAGAATCACTTTGATCTCGCCACGGTACCCGGCATCAATAAGCCCTGGGGCATTAAGAAGAGTGATTCCTTTATCGATCGCAAGCCCACTTCGCGGCATCACCAATGCAAACGAACTCTCCGGGAGTTGTAATGATACTCCAGTCGCCGCGGCAGCACGAGACCCGGGGGTCAACGACACTTGCTCCCGGGTGGATAGGTCGAAACCGGCATCGAACTCGCGAGCCCGCTTCGGTAAACTCGCCGCGCCATCGATGAGTTTTACCAAAACATTTAGGCGACTGGCCGACAGCTCACGACCCTTTGCCTGCACTTAGCTCTCCCAAGCGACTAAGAATTTTACCAATCATATCGAGCGCCTGCTCCTGACGCTCCCTATGGAATGTGATTGGGAACCGTCTAGCAACACCCCACACCGTGCATAAAAGCATCGCCTCGACAACGATGCGCTTCGACATCTTCGATCTCCCAGCCTGGCGATCTCGGAAAATAATCGGCACCTCTGCTATTGGCAATCCTAGCCCATGGACTCTGTACGCCATCTCAACCTGAAAACCGTAGCCATCGGCCCGCACCTCTGCAAGCGGAATTTTGGAAAGAGTTTCCGCACTGTAAGCGCGAAACCCAGCTGTTGCATCATGCACGGGTAACCCAAGCATAAAACGGGCGTACGCGTTTCCTCCTCTAGAGATCGCCAAACGCCCGGAAGAGAGTCCCGGAGACGCTCCGCCGGCGACGTAACGCGATCCAATCGCAAGGCCTCCTCCCACATCCAACGCCGCAAGAAGTTGCGGAATAACCGCAGGATCGTGAGAGAAGTCAGCATCTATCTCGACCACAGCGCTAGCACCTCGCTCAAGCGCTTCGCGAAACCCTTCCCGATACGCAGCACCAAGCCCGGATTTTTGCGCCCGGACGAGCAATGATACCCGTGGATCCTGTGCCACAAGCTCGGCTACCAAGGTTCCCGTACCATCGGGAGAAGAGTCGTCGACAACGATTACGTGGGCGTTGGAAACCGCCTCCAGAACCGCAGCGATGATAGAAATGATATTGTCCGCCTCGTTATATGTCGGGATTACAACCCATGGCGACGATGACGGCAGACGGCCAGAGTCCACAACTTCTCCTTTATCGACTGCTTCAAACTAGCAGCTTATCGAATAGTCTTGCCTAGATGCTGGCATGGATGGATCTAGAGATGACTGGCCTTGACCCGGCGCGTCACGTGATTCTGGAAATTGCGATGATCATCACCGACGACGAGTTGGAGACGGTGGCGGAACTCGGGCCATTGGTGATCAAAGCCAGTGATGCCGAACTTGCCGAAATGGACAAGGTCGTGAAGCACATGCACGAAAGCAACGGTCTTTTAAAGGCGGTTTCGCAATCCACGCTGACCCTTACGGAGGCAGCTGACCAGACCCTCGCCTTTCTCAAGACTTATTGCCACAACTCGGGTCAAGTGCCGCTATGCGGCAACTCCATCGGGACTGATCGCCGATTTTTAGCCCGATATCTGCCGGAAGTGGAGACCTGGCTTCACTACCGTTCCGTTGATGTTTCGAGCATCAAAGAACTCGCGAAACGCTGGTACCCCGATATTTGCGCAACGCTTCCCGCCAAACCCAGCGGCCACCGGGCGCTCGACGACATCCGGGACAGCATCCAAGAACTCCGTTCTTACCGCCAGAACCTTTTCGTGCCTCACACTGTCCAGGCACCCTCCGAAGAGGGTGGGATTGCCGATAGCTCTTCGGCCTGATCGGACCCGAATCCCTATCGAGCTTTTACTCCGTGAGGCGCCTCAGGACGCGAAACGATGCAACGGGATTGCTGCCTACCGGGTCGACCAATAGCGTGGTAACGCCAGCGGCGCGGTAAGCCTCTACCCTTTCTTTCAAAAAGGAAGCATCTCCAATGAGGTTCGATCCCGCAACTAGTGCGCCCGGCACCAGTTGAGCGGCATCCTCTTTCCTCCCGGCTAGGTAACGGTCCTGGATCGCTTCCGCTTCGTTTGCAAAACCATAGCGGCGAGCGAGATCGTTGTAGAAGTTCTTCCCTTTAGCCCCCATGCCGCCGATGTATAGCGCAGCCACCTGTCGTGCGATGACCCTTGCCGCCTCTTGATCCGGACCAGTGGCGAGAATCCCTCCCGCCACGATTTCCAGCGTGCCAAGCACTGGATCCCTCCGCAACCGTCCTGTGCCAAGAGACGCGCCCCATACTGCATCGCAGTACTCCGGAAAAAAAAGAAACGGAAGCCATGCATCGGCGGCCTCAGCCGCCAGCTCTACGTTGGAAAGACCAATCGCTGCAAGATAGATCGGAATCCGATCACGAATCGGATGAGTAATGAGCTTGAGCGGTTTCCCAAGCCCCGTTCCACCCTGGTATGGCACCGGCAGCAGTCCATCGTGAACCAGTCGCTCCCGTCTCCAAACCTGCCTCGCTATCTCGATCGTCTCGCGCGTTCTCTTGATTGGATGATCGTATGCAACCCCATGCCAACCCTCAACCACCTGCGGTCCCGACGCTCCCAGTCCGAGAACCGCCCTTCCATTTGAGACATAGTCAAGCCCGGCGGCTGTCTGCGCGATTAATGCTGGCGTTCGCGAAAAGATTGGAATGATTCCCGGTCCAAGCGCAACTCGGGTAGTCCGCGCGGCAATGAAACCAAGAACGGAGATGGCGTCAAAGCCATATGCTTCCGGAACCAAAACCAGGTCGAGCCCAATCTTTTCAAGTGCGGTAACCAAGCTGATACTCTTGGCGATGTCGCCAGAATAGTTCAGTTGTATTCCAAGTTTCATCGGCAATCATGGGTCCTTTGCTTTTGCAAGCCCAGTTCCCTATCCCCCTTTCGATCTCTTTAAACTCCAAGCCAATATGCGAGCTTGTTTCTAGAGTGTCATCGTGTGTGCCTGCGTCGCCCGAAATGCGGGAGTTGCGAACCTTTGCCACGAACGGGTACCGTCGCACGATATTCCCCAGGGTAAGTATTCCTTATTTGCCGCCGTCTCCGAACTTCCCAATTCCACGAAGCTGATGGCAGTGCGCGGCAAGCTGATAGGACCGTGCTCTCCTGCCTGAGGCAATTTTTTCTTACCCGCCACCACGCACGAGCCTCCCCCAAAGACCGGGGCGAACAACTTCCAAATGCCCATCGGGTCCGATCCCGTTGCTCTCGTGCGCGAGCAACTTTCCCCCGCCAGTGCGAAACTGACGTAGCCGCGCCACTCCAAGAACCTAGGGCCTGTTCCCTCCTTGCTGTGAAATGCGTCTCTACCGCCCCGCAGATGCAGCCGCCGTTGGCCGAGGAACCAAAGCCTTCCCGCGGCGTCTATCAACTTTCCGACCAGAAAGTGTTTTGTTGAAATGATCCAATTTTTGAAAACGGCCACGCACAATCGTACGACCCCACATCAAACAGATCTCGGCAGCAAGGGCCGCTACGCCGGATCCGGAGTGAATCTCAAATAAGGTTTGACGATCCGCACCCCGGCTGGAAAGCTAACCCGCGCCTCGGAGTCGTCAAGCGACCCGGAGACGATGACCTCTTGCCCCGGGCTCCAGTTGGCTGGAGTTGAGATCGGGAACCTATCCACACGCTGCAGCGCGTCAAGAACCCGAAGAATTTCCGAAAAGTTGCGGCCAACCGCCGCGGGGTAGGTGATGGATAGCCGCAAACGCTTGCGCGGGTCAATGATGAACAGCGAACGGACAGTCAGCGTCTCCAACTCTCTTGGGTGAATCATCCCGTAAAGCTCGGCCACCTCCCGCTTCGGATCCGCCACAAGCGGAAAGTTCAGCTCGGTGCCGGAGAAGTCGCCAATGTCTCCAGCCCATTGCAAGTGACTTTCGGCACTATCAACCGACAGCCCAACCGCCTTCGTATCCCTCCGATCAAACTCCGGCTTTAATCGCGCTACTTCACTCAGTTCGGTTGTGCACACCGGAGTAAAGTCCTTTGGATGACTGAAAAGGATCCCCCATCCGTCTCCCAACCACTCGTATAGGTTGATCGTGCCCATCGTTGTTTCCGCAGTGAAATCGGGTACTAGGTCGCCTAGCAACAACATGTCAACTCCCCTCTTTTGCCCGGCACGGGCAAGCCCAACTCTACCACCACTCTCTAGCCGGAGAATCTCCGACCGTTTATCTATTTGCCATAGCGCCGCGTAGAGGGGGCCATCACTGCTGCCCCGCTTCGCTGCAGTAGAATGTAGGAGATGCCAGAGACCGCACACACTTCAACGTCTGCGGCGCACCGGTCGCAAGTTCTACCAGTTGGAGTGCTCGCGGTAGGCGCGTTCGCAATCGGAGGGATTGCCACCTGGAGCGGATCCCCACTGGCATGGGCGAACTTCGAGCACATCCTGGTGGATCTGGTCAGCCTTGCAGCAGGAGCGTTGGCAGTGAAAGTTGCAAGCCGCGCTCCAGCATCGGAAAAGCACACATTTGGGCTTGCGCGTCTCGAAGTTCTCATTGGTTTGGGGATTGCATTTGCACTGTTTGCAAGCGCGGCATTTACCGCATTCGCAGCTTTCAACAATGGACAGCGACAAAGCCTGACTGCTCTCGGGGGGGTAGCTTTAGTAGCTGCCATTAGCAATGCCGCAGCAGCGTGGTCGCTTAACGCCGGCGAAAGCCACTCACTGAGTTCAAGGGCAAACCTTCTGCACCTTGCCACCGACTTTGCCAGCTTTGTAGTCACCGGGGTAGCCGTTCTGGTGGCATCTCAGACTCACTTCTTTGCGGTTGTGTCTACCGCCACTGTAGTTGTCGCCCTCCTGGTGGCGACGGGAAGTGTCTCCATCATTCGCGATGGTTTCAGAATCATCATGGAGGCCTCGCCGCGCGGGGTCACCCAGGTCGCCGTCGAGACCGCACTCGCGGCCGATAGCCGGATCACATCCGTTCACCACGTCCATCTATGGCAGATCGGTTCTTCGGAGATGGCCTGCTCGGCCCACATCGTGCTGGTCGGAGTATCTTCTCTTCACGAGACTCAGGACGCTCTCGATGCGGCGAGGCGCCGCGTCGCCGAACGCACCGGCGTTTCCCACGTCACCCTGGAGGCCGAGTGCCACACCTGCGACGCTCCATCGCACCAGATGAACTCCTAAAAGCCAAAGCCCTTCACGCCTTGGGCTGCCAGCTCAACCGCGATTGCCGCGAGCAGAAGGGCGAACACCCTAGTCAAAAGCGCGATACCCCCCTCCCTAAGAACCTTTACCAGATATACCGAGTAGCGCAGCACCACGTAAAGTATGGCAAGTACCAGCAACATGGCTAGAGCGAAGAGTCCACCCCCAGCAACACTATGCACTTTCCCGGCAAACACCAGGGTCGCAGCGATCGCTCCGGGACCCGCGATCAGCGGAGTGGCGAGGGGTACCAGTGCGACACTAACACCCTCGGTAAGTGAGACTTCGTGATCCTTGCCGGTCAACAGCTGTAGCGCAACCAATAGCAGGAGCAGGCCCCCAGACACTTGCAACGCTGGAAGCGTGATTCCAAGGTAGCCGATGATCTCCTGGCCAAACAGCGCAAATACCCCCAGAACCCCGGACGCCACCAGTACCGCCTGGCCAGCTAGGCGCTTCCTCGCGGAAACGCTTTTCCCCCGCGTTATCCCCAGAAACGTTGGAACGTTGCCGATCGGATCGATAATAACCAGAAGTGTCACGAAAGTCTCGATGGCCGACCGCAAATTTCCCACCCATGCAGGTTATTCGGTTTGACCACCTTCCCCTCTTGACCCTCTTGCTTGCCCCATAAAGTGCTAAACGTACCTGAACAATCATTCCGACGGACTCACAGGCGCTTGGGCGAACCCGCTGAGGCTTACAACTTTTTGCAGCCGTTTTCTACGCGCGCGACTGCCAACCAAAACGGGTGTTATAAGTTCCTAACCGATCTATTGAACACCGCCAGCCGGAAAATCGAAAATATTGACGGATTCTGCGGAAGCAGAAACCCCGGTCTTGAAGTGCGAAGATCGGTGAGTGAATTCTTGCCGGTTACGGCTTGACCGCGCTACAGCCGTAAATTGAAAACAGCTAGCTCCACTGCGTCGTGGGAGTACGTTGCACCGAAGACCCGAACAGCTCGAGGCAAGCTCCACCCGACCGCAACACCACGGATCACGCCCCCCAATGGCCGCACATCGGGAGTCGGCCATTTCGGCAACTGGCATTCCGTCAGAAAAATCGTTTACGAAACCTTTAGGAGTTTGTATACAAGTCCTTCAACCTCAACTACCCCTCCAGAATGCCGATAATATTACTTAGGTAGTATTGCGGTTGGCGGTGATTGCGGCGGTCCGAAAGCCGCTAGAGACAATTTGGGCCAGCTGGCTCCGAATGACGAGGCAGTGCCAGCCTTCGAAGGGAGAAACGTGGTCGGTACTCACAAGCGGGGTCTTGCCCTCTGGGCTAAGGTGCTACTTGCGGTAGTTCCACTACTTGCAGCGGCAGTTGCCGCCGCTTGGGTTATGTGGCCGCGCGCATCGCTTTCAGGTTCACCAACCAGTCTTGCCAAGTTCACTACTTCAGGGTTGCCGCTGTCGGTAAAATCCCTCTCTGCCACCCTCGATGGCAAAGAGGTGCCGGTAAAGCTTGCTTCTGGAGGGATCCTACCAACCGCCAAGGTTCCCGCCGGTTCCGCCATCACTGTCAAAATTGTGTTGAATCGACCTAGCTGGTTGCGTTCGCTCGGCGGTCCAACCCTGACCGTTACCAAAACAGTACGGACTCCGACCGTGACTGTATTGAACCCCATTGTGATTGGATCCTCAATCACCTCCTACTTCTCCTCACCCGTCAAGACAGTGCGAATCGCATCTGGGAACACCCTCCTGACCAAGACGTTTTCGTCGCCATCGACCAAGTTCCAGATATTTCCAGCCGGGAGCACGCCGATTGCGGGAACAGTCGAAGTTCAGGCGGCGAGCCAAGCCTGGGAAACGCTCCCGGCTCCGGTAGCGGTTACCTACTTTCGAGATCTCTCAGCGGCACCGGTAGCGGTGTTGTCTCCTGGTACTGCTTCGCTTGCGCCCACTTCTCCGCTGACTTTAACGCTCTCAGAACGGGTATCAGCGGTGTTTGGCAACTCACATCCGGTTATCACTCCCAGCATCAGCGGGGCTGCTCCTGTCGTGGGAAACTGGATCGAGTCCACGCCTTACACCTTGGTTTTTACACCATCCGCGCCCGACTTCTGGCCAGGAGAGTCCTTTAGCTTGAAATTACCGGCTGCGGTTCAAATTGCTTCGCCTTCGGGAGCGGTAGGTGCAGCTACGAGGAGCGTCGTCATCTCCGGATCGGCGCCATCAATCACTCGGCTTCAGCAGCTTCTCGCAGAGCTGAACTACCTTCCGGTTGGATTTCAACCTCCCGCAAACCAGCCAAAAACAGTATCTGGCCTTGCCACCACTCTCTCGACTCCAGCGGCCGGCAACTTCAACTGGCGGTTTTCTGCGCCCGCCCCGCTCGCAGCGCTATGGCAGCCTGGCGTCGACACCGTAATGACCCGCGGCGCGCTTATGTCATTTGAACAGTTCAATGGTTTGGACGATAACGGCCTTGCAAATCCTTTGCTTTGGCCAACCCTGCTCAAGGATGTCGCCGCGCAAAAGTTGGATCCCCACCGCTACTCGTGGATCGAGGTTTCCAAGCAGCTGCCCGAGACTCTTTGGCTGTATGAAAATGGAAAAGTAGTATTGACGAGCCCCACCAATACTGGTATCGCCGGTCTGGGAACTCAATCGGGCACATATCCGATCTATCTGCGCTTCACCGAAAACTACATGAGTGGAACCAACCCGAACGGCACCCACTACCACGACCTCGTTCATTGGATCAACTACTTTCACGGCTCGCAGGCGGTGCACGGCTTTCCACGCGCCCAGTATGGTTACCCGCAAAGTCTTGGCTGCGTAGAGCTTCCTATCGGCACTGCCGGAGTTATCTATCCCCAGGTCCACCTTGGAACGCTCGTCACCATCTTGTAGTTTGCTTGCCAGCAATCATCTTCGGTAATAGCCTGTTGTCGTGTCCGTAGATTGGGTCGCAGAACTTCAGCATCTACTCGGTGCGGAGGGGACCCTCTCTGGCGACGCCGTCGGGTGTGACTGGTCCCACGATGAAGCCTTGTCCGCCCCTTGGGCGACTCCGTTGGCGGTCGCGATCCCCAATGACCGCGGGCAAGTCAACTCAATCGTAGAAATCGCTTCCCGCGAACGCGTTTCGATAGTTCCCCGGGGATCCGGCACTGGCCTGAGCGGTGGCGCCAATGCCTCTGCTACTTCAATGGTGCTCTCAACGTCCAAACTTAACCGGATTTTGGATATAAACGAGCGGGACCTGATCGCCGAGGTAGAGGCAGGGGTAACGCTCGCCAACCCCGCTGAAGC
>JAKARV010000055.1 GCA_021819205.1 Actinomycetes bacterium | reverse complement strand
CAGCGAGGAAGGCCATCGCCCTGCCGATGTCGCGAGTGTCGACGCAGGAGAACCGGGATCTGCCGCCATCGATCATCGGGAAGGCGTTCGCGTCGTGGGCTTGGGCAAGGCGCGAGAAGAACGAAACTTTGTCGCGGGCGCCGATCGTGCTGGCAGGTCGCAGAATGACGTGCTCGATGCCAGCGCTGGCGGCGGCGGCGCGGACGGTGTCTTCGCGCTCGACCGCAAGCTTGGAGATTGGATGGGCGGGCCGGCACGGGGTGGTCTCATCGGCCGGGCATGTGCCAGGCGCGAAGCCATAGACGACGATGGTGGACAGCTGCACGAACCTTCTGGCACCGGAGTGTGCGGCTGCCTGCACGAGTTGCCGGGTGAGCTCTACGTCGATTTGGCGAGCTTGGCGGGGGGACGCCGCGACGGCGGCAGTGCAGTTGACTGCCACTTCGGGCGTATTTAGAACCGCCTCGACGCTGGACATATCGGCGAAGTCTACTTGGACTACGCGCACACCGAGACTTTCGAGGAACGTCCGATCCGACCCAGCGCGGACCGGTGCTGTGACCGCGTACCCTGCCAGGTGGAGCTGTTCGGCAACGTGGCTGCCGATGAAGCCGGTCGCTCCGAAGACTACCGCTTTCATGCCGGGTTCTCTCGGTCTGCCAGCCGGTTCGCAGGAACGGCCCCGGTGCCGCCGGAGCTGCTTTTAGATGTCATCAATGCTGTCACCTTTCTCATTGGACCAGCGCGCTGTGACGGGACCGGGGGCCGCCGACGGGCGGCTTGGGTGTTGATCGCCGGCGGTTTGCGCCAACCGGCGCAGCGCTACCCGGTCGATCTTGCCGACGGCGAGCATCGGCAGTTCGTCGAGCACCCAGACGGACTTGGGCACCTTGTAGTTGATCAGACGCTCTCGGCAATGCTCCCGTAGCTGCTCGGAGCTGGGTTCTCTCCCGGGGGCGGCCACGACGAACCCGTGCGCGACGTGCTGGAACAGCGGGTCGGTCACCTCCACCACGCACGCGGCGGCGACTGCTGGGTGCTGCTCTAGGACGAGTTCGATCTCGCGGGGATACACAGTGACGCCTCCCGACCTGAAGCCGTCGCCGAGACGGCCCACTAGGCGGAGCCTGCCACCGGGATCAATCAGCCCGAGGTCGCCGCTGTGGTACCAGCCGTCGTCGTCGAGGACGGCGGCGGTCGCCTCGGGGTCACGGTGATAGCCGGCGAACACGCAAGCTCCACGCACGCACACCTCGCCTACGGTCCCCTGGTCGGCCGGGCGGCCTTCACCGGCAAAGATGGCCACCTCGAACTCGGGCAGCGGCACGCCGACCGTCTCGCAAAGTTCCTCTACCGAGGCGTCGGGGCCCGAAAGTGACACCGGGCCGCTCATCTCGGTGCCGCCGTAACCGGTGAACAGCATGGCGTCGAGGCGGGACAGCCGGCGAACCGTCTCGGCCGGTATCGCCGAGCCGCTGAAGAAGATCGTCGAGACGCTCGACAGATCGAACGAGTCGAAGTCGGGGACGGCGAGTTGCATCAAGAACATGGTTGGCACCTGGCCCCACACGCTCACCCGCTCCCGTTCGATGAGGTCTAGGGTCGACCTCGGCGTAAACCGTTCCAAGGTGCACACCGTGCCGCCCGCGATCAGGGTCGACAGCAATACATTGCCAACCGAGCCGAAATGGCTAATCGGGATGTGCATGAGCGAACGCGAGGTGCTGTCGAGCCGCAGGTGACGGGCCTGGGCGGTCATGCCCGCCAAGGCGCTGCGATGGGTGAGCACCGCCCCTTTCGGCGCGCCGGCCGATCCCGAGGTGTACACGATCAGCGCTGGGTCCTCCGGCTCGACCTCGGCCCGGCGCGCGTTCAGCGCCTCTGTAGACACCTCCCCAGTCGTCCTTGCAAAGCTGTCGAAGGCTGTGCCGCTGAGCGTCCGGTCCAAGGCGACCAGGCGGCAAGGATAGCCAAGGTCATCGGCGAGCAGACCGGCTCGCTCCGCAACCCGCTGGCCGTCGTGGTCCGATGCGGCGAAGATCACCGCCGGCTGTGCGATGGCGAGGCAACGCCGCCACTCCTCGGTCGTCGCTGCGGGGTTGAGCCCAACGAACACGGCGCCAATGTCGGTTGCCGCTAGGAATACCGTGACCGCCTCTAGCCCCGGGGGGCAGACCGCAGCCACTCGCTCGCCGCGAGCGACTCCGGTCGCGGCGAGAGCCCGGGCGAGCTTAGACGTCAGTTCCGACAGCTGCCCGAAGGTCAAGCGGGTGCCTCCGCAGACGAGCGCCTCCCCGGCCGGCCGGCGATCTGCCCAGAAGCGTAGGCAGTCCCCAATCCGAGCAACCTCGGCCAGGACCGTCACAGCTTCGCTACCGGGGCAGGCGCCGGTAGGCTGTCGCCGTCGTGCGGGCGGTTGATCGTCAAGTCGATCCAGTCAAAGATCTCCTCGTGAGCGAGGTGAAGCGCCCCATTCTGGCAGTGCAGGTGGCCCCCTTCGGCGCGGGTGAACTCCCGCAGCTTCCGCGATCGGGCAGCGGTGAGCCGGGCGACAAAGTCATGAGCGAGTTGCTTGGGGAAGAAGTGCTCGTCCTCTCCGACCATCACTAGGACATCGGCTTCGATCCGTTCCGCCAAGTCCCGGTCGTTGAAGGCCCCCGCAACGCGCACCAGTCCGGCGAGGTCTTCCGCGCCGAAGGTCCAGCACCCGTTGGCAATGGCCCAGCGTACTTCGGGGTTGACCCGCCCCCAGAGCCCCACCAGCTGTTCCATCCATAAAGGGGTCCGCCTAAAGGCGCCTCGAAGCGCGGGGGGGACCTTCGACTCGAACGCTTGGAGGACGCCAGGAAAGAAGTCGAACAAGACGATAGCTTCATAACGGGGCTCGAAAGCGGCTGCCCGGGCGAGCAGGTGGCCTCCCAGGCTCACTCCGACCCCGACGATCGCGAGCGGGTCGTGCTCTGCTTGCAGCCAATCGAGCACCGCCCCAGCGGGGCGTTCCCACTCGGCGACAAACGGTCGGCTGTAGTGGCGAAGCATGTTCCCCTGCCCCGGTCCCTCCCAGATGACTACGTCAAAACCGCGCTCGATCCCGGCAGCGGCAATCGTAAAGTACAGCTCCTCAAGAGTGGAGTCGAAGCCGCCGTGAACGACTAGGACTTCGTTGCGACGCTTGCCTTGGCCCGGCAAAAAAATGACCTCCATCTCTGCCCCGTCGAAGCCGACCGTCACCCGCGAGTGCTCCACGCCCCTTGCCTTGAGTCCTGCGTAGAATGCGCTGCTTGCAAACAGGGCTGTTTCCGTCCGGCGGGCATCACTCGGGGCAAGGAAAAACTCGGCGGTACGCATGTAGTTGCTCGCTCGCAGGAGCGCCCAACCCCGAGACACCGGATCTGATAGCCGTTCCGCCCGCTCCCGGACCGCCTGGGCGAGAGCAGACCACCGGACGAACCACGACTCGAAGTCGCCGTCGCGGACCCGCTCCACGACCGATAGCACCTCGCCCACGTCCGCACCACCGACTGGGGCGTACCAAAGCGCACGCAGCGTCTCGAAGTGGAATGGCCGACTGCGGAAGAACCGAACGGGCCGGCGACTCACTGCGACTTCTCCTTTCCTGGTGCTCGGCCAGGCGTGCTTGGCCCATCCTCAAGCCGTTCCGGAATCGGCCTTGCTGCTGCCGGTAGTTCCATCCCTGGCTCCTAGTTCGAGATCCGTGCCGGCGCAACCAACCCTGCAGGGGCTTCAGTACCGTAGAAAGCGTCCTCCTCATACTGGTCGTATGGCGACGCCCACACCTCTACCACCTTGCCGTCTGCAATGTCGAAGATCAACACGTCGTCGACGTCGAGCGACCTCCCATCGGCACGCCTCGCCGACGAACGGTGCAATCCCACCACCCGGCGATCGTTTCCCAACACGTCGCGGACCTCGACGCTATAGCTTCCCTCCGCGTAGAGTGCCATCGCCGCAAGCAGCCCGACAATCGCATCCCTGCCGTGGTAGTCGCCCACGATCCAATTTCGACCCGCCGCGTGCCATACCGCCTCATCGGCTAGGCAACCGCGGATCGCTTCCAAATCCCCCCGGGAAAA
The DNA here is from genome assembly GCA_021819205.1 of Actinomycetes bacterium. Lineage (GTDB taxonomy): Bacteria > Actinomycetota > Acidimicrobiia > Acidimicrobiales > Acidimicrobiaceae > JAKARV01. The sequence continues at coordinate 5,182 of JAKARV010000055.1, read as the reverse complement.
TGCCGCATACAACTCCCGCACGATCGCCACGTTCCGGTGCTCTGCCATCGACAAGTACCTCCTCTAACCGTCACCAACAACAAGCTAACAGGTTACTGACGCGGTGTCAATAACCTGCCTATCGAATCTTGGGCGGATTCCCATCCCGTCCAGAGGATCTGTCGCGATTGGCATCACGTCTTTGCAGTTGGCGAGTTTTCCGGTGGTACGCGGATGGTGGGTTGGGAAGTTTAAGCGAGATAAGGTGCCCAGGAAGCCATCCCAAGGTAGCGATCGTCCTCGGACGGTCGTGCCTTTATTTGCGGAAGGGGGGCCAGAGTCGTTGGTTGCCGGGACGACGGCTGGCCATTTGAAAGGTCGCTCCTCGATCAGTTCCTTGCACGTCCGGTTGATCCAAGGCTGCTTGGGATCGGACGAGTGCGTGAAAACCCCGGGGCCACGGATCCGGAATTGCGGAGTGGGGGAGATGAACTATGGGTTGTTGGCGCACCCACACCGATCGCGACTCCAGCCATCGTGGCGCATGCGACGGTGCTTTTCCAGCGCTCTTTGGCGTGCTCGCGGGTGTTTCGTGAACTGGGGTAGATACCGGTTCTCGTTGAAGCCGGCGGAGAAAATTCTTAAGCTACGCGACCGAAGTTGTAAATGAGTCCGGCCGCTTCGTGCGTCTCGCTGACAAGTGGCAAGAGGCGCTCGTGGCGAGAGAAGAAAGTTGCGAACGCAAGCGGGTTGGCAGGAGTCTTTGCTGGCGGTGTGATAGCATCAAGCCATGCGCCTTGTCCTTCCCCCGCCACTTGTGGCGCTTGCCGCGACCGGTGCAGCGGTTGGTGTCGATTGGATCTGCCGTTGTAGTGGACGGCGGAGGGTGCAGCTAGCCGCCCCGTGCTGTGCTATTGGAGCTTCGCTTATCGGTGCTTCAGGTGCGGCGATGATGCGGCACGACACCTCTCCAGATCCAAGGAAAGATGACGTAGCCTTGGTGACCGATGGGCCATTCCGGCTGATGCGCAATCCGATTTATCTTGGTTTTGGGCTGCTTCAGCTGGGCATCGGAATCGCGATTGGGCGTGCGCCAGTAGCGCTCTCGGCTCCGGCTACCATCTTGTTTATCGATGCCGCTGTCATCCCGCGGGAGGAGGACCGGCTGGTGGAGTCGTTCGGGTCTGCTTACCGGGAGTACTGCGACCGGGTTCCCCGCTGGCCATGGCTACGTCGCGGTGGCGGGGGCGGATAGCCAGCGGCCGCCGATCGAAGGGGAGATCGAGGAGGCCAAAGAGCAGTAGTGCGACCGGAACCGCGACGAAGATATAGGCGGGCCAGGGGCCGAGCAAGTCAAGCAGGGTGGGATTTCCGGGCGGATGCCGCAGGAACATGTAGTTGGCTCCTGTCAGCCAGTCGACCGCTCCAACGAAGATCGAGTAAGCGGCGGATATTGCCAGTACCCGGTAGGGGGCCCCTCGCCTTGGGCGCAGTTTAAGAGAGATGATCAGGTAGAAGGCGGCCGCTACGACGGCGACGTGCCCAACGATGTACTGGAAAAAGACCAGGCTCGGAAATGGGGAGGCGAGATCGGGAGTAAACAAGGCCTGTAAGGTCCCTGCCAATCCCCAGAAGTAGGTTACCTCGACTTTCCAGGGAGAGGGGGACAGAACCGCCCACGCCGACACCAGTGCTGCCGCATCGCACAGGGATAACGGTAGGTCCGCGCTGGGGCGAAAGCTCCCAGCCGCCACTTTGGCAAGAATGAACGACACGGCGTCTGCCGCTATGGCGCCAGCGAGTATCCCCGCAACGACCGGCCTGACTCGCCTGTTCCGGCGCGCCCCGACGACTCCCGCCGCCGAAAGGAGCGCCGCGAACAGGACAGTCCCCGCGTAAGCGATCACTGCTCTTCCGGAGCGCCTCCCTGTGGTTCCTTGGAGGCCCTGATGGCGGAGATGAGACGAACCTTCTCCGTCTCGGCGGCTTCGGGTGTGATCGTCCCGTCCTCCAAAGCAAGAACTAGCGCTCCAAGATCCCTTAGGTAGCCGTCGGTTACCCGCTTTGCTTGGAGTTGGTCGATCTTCTCCTGACCCTTCTGGGCTGCGTCCATCGCGGACTTGGTGAGTACCTGTGCTTGGTCCTTGACCCTGTCCATCAATCCCATGCTTCATCACCTCCCGTTCAAAACGCTACAGCATTTGGAGAAGGTTGGTGCAAGGTGCAGATACAGCACTGTTAACGTTGTCGGGGATGCGCTCAGCTAGTGGATGTACCCAGTGCGGTCGAGAGGAACTCCTCGAAGGGTCCGGCCCGCCGAATCGGGCACGATAGTGCCGATTTGGATAGGAGGTGCACACCCGGCCTCGGCGAACGCGACCTGAACGGCCCCAGCGTCCGGGTGGGTAAAGGCGAGTTCAAAGTCTTCGCCGCCGGAGAGGGCGGCCATCTCGGTCGCTCCGGGAAAGACCGGGACGAAAGTGAGGGCGAAGCCAGTGGCGCTCATGTCGGCCAGCCGATGGAGGTCGATGGAGAGGCCATCAGATACGTCGATTGCGCTCGTCGCCCCACAAGCCACCAAGGCGCGGGACTCCGCGAGCCTTGGCGACGGCATGAGGTGGCGGTTAATCGCCGGATCTTTCAAGTCCACCGGCTCACCAGCGTCGAGCTTGGAGAGACCAAGGGCGGAGCCTCCCAACGGCCCGGTCAAGAATATGGCGTCACCGGGGCGTGCACCACCGCGCGGTATTGTTGCCGATCCGAGGGGTTCGCCGATGGCGGTGGCGGAGATCACGGTCGTCGCTGCACGAATGGTATCCCCGCCGACTAGCGATACTCCAAAACTGGCGCAGGCTTTGGCGATTCCAAGGGCGATCTCCCGCGCTGGCGCATCTGCGGGCGCGGCGAGGGTCGCAAGCAGCCAGCGGGGGCGGGCACCCATCGCGGCAAGGTCGGAGAGGTTGACGGCGACCACTTTCCTCCCGATCAGTTCGGGTGGCCAAACGGAAAGTTGGAAGTGAATTCCATCGGCAATAGCGTCCGCGCACAGGACGACGCGACCACTCTGGGTGCTCACCTCGGCGGCATCGTCACCGATGATGGAGAGTTCTCCCTGCTCAACGAGGTATCGCTGCACTCCGGCGATAACCTCGAGTTCATTCCATTCTGTCAGGGTCCCTCCCTGCATGCCGCCAACCCGAATTGATCTCGACGCGGAACCTTTGGCATAATCAATCTACCGTGTCTGCCTATGGATGAACGGACCATCCGGCCCGGAGGAGGAAGATTCTCGTGGAAAATCTATTTTCAAACCCAGGGGTTGCAGGTTGGCTCGGCGAGTGGATCGATCGACTTAAACCAGAGAGTATCGAGTTGGTGACTGGGGACCAGGTCCAGCAGGAGAGCTTGGTCGACCTGCTGATCTCCCGCGGTGCGCTGGTCCGGCTCGACCCGGTTCTTCGGCCCAATAGCTTTCTCGCCCTCTCGGATCCAAAGGACGTTGCACGCCTTGAAAGCAGAACTTTCATCTGCTCCGAACAGGAAGGTGACGCTGGGCCCACCAACAACTGGCGCTCTCCGGCGGAGATGAGGGCAACCATGCTTCCCCTTTACGAAGGGGCAATGCAGGGGAGGAAGCTCTATGTTATCCCGTTCGCCATGGGCCCCGAGGGGTCGCGTTTCCAGATGCTTGGCATTGAACTAACCGACTCCGCCTACGTGGCACTGTCGATGATCAAGATGGCTCGGGTGTCGAAAGCGGTCGCCGAGGCCATCGATAAATCTGGGAATTTCGTACCCGCAATTCACTCGGTCGGAGTTCCCGTTACCGGTAACGACGATGTTCCCTGGCCCTGCAATCCGGAGAATACATACGTGGCACACTTCCCCGAGACCAAAGAGATCTGGTCCTTTGGCTCGGGATACGGGGGAAACGCGTTGCTCGGCAAAAAGTGCCTCGCGCTGCGGATCGCTTCGGTGATCGGAAGGCGAGAGGGGTGGCTTGCGGAGCACATGCTTATTCTAAAACTCACTTCGCCTGGAGGAAGTGTCTACTACGTGGCCGGCGCCTTTCCCAGTGCCTGCGGAAAGACCAACCTTGCAATGCTCGTCCCGACGGTTCCCGGCTGGAAGGCAGAGACCATTGGCGATGACATCGCTTGGATTCGCCGCGGGGAGGACGGCAGACTGTACGCCGTCAATCCTGAGGCCGGATTTTTTGGTGTCGCCCCGGGAACCTCGGAGCGGAGCAATGCGATGGCGATGAAGACAGTGTCTCGAGATACGATCTTTACCAACTGCGCCCTTACCAAGGAGGGCGACGTATGGTGGGAAGGGGCCACCGAAACCGCTCCTGATGGGATGATCGACTGGAAAGGTGTTCCCTGGGATGGACAGGGACCGGCCGCGCACCCCAACGCGCGTTTCACCGTATCGGCTTCCCAATGCCCGATGATCGCTCCGGAGTGGCAGGATCCGGATGGAGTTCCGCTTTCGGCGCTGCTTTTTGGTGGGCGACGCTCCGATCTCATCCCGTTGGTCACTGAGGCTCGCAGCTGGGAACACGGTGTTTTCTTGGGCTCAATCATGGCATCTGAGACGACTGCGGCGGCCGAAGGGCCAACCGGAAAGGTCCGAAGGGATCCCTTTGCAATGCTTCCGTTCTGCGGATACAACATCGGCGACTACTTCCAGCACTGGCTCGATTTTGGCGGAAAGTCTGTGAACGGGCTGCCCCGTATCTACTTGGTAAATTGGTTCCGGAGGAACGCAGATCATAGATACATTTGGCCGGGTTACGGCGACAACGTCAGGGTCATCTCTTGGATCATCGACCGGTTGGAGGGGCGGGTTCGCGGCCGAGAGACGCCGCTTGGCATCGTCCCTGACGCCAGCGAGATCGATCTGGCTGGTACGCCGCTCTCGCCGGAGGAGTTTGCGCCGCTGGTAGAGATCGACGGGGCCGGACTCGTTACCGAGGTTGAGGATGTGGAGGAGTACTACTCCGGCCTGGGAGATCGGCTTCCAAAGCGCTTGCGAGCCCAGCTGGATGAGCTGCGAGCGCTTATCTGACTCCAGAGATCCGAGCTGAAGGCGGCAAAGGGGCGGTCTTTGCGTCTGGCCAGAGGGCGTGTTTTGACGCGGCTTCCTTGCTCGTGGCCACGTTGGTGGTTGCCGATTCACCTCCACCACTCCCTTTCCAGGG
>JAKARV010000054.1 GCA_021819205.1 Actinomycetes bacterium | reverse complement strand
AGGAGGTGGCGATCGAAGAGACCAGCAACGGTGGAGTTCACTGGCACGCAACCCAGCCGATGTCGGCACTCTACGGTAGCCAGGCCAATTTTGCCTTCAGCGGCAACCCCTCCTATCTCATGCTTGCCAACGCAGCGGGCCAGAGCGCATACTCCACTCAAAGCCAATGGAGTCGGGCTTTTGTGTCGGGAATCCCTCACGTAGTCATCAGCTCCGCAGTCGAGGAACCCGGCCAAGCCACCGCCTTTACCGTTCTCGGCCACAGCCTGGTGATAGCGCCGTCGCCAACCCCAGGGAACAGCGCCACACCGCTCCCCCTCCTCGTCTCGGGGCCCTCACCGGCTTTTCTTCGTGATCAACCGGCTTGGTTGGCGACGGATCATGTCGCTTTCGAAAACCTCCGGCTGCTGGGCAATGGTGCGGTTGTGGCGGTGTCCAGCGAGAGTGTCTATGTCTTTACTCCCTCGCTCGGCTGGTATCGGGCATATCCGAAGTTGGCGGTGTCGGAGATCTTGCGGGCAAAACACCAACTTGGTGTCGTCACCCCTAAAGGTCAGCAACTGGCCAAGGTTGGTTCGACAGCTTGGGGCTCCCTGTTAATCGAGCGGAACGAACCAAGCGGTGCCACAACGGTTGAAAGGCTCGCCCAGTCAAACACCGCAACCGCCATAGCGAGCGCGGGAGTCACCTCTGGTCCCTTCCAGATCTCGACGGGAGCCGCAGGGTTCGCCATCGCGCGCACGTCGGCAACAGGCTCGGTAATGGTAACCCTCTCCTCGCTCTCGCCGCACGCACCGCTATCATCCATGAGACTCAGCTTTCATCCCCTCGCGCTTGCTCCGCTCTCTACGACAAGCCTCTGGGTCGCATCAACTTCCCGGCTTGGCGATCGCAAGCACGCCGGAACTACCGCCTGGCAAGACTATCTGGCCTTCAGCGACGACCAGGGCCGAAGTTGGATCGACATCAGCGTCGGCGCCAACAATATCGAAGCGATCGATTATGCAACACCAAAGCTGGTTATCGCGACCTTGAGCCCCTATGCGACCCCTTCTTACTCGTTTCTCGTAACGGTCGTTCGATCAAGGCGATCGATCACCCGGATGCCGATCCCCCCGGCACTCCACACCGGCTTCGTTGCGGTGTTCGTCGGCCCCAACGTGGGATGGCTGCAGTCCACATCGCTTCAGCTTGGACCGCTCGCCCATACCACCCATGCCGGGGTTAGCTGGACGCTCGAATCAGCGCAGGGCTGAACCCCCGCAAGAGCAGCAGGCAACTCCTACGCCAATGCGAAGTTACCCTATGCCAATTGCCGCCGGGCGCCCCTGCAAGTCGGGACGCCGGCTGACCGGGCGGACTTCGCCTTAGGGCTCCGGGATTCCCAACCCTTCGGCATGAGGCTTCGACTGGACCAGATCAAAGCCGCCAGCCTCGACCCACTCGAGCGCAACCTTGGCACGGTGCACCTTCTCCCTGGCAATCGCGATCGCCTCGTCCACTAGGTGCAAGCCGCTGGGATAGAGCGGCTTCGAGTTCCGGAGGCCGAACTTGGCGTACATCGGTGCGGCCACGGCAACCAGGTCCCCGGTCTCTTGCCCGCGCACCACCCCGCCCATGGCGTCGGGTGCCTCCACATACAGATCGATCGGCATCGAACTCACCGATCGCATCTCGGCAAGCTGGCCCAGGGTCATGTCCGAGGGAACGTTGACCGTGGTACCACCTAGCCGCTCGAGCTGGGCAAAGGTAAGGGGATTTGAGGGAGCCATAACCGCGGAGATCTTCCACACCACCGAGGCGGGAATCTCCTTCTTCTGCTGCATCGACGCCACCACCTCGAGGAGCCCGGTATCGGCAATCAAGAAGCCGCGAATCCCGTGGTCGATCCCCCGGAGCACGTCATCGATGGCGTAGCGGAGCTGCCTCGTCCCCCGGAGCCTACCCGCAAAAGCCGGACCGTCGGCAGAACGGGAGAGGTTGCCGATATCCCACTCCTCCCGCGGCCCGACAAAAAGTGAAATCTCCAACCCGGCATCGGCGCCGATTCGAGCCATCTCCGACAGCTCGGCGCCACTCAGCATCATCGCGCCGCTGCCCTGGGAGACCCGGTTCACGACCACTCCAGAGCCTGCCGCGGCGTCTAGCACCGCGCGCAACACCGCAGGACCCTCCACGCTCGGAATCTCGATCCGGAAGTGTGCACCATCCGGAAACCTGGCCTTGCTCGCCAACGGCGCCGCCTCCGGCATCACCTTCCACTCCGCGAGGACATCTGCTCCACTCATCGTTGCCACCTTCCTTCCATAATCGATCCTCGTACCAACGCCCGCAAAAGCGCAGGCTGCTCTGGCGACGTGTTCAGGCCCATATCGATGCCCCGCCATCCGGGTCGAAGAACTGGAGTTCCTCGGCATCTACCCCGATCTCGACTCGGGAACCCGTTGCAATCTTCACCTTCGGCCCGGTCCGGGCTATACCCTCTCCCGACACCATGGCGAGGGCGTCGGGTTCCTCCTCGACCTTTCCGGCGTGGACACTTTTCGCATCGATCGAGAAGTGCACCAGCAGCTCAGAGCCGAGCGCCTCGATCAGGTCGATATCTCCCGCAAAGAAGGGCTCTCCCTCGGCGCGGGGAATGTGAAGATGTTCCGGCCTGATCCCGACGATGACAGGCCGGCCCCGGAAGCCAACGAGCGCGGGGTGCCGCTCGAAGACCACGCCAGGAAGCGTGACTCGCTGCGAACCCAGCTTCAAGCTCAATCCGTCCTCGCTCATCTGTGCTTCGTAAAGATTCATCGACGGGGAGCCGATGAACGCGGCGACGAAGGAGTTGGCAGGGCGGTCGTATAAAGCTTGGGGCACGTCGCACTGCTGCAGCCGGCCGCCCTCGAGCACGGCTACCCGATCGCCCATGGTCATGGCTTCCGTCTGGTCATGGGTTACGTAAAGCGTCGCGACGCCCAGCCGCCGTTGGATCCGGGAGACCTCCGCCCGCATCTGCACCCTGAGCTTGGCGTCGAGGTTGGAGAGAGGTTCGTCCATCAGAAAGACGGACGGCTCCCGAACCATCGCCCTTCCCATGGCGACGCGCTGCCGTTGGCCGCCGGAGAGCTGGCTCGGTTTGCGCTCGAGCCAGGCGTCAAGCGCCAGGATCGAAGCCGCTTCGCGAACCCGATTTCTCGTCTCTTCCTTCGGTACCTTCCGCAGCTTGAGGGCGAATCCGATGTTCTCCTCTACGGTCATGTGCGGGTAGAGCGCGTAGTTCTGGAAGACCATGGCAATGTCCCGGTCGCGAGGAGCGATACTGTTCATCAACCGGTCCCCAAAGATCAGTTTCCCCGAGCTAATCTCCTCCAGGCCGGCCACCATCCGAAGCACCGTAGTCTTCCCGCAACCTGACGGGCCCACCAGCACCACGAACTCTCCCTCGTTGATCACCAGATCGAGGTTGTGAACCGCCTCAAAACCGTTGGAGTAGACCTTCCTTATGTTCTCCAGCCTGACCGTCGTCATCTATGTCCCCTCTGCCGGAAAGCTGGCTCAGGAGACCAGCGCATCGAGAGCGACCTCGTGCATCCTGGCTGTAGCAGCCTCCAGCTCCTCATCGCTCATGTAACGCTGAAGGCCGTCCGGATGCCCCTCGAGCCCATCAGAGACTGTGAGGATCGACGCTGCTTCCACCTTCCCAACCCCGCGGGCCTGCGCCCGCATCGCCAGCAAGAAGAGTACCGCCGACTCCATCTCGACGGCGAGCAAGCCCTGTTCACGCCAGGCCAGAGTGGAACGGGCGTCGAGATGGGGCTCGACATCGACGGTCACCACCGGTCCCAAGTGGTGGCGAAAACCGCGCTCGGCCGCCAACCTCGCGAGCGTCGCAGTGAGCTGGAAGTCGGGCACGCAGGCGTACGGCGAGGGACCGACAATGCTGCGGGTGGTGCCGTCCCCAGCCGCGGCCGCGGTCTCGACTATGAAATCACCGTTCAAAACCCCCGCCCCAAAGGCGCTGCAAGTTCCGATCCGGATGATCCGGCGCACGCCGTAGTCGAGCAGTTCGCTCCCGACCATGGTCATGCTGGGACAGCCCATTCCGCTGGTCTGCACGCTGACCTTCACGCCCTTGTGGTAACCGGTATACCCCACGAGCCCCCGATTCTCGGTAACCAGCTCCGGCCGCTCCAAGCTCTTGCCCAGCTTGGCAATCCTCCCCGGATCACCGGCCACCAGAACCCGTTCCGCATACGCCCCTTCTTCGGCGCGCAAGTAGATCGCCATCTCCCTCCTTATTTCCTCATTCCAATAGACTTTCGCAGCCGCCCACAGCAACCGCTCACCGCGAAGCTCCAAGCGTCAACCCGCTAACCAGGAAGCGCTGGAAGATCACGTAGACGGCAGCCGCCGGGATGGTGCTCAACAGAGAACCCGCCATCAGTCCCGGGATGCTGACCACCCTGGAGGAGGCGAGCACGCCAAGGCCAACGGTAAAAGTCCGCACAGTCGGCTCCTGCAGGAACAGCAGCCCAACCAGCAGGTCGTTCCAGATCGGAATGAACTGGAGTACGATTACGGTCGCCAGTGCCGGCTTGGCGATCGGGAGCGCGATCCTCCGGAACACTCCCGCATAGCCAAGCCCATCGCACCGGCCGGCATCGACCAGTTCCTCGGGCACGCCACGAAAGTAGGTTGTCATCAAAAAGGTGGCGAATGGAGTCCCTACGGCGACGTAGACCAAGATTGCGCCGAGGTAGCTGTTGATCAGGTGCAGGCCCACGAAGTTGACGTACTCCGGGATGATTATCGATTGCACCGGGATCATCATCCCGCCAACCAGCCCCAAGAGCACGAGCCCGTGCCCGCGGAAGTGCGCCTTTGCCAACGCAAAGCCGGCGGTAGTCGAGAGCGTCAGGATGATCGCTATAGCCACGGTGCATACGAGCAGCGAGTTCATCATCTCCCGGGCAACCGGGACGCTGGCAAAGAGCTGGGTCCAACTGGAGAGGGAGAAGCCCCGTCCCAGCTGATATTGGGCTTCGGAGCGCATCGAGGTGACGGCCATGAAGTAGAAGGGGTACATGATGATCACCGAGACCACGGCGAGGACCGCGAAGATCACCGCACGCCCGGGCGCTATCCGGATCCTCTTTTTCGCACCCGTTAGCGGTTCGAGCAGCGGTTCGGTTCTTTCATCTTCCGAACGAATCACCGGTGACGCCACGGCCCGCACCCCCCTGCTCGACTGGAGGCGATCGTACGCCTCGAAAGCCTGGACATCTACTCCCCCCTATTCATCAGCCGGAGCTGAAGCAGGCTCACGCTGGCGAGAATCACCAGCAAGACGACGCCGAGAAGCGCCCCGGTACCAAAAGCGCCGGTTGCAAAGGCCTGATCGTAGATGAAAAACTCGATCGTGGTGGTACCGTAGTTCGGGCCCCCGCTGGTCATGGTGAAGATCAAGCTGAACAGCGCCGAGAACGCGCTGATCGCGGTGATCACGAAGGTGAACATGAAGTAGCGCCGCAGGAGCGGGATGGTGATCCGGGTAAAACCCTGCCACCAGCTCGCACCGTCCAGCTTGGCTGCCTCGTAGACGCTGGGGTCGATGGTGGCCATTCCGGTCACGAAGATCAGCGTATTGACCCCCACAAGGGAGTAGACGAAGGTGATAGCCACCGCTATCAGGGCGCTGAGCGGGCTGCCAAGCCAGTTGTGTTCTAAAAACTTTAGCCCAACGCTTCCGAGCATCGAGTTGAGCATCCCGTTCTGGGCAAACGCCTGGATGCCGACGATGCCGAGAACGACCCACGATACCGCCGTGGGGATGATGATCGCCGCGCGGAAGATCCGCCAGCCCCGAACCCTCTCGTTGAGCAGCGCGGCCAGCGTCACCCCGCATACCAGGGTCACCGGCACCGCAAGGAGCAAGATGGCGTTGTTCTCGAGCACCCGCCAGAAGAGCGGGTTTTTGAACATCGCGAGGTAGGCGCTCGGACCGATCCACTGCGAGGTTATCCCGTTCCAGTTGGTCATCGAGTAGTAGATCGCTTCGCCGATGGGGATGAAAAGAAAGGCGGTTACCGTAGCGACCGCCGGGATCACCAGCATTACCCCGGTGCGAGAGCGGTCGCGATCCAACGACAGCCGCCGGCTCCGCACCTCTGCAACCGTCTCTGCGACTATCACTGCGCTAGCGGAACTCACCTTGCCCCAGCCTCCGGTACACCAATACTCTCCTCTCGCCGTGGTGCTTGGGGGCTTAGGGACCCCCAAGCACCGATCATGGTTGGGTTATGGAACGCTGTAGCCGGACCAGCTCGAACTCCGCTCCGATGCCGGCAGCTGGCTCCACGCCTGCTCGACGCTGGTGGCCGCGCTCTGCACGCTGACCCCGCCAACCAGCATGTCCGGGAAGACCGTGCTGCCGGCGGTGACTACCCCAGGGGCGGTCACATTGTCGAGCATCGGATACACCTGGTAGTGCTGCTGGGTCACCAAGTTCACCATCGAGGTGGCGAGCGGGTTCGTCGAGGGGACGCCGTTTACGTCGGGGATCAAGCCCGCTTGGGCAACGATCTTTCCGGCCTGCGGAGTCGTTAGGAACTGCAGGAACTCGGCCGCCGCAGCCTTGTGCGGGGAGTAGCTGGTGATCGCCAGGCCATTGCCGGCAAACTCCACCACCTTGTGCATCGGCGTTGTCGAGTACGGCGGCACAAAGACCCCAACGTTCTTGCCGAGCGTCGCGTAGAACTGCTGCGTATCCCAGTTACCCTTTATGATCATCGCGGCCTTCCCGTTCAGGAAGTTGCTCTGCACGTTGGTTGCCGTGAGCGCGTTGCTGTTGATGTACCCATCCGCGTAGAGTTTGTGCCACTCGGCAAGCTGGCCCTCCACCACCGGATTGGTCCACTTGATCGAGCCGTTGTACAGCCCCTCCCACTGTTGCGGGGAGTAGACGCCAGCCATAAGGTAGCTCAAGTTGTACCAGGGATAAAACTCGCCGCTAAGGTTCTGGGTTCCCTCCTCGATACAGGTGGTTCCCGCCGAAGTCAGCAGCTTGCAGTCCGCAAAAAGCTGGCTCCAATCGGTAGGCGGCGAGGTGATACCGGCTTTCTGGAAAAGCGCCTTGTTGTAGAAGCCGATGTAGAACTGCTGCTGCAGCGGGATCACGTAAGGGTTGGAGGTGGCCGCAAACCCCGTGTTCGACCACTCCAAGCCGCCCACTCTGGCGAGGTCAGAAGCGGGGACGTACTTGCTCAGCGGCTCCAGGTATGACTTGTACTGCATTGTGAAGAGCCCGGTCCACATGTTCACCATGTCCGGCCCTGACTTCGAGACCGCCGCGGTCTGCAGCAGCGCAAAGTAGTTAGCCCTCGGCTGCTGGACGTTGGTGATCGTGATGTTCGGATGAGTCTTCTCGAACGCCTTGATCAGAACCGGAACCATCTGTGCCTGGGTGCCGTTTCCAAGATTTTGCCAAAGCACCAGATTAACCTTGGCCGGTGCCGCCGATGCCGACGCCGTGCTCCCGCACGCCGCCAACAACCCCGCGAGAGCGACTCCTCCCGCCGCGAGCAGCCCCCGGCGCTTCAACCCCTTCTTACCCCCACGAATTCTGGCCATTATGACTTCCCCCTTCATCTCAACCACTACCACCCGATACCGCACCAAGCCGGCTTTTCGGCCACCGTTGAGGACCAGTAGGCCCCAACAACGCCTCTGATATGGTTAACTCGCCTAACCCGGTACGTCTTGTTCGGCATTACCGAATACTGTTCTGCGTTATCATACATCAGAAGTGGCACCGCGGTCAACAATCCTCGAAAAAAGCGATAAGCTTGAAACAGTAATTCGGTATTACCGAACACGTAAAGAGAGGGACATGGACCGGCAAGAGCCTCAGACCACCGATCGCTACACGGTCAAGAGCGTGGCGCGCGCGTTGAAACTGATCTCCATAGTTGCTGACGGTCCGTTGGAAGGGCTCAACCTGAGCGAGCTAGCCGCTTCGCTCGGCGCCTCCAAAAGTACCACGCTGGCGATAGCCAAGACCCTGGTGAGCGCCGGCTATCTTTCAGACGCACGGCCAGGCCCGAGATACTGCCTCGGTACCAACCTGGTCCGGCTGGGCGATCTCGCAAACCAGCGCACACCGTTGGGAGAGATGTGCCGACCGGCACTGATAGCGCTCGCCAACGAGACCCAGATGACCGCTCGTGTAGCCTTGAACGACGGGGGCTACCCGGTATTCATCGATCGTGTCGACGGCCCCGGAAGCGTCCGTTTTTACACGCCCCTCGGCCAACGGGAGGTGCCTTACGCCTCCGCAGCGGGCAAGGCTATCCTTGCTACCCTCGCCGAAGAGCGCGTCAAGGAGATCTGCGCCGAGACCGGGATGGCCGCGCGAACCTCGCACACCATCACCGACATCGATGCCCTCACCGACAACCTCTCCCTAGTGCGCCAGCGCGGTTTTGCCATCGACGACGAGGAGGATGCAGAGGGGATCTTCTGCGCCAGCGCGCCCTTCTTCGACCACGCGCGCAGGTGCGTGGGAGCGCTAAGCGTCACTTGCATCAAGGGAGACCTTCCCGCGTGGAAGGTGGAGACCATCGGGGAGAACGTCAAGAGGTACGCCAACCAGATCACCCATTCGCTGGATGGCGCGGCCTACGAAGAGTACATCCAGAGCCACTGAGTCTTCTTCAGCCTGGAGTGGGAGCTATTGCCCGCGAAAATTCTGCGGCCCGGCTACGCACCTTCTCATCGAAGCACTCCGGCGAGCGCTTGGAACCGATCTCCGCGGCGCTTGAACCACGCGGCACGAAAGCAGGCGCACTCCTCGGGTGAAGTACCTCCGCGCCCCTCAAGCCGCCCGCACCACCCCGGGGCAAATTGCCCGACCGGCAAAACACCTCCAAACGATTTCAAGGCTTCAGCACCCACTCGATAGTGTTGCTAATCTCGGCTCGCAGTGACATCCCTCGCCCCGTTTTTCAGGGGGCAGGGATACCATATGGCGATGGTGGCTGCCTGGATCGGACCCGGAACACTGCTAGGCGGACCACAGGGTCGGCGGTTGTGCTGGGAACTTTTGCAACCGCTGCTTCCTGGAAGGTTCCGACTGGCCGTAGCGGCAGGAAGAGTAATTAATGATCCCGCCGCAGCGCGCGAAATTGCTCTAATCCTGGACAACGGTGGGCTTGAGGAGCTTACTTCAACTTCTGGCGCGCCGAGGGTATGCCGGAGCTCTCAAGGGGTGGGGAATTTCGGTGATCGACCCTGGGGAAATTCCA
>JAKARV010000053.1 GCA_021819205.1 Actinomycetes bacterium | reverse complement strand
GGTACGCCCCCGGTGCCTGCGGCCCGGGTAAATTAGCGGGCCATCCTCGTACCCCCCGATGCTGCCGTTCAAACTCCAATCGCGTCGTTTACGGCTGCAACCAGTGGCCCTGTCTGGCCGGCGAATGAAGAACGCCGGTGCCGGTAAGGCAAGAGGGCAATCGCGCAAACGCCAGAAAGGCCCAAATGGGTGAGCGAATGTTTTCGGCGAGATCTGCCCAAGGCCGCTCCGAGCCACCCACAAGGCGGGGTTCAGTTCCGCCAAGCGTTGAGGAGCGGTACCCACAGGGACGCTGAGCAAAATCAATTCGCTCCCCGGTTTTTTGGGCGCCCTATCTCCAGAACAATCCTGGATATCTGCTGTGGCAATGCCGATAATTTTTCAACCAACCCCGTTTAACGGCAGGTTTGTGAAAGTATTCTCATTATTGCGCGCCAGAAGGGGAACGGCCATGGAGGCTGACGAGACGAACACGACCTGGAACCACGTGTTCCGGGTCTATTGGAGGGTCGCGTTTGTGCTGGTTCCGACCATGCTCCCGGCACTCTACTTCGGGGGATGGGCGCTCAGGTCGAGCACGGCGCTATTCGGCGGGCTGCTGGTCATCCTCTATCCACTCCGGCACCGCTTTCCTAAGCTGACCGTGTTGATTCATCTCTTTGGAGCGTACATTACCGCGCTGATTCAGCTCGTCCTTCCGGGATCGGCAGTCATCACCGTCCTCCCATCGGCTACTTGGCGACCAGCACTCGCCATCTTTGCCACGGTTGGGATCTACTCGCTGGGAATGTATGGCGGTTGGCGGTTGGTGATAGCCGCCCTTGCCGTCGCGGTTGCGGTATTCGCCTCCGACTTCATCTCCAATGTGCCGATCCTGATCGCAATCGTTCTCGGAGCTGCCGCCGGAACCGCCGTACGCTCGGTCATTGTCGAACTTGCCATTTCGCGAGACCAGCTCACCAAGCATGCGCTAACCGATCCGTTAACCGGATTGGGGAATCGCCGCGCCCTTGAGCGCGAGTACTCCCGATACTTCAACGTTGCCAAACGCGAGTCGGCGTCTCTCTTCATCTCGCTATGGGACCTTGACAACTTGAAGCAGATCAACGATCAAGCCGGTCATAGCCACGGGGATGCGATGCTGATCGACTTTGCCAACGTACTCCGAAGCGTTCTCCGCGAAGGGGACGCCCTTTTTCGCATTGGCGGCGACGAGTTCTGCGGCCTGCATCTTGGCCTCCAGGATGGGGCATCATTGATAGAGCGGGTCCACAGGGTCTTCTCCTCGGTGTCGGTGGGGTTCAGCGATAGCACCGAGCTGGGCCTTGAGGAGGCCTTAAAGCAGGCAGACGCCATCATGTATCGCCACAAGCGACGCCGGCGTGACGGGCAGGACCCGGCTGGCTTGGTCTGCTAGCGCCCACCAACAGGAGCCGCACATAAGCGACGCGACTGAAAGTGTTCGCCGACGGATCCTGCTATCGGCTAGTGTCTGAGAAATGAGCAGCGAATCTGATCAGTGGAACGAGAGGTATGCCGGGATGGACCGGCTTTGGATACAGGATCCGGACCCGCAGCTGGTGAGTACGGTCACCCCACTGCCCCCGGGGAGCGCGCTAGACCTGGGCTGCGGCGAGGGAAGAAACGCGCTGTGGCTCGCTGAAGCCGGGTGGAAGGTAACCGCCGTCGACTTCTCGTCCGTGGCGCTTGCTCGGCTTTCGAGAGCTGCCGCTGAGCGTGGGGTCGAGATCGAGGTCGAGGAGGCGGACCTCTTTGAGTTCGTCGGCTCCCGGCGTACCTTCGACCTCGTCATCCTGGCTAATATTCACCCGCCAGCAGAGATCCGCCGGCAGCTGTATGCGGAGTTGCCCAAACTCGTCAACCCAGGAGGGCACCTTTTTTTGATCGGACACCATATCGATGCTTTCGGCCACAGCGGACCACCCGACCAGGAGCGCTTGCTGACCGAAGCGGAGGTTGCCAGCTCTTTTTCCACCTACCCGATCGTCCGGTTGGAGCGCGTGGAGGATATCGCCGACCACGGTGGGCATGGCCCATCGGTGGTCGCGCTAATCACCATTCCGTGACCGCGCCGAGGCGTTCCAACGCCTCGGCAAGCGTTGCCCGCTGCTTTGAGAAGGTCCACCTTACTTCGATCGGGGGATCGGAGCCCATGTAAAAGGCGCATGTGGGGATAGCCGCGACGCCAACCCGCTCGATTAGGTCAAGGCAGAAAGCGCGGGAGTCCTCCGCCTTTGCGGGACCAAGGTCGCTGATAACAAAGTAAGTGGCGTTACTGGGATGCAGCTCAAAACCAAGCTCGGACAGTCCCTTTATCAAAAGGTTGCGCTGCTCCCGCAGCGGCCCCAAGACCTGCGGAACCAGGCGCTCGACGTTGTCGAGTGCAAAGGCCGCCGCAGGCTGTAACGGAGCGCCATTCACGTAGGTAAGGAACTGTTTGGTGGTCCGGACCGCCGATACCAGGTTCGCCGGCCCGGTAACCCAGCCGACCTTCCAGCCGGTAAGGGAAAAGGTTTTTGCCATCGAGGAGATCGATAGCGTCCGCTCACGCATCCCCGGAAGGGAAGCAAAGTGCTGATGACTCCCTTCGAAGACCAAGTGCTCATAGACTTCATCGGCCACTACGACCAAGTTGAACTCTTCAGCCACCGCGGCCACCACCAGGAGTTCCTCCCGAGTAAACACCTTGCCAGCCGGATTGAGGGGATTGTTCAGCACCAACACCTTGCACTTCCCCGATATTCGAGCTCTCAGCTCGTCGGGGTCGAGAGAGAAGTCTCGCCCACGGAGACGGACGGCACGAGGAGACCCCCCGGCGATGAGGGTAGCCGCATAGTAGGCGTCATAAAACGGCTCGACCAGAAGCACCTCCTCTCCTGGCGAAACCAAGGCGAGAATGGCGGCTGCAATGGCTTCAGTGGCGCCCGCGGTAACCAGGACTTCGGTTGCCGGATCCCACTCCATCTGGTAACGACGCAGCTGGTGGCTGGCGACGGCCCGCCTGAGTTCGGGAATGCCAATCCCGGGTGGGTACTGGTTGTGGCCGGAGTTAATGGCGTCTATCGCAACCTTTTTGATCTCTTCGGGGCCGTCAAGATCGGGAAAGCCCTGCCCAAGGTTGATCGCCCCACGCTCCACCGCCAGGCTAGACATCTCCGCAAAGATCGTGGTGCCCAAGCTGCTTAACTCCGGCCTAAGCCATGGTGAATTCATTGCCGCCTATTCTAGGCGCACACGATCTAGTGCTGCTAGTGCTGCTAGTGCTGCTAGTGCTGCTAGTGCTGCTAGCAAAACGCTAGTATTGATTGCTATGAAGAGACTCCTCTTGATCGCTACCCTTCCGCTCCTGCTCGCCGGTTGTAGCTCCGCAGCAACGGGAAACGGTGTCCACCACTCAGGAGTTGCCCAGGTTGCTTACGCAGGCTCGCTGCAGCTCCTGAACGAAAAAAATGTCGGACCAGCGTACACGCGAGCCACCGGCTACGCATACCAAGGCCGGGCCGGCGGCTCCCTAGGGCTCGCGCAAGAGATCAAGAGCGGTGAAATATCCCCCAACGTCTTCGAGAGCGTCGGCGCCGCTCCCATCCGGCTTCTCGGCCCCAAGAAAGCCAGCTGGTACGTCAGCTTTGCCGCGTCCCCGATAGTGGTCGCGTACAACCCCAACAGCACCTTTGCACCGGAGCTTAAGGCGATCGCCAGTGGCAGGGTGCCACTGGCGCACCTGTTCGCGCTGCTCGCGTCGCCAGGCTTCCTGCTAGGTAGGACCAACCCCGCAACCGATCCGCAAGGCCAAGCGTTCTGGGAGATGATCGAACTTGCTGGGCTCCGCTATCATCTCGGCAACTCGGCCAGCTCTCGAATCCTCGGAACTCCCGCCAACTCGAGCCAGGTCTTCCAGGAGACCGCGCTCGATGCGCGGCTGGAGGCAGGCCAGCTCGACGCGGCAAGCGCCTTCCTGCCGCAGGCAATCCAGCTCAAACTCCCGTACATCCAGCTTCCCGCCGCAATCAACTTTGGCTCTCCGGCCCTTGCAGCCGATTACGCAAAAGCATCACTTACCCTGCCGAACGGCGCGGTCGTTCACGGCGCCCCCCTCACCGTCGATATTACGGAAGTCGGCAAAAGCTCTCCTGCGGCCACCGCGTACATCGAGTACGTCCTCTCCCCTGCGGGCAGGCGCGCCTTCGCCAGCGCGGGTTACGCTCTGTTGAAACCGGCGGTCTTGGGCAACAGTGTGCCATCATGGGTTCGGAGAACAATTGACCGCCTACGCTAGCCGTCGCAACCTCCCCGTAAACGTTGGCTCGCTCTTTGGGTTACTCTGGCTCGCAGTCACCTTCGCGATCATCATCGGGCCACTGATCACGCTGGCAGCAAAGACATCGCCATCCGCCTTGATCGCCGCCTTTTCACAGGCCGGCGCCGCAGCTCCGGTGTTGATCTCCCTCGGATCGGCTGCGCTGGCACTGTTGGCGATCACGATCGCCGGAACCGCCATCGCCTGGCGGATTTCCCGCGGCAAAGGCGCCATCCCGCGCATTGCCGAGCTCGCAGTTATGGCCATGTTGCTGATGCCCCCGCTGGTAATCGGGCTGCTATTGATCTTCATGGCCGGCCCGCTCACCCCCATTGGAGCCGCGCTCTCCAAGATCCACCTATCCGCCACCAATACCTTTTTCGCCTTGGTGATCGCGGAGGTATACGAGGCGGGCCCGTACTACGTTCTAGGGGCCGCTGCCGCCTTCTCCTCTGTAGACAGGGCACTCGAGGAGCAAGCAACCATGCTCGGAGACTCTGCGGCCAGGCGCTTCAGACGAATAGTGCTCCCACTTGCGGGAAAAGGAATTGCTACCAGCCTCGCCATGGCCTGGGCTCGGGCAGTCGGTGCATTCGGGGCCGTGATCATCGTTGCCTACCACCCGTACGGCCTCCCGCTCCAGATCTGGGTATCTCTCAACGAGAGTGGCCTTCCAGCGGCACTCCCATACGCGCTCGCCCTCATCCTTGTGGCCCTGCCGATTCCGCTGATCATGTTCGAGGTATCGCGGCGTGCTCGAGATTGACTTAACCTGCAACCGCGGAGACTTCGAGCTCACCTTTGCCGCCACCGTACCCAACGGTTCGATCTTGGGCGTCTTCGGCCCCTCGGGATCGGGCAAAACCACGCTTATCGAGACCATTGCCGGGTTGTCCGAACCGGCACGCGGCGTCGTGGCCGTAGACGGCCAGCAACTCACCGGCGATGGAGCAACCGTGCGCCCAATCCCTCCCAATCGGCGCCGGATCGGACTAGTCCGCCAGCGTGCAGCTCTATTCCCCCACCTCACCATCGACGAGAACATTCACTACGCAACTACGTCCGATCGCGCCCGTGCCCGCCACCTGGTCGAGCGGTTCGATCTCGAACGGCTCGGGGCACGAAAGCCATCCGATCTGTCAGGAGGCGAAGCACAGAGGGTCGCATTCGTCCGCGCGCTGGCGTCGCCGATAGACCTGCTACTGCTCGACGAGCCCCTGACAGGCCTCGATGCCGAACTCCGAGCCGAGTTGGCAACTACAGTCAGCGAAGTGGTGAAGGAGCTCGAGATCCCTTGTCTGATCGCGGCGCACGAACTCACCGAGCTCGAACGGATGGTGGATACCCTCGCAATCTTGCATGACGGACGGCTTCTCCAGATCGGGGCGGTGGGCGAACTTTATGCGGCCCCGGCAACAGCAGAGGTGGCCGCCCTTCTCGGGATGCACTTTCTTCCGGGGCGCGAGATCGCGACTGGAAAACAACTGATGGTGGCGGTCCACCCGGAGGCAATCCACTTCGGGCCGGGTGGCGGGTTGGAGCTGCCGGTAGCCGTAGAGGCCGTACGGTTCCTGCGTGGGCGCTTCGAACACCGGCTTAACTACGGAGATCGAGCTCTGGTGGCCTACGCCCCGGAGCCGCTTCCGAGCGGCCAGGCGATCGCATATCTCGCTTCCATGCACCCCTTCACCCTCGGCGGCAACCCTGTCGCCATGACCCCCGATGGAGCGATCGAGATCCTCCGATGACAAGCCGTCTGCGCAGCTTCCGATTGGCTTCGGGCCTCTCCCAACAAGACCTTGCAGACCTGGTCGGGGTTTCGCGCCAGGCAGTGGCCGGGATCGAACGCGGCGCCTTCGAGCCCTCGCTCAAGGTCTCGCTGGGTCTGGCGGCTGCGCTTGGCACCACCGTGGAAGCGCTCTTCGAAGGCACGGTTTCCCGGGCTAAAGTCGACGCTGGGCTGGTACGCACGGTGGCAAGCCTTACCCGTGTAGATCTTGCCCAGGTAGGCGAGGAGCTGGTAGCCCTTCCTCGCCACGGCGACAACGCGATGGTAGCCGGCTTCAGCACCGCTGGAGCGCTGGTCGACAGCTGTGGCAGCCAAGGGGTGTTGGCGACCCCGTTCCGGCCGGCCCGCCCGACACTGGTAGTCGCGGGTTGCGATCCGGCTATACCGCTGATGGCCGGCCCGCTAAACCGGCTCGATCCTCCGGTCGATCTTGCTTGGTGGTCCTGCTCCAGCCGGGAGGCGCTCGAGCTGCTGGCGGCGGGCCAAATACACGTGGCGGGGTTCCACATCGGCGGCCAAAATGAGCTGGCCCAGACCTTGGCCGAGATTGACACCGGGCCAGTAGAGGTCTTTTCCTTCGCGACCTGGAGCGAGGGGTTGGTGGTGTCGAGGCAGTTGCGGGGCATCCCGCTCGCCGGCCTGCTCGATTCCAAGTCCCGGCTGGTGAACCGGCAACCAGGTGCCGAGGCTAGGCGCCTGCTGATCTCCGCAGTAAAGGCGGAGGGAGGATCTCCCGAGGAGATCGCCGGATGGGACTCCACGATCTCGGCACACATGCTCTTGGCGAGCTGCATCGCCAGGAACGTCGGCGAGTGGGGTGTGGCGAGCCAGCCGGTTGCGATCGACTTCGGACTCGACTTCACCCCGTTAGCGGAGGAGGAGTTCGTGCTCGCGGTCCCTTCCGGGTTGGTGAAAAGCCGCGAAGTGCGGGCGATGCTCCGAATCGCCGGCGGAATGGATCTGCGAACCCAACTATCGGCGATCCCCGGCTACGGGGGAATCGAGGCTTGCGGCAAGCACCTGGCAACCGTCTGAAGGGAGCGTGCTTTAGCTTTGGGTCGGCCCCCGGTTACACTGGATACATGGCTAAACCCGAGGTCGACAGCTGCTACGTGGGACACCCGGCCGGCGGCCGTGCAGACGTGGTTGCGCGCTGGTTGCTCAGGATCCCCGACCGGCAGGCGCCGCGCGCGACCCGGTCTGATCCCGAACACCTTTTTTCGCTGGCGATGGTCATCTCTGGCCTCCGCTGCACTCTTAGCTATGTGATCCTGCCGTTCCTGCTTCCCGCGCTCGGTCTCGGTGCCGTTGCCGGCCTCGGACCGGAGATCGGGATCCCGGTCGGCGTGGTTGCGCTTTACTTCGACATCAAGGGGATCCGCCGGTTCTGGCTCGCAGGCCACCGGCTGCGATGGCAGATGACCCTGATCTACCTCGCCGTTATCGGCCTTGTCCTTTACCTGGTGATCACCGATCTCTTCCAGCTCCTCGGCTAGCCCGATACTGGTTGCCTGGTTTGCCGCAGATGGTGCCCAGCCAAGCAACCCGATAACGAAAGATTGCGCCTTCGTACGATAGCAGGCGCAAAAACGGCAGGCCTTGGACGAAACGGCGCCGGTTTGGAGAGGACTACTCTGTTGACCCTAAAGTTTCAACGCTTTCCACCGCTAATCGGCCTGGCCAGCCGCGGTGAACTGCTTCTCGGTCAGCAAGCTCGGCCACCCAAGTTACGGTGCCGGAATCGCTTCGGTTTGGCAGATCCGAAGGGTCGGGACGGAAGAGTTGCGAGATACGCAGGTTGCAACGCCAAAGCAAACCTTGGGCTCGTAACTGCTCGCCTATGGCTACTAAGGCACTGACATACAATTGTACAATCCCTACGTACTTGTCTCCAGCGGTGTCGCTGCGAGAGAGCTTGGGGTGCGCTCGAACGCGCTCAGGCGCCGGGAAGCTGAGGGCCGGATCGAGGCTTCCGAGCGCACTGTTAGGGGATGGCGGCGCTACGATCTCGCGAAGCTGAGGCGCCTCGCCTTACATGAAGCGCAATCAGAGCGTACGACGGCACTCTATGCCAGAGTCTTTACGACTGGCCAAAAGGACGATCTTTTTCGCCAGGTGACATTTCTGCAAACCTTCCCGACAGCGAACGGCTGGTCTTGCGAGGTGATCGAAGACGCCGGTTCGGTCCCCAACTACCAGAAGAAGGGGTTGAAGCAGCTTATCGCGAAAATCTACTTTGGTGAGATCAAGCGGCTGGTGGTTGCCCACAAAGATCGCCTCTTGCGCTCTGGCGCCAAACTCGTCCTGTCCCTCTGCGACCACTTCGGGACCGAAATCGCGATCGTGAACGCTTTGGAGAACTCTGCTTTCAAAGAAGACCTCGCCAATGACGTGCTCGAGATCCTGCGGTCTCCTCCGCGCGGTTGTGCGGCTCCGCAGTTACAAGAACCGCCAGGTGATCGAGGCACTCACCAAGGCGGCTAAACAGGTGGCGTCTTGAACTCGGTGGCGCATCCTCGCACTCAGAAGGTCGCCGTGAAGCGCACGGTTAGGCTCGCTGCGCTCCCGCTCAACCGGAACAAACGCGATTTGATCCGCCAACTTGAACATAGTTACATGCAGGCAAAGGACCGCTTCCTCGATGTTCTCGCCCCAACGCCCACGTGGGGATACCTGGCGAGCAAGCAAGGCTTCCGGGAATTCGCCAATGCTCGTGACCTCTATCCAAAAAACGTGAGCGTCGGCGCAATGAACACATGGGTCCGTCACATCGAGTCGGTCGCCGCCACCTCGGAGTTGAGCCAGAATTTGGCGGCGGTTCTCGGGCAAGCAGCGTTATCATGTTTACCCGCCCTTGAAGAACCACGCCAGCATTGGCGCGGTGCTCCAAGGAGGGGTGCCCGAGCGAGTGACGATCCAAGTGAGCAACGCCGGTCCGGCCGAGGTCTGCCGCTTTCTCCATCGGCATCTGATAGCCGCGTTCAACAAGGTTAAGAACCCGAGAGCGCACCTGGTGCGTTCGTTCTCGCCTGACAAGGCCCTGTATACCACCTAAGTAATAACACTGCCAGGGGAGACACCCGCCAGAAGCCAATGCATTTCAATTATTGGCCCGAACAGAGGGAAGCGGATCGTGCTTCCGTTGGCTGGTATTTCACGAGCATTAGCGAACATCAAAGTAGCAATGGACGAGCAAGCGCAGCATGCATCGGCCCACGCCTCTTCCGAGATTCACCAGATGACAGAGGCAAAGGACCACCCCAATCGATTGACCGGGGTGTGACCGAAGTGGCAACCGACGTAGC
>JAKARV010000004.1 GCA_021819205.1 Actinomycetes bacterium | reverse complement strand
ACTCCTCCACCACCGGCTCCACCGGCGGCTGCTCCTACTCCTCCACCACCGGCTCCACCGGCGGCTGCTCCTACTCCTCCACCACCGGCTCCACCGGCGGCTGCTCCTACTCCTCCACCACCGGCTCTGTTTCCGCAGGCTCCGGCTGGCGCCGCGAGCGAACTTGCCGACCTGGTTCTCTCCCCAGTGGTTCGGCGTTTGATTGTGGAGAACGGCATCGATCCCAGGCAGATCGTCGGAACCGGTGTCGGAGGTCGCATTACCCGTGCCGATGTTCTTGATCATTTGGACAAGTTGGCGAGGGAAGGGCGCGAGGCCCGGGTGTCATCGCTTCCATCGTCGCCTGCACCTGCACCTGCACCTGCACCTGCACCTGCGCCTGCACCTGCGCCTGCACCTGCGCCGGTTCCTCAAGCTCCCGTTTTGCCCGCGGAGGTGGCGGGCGTCGCGCGGTATACGTCGCTTCCCGATGCTGCCGTGGGTTCTCGCGACTACGTCGTGCCCTTCAGCAACATCCGGAGGAGGACCGCCGAGCATATGGCCCGCTCCAAGGCGACGTCTGCGCATACGCTGATGTCGATTGAAGTCGACTTCGAAGGTGTAGAGAGGGTTCGGCGCCAACGGAATGCGGAGTTCAAGGCCGACGAAGGGTTCAGTTTAACCTATCTCCCCTTTGTTGTCCGGGCCACTGTAGAAGCGATCAAAGCTTTTCCGAACATCAACGCGTCGGTCTTGGGGGAGTCGCTGGTAGTACACCGCGACGTCAATGTGGCGATTGCGGTCGATCTGAACTTGGATGGGTTGATCGCGCCGGTGATTCATAACGCCGACGGCAAGCGCCTCTCCGGCATCGCCAGGGAAATCCACGATCTTGCCTACCGTGCCCGCTCGAAGAAGCTGAGCGCCGACGACATCTCCGGAGGGACCTTCACCATCACCAACCCGGGCCCATTTGGTACCTTCATGACCGGGGCGATCATCAACCAGCCGCAGGTGGCGATTCTCGCAACCGATGGCGTGAAGCGCAAGCCGGTGGTGGTCATTGATGCCTTGGGTGGTGAGTCAATTGCGATCCACTCGGTTGGACTGCTGACCGTAAACTTTGATCATCGCGCCATCGACGGAGCCTACGCGGCGGCCTTTTTGGCGAAGGAGAAGCAGGTGATCGAGGAGTGGAACTGGGCTCAGGAGCTATGAGCGCTCGAAGGGAGCTTCTTGTTGCCCGCTGGTTGGGGAGGGTGGAGTACGAGGACGCCCTTGAGCTGCAGCATCGCCTTCACACCGGCGAATCCAGCTACCTTCTGCTGCTCGAGCATCCCCCTATCTACACTTTGGGCGTAAGGGCGGATCCCGCGCACATGTTGGTGAGCCCGGAATCGGTTGGTGCTCGCGCAATCCCTACCGATCGTGGAGGAGATATCACATACCACGGCCCGGGCCAGCTGGTAGGTTACCCGATTATTGATGTTCCGATAGTTCCGGATGCGACGCCGACGTACGTTCACGGGATAGAAGGCGTGGTGGTCTCGGTGCTCGCGGAGTACGGCATAGCCGCTTTCCACTTGGAGGGTTACCCCGGAGTGTGGACCGGAGAGAGTGGGAACGAGCGCAAGATTGCGGCCATTGGGGTGAAGCTGGCGCGGGGTCGTTCCATGCACGGCTTCGCCTTGAACGTCAGCACTGATATGGCCATGTTCTCGCACATTGTTCCTTGCGGAATTGCAAACAAGCCAGTTACTTCTATGGCTCTCGAGGGAGTCTCGGTGCCGGTTGCCGAGGTCGCCTCCAAAATGGTTGCCGCCTTTGCGAAGAGCTTTGGCTTCTCCGGTATCGACTTGGCCGGCGTCGACCTTTCTGCGGGGGGCGAAAGCGCACGCCGCGTGGACTCGGGGCGTTCACGGCTCGAAGTACGTCTCGCCAAGGCGGGATTCAACGCAGCAGAGGCGGTTCCCTTTGCTGCTCGCAAGCCGGAGTGGGTACGGCGGACCGCGGTAATGGGAGAGGAGTACCGCAGCATTGGCGGCTTGGTCGAGGGGTTGAACCTGGTCACCGTTTGCCAGGAGGCGGGTTGCCCGAACATCTACGAGTGTTGGAAGGACGGCACCGCAACCTTCATGATCAACGGGGAGAGCTGCACGCGGGCGTGCGCTTTCTGCCTGGTAGACACTTCCAAGCCGCTTCCTCTCGATCCGCGGGAGCCGGAGCGGGTAGCGGAGGCGGTGGATCGTCTTGGGTTGAACTTCGCGGTGCTTACCGCCGTCGCCCGTGATGACCTTCCTGACGGCGGGGCCGGCGCCTTTGCACAGACGATCCGGGCGATCAAAGAGAGGAACCAAGGGTGCAAGGTGGAGGTGCTCATCCCGGATTTGAAAGGGATGGTCGAACCGCTGGAGCAGATATTTGCGGCCCGGCCGGACGTGCTCAACCACAATCTGGAGACCGTTCTCCGTCTTCACCGGGCGATCCGGCCGTCGGCGAATTACGTTAGGACGCTGGCCCTGCTTGCGAGGGCGGCCTCTGCCGGCTTGGTGGTCAAGTCCGGTCTTATCGTCGGCATGGGGGAGAGCCGCGAGGAACTTGAAGGCGCGATGCGGGATCTGCGCGAGGCGGGGGTTGAGATCCTTACCGTCGGCCAGTACCTGCGCCCAACCAGGAGACACCTACCGGTTGCCCGTTACTACCGTCCGGAGGAGTTTGCCGAGATCAGAGCGTCGGCGCTCTCTATGGGCTTCCGCTACGTGGAGTCTTCGCCGCTGGCGCGCTCCTCTTACCATGCCAAACGCGGCTCCGAGGCGGCGGACAGGATCTCTAGTTGACGGCTGCGGCCTTCGACCGGAGGCGCTTCGAGGTTGCATACCGCGCACGGATCGACCGGATCGCGGCCCTGTGCAGGGAGCGGGGACACTCTGCCGTGATCGCCACCGTTGGCGCGGAGATGCCCTGGTTGATCGGGTATCAGGCGATGCCGCTGGAGCGAATTACCGCCGCAGTCGTCACCGGAGACGGCGAGGCGCGCCTGGTGATTCCTCAGCTCGAGGCGCCAAGATTCCGCCCCCTCGAGGGTGTTGAAGTTCTGGGTTGGCGCGATGGCGAGGATCCATTCCGCCTTGTTGCATCAATGCTGCCCCGGGAGGGGTCGGTCCTGGTAACTGAGGGCACCCGCGCGGGGTGGCTTTTTCAGTTGTTTTCCGCCGCTCCTTCGGTGCGCTTCAGCTCAGCGGAGACGTTGACAGCGGAGGTAAGGGCGATCAAGGACGAGATCGAGGTGCGCCTGCTGACCTTGGCTGCGGAGGCTGCCGATCGGGTGGCCGCACGGCTGCGAGATGGCGAGATCCCGGTCATCGGGCGGACGGAGCGCGAAGTTTCGGCGGCGATCGCGGCGGCGCTGCTGGAGGAGGGCCACGTCAAGGTTAATTTTGCTATCGTCGCCTCCGGGCCCAACTCTGCATCCCCTCACCACGAGGCCTCCGACCGGGTCATCGGGGCCGGAGACATTCTGGTCACCGACTTTGGTGGAACGTTCTCCGCGGGTGGTGAACCCGGATACTGCTCCGACATCACCCGCACCTTTGCTGTCGGGGATCCTGAGCCGGCCGGTTTTTTTGAACTTTACTCGACTTTGCAGACCGCACAGGAGGCGGCTGCCAGCGGCATTCGCGCGGGAATGTCCGGGTCCGAGGCGGATGCGCTTGCGCGCGAGCCGATCGCTGCCGCCGGATATGGCGATTGCTTTATCCATCGGCTGGGGCACGGCATCGGGCTTGAGGAGCATGAGGAGCCGTATCTGGCTCCCGGGGAGCATAGCCGACTGGCCGACGGGATGGCCTTCTCGATCGAACCGGGGATATACGTGCAAGGCCGTTACGGTGCCAGGATCGAGGACATTGCCATCCTCTCCGGCGGCCGTGCCCTCCGGCTAAACCACGCGCCCCGAGATCTTGTCATCCTTTCCCGATAGCGATCTTCACGTCCTCGGAGATCCTCATCGCACAGTAGTTGGGTCCGCACATCGAGCAGAAGTGGGCGGCCTTTGCCGCCGGCGCCGGAAGGGTTCGGTCGTGGAGCCTAAGCGCTTCTTCAGGGTCGATGGAGAGGTTGAACTGGTCTTCCCAGCGGAACTCGTAGCGCGCTTTGGATAGAGCGTCGTCCCACTCCTGTGCTCCGGGAATGCCCTTTGCAAGGTCGGCGGCGTGCGCTGCGATCCGATAGGCGACCAAGCCTTGGCGCACCTCGTCGGGTCCAGGAAGCCCAAGGTGTTCGCTTGGGGTAACGTAGCAGAGCATCGAGGCACCCGCGGTAGCGATCAGCGCGGCGCCGATCGCCGAGCTGATGTGGTCGTAACCCGGCGAGACGTCTACAGTAAGCGGACCGAGCGTGTAGAAGGGCGCGTCGAAGCAGAGCGTTTGCTCCAACTTGGCGTTCTCGGCGATCTTGTGGATGGGAACGTGGCCGGGGCCCTCGATCATTACCTGGGTCCCGGCAGCATGCGCCCTTTCCGCCAGCTTGCCAAGGACGGCAAGCTCCCCGAGCTGAGCTCGGTCGTTGGCGTCGGCTATCGAACCTGGCCGCAAACCGTCTCCCAGCGATAACGTTATGTCGTACTTGCCAGCCAGTTCGAGGAGCTCGTCGAACTTTTCGTGGAGGAAGTTCTCCCGCTCGTTCGCCACTTGCCAGCTCGCCATCAGCGAGCCTCCCCGGGAGACGATCCCGGTGGTACGCTCCGCGGCGAGGGGAATCAGATCGCGGACCAGGCCGGCGTGGAGGGTCATGTAATCGACCCCCTGTTCCGCCTGCTCTTCGATGACATCGCGCATCAGCTCCCAGGAGAGCTTGTCCGGACGGCCCTTGGCTCGTTCGAGTGCCTCGTAGACCGGAACCGTTCCGAGCGGGACCGGACAGTTGCGGATGAGTTGTGAGCGGATCTCTCCCAGATCGCCTCCGGTGGAGAGGTCCATGACGGTATCTGCACCAAAAGCAAGAGCAGTGTGCAGCTTATGCACCTCCGCCTCGATCGACGGGCGGTTGGAAGAGGTCCCGATGTTGGCGTTTACCTTGGTCCGGAACGCTCGTCCGATGATGGTCGGCTCAAGCTCCAGGTGCCTCGGGTTGGCCGGGATTACCGCCCTGCCCGATGCGAGCTCGGCGAGGATAAGCTCGACACTTCGCCCCTCCCTGATGGCAGTGAAGCGAATCTCCTGGCTGGCGATCCCGTCTCTCGCCATCCGCTGTTGGGTGAGACCGATTGCGCGACCGCCCACCCATGGCTCGCGTGGTCTCGGCAGGATCCCGGGGCTTTTTGGTGCGACAGTTGGAAGCCGGATTTCGGAGCCGTCGCCGAGTTCTACTAGAAGGAATGGAACTTGGATCGTCGGATCGTTGGTGTCTACGACCTCGATGCGGTAGCGTGCGCCTGAAGCTCCCATAGTTCTCCCTCCGCCGGTGTTAGCCGGATCAGGTTCAAGCGGTCGGTACTCCTACCCTCTCAGCCCGCAAATGGGCTCCCGCGACTTGCGATATCCACACTAGCACGCCTTTGGACTCTCCCGCCGGGAAGATAGCTGCCGGAGGTGGAATGAGGGCTCGCCCCAGCCGTCGCTTGTGCGGCCTAAACCCAACCCTTGAAGGGCGCTACTTTCTGAAAAGTCAGCGTCCGATCATCCCCGGACCGGAGATGGGAGCCGGACCGTAGCGGTTCTCGCCCGGGCTGCCAGACCTCAGCATCATGACTAAGAGCGCGATTCCTCCGACGATCGGAATGAGCGCGAGAAGCATCCACAGGGCGGTGTTGTCCCGATCGTGGAGACGGCGAACCCCCATGGCGATCGAGGGGACGATAGCTGCGATGATGTAGATCGTGTAGAAGATTGTGGTGGCGCTGGAGTTAGCTGCGGCGTAGGCAAGGACCAAGTAGACGACGAAGTTGACTGCGACCGCCCGCCAATAGTCACCGCGGGAGGTCCGCGTGCGGAAGTTGAGAAAGTTCCGCCACATCTCTTCGTATGACCGGATGAAATTCATCGCTCCCCCTTCGCCGGCTACGAGCATACCAGTTCATCTGGCGCGGTTTCAATGTGCGCCAGCGATAATGTTTGCACCCTTGGCCTGAACCGTTGGGGGCGGTAGCATGATTATGCAGCAGCCGATATAAACTTGCAACATGGAGACCTATGTAGTGGGTGCTACCGGCTACGTCGGCCAGGAGCTGGTCAGGATCATCTCCGGCCATCCCGGGTTCGATCTTGCTGGCGCCTTTGCCTCCGAGGGGCGCGCAGCCCTCGCCGATGTGCCCGGAGCCGGGGGGGTTCCGGTGGCCGGTATCGAGGCCTTGCAGCAGAGGATAGCTTCCGCATCGCCGGGAGCGATCGTGTTTCTTGCCCTTCCCCACGGGCGGAGCCAAGAGCTGGCGGCATTGCTTCTTGGGATGGGCGCCAAGGTTGTGGACCTAGGTGCCGACTTCCGCTTCAGGGACCCTGCGGTCTACGAGAGATGGTACGGCGAGACGCATCGCGCCCCGCAGCTTCTTGGAGAGGCGGTCTACGGGATGGTCGAGCTCAATCGAAGCCAAATTGTTGATGCCCGGCTGGTCGCGGTACCCGGGTGCTACGTGACTGCCGCGACGCTTGCCGCGCGGCCGCTCATCGATCTCGGGTTGGTGAGAGAAGGTCCAGTCTTTGTCGACGGCATCTCCGGGGTCTCCGGCGCGGGTAAGAGCCCGACGCAGCGGACCCACTTTGTCAGTGCAAATGAATCGGTAGGAGCCTACGCGCTGCTGGGACACCGGCACACCGGAGAGATGGTACAGAACCTGGGGCGCGAGGTGCTTTTTACGCCTCATCTCGCCCCCTTGACTCGCGGTCTCTCGGCGACCTGCTACCTGCCGGCGCAGCCAGGGCTTGGCGACTACCAACTTCGTGATGGGCTTCGTGGCTACTACCAAGAGAGCCCGATGGTGGAGGTCGTGGATGGTCCTCCATCATCCCGCGAAGTATACGGGTCGAACCGGGTCCGTATCCACGCAGCTTTTGATGCGCGAACCGGAACGCTGCTAGCGCTGGGAGTCATCGACAACCTGACCAAGGGGGCGGCCGGGCAGGCGGTGCAGGTGGCGAACTTGATGGCCGGCTACGGCGAGACCGATGGACTTGCCACTTTGGGGGTGTGGCCATGAGCGTGGTCTTTCCCCGGGGATTCGTCGCCTCCGGCGTGGCCTCGGGAATCAAGTCGGGCGGACGGCTAGACCTCTCTTTTACTGGGTTCGGGGGATCGGCGGTGGGAAGTGGCGCCGCCGTCTTTACCCAGAGCCTTAGTGCGGCCGCGCCGGTCTCCGTCTCCAGAGAACATCTGGCGGCCACGGGCGGCAGGCTCCGGGGAGTGATCGCCTCCTCGGGAAACGCCAACGCACTGAACGGCGGTGTGGGAGTGGAGGCCGCGCGGGCAATGGCGGCCATGGCCGCCAGGGAGTTCGGTGGAGTTCCCGAAGAGTACCTGGTGATGGCGACCGGCTTGATTGGGATTCCCTTCCCGTTGGATGCCGCCCTATCCGGAGGAGCGGCACTTCGCGCCGCCGCCGCCAGCACCGAGGAGGCGGGACTCCTTGCAGCCCGCGCGATCATGACCACCGATACCCATCCAAAGCTTGCCGTACGCGAGAGGGATGGATGGCGGATCGGTGGCATGGCCAAAGGTGCCGCGATGATCGCGCCCAACATGGCCACAATGCTCTCGCTGATCACTACCGATGTTCTTCTCGATCCGGAGCAGGCGGCGTCGGTGTTGGCCGCCGCGGTCTCCACCTCATTCAATCGGATTACCATCGATGGGTGCACCTCCACCAACGACACGGTGGTTCTGCTCGCATCCGGTATTGCCGGGCCTCCAGGGGTCGGCTTCGAAGAGGCGCTTGGGGAAGTCGCGGGTTCGCTCGCCTACCAGATCGTGGCTGACGCCGAGGGTGGCTCCAAAGTGGGAAAGATCGTGGTAACCGGTGCGCCCAGCGATGGGGAAGCTGATGCGATTGCGCGCAAGGTGGCAAACTCCCTACTCGTGAAGTGCTCGTTGCTCGGGGCCGATCCCTACTGGGGCCGCGTCCTTGGGGAGGTGGGCCTTGCTGGCGTCGCGATTGACCCGGCGGCGGTAGATATCTCGTACCAAGGCGTCAAGGTCGCCAGGGGTGGCCTTGAGGCCCGAGGAGAGCTGGACTCGGGCACCTTGGAACTCCTTGCCGAGCGGATGCAGGAGCATGACATCGAGGTGCTGATCGAGATTAACCAGGGAGAGGGGACTGCGACCATGCTCACCAGCGACATTGGGCACGGCTACCTCGAAGAGAACCGGGGAACCTCGTGAGTTCGTTCTCCGGATCCGCGTCGGTGTTGATCGAGGCCCTTCCTTACATTCAGCGCTTCAACGGCAAGATCGTGGTCATCAAGTACGGGGGAAGCGTCTTTTCCGGCGATAGCGGGACGCTGGAGACTTTTGCCGCCGACGTAGCCCTGATCCACTCGGTGGGGATGAAGCCGGTTGTGGTTCACGGGGGCGGTCCCCAGATCGACAGGATCGCCGCTGCCCTTGGCATCGAGTCCAACTTTGTCGACGGCCTCCGAGTCACCGGCGCTGCCATGTTGGAAGCGGTCCAGATGGGGTTGCTTGGACTGGTTAACCCGGAGATCGTCAGAGCCATAAACCGGCACGGCGACCTTGCCACCGGGGTATCTGGGGTCGATGGATCGAGCGTGCTGGTCAAGCCGAAAGACGAGAGGTTGGGCTTCGTCGGCGAAGTGGTCTCGGTGGATCCGAGGCTGTTGGGAGGAATGGTCGGCGATGGGGTGATCCCGGTGGTGGCTTCGATAGCCGTCGACGCGGCCGGCCAGCTGTACAACGTAAACGCCGATACCCTGGCTTCGGCGGTGGCCGCGGCGCTAAGGGCGGAGAAGCTGATCTACCTCTCGAACGTTCCTGGGGTGCTTCGAGACCCAGCCGATTCGTCAACGCTGATCAACCAGATCAAGGTTGACGATATCGACTCCCTGATCAAGGGGGATATCATTGGCGGCGGCATGATTCCGAAGGTGATTGCAGCCAGGGAAGCGGTGGCGGCAGGAGTCGCGCGGGTGCACATGATCGACGGAAGGGTTCCACACAGCCTGCTTCTCGAACTGCTCACCGACCGCGGTGTGGGTACCATGTTTCTGGGAGATTGATAGCGATGGGTGATCCCTTCATAGCCGTATATCCGGAGCCGGGCGTGATCTTCGAACGGGGAAGCGGGGTCTACCTCTTCGACACCTCGGGCCGGCGTTACCTAGACTTTCTAGCCGGTATCGCCGTGGTCTCTTTGGGCCACTCCAACCCGGGGGTTACCAGAGCCCTCCAGGCGCAGCTGGCGAAGTTGGGTCACGTCTCCAACTACTTCCGGACGCCTCCGCAGATCGAGGCGGCTGAGGCGCTGACCTCCCGTTTCGACTTTGAGTGCCAGGTCTTCTTTGTCAACTCCGGGACCGAGGCGAACGAGGCGGCGATCAAGCTAATCAGGCGGGCGCGTCCGTCGAGGCGGAAGATCGTCACCTTTGCGGGTGGTTTCCACGGGAGGACCATGGGGTCGCTGTCGGCGACCGGGTGGGGCGATCGGAACCAACCCTTCGCTCCTCTGCTCCCCGGAGTGATAACCATCCCCTTCAACGATCCCGGCGCGCTCAAGTCGGCTGTGCAAGATCCCGAGGTTGGCGGCATCTTGTTCGAGGCGATCCAGGGCGAAGCAGGTGTTCGTCCGATGTCAAGAGAGCTGGCCGAGACGGTTAAGGAAGTTGCCCGGGAATGCGACTTGCTGGTGGCGGTGGACGAGGTCCAGGCCGGCCTTGGGCGTACCGGAAGGTGGTTCGGCTACCAGCACTATGGACTGGAGCCGGATATCATTGCTCTGGCAAAGGCGCTGGGCAACGGCTTTCCGGTTGGTGCTATGGTTGCGCGGAACGAGGTGGCTTCCGCTTTCAAAACGGGAGACCACGGGTCTACTTTCGGGGGCAATCCGCTTGCCGGTACCGCGATCGTGGCGGTGCTCGACGGCTTGGACTCCCTCCTTGCTCCGGAGCGGGCCGGGTTGCTCGGCGCCGAGCTGATGCAGATGGTGGGGAAGCTGCCCTTGGTCAAAGCGGTCGAGGGGATGGGACTAATGATTGGTGTCGAGTTGACCTTGCCGCTGGCGCCGAAGGTTTATCGCCGGGCGCTAGAGCTTGGGTTGGTAATCAACTACACCTCGCCGACCCGGTTGCGACTGCTTCCACCGCTGGTGATCTCGACAGAAGAGATAGACGCCGGGGTACAGATTCTTGGGGAAGCGATCAGCAGTACTGGAGGAGAGCTGTGATTGTAGGTGATATCGACGATCTAGAACCCGCTGCGGTGCGCGACATAGCTGCCCGGAACTTGGGACCGGGATCTCCGGGGCTTTTTGCCGGGCAGACGGTGGCGGCGGTTTTCGAGCACGCTTCGCTGCGGACTCGCTCGGCGGTGGCCGGGGCGGTGGCTGCGCTCGGCGGCTTGCCAGTCTTTTTTGTTGGCGATGAGATCGGGATTGACCAGAGGGAGCGGGCGGAAGACGTGGCCATGCTTCTGGCGAAACACCACTCGCTGGTAACCGCGAGGTTGAAGTCGCACTCGACATTTACCCGGATGGCGGGCGCAATCGAGGGCAGTGGCGTGCCGATGGTAAACCTGCTCACCGATTACGCCCACCCGACCCAGGCGCTTGCCGATGTCATGACCGTGCGCGACTGTTTTCCGGGGCGGTCCCCAGAGTCGGTGAAGATTGCCTACATCGGAGACTCGAACAACGTAGCCCGCTCGCTGGTCAAGGCGGCGATCGCCACCGGAATGTCGATCGTGGTCGCTTCTCCCGATGGGTACTCCTTCGATGGCGACGACCTTGCCAGCTTTGACTCCTACCGCCGGGCCAGTGGATCGGCATCCACCTTCGAGTTCGGCACCGACCCGCTGGAGGTGGTCTCCGGTAGCGATGTCGTCTATACCGACGTCTGGGTGTCGATGGGGGAGGAGGCGATGGTCGAGAAGGCGGCAGCGTTCCGATCCTACCAAGTCTCGGAGGCGCTCCTAGACCGGGCCAATCCGGACGCTATCGTTCTCCACTGTCTCCCTGCCCACCGCGGTTCCGAGATTACCGCCGAGGTCTTGGAGGGATCGCGGTCACGGGTTTGGGAACAGGCAAAAAATCGCCTCGACGCGATGGTCGCTCTATTTAGCATTCTTGGAGGGCGTAATGGCTAAGAATCAACGCCAGTACCGGATCGCGAAACTTATCGCGCAGCAGCCGATCGGCGCCCAGCAGCAGATCGTCGACCTGCTGTCCGAGGAGGGGATCTCGGCAACGCAGGCAACGGTGTCGCGCGATCTGGATGAGCTGGGTGCCATCAAGGTCAAGGGACCGGGAGGGAACAGCATATACGCGATTCCGGAGCTGCCCCGTGACCAGGTGGCGACGGACGGCTATCTCCGCCGCGTGATGGCGGAGTGGGTTGTCGATGTGGTCTGCTCCGGACCGCTGGTGATGCTGAAGACGCCACCGGGTTGCGCCCACGTGGTCGCCTCCGCGCTCGATCGCGCGAGGCCGGACGGGGTGCTTGGAACCGTGGCCGGAGACGACACAGTTCTAGTGCTTGCGGCTGAGGAGCAGGGCGGGCAGAAGCTGGCCGCCGAGCTTGCCGTCATCTCCGGTCTCTCCTGAGTTCCCGATCTACACGGAGGCGGTGGTCGTTAGGCTACCTTTGTCGCGCGTTTAACGGGCAAGAACCTTTGGGAGGAAGCGATGTCGAAGCGGGTGGTGCTCGCCTACAGCGGTGGGCTGGACACGTCGGTGGTCATCAAGTGGCTGCAGGTGGAGCAGGGTTGCGAGGTTGTCGCCCTCTCCGTTGACATCGGCCAGCAGGAGGATATGGAGGCGGTACGGCAGCGCGCCTTGAAGACCGGGGCGGTAGCGGCGGAGGTAGCGGATGCGCGCCTCGAGTTCGCTCAGGAGTTTGTTGCCCCAGCTATCAAGGCTGATGCGCTCTATGAGAACCGCTACCCGCTCGTCTCGTCGCTCTCGCGCCCTCTAATCTCCAAGCACCTCGTGGAGGTGGCCCACCGTTACGGCGCCACCGCGGTCGCCCACGGCTGCACTGGAAAGGGCAACGATCAAGTCCGCTTCGAGCTCGCTCTTCAGGCGCTCGACCCTGCGGTCGAGGTTCTGGCGCCGGTTAGGGAGTGGGGCTTTACCAGAGAGGATGCCATCGAGTACGGCCATGCCCACGGCGTGGAGATCCTGGCCAAAAAGGAGAACCCTTACTCGATTGACCAGAACTTGTGGGGACGGGCGATCGAGTGCGGCGAGATGGAGGACCCTTGGGCGCCTCCGCCGTCCGACATTTACTCCTACACCCTGCCCAGAGCTGGGATGCCGGAGTCGGTGGTGATTGGCTTCAGGGAGGGCATGCCATACAGCCTTGACGGCCGGGAACTCGATCTTGACACCCTTATTGGCGAGCTCAACGTGCTCGCCGGCAGCTACGGGATCGGGCGAATCGA
Organism: Actinomycetes bacterium; assembly: GCA_021819205.1. Classification (GTDB taxonomy): domain Bacteria; phylum Actinomycetota; class Acidimicrobiia; order Acidimicrobiales; family Acidimicrobiaceae; genus JAKARV01. The sequence goes on along the minus strand of JAKARV010000004.1, from coordinate 101,980 downwards.
CATGGTCGAGAACCGCCGCGTCGGGATCAAGTCCCGGGAGGTTTACGAGGCACCGGCCGCCGCGGTGTTGCTGGAGGCGCATCGCCAGCTGGAGGATATCACCTTAGAGCGGGAACTTGCCCATGCAAAGACCGAAATTGGGCTCCGCTGGGCGACTCTGGTCTACGACGGGATGTGGTACTCCCCGCTGAAGCAGGCTTACGACGCGTTCATCGATGCTGCCAACCGGGTGGTTACCGGAGAAGTGAGGGTGAGATTCCGGCCGGGCGGTTTCATCGTCGACGGCCGGCGGAGCCCGCACTCCCTTTACGACTACGAACTCGCCACCTACGCGGCCAACGATGCCTTTCGTCACCTCGATGCCGAGGGATTCATCCGAATCTTCGGCTTGGGCCTGAAGACCTGGAGCTCTCGGCAGGGAGGCCTGCCCCGATGACCCTGTGGCAACACCGCCTCTCCTCGCCGCCAGCGAACGAGCTGATGGAGTTTACCGAAAGCCTCTCTTTTGACGTTCGTCTCTGGCCGTACGATATCGAGGGGTCCCGGGCACACGTGCTTGGCCTCCAGCGGGTGGGAATCCTCTCCGAGGAGGAGGTGGCTCAGCTGTTAAAGGCGCTCTCCCAGGTGGAAGAGGAGTTGAGCGAGCAGAGGTTTGTGTTTGCCCCCTCCGACGAGGACGTGCACACCGCGGTTGAGCGCCGCGTGACCGAGATTGCCGGAGACGTTGGAGCCAAGCTCCACTCGGGGAGATCGCGAAACGATCAGATTGCCACCGACCTCAAGCTCTACGTAAAGAGCGAGCTTTTGAAGTGCCTGCAGTCGCTCCTCGGTTTTGCCGGGCTTCTTGCCGACCTCGCCGAGGGTGCAGGCGATGCCCTCATGCCGGGTTATACCCATACCCAGCGCGCACAACCGATACCGGTCGCGCACTATTTGCTGGCGCACGGATGGGCGATCCGAAGGGATGTTGACCGGTTCATGGCCACCTTCACCAGGAGCGACGTCTCCCCGCTGGGTGCTGGAGCCCTCGCCGGATCGACTCTTGGCCTAGACCCGGCCTTCACCGCAGCCGAGCTTGGCTTCTCCGAGGTCTTCGCCAACAGCCTCGACGCGGTTGCCGATCGCGACTACGTTGTCGAGGTCCTTTTTGACATTGCCACGCTCGGCGTTCATCTCTCCCGCATCGCTGAGGAAATCGTGCTTTTCACCACCGAAGAGTTTGGCTTTTTCCGCCTTGACGACGCCTACGCCACCGGCTCGTCGATGCTTCCGCAAAAGAAAAATGCCGATATCGCCGAGCTTGCGCGCGGGAAGACCGGGCGCTACATCGGAAACCTGATGCAGATCCTGGTGACGCTGAAGGGGCTGCCACTAACCTACAACCGGGACCTGCAGGAGGACAAGGAGCCGCTATTCGACTCCCTTGACCAGATGCGCCTCCAGCTCAACGCCTTCACCGGAATGCTTGCAACGATGACCTTCGACTACGACCGGATGCGTCAAGCCGCATCCTCCGAGTACATGCAGGCCGTCGACATTGCCGAGTACCTGGTGACCATGCAGGTGCCGTTCAGGAGGGCGCATGGGATCGCGGCAGGGCTGGTCCGAGACTCGCTCGAGCGCAGGGTCCCGCTTAGCGAGCTGGTCAGCGCCCACCCCCAGCTTGGCAGCGAAGTGGCGCAGGTCATCGAGGCGGACGCGGCGGTCAGGAGGAGGAACTCCCGGGGTGCGGCCTCGATATCCTCGGTTAAAGAGCAGCTAAGCAGGTTTCGTCGCGAGTTGGAGGGTGTTGCCGAGGCGGTGCGTTCTCTGAGCGGGAATGGCTAGCACCGTCGGCATCTTCCAGGTGCTTGCGAAACCGGCCAGCGAGGTGGCTCCCCGGTTGCTGGGCTCGAGATTCCGAACCCGTCGCGGGACATTCCGGGTCGTCGAGACCGAGGCGTACGAGGGCGACAACGATCCGGCTTCGCACGCCTTTCGCGGGCCGACTCCGAGGTCCCGGGTGATGTTTGGTCCGGCCGGACATCTGTACGTCTACCGGTGCTACGGCCTGCACGACCTGGTGAATATCGTGACCGGTGGCGAGGGGGAGGCGGGAGCGGTGCTGATTCGCGGGGTTGTTGCACCCGACGGCTCCGTAGTGTCCGGCCCGGGAAGGGTGGGAAGGAGCCTCGGCCTCTCCGTCGCCGATTCGGGGCTGCGCCTGGGATCGGCAACTGCCGACCTCGAACTCGGTGATCCGGAAGCTGCCGGCCCGCGGGTCATCGGGCCGCGAGTTGGGATCCGCAGCGGCATCGACTTCATGTGGCGCTTTAGCTTAGCTCTGCCGGTCTAAAGCGGTTGCGGGTAGCTTCTCGCGGGACTCCCAGAGGGCAAAGCCGACCCCTACGCAGACCAAGAGAGCGCCCAGGGAAGTTATGAGTCCCAGCGACTCTCCGAGCAAGAGGGTTCCAAGTACGATCCCGAAAATTGGCTGGAAGAGCAGCATCACCCCGCCTCTTGACGCCGGGACGTGCTTGAATCCCCAGACCCAGAGGAAGAAGGCAAGGGTCATCCCGGCGAGGCTTACGTAGGCGATTTCGGCCCAACCTACGGCGGTGGCGGGGAGGGGATGGGGGCTGTTGGCAAAGGACCACGCGGCAAGGGGAAGGCTGGTGACCGCACCGACCAGCGTCGCTGCGCCTACCACGGTTACCGCGGGGTAGCGCTTCAGCAGCGAGGCACTCTGGACGGTGTAGATTGCCCAGGCGATGGCGGCGCCTCCGAGGAGGAGAACCCCCGATGTTGCCTTGGGAGCCTGAGTTGGCGACCCCACCACTACCACTACGCCGAGAAGCGCGACGCCGATCGCGATCCAGCGCCGGAGGGGCACCGACTCGGCGAGGAAGATGGCCCCGAGGATAGCGATGAAGACCGGAGAGGAGGCGGTCACCAGCGAGCCGATCGCTGCCCCGGCGTAGTGGGTTCCAGTGAATTGGAGGCCGATCGAGATGGTAAAGCCGATCAAGCCGCAGGAGATGACCAGCGGGTAGTCGCGCCTCGCGATGTGGACCTTTTTGGACCTCCAGGCGATTGCGATCATCACCGCGGCGGAGATCGCCTCCCGGAGTTCGAGAAGGACGAACGGAGGGACCGTCTTCATCAGGGCGTCGCTCGCCACGTACATGCCCCCCCAGATGGCGGAGGCGGATCCGAGAGCAAAGAAACCCTTGGTGGATGGGGTCATGTCGACAGTCTAACCCAGCCCCCAAGGCGGCGTCGATCCCGCGACTAGGTGTTGCGTCGGCGCAGGCGGTCGTAGGCGGCGAGGAGCCCACGGCACTCCCCGAGTTGCGAGTCACGGGCGTATCGCTCCGCCATCGGCTTGATTGCGATCCCTCCGCGGGAGTTGAAGTCGCCATAGACGCGGAGGTACTTGGGTGCGATCACCGAGTCGAGATGGTTGGCGATCTGGTTGACGCAAGCCTCATGAAACGACCCGTGGTTGCGGTACGAAACCAGGTAGAGCTTAAGGCTCTTGGATTCGACGCAGAGCGGTCCGGGAACGTAGTCGATCCGGATCGAGCCGTAGTCGGGTTGTCCGGTGATCGGGCAGAGGGTGGTGAACTCAAAGCAGTCCAGGCCGATTACGTAGTCGGTTCCTGGGTTTGGGTTGCTGAAGGCCTCGAGGAGCCCCGCATCTGGAGAGTCGTAGGAGTAGCTGGTCTGCTTGCTCCCCAGTGCTCGTGGTTTAAATTCGCTCATGGTTTAAAAGCCAGATTACCCAGGGAGCTGGTTGGTGGCGGCGCCTGGTAAGCCTTCTTGCGGCGAGATTCGAGATATCTCGGGGTGTGCATGGAGCGGTTGCGTGGGGCCGTCTGTCTTTAACTCTCCCGGAGGCATCTCAGGCTCCGCTGGCGACCCGCGTTTTGCCAATGGGGTGAGAGTTCCGCCCCTCGGCTGTCGGGCCGGCGATCGGGAGCGCGGGAACGACTGCGGGTTCTCGCTGCCATTAGCCGGGGTTCGAAAGATTAGGTGTGGCCGCTTGCTCCGTTGCCGGCGTCATGGCTGGTGAGAAAGACTGCCAGATCTACGGAGTGGTTCCACAGCATGTTGTAGTAGTCGGTAAAGTATGCAGCTACGTCGGTGTCTTCGATGCCTAAACCCTTTGTCCTCTCTACAACTTCACCGGTGATTGCGAGGAAAACTGCCTTTCCGTCGACGATGGCCATATTGATGGCCGGGGCATCGATATCCCACTTGACGACGCGTACCCGGAAGGCGGGAATCTGGCTCGTTGCGTCCGCAAGCAGCCGTGCCCACTGCCGCATCTCGTCGTTGCGAACCGAGATCAACCGCCTGACCGAACGCTGCGGTCCGGCAGTGGTCCACTCCATCACCCGGTTGAAGTACTCGGTAGGGTGGCTTCCGCGAAAATCGGCCGGTGGCTGGTCGCGGATGTGAGAGAGGTCGAGGCTGACGGTCGCCTCGTCGACTGCATGCGTCAAATCCGTGTAGAAGCTCTCCACGGTCGCATACCGCTGCACGCTGACGGCCTCCGCAACTCCGCGGAGGAAACGCACGTCTTCATGAATCTCATCCACCGGCGCTACCAGCTTGATCACCGCGAGCAACGCAAGGAAGATGAGCGGGGCTTGCCACGATGAGGAGATGTGTAGTGCCGCAGTGACTATCGAAGCCCCAAAAAGAACTAAGAGCGCTGCTACCAGTAGGCGGTCTTCAAGAGAAGTGACGAGGCTCTTGCGCGGCTTGTCCAGCACGTGCCTACCTAACAACTTTCGCCCCGAGGAGCATCGCAGCCACGATCAGCCAGGCGGCGAGGCCTGCTCCCAACGCTCCTGACGCCGGTAGGCCCAGACGGGCACCAAAGTAGACGCCAGCCAGGAACACCAGGACCGCGGGAAGGGTTTTGAGCGATCCGGCGGCCGCGGCTTGCATGGTACTGGCTCCCGAACGGAGTGCAATGAAGCCGAAACCGGTCAGGGTGACGATCGGAAAGAGCAAGATTAGTCCAGCAATGCTCCCGCCGTATCTATTGGCTACGATTGGTGCGAGGGCGATCACCAGCCCGCCCGCCACGAATCGAAGCACAAACTCCATCACGCCGGCCCAGGGGCGTTAGCGTTAGTTGCCATTCGAGAAGTCACCGTTGCCCCCTTTGCGTCGTTGCTGCCCAGCTCCAGTTTTTCTGTGCCAAATATTAGCAAAGCTGCGCGCGAGACGTCCGGTATTACCAGCAGAGCCGGTGGTGCACTGCTAGTGTCGGCTGGATCTTTGTGCGGAAATGGTGGATAGGCCAAGATGGCGGCGATCGATGAATTAACGCCTTCCGGCTCCGAACCTCTTTGTGCCGTCAGCCTCCAGTGGAGAATGGCTGCGGGTTGGCCTCTTTGGAGCGCAGCGGACGCCCGAACGCCCGCCAGGTTATCGGGCGGAAACCGGCGATCGGGGGCGGCCTCGATGCGAAATCCAAGAGCTACGTGCAAACAATCCCGCGCGGGTTCAGATATGTTTTCAATCCACCTTCCCTGGGACGGCTTCTATTCCGGACGCCTCACTGCCCCTGCCCGAGGGAGAAGCCCGGCTGGCCATCGAATGTGAATAGTCCCTCGGTTTTTATGAACGGAAGCCCTGCCGCGGCCAGGCGGCCCAGCAGGGCAACGACATCTTCGTAGGAGACCGGGCTCGTGGCATCTTGTCCTTGGAACCGGCATCGCCAGTGATCGACACAGAAGGTCTCCGGTACCCCACCGGGATAAACCTTCTGCCCTCGATTGGTGATCATCACCAGGTCCAAATATGGTCCGGCAACGGTCTCCAGAACCTTGGCAATCTCTTCGACGGGCTTTTGCGAGTCGACAAAGACATCGATCCCTACCAACTCCTTGCGTGAACGTGGAAGCTCCCGAACTTGCACCGTGATGCGCTCGGTGCCCGCCTGGTAGCGGACGGGCCTGAGGGTCTTTGGGGCTTCGCCAAGCCGAGAGATCACCGCGGTTGCAAACTCGCTGGTCCCCACTTTAGCGGTCGAGCGGGCTGCATCGTAGACGTCGACGGTGTGTACCCCGTCCTCGATGGTACGGAGCCAGGCGTTGTGGACTCGCTCCGCCACGTCGCCTTGGCCAATGTGGGCGAGCATCTGGACCGCCCCGAGCAGCAGGCCGGAGGGGTTGGCAAGGTTTTGGCCGGCGATGTCCGGCGCCGAACCGTGAATCGCCTCAAACATGGCGATCTCGGCCCCGATGTTGGCACTCCCGCCAAGGCCGACCGATCCGGCGATCTGCGCCGCGACGTCCGAAAGGATGTCGCCGTAGAGGTTGGGGACCACTATGACGTCGAACGCCTCCGGCGTATCTGCCAGCTTGGCCGCACCGATGTCGATAATCCAATGCTCGGACTCGAGGTCGGGATAGTCGGCAGCCACCTCGTTGAAGACTCGGTGAAATAGCCCGTCCGTCATCTTCATGATGTTGTCCTTGGTGAAGCAGGTCACCTTGGACCGCCCGTAACGGCGGGCGTACTCAAATGCGTACCTGATTACCCGTTCGCTTCCGGGCCGGGTGATCAGCTTGAGGCATTGGACGACATCCTCGGTCTGCCGGTGTTCGATTCCGCCGTAGAGGTCCTCTTCGTTCTCTCTGACGATAACGACATCCATCCCCGGATGCCGAGTTGAAATGAACGGGTGGTACGACGGGCAGGGTCTGACGTTGGCGAAAAGGCCGAACGCCTTCCGGACGGTCACGTTCAGGCTCTTGAAACCTCCCCCTTGAGGGGTGGTTATCGGCGCCTTCAGGAAGACCTTCGTTCGCCGCAGCGACTCCCAGGCTTCGGGGTCGATGCCGGCGGTGTTGCCTTGCGCGTAGACAGATTGGCCGATACGGATCGTCTCCACGTCGAGATCGGCGCCGCCGGCGGTGATTATCTTTAGGGTGGCGTCCATGATCTCCGGCCCTATGCCGTCCCCGTGCGCAACGGTGATCGGAACTGGCCTGGTCAATCGAGGGGTCACGGTCTTCTCCTTGTTGAATCCGGGAAGTTCGGGCGGCGGTGGGCCCCACAGCGGGACAGGCCGATCGGAAGTTGCGAAATGAGTACTGCTCGCGAACGATTAGGCGTCGCGGCTGGGTGAAACCGAGGGCATTTGGTCGCGCTTGAAGGCATCGAGCCGCCCGACAGGCTTACCCCGCCGGAAACGCTCGCGCCGACTCGTACGGTCGAACCTCCAATCATCGGCGCCAGCATTCACGTGCAGTCAAATACGAACTCATACTCAGGATACTAATATCGTTGGTCTGCCGTTGCAAATTCCTTAACGGCGTCGCGTTGCCGTAGGGACGATGGGCACCAGCAAGGGCGGCTATTTTCCGGGATGCGATTGACGCCGCGAACCAAGGGTCGAGGGATTGTGCGTCGGTCAAGTCTCACCCGAGTGCCAATCATTGAAGGCCCAGCTGTTGGAACCGGTCTTTTCGGCAGCGAGGCGCAATTGGCTACCTTGGCGTTGCTGTCCGAGCTGCTTTTTGCTCGTTGCCGATACCGGAAAGGCGCTCGAGTGCGTGAATGCCGGCTCCAGAGGCGAAGCGGCTTGGGCAAAAGTGTTCATCTTGGAAACAGGCCTGACTCCGTGGACGGCGCAGCCAACGGTACTTTGCCAAAAAAGTTGTTGGCAAAGCATACTGCAACGAGCCACGGCCGGTTGGTTGGCCAAACTCGGTGATCGCGCCATCGTCGGGGGCGGCAGCTGGCCTTGGCGCTTGTGGCTGGCTTGTCTCAAAATAATGGAGCTTTCGCATCGGAGCGAGGCGATTCAGGGGCCACAACCACCGCTACGTGCCGCGCTGCCCGCCCAAGTCCTGATGCTATTAGCTCGATCTGTGCAATCGGGACCGGAGACGAGCGTGGCGGCAGATATAGTTGTAGCTATGACTACAATCATCGCCGGGAGCAAGGACGGGGATGTCTGCGTCTTGGCGATGAGTCCAGCGCTCTCGGCTTGGCAATCGGGAAGCGCTATCGGTTGCTCTTCTCTGATTGGGGCGGGAGGCAGGGAAAAGTGATGACCAATTCGCAGGGAATATGGTGGACGTCTGCTTCCCTGGCCGGACGTGGCCAACCGACCCTGATCCGTGCCTGTGGAGTTGGCGGATGGTTTGCCACCGGGACGCGGGTTGGATCGTGGCTCAGGGCCGGGCCGCAACGGCTTGGGGCTCGCGGCCAAGGGGTGGGCGATGACTCTCGTTGACGTCTCGTCGGGTGGCCTAGAACAAGCCGCCGCCACCGCAGAGAAGCTGGGCTCTGCAGTTGCAACGTTGAACGCCGACGCTGACAGTTGGCGCCCCGCGGCGCCAGATTTTGATCTGGCAATTGCTGCCAATCTTCACCCGGGGTCGGAAGCGCTCTCCGCCATTCTGTGGCGCGTGGCGCAGGGGCTCCGCCCTGGGGGCACCTCTACGTCGTTCGGCACCACGTGTCAAGCGCTGACCGCTACGGCCCACCCGATCGGAGTCGGCTTCTCACGATGGCGCGGCTACGGGCTGCGCTGCCGGGGTTGCTCCGCATCGATCTTCTCGCCGAACGCGAGCGGCCAGTCGAACACCGGAGCTCTGCTTTGGGAACTGTTGCTGGCAGAGTCGTGCTGGCTTGGTCAAAGCGGCTTGCAGAGCCAGAGAGCGGTAACCAGTGACCGGTGATCGTCCCGACGCAGATCGTTCTGGTTTTTGCGATGATCAAGGGGGGCTGGGCCTTGAAAACCTGGGCTTTCTGCTCGGAGCAGCCCACCGTGCCCGCCGCAAGCAATGGGAGGAGAACCTAGCCGACTTGGGGCTTAGTGCCCCTCAAGCGGCCCTGCTCCGGTTGATAGCTGCCGAGCCGGGCTGTGGCGTACGCCAGCTGGCGCGCCGGCTCGGTACCGATCCGATGAACGCGCAGCGCATCGGCGAGTCGCTCATTGCAAATGGGCTTTGCGAGTCCAAGCGCGATCCAAGCGACGCTAGGCGGAGGCCGCTATACCCGACCCGCCTGGGACTGGACGTTGCCGCTTCGGTCCGGGAACGGGCCGAAAGCGACGAGCTGAGCCTTGCCAGAGCGCTCGGGGAATCCCGTTACCGGTCGTTGATCGCCGCGCTCAACGCCATCATCAGCCTCGAAAGTGGAACCTAAGGAGACTTGTAATGCCTGATCGACCCGCCGCCAATCCGGCCCGCCTACTTGCCACCAGCTCTCTTGCGCATTTTTTGAATGACGGGGTGGTATTTTTCATCCCGGTCATCGGTGATCTCCTCTCTCAGGAGCGCGGCACTCCGACCAGTCTGGTTACGGCGATGCTGACAATCTTTTACGTCTTTTCGGCGGGCTTGGGGATCGTGGTTGGGTTGATATCCGACCGGCTGGGGCGGCGTGGCCCAATGATCGCTATTGGGATCGCCACCCTCGGCGTGAGCTTGCTGGGCTTTTACGCTTCGCTCTCGGTCTCCGGGGTCGGAAGCGATACCCTCTTGCTCGTGGCTGCGGCGGTGGCCGGTGCGGGAAGTTCCGTCTACCACCCGTTGGGCGGCTCGATTCTCCAGCACGGCTTTTCTGCTGGCTCAAGGGGTCGCGCTCTAGGCGTTAACGGCGCCTTCGGCAGCCTCGGCCGTGCGCTTTATCCAGCCCTCTTCTTCGTTATCGCGGCGCTGGGGATCTCAAAGCCCGCAACCACGCTGGTCTTCGCGGCGCTTAGCCTTGCAGCCGCCGTGGTGGTGGCGCTTGGCCTGCCGGCCGAGGCTGGCACTTCTCGCTCGAACCAAGGCGAGGCGAAGCCGGACCCGGCGGCGGGAGAGGGAACTCGGTCGGGCTTGAACTCATCCCCGAACTCGCTTCGTTCCTTGCTCAATCGAAGCGTCACCGTGCTGACGGCGATTGCATTTTTTCGTTCCGTGGCCTTCATTGGCATCGTCGCCTGGATCCCCATCTACCTCACGACCGAGCGCCATGCCGGTCTCTCGACTGGCCTGGGCGTAACCGTGACGGTCATGTACGCGGGGGGCATCGTCGGCCAGCCACTCTTTGGGCTACTTGCCGATCGCTTTGACAAGCGGGTGGTGCTGGCGATCGACAGTCTCGGCTCAGCCGGGGGAATTTTTTGGTTCCTTTCGACCTCCGGCACTGGCGCGGACGCGCTGGCGGCTCTGGCGGCTTTCGGGTTCTTCACCTTCAGCGGCTTCCCCCTGTTGATCTCGCTGGTGGCCGACTACGTGCCCAAGGGCTCATACGCCACGGGCAATGCGCTGGTATGGGGCGTGGGTTCCACAGGAGGACAGGCGCTGGGTCCACTGATCGCCAGTTTGCTGATGGGCGGCTCCCGCGCCAACCTGGGTACCGCATTCGCAATCCTTGGCACCATTGCGGCCGCTACCGTGGTTGCCACGCCACTGCTCAAGCGGACCGCCAAGTCCTCGCGGATGGCACTGTTCGGATGATGCGGGCGGGCCGCTTCTGCCGCCCGGTGGTAACCTTCGAAAGCCGTTGCCGGGTGGCAGCCGCCAACCCGAAAGTGCAAGCATCCTAGCCGGTTTCCACCAGAACGAAAAGGAGCGCCTCGCCCAAACCTTCAGCCGTAGGCCGCAAGGTTCAAGCGAGGCGCCACGCGGTGGAGGTGGCGGGAGTCGAACCCGCGTCCTCTGGCGCTTTGACGATCCTTCTCCGAGCGCAGTCGAGCTTAAAAGACCACCTGGCGAGTGCTCGACAGCTTTCCCGGTGGTTTGCCCGGTAAATTTCCCGCCGCAAGTCCCGGACCAACGCTCCGGCGGTAGAAGCCATTAAATGTCGCCCGCTGCAAGCCCGGCTTCAGGACCTGCAGAGGACGTCACCGTTGTTTAGGCGGCGAGTGCGAGCTCAGGCTCGGCGTTTATTTTTGTTACCGACTTTTTTAGGTGCATTCGGCAAGCACCGCTCGCTTCTCTCGTCTTGTCGTCCAGAGTCGAATCCGTTACACCCCCTTTAGCTGAGACGTTCAATCCTAGCACGCCTACCTGTAGGTAGACCGGAGCCGCTTGATCTCCATCTTCGCATCGCGCTCCGCAAGAACATGGCGCTTGTCGTAGAGCGTCCTTCCTTTTGCCACCGCAAGCTCCACCTTGACGAGCCCGCCGTTCAAGTAGAGGGCAAGTGGTACCAGTGTTAGGCGGTCCTGCTCGAGCTTCCCGACCAGGCGGTCGATCTCGTAACGGTGCAGAAGCAGCTTGCGGGGCCGGTCGGTAACGTGGCTCCCGAAGACCGACGCGTGCGAGTAGGCCGGAATCAGCAGCTTGTGAAGGTAGGCCTCCCCACCTTCGATGCGGGCGTAGGCGTCGCGAAGCTGGGCGTGACCCAGCCGGAGCGACTTCACCTCGCTCCCCTTGAGGGCTATTCCGGCCTCGATGGTCTCGATGATCTCGTAGTCGTGGCGGGCACGGCGATTCTGCCCGAGGATGCGGGAGCCGCTCTTTTCTCGTTTCGTCTTCGCCACGCTGTCCCTCTCGGATAGAGTTACGCGATCTCCGTGCTACTTTTGCTAAGCAGTGGTTGAGCTGACCGGGGATTCGTACCAGAAGATTCTAGCCCATTGTCTGGGCGGCTATCCGTTGGAAGCGTGTGGCCTCCTGATCGGGAAGGGGAACCTGGTTACGGCGATCCACCCCACCGAGAACGAGGCGAGATCGGCGAGGCTCTTTTCGATTCCACCCGGCGAGGTGCTGAGGGCCGGGCGCAGGTCGGAGGAGATGGGGGCAAAGCTCCTGGGGGTGTTTCACTCCCACACCAACTCAGAGGCGTACCCTTCACCAACGGATGTTCGGCTCGCACCCGATCCAAGCTGGATCTACGTCGTGGTCTCGCTGCGCCGGACGCTTGCCGAGCTCCGAGCCTATCGCATCCTTTTTGGGAAAGTCGCCGAGGATCGGGTGGCGATCGGTGCTTCCGGCAGAGTTGAGGCGAGTTAAAGAGGCCTTTGCGTTTTTGCCTTCGCGAGTAGGCGGTTTCCGGTCAACGTCGCGGCTGCCGCGATAGTCGCGGCGATCGCGGCCACGATCCAGCCGTAGCCGTATCCGAAGCGGCTGATGACCAGGCCAAGAAGGAGGGGCCCGACCATTCCACCCAGGCGGCCCCCGAGCTGGGTCACGCCGGTCGCCCGTGCCGGAGCATGGCGGTAGGCATCGACCACGGCGTAGTTCAAAAGGCCGTTCCACCCCCATCCGAGGCCGGAAGCGACGAGCGCGCCAGCGACGGCCAAGAGGCTCACTTTCGCAGCTTGGCCGGCGGCAAGCGTTAAAAAGCCTGCCGCTCCGGCGAGCATCATCGCGGCTACGGTGACCAGCTGGCGCCTTTGTGAGCGATCCGCGCGCACGCCGACGACTATCCTTGCCGCCACGGTCACCGCACCGGCACCGGCGGCGAGCAGTCCCGCAGACGACCGGGCGAGTCCGGAGGCGACCGCGCTTGAGACCAGGAAGGCGGCGATTCCGGAGGCGGCGAGCATGCCAAGGCCAAGGCCCAAGGCGAGCAGCGCCAATGGGAAGGTGTCCAGCTTGAACTGGCCGGTGGAGTGGGCTTTTCTCCGGTGGCTTTTAAAGTCGGACCGGGGTCTTGGAACCGCGAGCGCGGTGGCTATTGAGGCGAGAGCGGCAAAAACGAAGGCGTAGCGCCAGCCAATGGTGAGCGCTACCGCGGGTACCGCCAGGCCGCCGAGGAGGGTGGCGAGTGGAACCGCTGCCTGTTTGATCCCAAAGACGGTTCCCTGCCGGTCGGGATGGCCGCGAACCGCAAGGAAGAGGTTGGTGGCGGTGGCGGTGGCTGAGCTAACCATCCCTGCCGGAAAGAGAAGCAGCGCCACCGACCACCACGTGCTGGCGATGCCGGCGATGGCAAGCAGCAACACCGCGCCGAAAACCGGTGTCAGCTTCAAGATGCGGACGCCACCAAAGAACTCCGCGACCTTTCCGGACGGTACCGCCCATATCGCGGCTCCAAGATAGTAGGCGGTGATGGCCACACCCAGTTGGGTGGTCGAGAGCGGGAAGGACTGGCGCATCTGCACTGCAAGCGCTCCCACCAGAAAGGCGGGTATCGACGACATCGAGGTTGCCAAGACCGATACCGCCAAGTCGCGGTTGACGACTCGGGTTTTCATCTCCGGCAAAGGAGACGCGCCTCGGGGTGGTTTTGGTGACTCCAATCCACTCCTTGTGGCAGGTGCGGGGTGCGCAATCCGGGGAGGTCCATAAGTGCTGTCCAGTATAGGGAGCGGTTTGGCATCGCTGAAAGTGGCGCAGCCGGCGCCAACGGTCCCGCAATCAGCCCAATATTGCCAAAACTAGGCGACGACGGCGCGAGAAGTTGGATTTTTCCCATGGCTGGCCGCAGCCATCGTGTATGTTTTGGCGAAGTTTCCTTCCGGAGGTGTTTATGGAAGCGGTTATAAAGGGGACCACCATGCAGGTGTTGGAGGTGTCGCTCGCGAACGGAGAGGAGGTGATCTCGACCCACGGCGAGCTGTCTTGGATGACGCCGGCAATAACCATGGCGCAGACGGCGAACACCGGCGCTTCCCACGGGTTGATGGGGGCGCTCAAACGGGTTGCGGGCGGAGGTGGCCTCCTGCTCACCAAGTACTCCGCCGCGGGAGGGGCCGGCATGGTGGCCTTCGCCGCCAAGCTCCCCGGGCACATCCTCGAGATCAACGTAGCCACCACCGGGTACCTGGTACACCGGCACGGATGGTTGTGCGCTACGCCCGGAGTTACCCCAACGGTCGGTTTCCAGCAGAATCTTGGCGCTGCGCTCTTTGGCGGCGACGGGTTCGTGCTTGAGCGTCTGGAGGGGTCTGGAACCGCGTGGGTCGAGCTGGCCGGCGAGACGGTCCAGTACGAGTTGGGGGCCGGGGAGAACCTTCGCGTCCATCCGGGCCACGTCGGCGTCTTCGAAGAGAACGTCGGTTTTCAAATTACCAGGGTTCCGGGGATCATCAACCGGCATTTCGGCGGCGACGGCTACTTCCTCGCGTCGCTGACCGGGCCGGGAAAGGTCTGGCTGCAGAGCATGCCGCTCCCGATCTTGGCGGCGGCGTTGACGCCGTATCTCGGGGGAGGCGCGCCTCAAGGGGCGGCAGCCGGTGGTATCGCCGGGGGCATCATGGGGGGAATTCTCGGAGGGAGGTGAGCACCGGCCCCTCGGACTGCTTGCGGTAGACTCCTCGTCGTGGGCGCGGCGAGGTTGCATTCGGGTGGCAGCGCTGCTGCTTTGGTACCGGAGATCAGGCTGGCGCTGCCGGACCGATGATCCTGGCCAAGCAGCAGCCGGTTCCGATCGGGGTTTTTGACTCCGGCTTTGGCGGGCTTCATATTCTTTCGGCCCTGAGGGACCTGCTTCCGGCGGCGGACTTGGTCTACTTCGGGGACTCGGCAAGATCCCCGTACGGCCCCAGGCCCTCCAGCGAGATCAAGCGGTTCTCGGTTGAAATCGCCAGGTATCTGGTCCGGGAGTGGGGGATTGCGATGTTGGTGGTCGGGTGCAACACCGCTTCCGCAGCCGCGCTTGAGACCCTCAAGGAGGAGCTGGAGATACCGGTTATCGGGGTCATCGAGGCCGGCGCCAGGGCGGCTAGATTGGCCTCGCCCACGGGGAAGGTCGGTGTTATCGGCACCGTCGGCACCATAGCCGCGGGCGCCTATCAGAGGTTGCTCGGCGATCTGGAGCTGGTCTGCCAAGCGTGCCCGGGGGTGGTCGAGTTTGTGGAGCGCGGCGAGTGCGACTCCGAGCAGCTCGACATTCTGCTTGAACGGCTGCTGGAGCCGATCAGGATTGAGGCGCCAGAGGCGTTGCTCCTTGGCTGTACTCACTACCCCTACGTCGCCAAGGCGATCTCGAAAGCCGTTGGGGAGTCGGTCCTGCTGATATCGGGCGCGGAAGAGACCGCGTTCGAGGTGCGTGGTTACGAGCTTGCGAATCGTTCCCACGGAGGAGAGACTATCTTTCTTTGCACTGGTGATCCCGAGTGCTTCGTGCGGGTTGGAGCGCGTCTCTACGGGTCTGGGTTGAAATCGGTCCGGGTCGTTGACCTTGCCGAATTGGAGGGTGAGTAGGGATGTCGAACAGGCACGACGGGAGGCTCCACAATGAGCTGCGTCCGTGCACGATAGAGTGCGGCTTTACCGAGATGGCGTTGGCCTCGGCACTGATCTCCGTGGGCAGGACGAAGGTCATCTGCACGGTCTCCCTGGACGAGCGGGTTCCGCCATGGCTCCGGGGGAAGGGAAGGGGTTGGGTGAGCGCCGAGTACTCGATGCTCCCGGGCGCCACTCCAGAGAGGACTGCACGCGAGGCGGTTAAGGGGAAGCAGGGCGGGAGGACGGTTGAGATTCAGCGCCTCATCGGACGGTCGTTGCGGAGCGTCGTCGATCTGGAGAGGCTGGGGGAGCGGCACCTGTTGGTGGACTGCGACGTCATCCAGGCTGACGGGGGAACCCGTACCGCTTCGATCACCGGAGCTTACGTGGCCCTCCGCGACGCTCTCGATCGGCTGGCGGAACGGAATCTCGTTTCAACCGGCGTGCTCCGATCGGAGGTGGCCGCGGTCTCTGTTGGAATCGTCGGAGGCACTCCGGTGCTCGATCTCGACTACATCGAAGACTCGTCGGCCGGGGTCGATATGAACCTGGTAATGACCGGTGGCGGAGCGTACGTGGAGATCCAGGGTACCGCGGAGGGTGATCCTTTTTCGAAGTCTCACCTCGTGGATCTATTGAAGCTTGGAGAAGCTGGAATTGGCGAGTTGGTAGAGCTGCAGCGGCGATCCGGGATTACGCGGTGAACCGAATCCGGTTTGCGACATCCAACCCGGGAAAGCTCGCCGAGGCCAGAGCTTTTCTCACCGGCTGGGAGGTCGTCGAGGCACCTGGAGATGTGGACGAAGACCAGCCTGACTTTGCCGGAAACGCCATCAAGAAGGCCACGGCGGCGGCAGCCGCTACCGGACTTGTCTTTGCCGAAGATTCCGGCCTGGAGGTGGGCGCCCTTGGAGGCGCGCCGGGAGTGCATTCGCGGCGCTATGCGGCGACCGATGCCGCCCGGATTGCCAGGCTGCTCGCCGAGCTTGCCGAAAAGAGTGACCGCAGCGCCCGTTTCGTAGCGGTTATCGCGCTGGCCAATGGGAAAGATGTCCAGCTCTTCTCCGGTGCCGTCGAAGGTGTGATAGCTATCGAACCACGCGGGAAGGGCGGCTTCGGCTACGATCCGGTCTTCATTCCAAAAGAGGGTGACGGGCGAACCTTTGCCGAGATGGGGCGAGAGGAGAAGTCGGCGCTCTCCCATCGGGGCCGCGCGCTCACCGCGCTCTCTGCCTACCTCAGTGCGATGTTGGAACCATAACACAACCCTTACCGGCTGATGTCGTCCTTTTGGCGGCGCGGCTGGCAAACTGGATGGGTGAAGAAGGCAACCAAGATCGCCGCAATAGGCGCGACAGCCGCCGTCCTGGTGGCTGGGGGCGCTCTCGGCATGAACGTACTGACGGGGTCGAAGTCGTCGTCGCCGCCATCGGCCAAGGTGGCGTCGAGGTTGCACGGCCATCGCCATCTCCCAAGGGGCTTCCGTAAGTTCGAAATTCCGGGTGGGGTCGTGGTTCGCGGGGCGGTCTCCGCCATAAGCAGCACTTCGGTGACGATCGTCGAGCATGGAGGCCACTCGGTTACCGCCGAAATTGGATCGGCGACCCACATCTACGGGTTAAGTATCACCACCGCGAAAGGTGAAATTTCCAACGGCAACGTGCATGGGCTAATGGTGGAACGCCACGGCGAGGCGCTCAGGCTCATGCTCCGTACCCACAGCGGCCTTGCCGCGGGAGGATCGGTGGCGTGAGCTGGTGCGGGCGGGGAGACTCGAACTCCCACGTCTTTCGACACGAGGACCTAAACCTCGCGCGTCTGCCAATTTCGCCACGCCCGCAATGGCAAGAATTGTACCCGCTCGCTCTCGAGGAGGTGCTGCTGGAGATGGCGTGGGGGTTATCCGCCGGGAGCCGATTAACCTAGTCCCATGGCTCATTCTCCTCTTGTCGAGGGTTCCCTTGGCGATCTGAAGGCTGCTGCCGCAGAGGCGGCTGGCGGCGACGTCTATCAGCGGCTCCTCAAGGAGCGGATTGTTTTCCTTGGAACCGATGTCAACCAGACGTCTGCCAACTCGATCTGCGCCCAGCTTCTTCTGCTCGCCGCGGAGGAGCCGGAACGCGACATATCGTTCATCATCAACTCGCCCGGCGGCTCGATCTACGACGGGTTGGCGGTATACGATACCATGCAGTATGTAAGCTGCGACGTCTCCACCATTACCATTGGGATGGCCGCCTCGATGGGGCAGTTCCTGTTGTGTGCGGGGGCGCACGGGAAGCGATACGCACTTCCTCACGCGCGGATCCTTATGCATCAGCCATCGGCGCAGATGCAGGGGCAGGCGGCGGATATCGCCATTCAGGCCGAGCAGATCATGTACCTGAAACGACAGCTGGCGGAGCGCATCGCATTCCACACCGGCCAGAGCGTCGAGCGTATCCAGGAAGACTCGGAGCGGGATCGGTGGTTCACGGCCGATGAGGCGGCAGAGTATGGCTTTATCGACAAGGTGATCCGGACTGCGTCCCACGGGGCCAGACCGGTTGGTGAGGGCTGATGGCGCTGCCTGACGCTGGTGGCAAAGTCGCGCAAGCCGAGGTGATCGGCTACGATCCGATGAGGACGCTCGCTGTTCATCTCGTCCGGCCGAAGATGAGCATCTGGGCGCGCTTGGCAGCGATCTGGCGATACCGCGATCTCCTCCGGGGGTTGGTGGCCAAGGAGATTCGGGTCAAGTACAAGGATTCCGCGCTGGGCTTTATCTGGTCCCTACTCAACCCGGCGATGTTCATTCTCATCTACTACATTGTCTTCCAGAAGATTCTTGGCAATGGAATTCCGCTGTTTGCTATTTTCCTGGCGACGGGCCTTCTTTGTTGGAACCTGTTTCAGGCGGGAGTTCTTGGCGCAACCGGTTCGGTGGTAAACAACGCCTCGCTGGTGAAAAAGGTCGCCTTCCCCCGGGAGATTCTGGCACTGGCGTCGGTCGGCTCAGCGCTGGTCTTTTTTCTCTTCCAGGCGGTAGTGCTAGGTGTCTTTCTGCTCGTTTTCGGCGTAACCCCCGATCTCGGCTACGTATGGTTGGCGCCGATAGCGCTGCTTGCGCTGCTCATAGTCTCCTCGGCCCTGGCTGTCCTGCTCTCCGCTATCAACGTCTACATGCGGGATATGCAGCATCTGATGGAGATCCTGCTCCAGGCGTGGTTCTGGGCCACGCCGGTGGTCTATCCATTCATGCTCATGGCATCCAAGATCGCGAGGCTCCACCTGGTCTGGCTTTACCTGGTCAACCCGGTAACGCCGGTAGCGCTTACTTTCCAGCGCGCTTTCTACGCCAAGACCGATCCGATTGGGGTTGGGGGCCAGGTGGTCCATATTCTTCCCCACTACTCAGCGATGTGGTACCTGGGAGTCCTGGGTCTCTTCATCGTCGGGGGTAGCGCGCTCTTCCTGGTGGCCCTGTCGGTATTCGGGCGGCTTGAGGGAAACTTTGCGGAGGAGCTGTAGCGGTGGCGAGCTCGGTAGAGGTTCGGAGCGTCTCCAAGCAGTTCCGGCTATTCCAGGAGAAGTACACCTCGCTGAAGGAGAAGGTGATTCACCTTGGCAAGGTTCCTTACGAAGTTTTTCCGGCGCTCTCTGACATCTCTTTCGAGGTAGAGCAGGGGACTACGCTCGGACTGCTTGGTCACAACGGCTCCGGCAAGTCGACGCTGCTGAAGTGCATTGCCGGGATCCTCGCGCCAACCTCCGGTGAGATACTGGTGAGAGGGAGGGTGGCGGCCATGCTAGAGCTTGGCGCAGGGTTTCACCCCGACCTTTCCGGCCGCGACAACATCTATTTGAACGCCTCGTTGCTGGGGCTCTCCAGGCGAGAGGTCGACCGGCGCTTCGACGACATTGTCGACTTCTCCGAACTTGGCCCCTTCGTCGAGAATCAGGTGAAGTTCTACTCATCGGGAATGTACGCCAGGTTGGGTTTTGCGGTGGCCGTCAACATGGACCCGGACGTGCTCCTCGTCGACGAGGTGCTTGCCGTTGGCGATGCCAACTTCCAGCTTAAGTGCATCAACAAGATTAAGAGCTTCCAGAAGGAGGGGAGGACGATCATCTTCGTCTCCCACTCCCCGGAGCTGGTCCGCGGGATCTGCGACTCGGCCTTTGTGCTCGATCACGGCAGGTTGGTCGGAGGCGGGCCGACCGCGGAGGCGATCACGGTACTGCAGCAGTTTCAGCTTGCCGGCTCGTCGCTCCTCTTCGACCCGGCCCGGGATCAGAACCGGGCGATTCCGGCGGGAGACGGCGAGGTTCAGCTGAGCCGGTTGGAGGTCAACGGAGTCCAGGTCGATCAGCGGGCGGTCGATGTCGAGCCGGGCCAGCAGGCAGAGGTGGCGATCGAGGTTGAGTCCTCAGCCGTTCATGCCACGTTTGCGCACTTGGAGTTGACGATCATCAACGCCAACAACATTCCGGTCTTCTCCTTCAACACCCGAGACATGGGCTTGGACGCTTTTGTGCTCAGGGGGACGACGCAGGCAACGGCGCGCTTCGACTCCTTCGTGGCTGGACCGGGAGCCTACTCCGCCCGGATCTCCCTCTATAGCGAGGAGACGGGAGCGTTGATCGAGTCGCGGCAGTGGGACAACGCGCTGGTGGTGCGGGGAGGACGCCGCGGCATCTCCGGAACGGTAGCCATGGACGTGAGCATTTTTGCCGAGGAGCTCAGCAACCGCCGTCTGTAAGGAAGCGCTCGTAACGGGTGATGATCCGTTGCCACGAGAAGACTTCGCTCGCGTACCTCGCCCCGGCCGCGCCGAGCTTCGCCACGAGGTCAGGATTCCTGGCGAGCATTGCCACCGCCGCTGCAAAACCGGCAGGCGTCGTGGGCGCAAACCCACCGCCAGAGAGTCTCGCCTGCTCGGCGAGGACGGGGTTGCGGCCGTTGACCACTATTGGCACGCCGGAGGCGAGAGCCTCCGCCGCCACTAGGGAGAATGCCTCGTATCGTGACCCGATCACCACCGCGGTTGCACCCCGCAAGAGTTCGAGTCGCTTAGCTTCGCTTACCGGGCCGGCTACTTCGACGCGGCCAGAAGATTGGAGAGGCTCCACAACCGGTCCCGCCATGACCAGCTTCGGCAGTGTCGAGACCGAGTTGAAGAGGGAGTAGGTGAAGAGGGCTCCCTTGTCTCGTTGTATCCTCCCCAGGTAGAGGCAGTAAGGTTCGCCGGTCGGCACCTCCGTCCGGGGAGAAAATGCGTCGTCGACGCCGAGCGGGAGGGTGAGGAGCTTTGCGCCCCCAACTGGGAACTTGGTGTTGACCAGCGCTCGCTCGGCCTCGGTCTGGAGCACGATGCGGGGTGCGGCGGCAAAGACCTGCTTGTAGATTGCAAGGTCCAGGAGGGGTTCGGGGTGTGCGGCCGGGTGGAGGACTCCGCGCCGGCCAGCAAGGCGCATCGCCTTGACCTGTGGCCAGTACATGTAGGGGTAAGCGGCGATCCGATCCCAACTCTTTGGGTCGAGCTCCTCTTCTAACCCTTCCAGCACTGGCCCCTGGTCGCGGAGGAACGCCTCTCCGTCGCCGCAACGGCCCTTTGAGCGGAGGAACGAAGAGTATCGAGCCTCGAGTTCCGGAAGGCGCGGCCGGGCCGCTTGCAGCCTGGTGACGACCACACCCTCAACGTTCGTGGTCCCCGCCTGACTACTGGGCTCCCAGGTCATTTCGGTGGCATTGGAGGTTAAAACCCGCACCTGGTGGCCACGCGCTGCCAGCCGGGTGGCAAGCGCACGAACCGCGGCTTCGGCGCCGCCGATGCCTCCATAACGCGGGCTGACGAAGGTGATCCTCACCCAAACACCCGCAGCTCGCGCAGGGCGGTCACGATTCGCTCCCATACCAGGTCTGGACTGAAGCCGGCGAGCCTGGAGACTCCATCCTCGATGAGGCGCTCGCGGTGGCGGGAGGCGACTATCGCCGCCGCCGCGATGCCGGCGGGGCTGTTCTCGGCGGCAAGCACCGCCGCATTTCCGACTGTCTCTGGTATGGCGGCTTCGGGAAGGGCCACGATCGGGATCCGCATCGCCATCGCTTCCAGGAAGGGGAGACCGAATCCCTCATGCGTCGAAGCCGATACCAAGATCCTGGCTGCCCGGTAGTGGTCGGCGAGCCTGCCGGGGGCGATCCCCGTGCCGAGGAGCCGAACCCTGCCGGAGACGCCGGAGGCTGTGATCGTGGCGCGGAGGAACTCGAGGTAGCGGCGGCCGAAGGGTCTCCCGATGAGCGTGAGTTTGGCGTCCATGCCGGTGGAGCGGCGGAAGGCGGCAAAAGCGGCGATCACTCTATCCGGCGCCTTGTGGGGAACGAGACGGCCAACGGAGAGCCAGTCCTCCGGCCTTCCCCTCGCCTCCCAATCCGCAAACAGCCGCGGAGCGTCGGGGCCAGGTTCGAGATCGGCGAGGTGTCCGTGGTTGGAGAAGGTTCCGGTGGTGATGACTCGCGAAAATCCCAGCCGAAGCAGCTCGTCGGCGTTGAAGTGCGAGACGGAGAGCGCCCCGGCGGCCATCGGGGCTATGGCGGCTAGTTGGGTCCGGGCGCGTAGCTGGCCAAGCGCGGCTTCGCGGTCCCACCCGCTGAAGTACTGGTGAGGAGTGATGTTGTGGTAGTGGAGTATCACCTCCGGATTGCTTCGGACCAGGCGGCCGCCAGCCGCGGAGAATCCGCCAAAGTGGTAGATGACCGGGGAGCCGTGTCCGATCTGCTCGACCGAAAGTACCCTCTCCGGTGAACGTGACGGCTCGGCGACGTAGATCTCAGAGTCCAGGCCAAGCGAGCGGAGCCGGCGCTGGAACTCCCTGACGATGTTCCCAACCGCGTCGTGGGGGAGGAGCGTCGGAACGAACTGGTGGAGAGCGGGGCTCAATCGATCGCCTTTGCGAGCATCTCCCGGTAGTACCGGTGGAGGGAGTTCCGGTCGAACAGCTGGGCCACCCGCTCCCGCCCCCGATCGATTAGCTCGCCCGCGAGTGCTCCGGAAGCGAGGTGGCATCCAGCCGCCATCGCCTCCGGCGTTGCCTCGTGCACCAGCACTCCCGCCTTTCCCACCGTCTCGCCAACCGCTCCCCGGCAGAGCGCTACCACCGGAATCCCGCTCGCCATCGCCTCCACGAGCGGGAAGCCGTACCCCTCGTGGAGAGATGCCGAAACGAAAAGCGAAGCCGCTTTCCACTCGGCATCGAGTTCGGCCGCAGTGAGGTTGGACTTGAGGCTCACCGCATCCGCCAGCCCCAGCCGATCAATCGCCGACACCAGCAGCTCCTGGTATCGCGTGGAGGCAGGCGAACCCACGATTGTCAGCGTGGCCTGGTCGTCATAGGCTGCCCGATACGCTTTCAGGGCAGTCAAAAGGAGAAGCTGGTTCTTGCTGGGAAAGACGCGGCCAACAAAGAGCCACCGCCCCCCCGACGGCCGCTTGGGCCGTTCGAAGTTTGCCAGGGAGATCAGCGGTGGCAGCACCTTGACCTTCTGGTAACCTAGCCGGGCAAGATCTCGCCGGTTGAAGTGGGAGAAGGTGAAGGCCATCGGCGTGCGCAACGAGAGCCTTCCCACCTCGCCGCGGGCCTGCTTCAGCGCCTTTGCAACCCCGGGTTCGAAGCTCGACACCTGCCTCCAGGGTGTTATGTTGTGGTAACTCAAGATGAGGCGCTCGTCGCGGTTCTGGAGCCAGCTGGCCATCCTCGAGGTTGTGGAGGCTTGATATATGATCACCCTCCGGCCGCGGGGGCGGAGCTTGAACCTGGAGAACGGAACGGCGAGCGACTCCACGCCGGGTAGAGCCTCGTCGGCGACGATGCGGGTCCGGTAACCCATCTCATCAAGCAGTTGATCAAGTTCGCGGGTAAAGGAGCCGACGGCGTCGTAGCGGGCGAATGAGGGAATCAGCTGCACGACTTCGGTCATGCGGTGACCGTAGTGCAGTAGATCTCGCTGGCCAGCCGCCGAGTAGCTGCCTTCCACCCCGAGCGCTCGCATACAGCCATCCAAGCACTGGCAGGCCAGGGGGCCCCGGAGACCGCCGCCCACGCGCGCAAGGTCTCGGAACGCTCTACCGCGGATGGCTCGTGGTGAAGAACCGCCAGGACTCCACCGGGGGCGAGGGCGGTCCAGGCAAGGTTGAGGATCGTCTCTTTAATGAAGGACGGAGTGAACTCGATTTCGGCTCCGCGAAGGAGGATGGCGGAGTGGGTGTGCGGAGCCAAGGACTCAAGATGTTTGGTCACCGCGACCAAGCGGACATCGAGTCCGGCGGCGAAGAGACGGTCCGCCTCTTCGGGATCCGGGGTCACTCCGTAGACGAGGTCCGGATCGGCTTGTTCGGCGAGGCGCAGCAGCGCCTGGTCACGCCCGGGCTCGGTGATGAGGATGGTGTTGGAGCCGAGGTTGCCGGGGATCAGCGAGAGTAGGTGGTCGGTGATCAGATCGGGATCGTCGAAAGCCAATCCGGGCGGTGGCGAGGAAATGGGCATGGCTTTGGCCTCGAGCGCCTCGATCCTGGTGGAGACCGACTCCAGCAGTCCGATCAGCTCGTAGCTGAAGTTGTTCAGCTGCTGGACCAGGTAGTTCAGGTACCAGTGCATTCCGGCCTTCAGGGCACGCTTGACCAGCGAGAGCCCTGGTTTGCGCGAGGCGGTGGGAACCGCAAGATCCAAGTAGGAGCTGGCCTCCATCCGCGCCAACCGTTGCGAGAGGGGCTCATTGGCGATGCCGGGGGCAAGGTCGGCGGAGAGGTCGTTGAGCATCCGCTCCACCGTCGGGTTCAGCGCCCCGGAGCGCCTTAGCCTCGTTAGCTCCGCGGCGAGCTCGCGCTCGATCGCGGCGGCTGCCTCGTGGTCTTCCGTAGCCATCAGTCTCCGCCTTGCTCGTGGGTCTAACCGATCATCCTAAGTGATAAAGGGGTTCCCCTTTACTGCCGACAACGTTTGGTAAGCCGATGCGACCGGAGCTGGAGCGTCAAATACTGCCATGGAGGGCGGAATATGAAGCAGTACAAGCATTCCATGAAGCGGAGAAGGCGGAGGGTTTCCCCCCGGGTCGGGGTGATGCTGGCCGCGGGGGCGGGAGCCGCTGTGCTTCCCGGGTTTGTCCTTGCCGGGCCGCAGGTTGCCTACGCCTCTACGGGATCGATCGTTTTTACCGGTTACGGAGTGGGGTCGGGATCGGGAGCTTCCCAGTTCGGCCAGATCGGTTACGCCTCGCTGGCGAACCTCACCTACCCGCAGATTCTTGCCCATTACTACTCGAACACCACGCTTGCCAGCCAGCCTGACCAGCTTATCAGCGTGGTTTTGGAGCGAGCGACCGGTTCCCCCGCGGTGATCTACTCCCCGTCGCCGATCGACGTAAATGGCGAGACGGTTCCGGGGGGAACCCAGGTGAAGCTCACCGTCTCTGGCGGGCAAGTCACCGCCGTCGAGGCGACGGCGGCTACCGGTTGCGCCGCTCCCCCCGGATACCAGGCGCTGACGTCTTCGGCGGGCTCCATGACCGTCTCCCCATCCAACCTTCCGGCGCTCGGGCAGATGGTGAGCGAGACCACCGGTACCGCTCTCATCTGGTGCGAGCCGGGAGGCGCCACGGAGACGGTTAGAGGTACCCTGCAGGCCACCGTGAACGGCTCTGGCCAGCAAGTTTTGGTGAACCAGCTCGGCTTGGAGTCTTACGTTCGCGGTGTGATAGCCAACGAGAGCCCCGCTTCTTGGGGCTTGCTCGGTGGGGCCGGACCACAGTCGGAGAACTGGGGCTTCCAAGCTCTCGAGGCGCAGGCGATCGAGGTGCGCAGCTATGCAATAGCAAACGGCAACCAGTTTGGCTTTGCCGACATCTGCGACTCGGCCAGTTGCCAAGTCTACGCCGGCATGAATATCAACCTCGGGGCACCCTACCAACAGCTGGTAGATTTGGCACAGTCCGATACTGCCGGCCAAGTGCTCAAATTCTCGTCGGGGGCGGTGGCGCTTACCCAGTACTCGGCCTCCGATGGCGGCTACACCGCCGGTGGGGCATTTCCTGCGGCACCCGACAGCTACGACAGCGGTTGCTACGGCAACATCTGCAACCCATGGAATCCGTGGAGTCCGTCGGTTACGGTTCCAATCTCGACTATTGAGGCTGCATATCCGCAGGTCGGTACCGTGCAATCGATCGCAGTTACCTCGCGAAACGGTCTCGGTGCCGACGGCGGGCGGGTGCTCCAGCTCCAGATTGCGGGCTCGTCGGGGCAGGTTGCCGTCAGTGGATCGAGCTTTGCCGAAGCGCTCGGCCTCCCCTCCGACTGGTTTGTCATGTCCGGCCCGATCGCCATCGCGAACGGAGAGACCGCGACCTCATCTCCTTCAACCGGCCAGGGAGGTGGTTTCATCCTGGCTTCTAGCGATGGTGGAACTGCTGCTGGCGGTGGCGCCGCCGACCTGGGCTCTACCTACACCTACGGCATTACCGGCCTCTCCGGCTCCAGGCCGCTTGCGGCACCTATCGTGGGAGTTGCGGCGAATCCGAGTGGTGCTGGCTACTGGCTGGTCGCCGCCGACGGTGGGATCTTCAACTTTGGCGACGCCGGATTCTATGGCAACCCTTACACCTACGGCATTACCGGCCTCTCCGGCTCCAGGCCGCTTGCGGCACCCATAGTTGGAATGGCGGCTACCCCGGACGGAAGGGGCTACTGGCTGGTCGCCGCCGACGGTGGGATCTTCAACTTTGGCGACGCCGGATTCTATGGCAACCCTTACACCTACGGCATTACCGGCCTCTCCGGCTCCAGGCCGCTTGCGGCACCCATAGTTGGAATGGCGGCTACCCCGGACGGAAGGGGCTACTGGCTGGTCGCCGCCGACGGTGGGATCTTCAACTTTGGCGACGCCGGATTCTATGGCAACCCTTATACGCTGGGGTACTCCGGCCTCTCCGGCTCCAATCCGCTATCTTCCCCCATAGTTGGAATGGCGGCTACCCCGGACGGAAGGGGCTACTGGCTGTTGGAGAAAAATGGAACGGTTCTCGCCTTTGGCGACGCCGTATTCTATGGATCGGCTGGCCAACTTGGTGCTCCGGCGGTGGGGATCATACGACCTCCGTCGGGGGGCGGATACTCGGTGGTGCTCTCCAACGGAGAGCTAATCGGCTTTGGAGCCGGTCTCAGCAGCCCGGCGCTGTCATCATCAACCACCGGACATGGAGCGCCGATCGCTGGTGGAGCCGCCTTCTAGTTGCCGCCGCCGGCAGGAGGGCTTTTCAGCTTTTCGTGGGGTCTAACCGACCTTGCTCGACCCTGACCGCAGCACGTCAGGGACTGTTTCCGAGAGGGGAACCTGCCGCTTGAAGCCGCGATCCCGCCACGATGGAATCGAGCATACTGGGGTTTGCCGGCGCAAAAGAGCGCGGGGACCAGTGGAAGCGTTTCGCGATCGATTGCTTCTTGGCTTCAAGGGGCGAGCGCAACGATCGAGGCTGCGAGAAGCTGGCCCTCGGGCGCGACCGGAGCCCCATGACCTTCCACCTTGCACGCAGCAGAGCGCGCTGACCCTCCGGATGCGAAGCCAAGGGAAGGCTCTCAGGCAGATCGCCAAGCGGATCGGCTTTTGCGTGAGCATTCCACACCGGGTATTACGCGTTGAAGAGTGCGCACTCATCCCGCAAGAAGCAAAAAGGGCGGCTAAAAAGGGATTCTGCGAGATAGTCCTCGGGGCAAATGACGAAAGACCATCATCACCCAGCGGAGTATTCCCGGAGACCATGCGATCGTTCGCCCGGCAAAGAGCGCGGCGAGGGTATCTTTTGCCACCCGTTCAGGGGTGGTCGCGAGCGGGGCGGGGTCGAGGTGGGCGGTCATGCGGCTGCGCACGAAGCCGGGCCGCACCACCAGCAGGCTCGCGCGCGGCCGGAGCCGTTCGGCCAGCCCGAGGGCGAAGCCATCGAGGCCAAGCTTGCCGGCGCCGTAGAGGTAGTTGCGCCGGCGGACAACTTCGCCAGCCACCGATGAGAGCACGATGATCTCGCCAAAACCCTGCGATTCGACTCGGTTGGCGACCGCGGTAAGAGCGGCAGCCGGTCCCACGGTGTTGATGGTAAGCGACACCGCCACCCGCTCGGGGGAGACCTCGTCTCTGGTTTGATCGCCGAGGATGGCGGCGGCAACGATGGTGCAGTCTAGGGTACCCATCCACGCGGCAGCATCATCGATTACCGGACCGGCGCGCTCCGGTTCTGCCAAGTCGAGTTCGAAGAGTTTGGTCGACACCACCGGCCCGATCTGGTCCCGTACCGCTGCCATGCTCTCCTCCCTGGGCCCGGCGAGCGCCAGTCGCTCCAGCCCGTTCTCTGCCAGTAGAGCGACTATCGCGGCGGCAATCTCCGATCCGCCGCCGATCACCAGAACGTTTTGCGGGTAACCGTTCGCGTCGATCAATGCCGTCCTCCGATCCTTAGCCGTCGTGCGAGGTCCGTTGCCATGATTCCCTCCGGATCGAGATTGTGGCAGATCTCCTCGAACTTGCGGAGATTGGGATACATGGTCTCCAGAAGCTCCGGGTCGAGCCTTCCATCTTTTGCCAGGTATACGCGCCCGCCGGCGGCGGCTACCCGGCGGTCGAAGTCGCGAAGGAGTTCGCCGAGCCCCGGCCGCTTGGCCGGGATGTCGAGCGCCAGTGTCCACCCGGGTTTTGGAAAGGAGAGCAGCCCCATCGACTGCTCTCCAAAGCGCTTGAGCACGCTGAGGAAGGATGGATGGCCACCCGCAGCGAGCCGCCCGATGATGGTCTCAATCAGCTCCTCCGAGCCGTAGGGCACCACCACCTGGTACTGGAGAAAGCCACGCCGGCCGTAGAGGCGGTTCCACGAGCCGACTGCATCGAGAGGGTAGAAAAAGCCGTCCAGCGAGGTGATCTTCTCCCCGCAGCGAGCCGCTCCGGCCTGAAACCAAGCAGAGTTGAACAGGCGGACGGTGAGCGGGTTGAGCAGCTGCGATGGGGCGGATACCGGGATGGTGGCCACCGCCTTCGGGTGGTATGCGAGCGGCTGATCGATGGTTCGTCCAAAAAGCTCGTCGATCTTCGCGTGCTCGCCGAAGGATGCGAGCCCGCGTCCCAGCCTGGAGCCGGTGGCGGTGGCATCGATCCAGGCGACGGCGTAGGTGTACTCGTCATCGCGGGTCATCGCTTCAAAGGTCTCGGCAAGGCTCCGGGTCGGTACGGTCACCGCCCTGATCAAGCTGGTCTCTACCGCGAGAAGCTTGACGGTGATCTTGGAGACAACTCCGGTCAACCCCATCCCCCCCGCTGTCGCGGCGAATGCCGGGTCGCTGGAAGTGAGGGTCATGGCGCCGGACGGTGTCAGCAGCTCCAAGTTGGAAAGGTGCATGGAGAAGCTTCCATCACGGTGATGGTTCTTGCCGTGTACGTCGCTCGCCACCGCACCGCCGACGGTGACGAACCGGGTCCCCGGGGTAACCGGAATGAACCAGCCGCGGGGAAGGGTGCGCTCGAGGATCTCTCCCAGCGAGTAGCCGGCGGAAACCGTCAGGAGACCCGTCTTCTCATCGAGTTCAAAAGTGGGTTTTAGCCGAGTGAGGTCCAACACCAAGCCAGCAGCTATCTGGGCCGCATCCCCGTAGCTGCGTCCCAGGCCACGAGGGGCGGTACGGAGCGGTCCCGATAGTACCTCCAGGATCTCCTGATCACTGGTTGGCTGAATTAACTTTGCTGGAAAAGAGGCTGGAGTCTTTCCCCATCCGGATAACTGCTGGGTCACGCTGGGGCAGTCTAGAAGACGAAGAGCCCCACCGCCATGATGGCTGTCCAAGACAGTCCGAGGGCGAGGAGGGTAGTGTCGTGCAGCAGGAGCTCCTCGGGCGCCTCGGCCACCCCATTCTCGATCAGGAGGGCGTAACGCAGAATGGCGAGAACGAATGGGGCTATGGAGATCTCGATGAGGAACGGGAGGCCGGAGTGCATCGCCGCTCGCTCGAACGCCCACTGGCAGTAGGTGATCACCGTACCTCCCGCGGCGACCGACCGAACGAAGTTGAGGAAGCCCGGGGTGTAGGAGGCGAGTGAGCGCCGGCTTGCTACCGCACCCTCTTTATGGGTAACCAGCTCCGAGTAGCGTTTTCCCGCTACGACAAAGAGGGAGCCGAAGCCAGCAACCAGCAAGAACCAGTGGGAGATGAAGATGTGGGCGGCGACTCCTCCCGCGACCGTACGGAGGACAAATCCCACTGCGACCAGCGCAATGTCGATCACCGGTTCGTGCTTCAGGAAGGCCGAGTAGGAGAGCATGAGCAGTGAGTAGGCGCCGGTAACCGCGAGCGTTGCCGGGCTGATGAGGGCGGCAACTACGTTGCCGGCCGCAAGTAGGAGCACCGCTGCAAGCAGCGCGGACCTGACCGAGAGCTCTCCGGAGGCGATGGGGCGGAAGCGTTTTTTCGGGTGGGCGCGGTCGGCCTTCCGGTCCATGACGTCGTTAAAAAGGTAAATTCCGCTTGCGATTAGGCTCAGCGCGGCGGCGGCAGCTAGCGCGGGAAGCAGCACTGACGGGATGAAGATCTTTCCGGCGGCGATCGGCGTCGCGAGGACGAGAAAGTTTTTGATCCAGTGCCGGGGCCGCGCCCCCCTTACCAACGCGCGCGGAGGGCATCTCCATTTTTTGGTTGCCGCCCTAGCTGCGCCTCTTCTTGTTTGAACCGCTCTCGTCATGGCTCCCTCGGTATCGACGCTTTCCGGTCTTGGCCAACCATCTGCACCACTTGTATCGGCACGCGACCACACAAACTGGTCTTCGAATCCAGCCCGGACAGCTGACGCTCTTGCTTCTGCTGGCTCACCAACATGGAGAGTCTACCCCACCGAGTGCCAGGTTTTGCGAGAGTGGTCGCGATACGCTTCTTCTGGTCCTACCTAGCTTTCGCGTCCGATTGGCCAGTCGCAGAGGGGGTCCCGCGGCGCCTCGCCGCGCTCGGTGGCGTAGTCACGGTAGTTGCTGTCGCGGGCCAGATGGTTGCGCCGCTGCACCGAAAGCAGCCAGTTGAAGTCGCGTTCTCGCAGCCACGGGTACCGGCCGATCTGCGCTCGCGCCACCAGCAAGGAGGCGGCGGCGTCGCTCGCGGCGTTGTGCGCGTCGTCCAAGGGTACCCGGTAGTGCTCGCAGAGCGAGTCAAGTTGGCGGTTCCCCTTCCGGAAACGATCGATCAGCAGGTCAACTACCCATACGTCGTAGATGGGTCCATTCCAGCCAGCTTCCGCAAGCCCCTTGCCGAAGCACTGGCGCAGCTGGTGGTCGAGGATGGTGAGATCAAAGTAAAGGTTCATCCCTACCAGCGGGACGTTGTCCCGCCCCGCGGCGACGATGGCGTTGCCGATGATCTTTAGCGCCTCTCGCAGTTGGATGCCGTCGCGCTTGAGGGTATCGAGGTCAAGTCCGTGCTTAGCTTGGGCTTCGGGAGATATCTCCACTTCGGGCACGACCAGCTGGTACGCGGTTTCGAAGCCGTCGGCCTCGGCATTTATCAGGGCGAAGGAGACGGGTTGGTCTCCGAAGATGTCGAGGCCAGTGGTCTCGAGGTCGAACGCAAGCGCCTTGTCGAGCTGGATCATTTCGCCATCCTCCCGCTTCAGGTTTAAACGCCAATCTAACCCCGGGATCGGACGCGCTGGCTGAAAAGTCGAATGCACCCCGCTATCACGCGGGGTGCATTCGAATCGGCTTGCCGTTTTGGCCGCTAATCCATCTCGAGATCGCGAGCCGGTATCGGCGAGGCAGGCTGGGAACCGGTGATTCGCGTCCCCATGTCTTCGGGGTTGACGACTTCGGAGTGGATGCTGAGATCGCCGATCTCGAGAACTTCGTCTGGATATCGGAGCGGCACCACCAGGCCGACCAGCTTGAGAATTACGAACGTGCCGATTGCCGAGATCGCGATCACCGACAAGCCTGCCACAAGCTGCATTACCAGCTGGTGTGGGTTGCCGTATAGGAGCCCGGTCACTGCGGAGTTCGCGCTCTTGCCCGTACCGATGTACTCGACCACGTTGGGGTCTGCGAGGATTCCGGTGAGAAGACCGCCGGCGAGTCCGGCAACGCCATGGGTGTGTACCACGCCGTAGGCATCGTCGACCTTCTTGAAGAATCCCTTCTTCGCCCAGATGTTGAAGGAGAACCAGACGATTGCGGAGGCGATTACTCCAATGGCGATGGCGCCGACGCCGTTCACGTAACCGGCGGCCGGAGTGATCGCGACCAGCCCTACGATCATGCCGTTGACCGCGCCAAGAAAGGTTGGTTTCTTGATGCTCCTGGAGAACATGTCCATGACTACCCAAGTGAGCAGGGCGGCCGCCGTAGCGACGTTGGTATTGAGGACAGCGGTAGCGGCATCCGCGGAGGCGAAGTACGGGTCGCCACCGTTGAAGCCGTTCCATCCGAGCCAAAGGATTCCGGCCCCGATGGCTACGTAGACCAGATTGTGCGGGTGGGCATGATCCCGGTCTCTCTGGAGCCGCGGTCCGATGACGGCGGCGGCGACGAAGCCGGTGACGCCGGCCGAAAGGTGGATTACATAACCCCCGGAGAAGTCGACCGCTCCCATCTGGGCAAGATAACCGCCGCCCCAGAGCAGAAAGGCGTCGAGCGAGTAGACAACCGTCGACCATATCGGAACGAAGATCAGCCACGCCTTCAGGTTCATCCGTCCCCAGACGCTTCCAAGGAAGAGCATGGGGGTGATTCCCGCGAAGACGAACTGGAAGTAGACCAGTGAAGACTGCGGGAAGTGGAAGGCGGGCATCAACCCGGCGCCGCTAACCAGCGGAATGTTCGCCTGTCCCTCCTCGGAAAGCGAACTCACCACCGGGCTGGGGTGGCCGAGGAAAGACCCCAGCAAACCGTTCCCAAGGTGGATCGGCGCTCCGAACGCCATGTTGAATCCCCACAATACCCAGACGATCAAGACCGCGGAAAAGCCGGTGAACGCCATGGTCATGATGTTCACAGCCCACTTTTTCTGGGTCAGTCCTGCATAAAGCACGGCGATACCCGGAATGCTCATCAGGCCAACGAGGGTCGCGGCCGTCAACTGCCACGAGTTATCCCCCGCATGTAGCCATGACGCATAAGGGGTTAGGGCAGCTAGCAACAGGTCCTCCTCTCCTATTAGGTGATGGATAAACAGTAAGGACGAGGAGGGTGTTGGCTGTTCGGTTTTTGTTACAGCTTCAAGTCGGACAGGTTAGCTGTTTTTGCGCCAGCGCGACTCTTCCCTGCCAAGGGCTGTGGAGGGTGGCGCGTTGACGAAAGGCCAAATTTCGGCAGCGATCCGCCGCCAGTTCCTGTTGGCTCCAAGCCGTCCAAGCAGCGCGTAGAGCCCTAGGTTGATCCGCTGTATGACCACAAAAGTGCGGGGAACGTTGAGGTATTTGGCCAGCGGATTGCTGGGCATGAAGGTGTGGTGGAGGATGGAGGTCGCGTACTCTTCGGTGACCTGGATAGTGCGGTCGTCGAGGACAAGGTCGTAGAACGCCTTGAAGTAGTCGCGAACCGCCTCAGGGTCGAGATCCGCTTCGGTTAGCAGTCCGGCTCTGTAGATAATATCGCGAAAGGCCAAGGCGTCGCCATCAACGACCATCGCTTTGATCATCGACTCAAAGAGTTGGAGTTCGTCGTTGGTGAAAGACTTGGAGAAGCCGAAGTCCAAAAATGCCATCTTCCCCTTCGGGAGGACTATGTAGTTGCCGGGGTGGGGATCGCCGTTGAACAGCCCCAGCTGGTAGAGGCTGCGGAAGACGAAGCGGAAGATCAGTTCCCCGTAATGGTCTCGCGTGTGCTGGTCAGCCTCGAGGAGGCGGTCAAGGACGACTCCTTCCTCGAACGCCGAGGTCAGCACCCTGCGCCCGGAGAGCCGTTCATTTACCGCTGGAATGACTATGTAAGGGTGGCCACGGTAGAAGTCGTGGAAGCGCCGCTGGACCGCTGCCTCGTGCGTGTAGTCAAGCTCCTCCCTTATCCTCTGGGTGAGCTCATCGGCCATCTGCCCGGTCTCCATCGAGGGGAAGGCGAGCCGTAGCAGGCCGGTGAGAACGGAGGCGTTTCCGAGGTCCGCCTCGATCAGCTCTGCGGCAGTAGGGAACTGAACCTTGATCGCGACTGTATTGCCGTCACGGAGCTGGCCCCAGTGCACCTGCCCGATCGAGGCGGCGGCGACTGGCACCGGGTCGATCTCCGCAAACTCTTCAATCCGGTCGCCGAGCTCCTCCACTAGGACCCGTTGCACCAGGTCGAAGGAGATCGTTGGGGCTTGGGTCTGGAACGTGGCTAGCGCCGACGAGAGTTCCGGGGAGATCGAAGAGTCTAGGTAACCGGCCATCTGGGCCAACTTGATAGTCAACCCCTTCAAGTTCCCCACTTGCTGCTTGATCTCTTCGACGGTGGCGAGCTGGGCGGTCTTGATCCGTTCGTCCCGGAGGTGCTTCGGAGCGTGGCGAGCAGCCGTCTTCCGGAAGAAATCCTTGACGAAGATTTTCCCAAACGAGGAGCTGGCTCGGATCAGCCTGCGTGGCTTCATCTTTCGGCGTGGCCGGGGAGCAACGGCCAAGCTGCAAGCCGCGGTATCGCCGCTCTTCGCTGCCTGGCTTCCAGACGGCACCCCCCATGCAGGTTATAGCCAAGAACGCCCCAGCGCAAAGGGGAAGCGGAGCGCCCCAGCTGCCGCCAGCCAACAAGCTTCACGGATGCAGTCTATTCGTGATTGCGGGTACCAGCCGGGGTAGTCGCTTGCGAAATGCGCCTTTGAAAACGCTGCCGCTAAAGGCCGAGTTCTTTGGTTGACTCCGCCCTCATCAGGTACTTTTGAACCTTTCCAGTGACGGTCATTGGGAAGGCATCGGCGAACTTTATGTACTTTGGGATCTTGAAGTGGGCAATCTTGCCAGCACAGAAGTCACGGATCTCGCTCTCAGTCGCCGACATGCCCGGCCTCAACTTGATCCAAGCCATCACCGCTTCGCCAAGGACTTCGTCGTGAACCCCGATAACGGCGACGTCCTCAACTGCGGGGTGCTGGTACAGGAACTCCTCCACCTCCCTTGGGTAGATGTTCTCGCCGCCACGGATGATCATATCCTTTATCCGTCCGACGATGTTGAGGTAGCCGTCTTCGTCCATGATCGCCAAGTCGCCGGTGTGCATCCACCGGGCGGTGTCGATCGCCTTGCGGGTGTTCTCGGGATCGTTCCAGTACCCGAGCATCACCGAGTAGCCGCGGGTCAGGAACTCGCCAGCTTCGCCACGCTGGACGGTGTGGCCGTCGGCGTCGACGATCTTCACCTCTAGGTGGGGGTGGACCTTGCCGACGCTCCCGACCCGCTTGTCGAGCGGATCGTCGAGGAGGGTTTGGGTGGATACCGGGGAGGTCTCGGTCATGCCGTAGCAGATAGTGACCTCGGGCATGTGCATGTCCATCGTTACCCGCTTCATCACCTCCACCGGGCACGGGGAGCCGGCCATGATTCCGGTGCGTAGCGTAGAGAGGTCGAAGCGGGAGAAGTCTTCCAAGGCAAGCTCGGCGATGAACATCGTGGGGACGCCGTAAAGCGAGGTGCAACGCTCCTTGGCTACCGCCTCTAGCGCGGCTTTGGGGTCGAAGCTTGCCGAAGGGAGGACGATGGTGGCGCCGTGCGATGTGCAGGCTAAGTTGCCCATCACCATGCCGAAGCAGTGGTAGTAGGGAACCGGTATACAGACCCGATCCTTCTCGGTGTACCCGCAACCCTCGCCAACCAGCAGGCCATTATTGAGGATGTTGTGGTGGGAGAGAGTCGCGCCCTTGGGGTTTCCCGTGGTTCCCGAAGTGTACTGGATGTTGATCGGGTCGTCGGCATCGAGCGCCGACTCGATTGCGAGCACCTCTTCGAGAGGGGTATTGCTGGCGAGGCTGATGAACTGCGCCCAGGGTTCGGGTTCGGTGTAAATTACGTGCTCCAGCATTGGAAGGCTTGGCATCACCGCTTCCACCATCTCCCGGTAGTTTGAGGTGCGGAATGAGTCCATGGTCACGATCGCCGAGCAACCAGACTGCTCGAGAGCGTACGCAAGCTCGCTGGTCCGGTATGCCGGGTTGATGTTCACCAGAATTACGCCGATTCGCGCTGTTGCGTACTGGATTAGCGCCCACTCTATGGTGTTTGGACTCCACATGCCCATCCGGTCGCCACGCCGGAGACCAAGAGACAAGATCGCCCGGGCCACCTCGTCGACTTCGGAGTCGAATTCGGCATAGGTGAGCCTCCGGTTTTGATGAATCGAGACGATAGCCTCTTGATCAGGGTAGCGCGCGACCGTTGATCGAAGATTTTCGGAAATTGTCTGCCCTGACAGAGGGATACTGCCGGTGCCGCTGGAGTAAGCACGAGTCATGGCGCAACATTACCACCGATGGACTCGGCGGGCATGTTTCAGCCGCTTATTTTCTGCGGTGCCGGGTTGCGTTAGGGCAGTTAGGAGAAGAGTGAAGTTTGCTGTCTCGGGTTCACATGGTTTGATCGGAAGGGCGCTCGTTCGGCGCCTTGAAGGTGACGGTCATCAGGTTATGGCCATCGCCCGCGATCCTGACGGAAACGGTCCGTGGTTTTCTGCCCGGACCGGGGAGGCGAACCTCGACGCCATCGCCCGTTGCGACGTCGTGATCCATCTGGCAGGCGCTCCGATCGGGGAGCGGCGGTGGAGTGCCAGCGTCAAGAGCGAGATCTACGCCTCTCGAGTCTACGGGACCCGGGCCTTGGTGGCTGGGCTCGCGCGGATGGACGCCGCTCCACCGGTGCTGATTTCGGCTTCAGCTATTGGGTTCTACGGAGACCGGGGAGCGGAAGAACTGACCGAGGTCTCGGCGCAGGGAAGGGGATTTTTGTCCCGTGTGGTAGCCGACTGGGAGAGCGAAGCGGCCGGAGCGGCGGGGGTCTGCGAGCGGGTGCTGATGGCTAGGACCGGCATCGTCCTCGATGGTGCCGGTGGTCTTTTGGCCCGGCTGCTTCCCCTCTACCGGCTGGGGCTTGGCGGAAGGCTTGGCGGCGGCGACCAGTATATGAGTTGGATAGCGCTCGAGGATGAAGTTGATGCGCTGGTTCATCTGGCGATGGCTTCGAAGCTGACGGGGGCTGTCAATCTGGTAAGCCCGGAGCCGCTAACCAATCGCGACTTCAGCGCCACCCTGGCGAGAGTGCTTCGTCGGCCAAACTTCGCCACCGTTCCCCAGGGCCTGCTGGGTGTTGCGTTGGGCAAGCAGATGGCTAGTGAGCTGGTGATGGCGTCGCAGCGGGTGCTCCCGGCCGCGCTGCTTGGCGACAGCTACCGATTCTCTTACACCAGCCTTGGTGGTGCAATCCAGGCGAGCGCCAGGTAGTGGCTTGCCGTATGAGGCGAGAATCCGAGCGATGCCGGTAGCAAGGGTGACCGCGTTGCCGCCGCTCGAGATCACGCGCTTCTCGCCGCCCCGAAGTGAACCTTTGCCTCGGGTGGTCTTGGTCCACGGGGCGATGGACCGGGCACGTTCATTCCGGCAGATGGCCCGGCTGCTGGCGCCATTGGAGGTGATTGCGTACGATCGGCGCGGCTACAACGACTCACCGGCCGCTCCCGCCGGCTTCGGCGTGCGCGGGCACGTTTCCGACCTGGCTGGCCTTGTTGCGGAGCGCCCCTCGCTCGTCTTTGGGCACTCGATAGGAGGAACTTACGCGCTTGCCCTAGCGCTTGGCCCGGATCGCCCCGAGACGCTTATCGGGGTCTCCGTTTTTGAAGCGCCGCTCCCGGACACCGAGTGGTGGGGTGGATGGGACGCGGACAGGGCTGCTGTAGCCCGCGGAGACTTTAGCGACGGATGGGCGGCTGGGGTAGCCAAAACCTTCATGGTCCAGCTGCTCGGGGAGCGGGGATGGGAGTCCCTTCCCGAGCGCACTAAGCAAGCACGCCTTCGAGACGGGCGCGCCTTTGTTACCGAGATCGCCCAACTTGCGGAGGGGTACTTGAACCTACCGCTCGAACGGCTAGACCTACCGTTGCAAGCTGGGGTCTCCGAGGCGAGTCCGAAGCGGCACCTGCGTGGCGCCACCCGGCTGATGGAACGGCTCTCGGGCAACTACTATTGCGTAATCGGTTCCGGTCACGGTGCTCACCTGGCCAAGCCGGCCGCACTCGCGGAAGCGG
The DNA here is from genome assembly GCA_021819205.1 of Actinomycetes bacterium. Lineage (GTDB taxonomy): Bacteria > Actinomycetota > Acidimicrobiia > Acidimicrobiales > Acidimicrobiaceae > JAKARV01. The sequence goes on along the minus strand of JAKARV010000004.1, from coordinate 64,621 downwards.
TGCGGCACTTCTGGCAAGCGTTGGCAAATTAGGCCAGCGGCTGCCGCAACGCGCGCTCGAAGAGGTCGGCCTGCTCGAGGGCGTGCATCGCAGCCGAGCCGGTCGCCGGGGATCCTGCAGCCACCCTGGCAACGTGCCTAAGCTTTAGGCGGTTTCCGAGCCAGGAGTGGAGATTGGCATGAGCCACCGGCCACGCACCCATGTTCTCCGGCTCCTCTTGGAGCCAGACAACCTCTTCAACTCCGGGGTAGAGCTGCAACAGCTCAGCGATCTCCATCGACGGCCATGGGTAGAGTTGCTCGACGCGGGCGATGGCACAAGAGACAGCACAACCCTTGCTCCGCTCCGCCGCCGCCTCGATGCCGACCTTGCCGCTGGCGAGGATTAGCCGCCGCACCTTGTTCCGCTCGACGTCGGCGGTTAGCTCGGCATCGTCGAGTACCGGCTGGAAGGATCCGGTCGTGAGATCTTCGATCCGGCTTCTCGACTGGCGTGCCCGCAGCAGCGACTTGGGGGTAGCGACTATGAGCGGGCGAGCCGGGCGCCGTGCCGCCTGCGCTCGGAGGAGGTGGAAAAGCTGTGCTGCGCTGGTCGGATTTGCCACCGCCATGTTGGCGCCGGCTGCCAGCGATAGGAAGCGTTCCAACCGCGCGGACGAGTGCTCGGGTCCCTGTCCTTCGTATCCATGAGGGAGCAGCAGCGTCAACCCACTGGTCTGCCCCCACTTGTCGTGGGCTCCGGCGATGAACTGGTCTATGACGATCTGGGCGCCGTTTGAAAAGTCTCCGAACTGCGCCTCCCATATGGTAAGGGCTTCCGGACTTTTGAGCGAGTAGCCGTACTCGAACCCCATCGCGGCGTACTCAGAGAGCAGCGAGTCGTAGATCATGAACCGTCCGGGCTTTATCGCTCCCACCTCCGACGACTCGGGATCTAGCCTGGCGAGCGGCTGAAACATCTCTCCGGTTTCGTAGTCGTAAAGTGCGGCATGCCGGTGGGAGAAGGTCCCCCTCCTGGTGTCCTGGCCGGCCATCCGGATGTCCCGCCCGTCGAGCAGGATGGTGCCAAAGGCGAAGGCCTCGCCTAGAGCCCAGTCAACCTCTCCCGACTCGAAAAGCTCCCGCCTCGCCTTGAACTGCCGGACGAGCTTCGGGTGGAGGGTGAAGCCGTCGGGCAGCTGATTCAGGGCTCGGTGTATGTGTTCGAGAACATCCCGCTTTACCTGGGTGAGCACCGGTGCGAGCGGAACGTTCTGCATCGGCGCGGGCGGAAGCAGGGTCGCCTTTGGCGGCGCCGCCTCTCGAGTCTCGCCCAGCGCCTGCTGAAGCCGATCTAGATAGGCATCGAGCGCCGCCTCGCTCTCCTCTGCGGTTATTGCCTCGCTGCGCACCAGCGCCTGCTGGTAGATCTTTCTCGTAGATGGCTGGTTCTCGATCACCTTGTACATCAGCGGCTGCGTGTAGCTGGGTTCGTCGCCTTCGTTGTGCCCATGCCTCCGGTAGCAGACCATATCCACCACGACGTCTTTGTGGAAGGCGTTCCGGTAGTCGAGAGCGAGACGGGCGGTGCGAGCTACCGCCTCCGGATCGTCCCCGTTAACGTGGAATATTGGTGCCTGGATGGCGGTGGCGATGTCCGAGGCGTAGACCGATGAGCGGGCCTCCTGCGGGTTGGTGGTGAAGCCGACTTGGTTGTTGATGACCAGATGGACTGTCCCGCCGGTGCGGTAACCGGGCAGCTGGGAGAGGTTGAGCGTCTCGGCCACCACGCCCTGCCCGGCAAACGAGGCGTCTCCGTGCACCAGAATGGCGAGCACTCCGAACTCGAACAGGTTGCCGCGCAGATCTTGCATCGCGCGAACCATGCCCTCGACGACCGGATCCACCGCCTCGAGGTGGGATGGGTTCGACGCCAGGGTGACTGGAAGCTCCTGCCCTGTGGGTCCTCGGTAGAAACCGTCGAAACCCTTGTGGTACTTGACGTCCCCCGAGCCCTGGACCGAGTTCGGGTCGAGGTTCCCCTCGAACTCCTCGAAGATGTTTCGGTAGGACTTCCCAACGATGTTGGCGAGTACGTTCAGCCGGCCGCGGTGCGCCATTCCGATTGCGGCAGCCGAGATGTCCGTCCTGATAGCTTGGTTAAGAGTTTCGCGCAAAAAGACGATCGCGCTCTCCGCTCCTTCAAGGCCAAAGCGCTTTTGTCCTATGTACCGGGTGGAGAGGAACTTTTCAAATGCCTCGGCGTCGTTGAGGGTGCCCAGGATCTCGAGCCGCTCCTCCTTGGAGAGACGGAAGTCCACCCCCTCGATACGGCGCTGAAGCCACCGCTTCTCCTCCGGGTTTTGAATGTGCATGTACTCGAAGCCGATAGAACGGCAGTAGGTGTCGCGGAGTATGGAAACTATGTCCTGAAGTTCGAGCTGGTCTGTGCCGGCCAGGCCGTCGGTGAGGAAGCTTCGGGTTAGATCCCAGAGGGTGAGACCGAAGGTTGCCGGGTCGAGTTCGGGGGACATGGAAGGCTTGGTGAGCTTGAGCGGATCGAGGTGGGCAAGGAGGTGTCCACGAACGCGGTAGTTGTTGATCAACGTCTGAACGTGGATCTGCTTCTCCGCCCGTTCGGGTATCGAGCTCTGGGACGAGCCGCGATCTTTGCTCCAGCCGACTGGCGGGTAGGCGATCTCTAGCGAGTCGAAGATCTTGGTGTAGAAGCTACCAGCCCCCTCGATAAGCCCCGCTACGTCAGCGAGGAACTGGCCCGACTCCGCTCCTTGGATTATCCGGTGATCGTAGGTAGAGGTCAACGTGACCACTTTGGATACGCCGATCTCGCTCAGGGTGGCGGGGTCGGCAGCCTCGAACTCCGGCGGGTAGGCGATGGCACCGACGCCGACGATCGCGGCCTGGCCGGACATGAGCCGGGGAATCGAGTGCTGGGTGCCGATGGTCCCCGGGTTCGTGATGCTCACCGTAGCGCCGACAAAGTCGTCGGCGCTCACTTTCCCTTGGCGGACCTTTTTAATCAGCTGATCGTAGGCTTCAAAAAAGCCGGCCGGGCCCAGCGAGCTAGCTTTTTTTATTACCGGGACCATCAGAGTGCGCTGCCCGTCGGGACGGACGAGGTCTACGGCTATCCCTACATTGATCTCCTCGCTCCGGAGTACCCCCGGAGTTCCCTTTCCGTCGGCGTCGTCGACGAAGACCGAGTTCATAGCGGGACGCTCCACGAGCGCACTCACGATCGCCCACGCGATCAGGTGCCCAAAGCTGACTTTGCTGCGCCCTTCCCGATCAAGCTGATTGTTGATAAGCCCGCGGTTGATCTCCAGCGCCTTGGTGGGGACGGTCCGGACGCTGGTTGCGGTTGGGACCGATAGCGACGCCGTCATGTTCTTTGCCAGTGCACCTGCTGCACCTCGGAGTGGCGTTGCAGCCGGTTGGGATCCGGCCACTTGCGGCGCCGGTTCGGGTGCCACTTGCGGCGCTGGTTCGGACGCACTTTGAGTTGGTCCGGGCGCACTTTGAGTTGGTCCGGGCGCACTTTGAGTTGGTCCGGGCGCTTGGGCTTGCCGTTGTTCCTTGGCAGACTCCAGCGGGGTGTCCGCGGTCACTTCGCGCGCTCGGGTGTCGGTTACCTCGAGGTCGTTGAAACGCGCATGGAACTCCAACTGCTCGAAGTACTCCCGCCAGTCCTGTGGCACTAGCGTAGGGTCACTCCGGTACCGTTCGAGCATCTCTTCCACGAGCCAGTCGTTGGGCCCGAACTCTTTATCAAAGGTCTCCGCCACGATCTCCAGTCTAGCGAGCAGCCCGGCGCTGGCGAAAATTGACTTTTACCGCCGCTGCAGCCTCCCCCTGGCTCGGGGGGATGTTGGCTGCCCTGCGCGGGGTTGGCAGGGTGGTAGGGTGGCTGCGAAGGGAAAACGGAGATGCTAGCTGATCGATTCTCGCCACCGCTCATCCCCATGGCTGTAGATGCTTGGTGGGGAGTTGCCGGTGCAGCCGGTTCTTCGTTAGGGCCCAAGTTTGCAAGTGGAGGCTTTTGATGATCGATCCGGCAACTCTCATTCCCCATCGACCGCCGTTCCTACTGGTCTCCGGGATCGATACCCTCTCTCCGGGGTCGAGCGCTTCGGGCTACCTCGATGTCGATCCTCGGCTCGAAATCTTGAAGGGCCACTTCCCGGGAAATCCGATTCTTCCCGGCGTCTACCTGATTGAGGCGATAGCCCAGCTGGGGGCGGCTACGGTCCTTGCCGATGATCGGTACGGGGGAACGCTCCCGCTCTTTGGCGGCATCGACCGGGCCCGCTTTCGTCATCAAGTCCGACCGGGGGACCGCGTGGATCTCGAGATCTCGATGACCACCCTCTCCGCGCGGGCCGGAAAGGGCAGTGGGAGGGCCACGGTCTCCGGGAAGCTCGCAGCCGAGGTGGATTTGTTTTTCGTGATCGCGAAGGCGTGATGGAAGTGCGGCGGTTGGTGTGGCCATGTTGACGCTGGCGACGTGGAATGTCAACTCGATTCGGGCGCGCGTGGACCTGCTCGGCTGGTTTTTGGAGGAGCGATCGCCGGACGTTCTCTGCGTGCAGGAGACCAAGGTGGAAGATGGCAAGTTTCCCGAAGCGATCTTCGAGCGCAGTGGCTACCGGGTAGTCCATTGGGGCGTCTCTGCCTGGAACGGGGTGGCGATTGCATCGCGGCTTCCGATGGATCGCGTGGAGCGGGGGATTGCCGGGGATGGGGTAGGAGAAGCCCGGGCGATCGCAGCTACCATCGCCGGGGTAAGGGTGTTCTCCCTGTACGTTCCCAACGGGAGGGCGCTTGACGATCCGCACTTCGTCTATAAGCTCGAGTGGCTCTCGCACCTTTTGGCGGTTGTTAAAGATCAACCCGCGCCAATGGTGCTCGCAGGTGACTTCAATGTTGCTCCGGCCGATGTGGATGTGTACGACCCAACTGCGCTTGCCGGAGCCACTCACGTCTCCGCGCCGGAGCGGAGGGCGATTGCTCAGCTCTTGGAGGTCGGGCTTGTCGACTGTGCTTCTCGGCAGGAGTTGGAGTCACCTAGGTTTACCTGGTGGGATTACCGCCAGGGGGCATTCCGGCGGGACATGGGGATGAGGATCGACCTGGTGTTGGCATCTGCGTCGCTCTTGCAACCCTCGGTCGAGTACCGTGTGGACGTGGAGGCGAGGAGGGCGGCAAAACCCTCAGACCACGCGCCGGTGCTGGTATCTTTTGGAGGCTGGAGTGGCGGCTGACTTTGAGAGGGAGCCGGACCGCTGGTTTGCGGAGATGGTCCGGGAGATGGCGTCTGCAGAGCCGACCGAGAAGGAGCTTCCACGGTTGCTGGTGGTGGAGCAGGTGCGGCGGCTGATCGCCGGCGCGATCAGTTTTGACGCCGGCCGGGAGACCGCGGAGCGGCTGGCGGTTTCACTCCGGCAGATCGCAGAGGAGGTAGAGGCTAACGATGCTGGCTACCACTATCGCGGATTTGCCGAAGCCGGCCCGGCCGGCGTTGCCTCGCCCCCGTTTTTTCGGAGCCCGGTCAGCGGCCAGCTCAATCCGTTGGCCCCTCCCTTGGAGCTGCGGGTTAGCCGCAGTGGAGGCGCGGATGAGGTGGAGGGGCGAGTGGTCTTCAGCGCGGCTTACGAGGGACCTCCGGGGTGTGTTCACGGCGGCTGGATAGCGGCGGTCTTCGACGAGGTTCTGGGGATGGCTCAGTCATTGAGCGGGCGTCCGGGAATGACGGCCAATTTGACGGTCGACTACGTTCGCCCTACTCCTCTCTACGTCGAGCTGGAGCTTAGGGGGCGGCTTGAGTCGGTGGCGGGAAGGAAGGTCTTCACCAGCGGCGAGCTGATCGCCGCTAAAGAGTTGAGAGCCCGGGCAAAGGGCCTTTTTGTCTCGGTCGACCTCGGCAGGCTTGCCGGTTACGCGCGGCACGCAGAGGAGCAGCGAGGTGGCGTCAACGATTGAGCGCAGCCAGCAGTTCGGAACGGAGAAGTGCGGAAGTTGCGGTGAGCGAGCCGTGAAGGCAGCTCTGCAGCGCAGCGTCTGAAGTGGCCCCAATACGCTTGATGGCAAGAATCTCACTATCGCTCAGCAGCAAGTTGGCAGGAATTCGCCGGGCGCGTGCGGTCTGTGCTCGCCATCTCTCCGCTGGGTGTGGAGGTCTTGGCTGCCGTTTGGCGGCCGACTCTCCCGCCATGGCTGTGGCGGATGGTGGAATAAAGCCCTCCAAGAACCGGCTTCTCGAGCGTGCCGGCGACCAGCTGAGTGTGAGGGAGTCGGTTGCCCTGGTCATTGCCACGTAAAGAAGGCGGCGCTCTTCGGCCAGATTCTCAGGCGAGCGCGCCAGCCGATGCGGGACCATCCCGTCTCCGACCTGGACAAGGTGGACATGAAACCACTGCAATCCCTTTGCCCCGTGGAAGGTGGCTAAATTTACAAGATCGGCTGAGCTGCTCCTGTCCGCCTGGACCACCTCAAAGAATCCTGCCCAGTCCAACTCCGGCTCGTGCCTTCGGGTCTCCGTCGCCAGCGCGTGGAGCCGAGAGAGGACAGCCCTCTCGGGGAGCGGCGGGTCATTGGCGATCTCGGCTTCGATGGTGTCGCAAACCTCGGTGATGGTGGCCCCGGCAGCTCTGAGCGCGGCAAAAAGCCTTTTGGTGGTTGGAGCCGAGGCAAGCGTGCTCACCCCCGGCGTAGTGTGCGCTATGCCTAGGCGATTTAGCTCCGCCATCGCGCTCTCCAGCCCCTTTGCCGTTCGGGCAAGAATTGCCATCTCTCCGTAAGGCACGCCAAGGTACTTGAGTTCACGAATTCGCGAGACAGCGCTCTTTGCCTCTGCTTCTTTGCTCGGGTGCCCTTCGAAGAGGGGATCGGAGCCGCCCCTCCGGGAGGCGTTAGCTACTTGGTGTCCGATGACCCGGTTGGCGGCGGCAACTATTGCCGGCGTCGAGCGGTAGTTAATCCGCAGCCGGACCCGGTTGAGCGTGGGAATCCGTTGGTGTAACTCGGTTAGTAGGCTCGGGTCGGAGCCGTTGAACCGGAAGATCGCCTGGTTGGGGTCGCCGACTGCGGTCAAGCCCCCGAGTTCCGGTCCAAGCCAAGCTTCGAGAATGCCGAGTTGGGAGCGGTTCAAGTCCTGAAACTCGTCGACGAACACCCACTTTGCTCCGAGCCTCAACCGGAAGGCGTTCGAATCGCCGTTACGCAACACCCGGGTCGCGGCGCTTACCAGGTCGGTGAGGTCCATAACCCCCTGGCGTCTACGAAGGTTATCGAAGCGGGCGAAAGCGGTTTTTGCCGCCTTGAGATCAACCGTTGCGTTGAGCGGTGCGGTAAGCGCCGAGTAGGTTTCGGCAGTGAAGTCCTCTGCTCGGGCCCTGACAATCTCCTGGAAGATCGGTTGGGAGTCGTGGGCTCCTCCGATGGCTTGACGGAGAAAGTTGTCGGAGGAGTCGATCACGCGTGGCATGGGACGTCCCGTAAGGCGAGCGTGTTCCTTTAGCGTTCGGAGCGCCAGGGAGTGGAAGGTCCCGCAGCTGGGTGGCGGGCCCTCGGTGAGCCGGCTCAAGCGCCGCCGCATCTCGAAGGCCGCTGCGCGGGTAAAGCTTATCGCCAGCGTCTCTTGGGCGCGGATCTCTCCGCTCTCGATCTGGTGGGCTATTCGCCTGGTGAGGACTCTCGTCTTTCCGGAACCCGCGGGAGCGATGATCAAAAGCGGGCTCGGGGTGGTGACCGCGAGCAACTGTTCGGCGTCGAGTCCGTCTAGCAGCGGCACCATCCGGCGCTACCTGACGGGGGCGGCGCAGCAGAACCACGGTTCGGTCACAATCACCGGATCAGGTGCCCGACGATCTGGGCGTGCCACGCGCTTGGTCCTGCCCAACTCCGCTTCCGATATGGAGTAGATCTTTTCGAAGATTTCCGCGTATCCGCCGCCGCCACACTCGGAGGCGAGGCTGGCGATGTGCTGCTGGAGCGGTAGAAGCGAGGGATCGCGGTACGAGAATGGGTAACCCATGATGCCGGTATCGTAGTCGAGAAAGCCCTCTTGGGACCGATCGATCAGCGAGTTTGGGGGGATTAAAAGCTCGATCGAGTACTGGACCGGCTCGACAACATCTTCCAGGTGGGAGGTCCAGACAAAGTCGAGAATGTCGAGTATGTCCTCGCGGGTGGTCCACGGGGTGAATGGGACGAAGGTTGGGTGCATGCCGATGTTGCGCGCGAACAGGATATCGCGGGCTCGAAACACCTCCTCCGGGGTGTGACCCTTGCCCAGATGCTCCAGAACCATCGGGCTCAGGCTCTCCACCGCAGAGATGACGAACGCTAGTCCGCTTTCGGCGAGGGTGTCCAGCCATGCCTCATGCTTTACCAGCTCGGATACCTTCACGGTGATGTCGAAGGTCAGCTCCTCGAAGCGCCGGTGCGCCTCTTCGATGATGGGGATCGTATGGCGGGGGGCATTGAAAAAGTCGGGATCACCGAAGCTAATGTGGCGCGCGCCAAGCCGGTACTGCTCTTCGATGTCGGCTAGGACTCCGTCCCGGTCGTTTACCGCGATTCGGCCGCCCCAGACTGCGGCTACCGGGCAGTGCAGGCACCGGTGCCGGCACCCGACGGAAGCCTCGACATAGCCGCTGGTGACCTCGACGCCGCGTGCAAGCACCTTGCGGTAACTCGTCAGCGGCAGCAAGCTCCTCCGATTGGTCCGATACTCCCTCTTCGCCGTTGGCGGCGCAACGTCGCCGCCTTCTAGCGACCCGAGGAGATCCGACGGCCGGAACCGGTTCAGGGCGTGAAGGATGAGCCGTTTCCTGAGATCGGGATCGAGCGCCTCCTCGAGGACCGAAGCGTACAGGCCGGCCAACACCACTGGTATGCCTACCAGATCGTCCTGGTGGCTCTCGATGAACTCCCGGGCGGCGATGGAGCCGGTGAACATCGGTGCGGTTATGATCACCCTTTCAGCGCCGGAGAGGTCGACGTTGTTGGCATCCCTGGTCAGGTCGACTACCGCAAGATTTTCGCAGATCGCCGCCAGTTCCGCCCCGATTTGGGGTTGGTGGCCAAGGTCGTAGGTGGAGACGAGGATGGTTTGCATCTTCCGGCCAGCCTAGTTGGGCGGTCGGACCACCGGCTCGAGCGTGTCCCTTGCCCGTTGCAGGGCCGTCAGAACTTCCTGGTGACTGCGCCCCTCGGCAAAAACGAATCCAAGATACCCGAGGGTGAATGGAGGTGCATACACCGCGGTTCCGGGTTTGGCGGTGATCTCGAGGCCCGTGACGCCGGGGATTTCGAGGCACGCATCAATTCCGTTTACCCGTTCGAATACACCATCGCCAGGGGTGGCGATCATGTAGATTCCGTGGGGCCTAAGGCGGGCCTTTGCGCTCGATCTGATGCCTAGGGCTCGATCGAGGACTACGTCCTCAAGGCGGCGCCCCCCGGCAAAGCGGAGCGAGGCGGAACACTTGCCACCGATGGTTCTCGGCGCCATTTCGAGGAGCTTCGGGCCGGAGGCGGTCATTTTCAGCTCTGCGTGGATCGGGGTGTCCTCAAGGGAGAGGGTGGTGGTGGCGCGCCTAAGCAACGCATGGACATCTCCAAGCTGCTCCTTGGAGATGTGCGCGGTCCCCACGTAAAAAGTTTCCCAGAAGTAGGGCCCGGCGCCGATCCCGGGCTTGGCGAAGACATCGAGAATTTCGAGTTCGCGACCTGAGACGATAGCCTCGATGGCGTACTCGTCCCCATCTAGGTACTCCTCCAACAGCACCGGAGTGTCTTGGCCGAGTCCGTGTTTGAGCAGGCGAGCGGCGTCGCCTAGTGTCGTGCGGCTGGTTCTGATCACCCCGCGGGAGGCGGTGCAATTCGTGGGTTTTATCACCAGATCGTCTCCTAGCGCCGCAATTCGGGAGTGGAGATCGTCGCTGGCTTCGGAGATGAGCTCGTCCAAGCTGGCAAGGAGGTAACGCGGCTGGGGCAGTTCGGCCTTGGCAAGTTGCTCTCGGAAAGCTGCCTTGTTGTTGGCCGCCCGGATTGCGCTGCTTCTCCCACGGGTGAGCCCCAGTTCGTCGCTGAGGGCCGCGGCCAAGTCAATCGACTGCTCGTCGACGCCGAAAACCAAGTCTGGGTGGTGGGACTCAAGGTGGCGGGAGAGGTCTGCAGTTGCCGAAGCGTCGAGGTTGAGCATCTTCACCTGCCAGATTGACTTGGCAACCGGTACTTGCGCATCGGTTACCAAAAGGAGTTCGTGGCCAGCCCGGGCCGCCGCCTCCAGAAAGGCTTCGGAGCGGTAGCTGTGCGCCGGCACCACCATGACTATCTTGGCCATTGGCTAGGATGTTAATCCGTCTAAACTTGTAGTGGCCGTCGTGCCGAGGGAGGTAAGCTGTGGCGTCTTTCGTGGTTACGGCCGAAGCTGCGGGATACGTGAAGGAAGCTCTTAGCGAGGAGGAGTCTCCCGAGAAGCTGGCTCTCTGGATAGAGGTAGCTGGTGATGACGGCAGATCATACAGCTATGACGTTTTTTTCCAGGAGTTTGGTTTCCGCGGTTCTGGGGACTTGGTAGTCGAGGTGGGCGAGGTCAAAGTTGTCATACCTGCCGACTTTGCGTCTGCCCTCGACGGGGCGACTCTGGATATCGGAGACGATGGGGAACTCTCCATCGCCAACCCTAACGTTCCGGAGAGAGCGGAGAACTTTCCCGACTTTGGACCCGAGGCGCTCACCAGCGATATTGCCCTCAAAGTTAGTGGCATACTCGACTCGGACGTGAATCCGTCGATCGCCGCCCACGGAGGCTATGCCGAGCTGGTTGGCGTCGTCGGATCTAAAGCATACGTCCTCATGGGTGGAGGGTGCCAGGGATGCGGACTTGCCGCGGTCACTCTCTCGCAGGGGATCGCGACGGCGATCCAGGAAGCCGTTCCCGAGATTGAGCAAGTTGTTGACGTGACCAACCACGCGGCGGGCAACAATCCGTACTACCAGCCAGCGAAAAAATAGCTGGCACTCGGGGATTGTCTTGAGTCAAAAGCGCTGCGGGTCTGGTACTTCCGGACCCGCAGCGCTACTGTTTCTAGAGGAGTGAAGCTACGCCTTTACCAGCTCCATCTCGAGGGCGATCGTCACCTTGTCGCTTACGATGACGCCGCCAGTCTCTAGCGCGGCGTTCCACTCCAGGCCGAAGGCCGATCGCGAGAGTTCCCCGTGTGCGCTGAAACCGGAGCGAACACCGCCGTAGGGATCGGGCGAGGTGCCGTTGAACTCAAGGGCAAGGTCTACCGGCTGAGTGACTCCGCGGATGGTCAAGTCGCCGGAGAGAACCCAGTCGTCGCCGTCCGGGCGAATCGAAGTGGAGTTGAAGGTGATTGTGTCGTGCTTGTCGGCCTCGAAAAAGTCGGCGCTCTTCAGGTGTGCATCTCGAGCCTCATCTCGGGTGGTTATAGAGTCGACGTAGATCGTGGCGCTGACGGTGCTTTTGGTCACATCGTCGGCAACATTGGCTTCCACTTCAAACTTCTGGAAGTGGCCCCTTACCTTTGACACCATCATGTGGCGGACGACAAACTCTACACTGGAATGGGCCGCGTCGCCGCTCCACTTTCCGGTGTCGATTCCGAGGTCCTTCGCGCTGATCGTAGGCATGCTTCTCTCCTTCTGATTATTTCCGCTACGATAAAAGTATATAGTAATAGTAGTTGCATCTGCAAGTATATGGGAGAAATGTTGAGCAGAGCTTTTACGGACATCGAAGTCGATGTGTACCGATCGCTGTTTGCGGTCCGGTCGCACTTCGAGTGGTGTTTGGACGAAGCGCTGATGGCAGGGTGTGGTATTGGTTTCGGCGATTTTGAAGTTCTCGCCATTCTTGGGGAGTCGGCTGACGGTTCGATGCGGCTTTCGGAGCTCGCAGAGAGGACGCTGCTGTCGCGATCGGCGCTGTCCCGCCGGATCGATTCTCTGTGTGCGCTCGGTTGGGTCAAGAGGCGAAGCTGCCCGACCGACAGGCGGGGAACTTACGCGGTAATAACCGCTGATGGAAGCGAGAAACTGCTAACCGGCTTGCCGATCTTCCACCGAGTGCTCCGTGCGGAGCTTGGTTCCAAGCTTAATCGTGCAGAGCTTGAGGAGTTGAGCGCGCTCCTCGCCCACCTCGATTCGGCTCGTTGCGACGGCGACCGCAACTAGCGGAAAACCCGGCTACTTCTAGCGAACGCCTAAATCCGGGTGGTTGTTGCCGGTTATGGGCCCCGGGTAAAGGGCGATCTTGCTAGCTTCCACTTTTCGTGGTGGCAAGAGGTTGCTTTGCCATCATTGTACGAAATGATTTGCATCCTGTAGTTCCGCATCGGCCTTGGAGCTGCCGGTTTTGCCACCATTTGTTGGAGCGGATTCGCATAACAGCCCAAGATCCGAAGTGCCAAGTCGCCGGTCAACGGCTACGACTCTTGACCCTACCCCGGTATGTGTCCAGCTCGAAGGGGCTCAAGGCGACAAGGGGGCTAGGGGAACATCCCTGGCGATAAGGGCGTTTTGGAAGCGGTCCACTTCGCTAGAGCGGATGCCGAGGAAGCCGGCGTAGTCGGTGACTGAGCCAAAAGTCGTGTCGAGCTTCTCGAGGACCGCAATAGCTGTCTCCGGCCTAGAGCCGACCAGGCCTGTTGGGAGCGACCGAAGCTGGATCACGTCGATTGAAGGGTTCACGCCCGCTTCGGCGACGATTTTGGCAACTGCAAGTTCCGTGAGGGCGTAGTCGTGGGCGATGGTTTCGCGGTCGGCACCAGCAAGGGCCAGCAACAACATCGAGACGATCCCGGTTCGGTCCTTGCCTGCGGCACAGTGGTAGAGGACCGGCCAGTTGGCCGGATCGAGGAGAGCGTGGAGCACGGTCGAAAGCCGTCGCGGCTGCTCCATCAGGATCGAGAGGTAGGCAAGCTTCAGATACTCCGGGTGGCTTCGAGGGACGGCGCCAAAACGGGAGATGTCGGGGAGGGGAACCGTCAGACTCCCCGCTGCCTCCGGGATCTCGGTGGGGTCGAAGAGACGCCTCTCCTCGGGGGTTCGGAGGTCCACCACCAGCTTTACGTTTAGCCGTTCGAGGAGCTCGCGCTGGCGCTTCTTGTCGATACGGGAAAGGGCCTCCGACCGGAAAAGGAGGCCCTTTCGCATGATCTGGTCGCCGGGTATTTCGTAGCCGCCAAGGTGGCGCAGATTGTAGACCCCGGGCTCGTCTATGAAGGGAGCAGGATGCTTCGACACCTGTGGGGAGTCTAGCAACCCTCCCCGGCTACCAGCCGGCTGCGGTCGCGCTGGTGTCCCATCCGGTTATTGCTCCAGTGGTGGCGTCCTGGGTGCACGAGGGCGCGGAGGAGCCGCTGTAGTAGTAGGTGCCGGTTCCGGGGGTGGATGCCACCGACGCGACGCCGAAGTAGGTTCCCGAAGCGGACTTTTCGCTCATGCACACGTAGGTGGCCGGAGTGCCTAGGGTGACCGTGATTACCCCGTTATTCAGCTGGTTTGTGTAGGACGGATCCAGCGTGGCCAGATTGGTCGCGTCTGCGTACGCCTGAGTGTTGGTGTACGCGACCGACTCCGACGTGAGCAGGTTCCGAAGGTCGGACTCGGCCGCCTTGTTCTGGGCCGAAGTGCGAGCACCGAGGAAAGTGGGGATCGCGATTGCGGCCAGGATTCCAATGATGAGGACAACAACCATGAGTTCGATCAGAGTAAAGCCGTCCTCTGACGCCCTCTTGATCGCCTTGGCAATTCGAGACATCCGTTTCTCCTTGGTCTAGGTCTTACGGCTGGGTCGATTCCCAGCCAAGCTTGTTTTCGACACGTAGGATGTTCGTTCTTAAGTGAAATTCGGAAGGTTTGTCGTGTTTGTTGGAGACGTGCCGAAAAACTCTTGGGTTCAGCCTCCTTGCGATGTGCCGATGGATAGATGATGTGGTGGATGCTGGCTGGTGCGCTCGCGGGGGCACTGGGTGGCTCTACAGTGACCGCGCTGGAGTGGCGGCTGCGATCCGGATTACCGCTGGTGTTCGACCGGTCTCGCTGTCCGAGCTGTTCCACGGTCGTTCGGGCATACGACAACGTCCCGATCCTCTCCTTCATCCTGCTTGGCGGCCGGTGCCGGAGTTGCGGGCAGCGGATTCCGCTCCGCTATCCGTTGATCGAGGCCGGCGGAGTCGCGATCGGGGTCTTGGTTGGGGGCCTTCAGCTCGGAGTTGTAGGTAGGCTCGCCGTACTCACCGGTCTCTTTGTGGGACTGGTGGCGTCGTTGGTCGATCTCAAAGAGTACCGGATTCCCAACCGGTTGACCTACCCATCCGCGCTCTTCATTCTCCTGATTGACCTTGTCGGGGGGGTCATTTTCCACAAGCCCAGCGTCGTGTTGCTCCCGGTTGTCTCGATGGCAGTCGTGATCTCCCTGTATTTGCTGCTGGCGATGGTATCGCGCGGCGGCATGGGGATCGGAGACGCGAAGCTTGCAGGGGTGCTGGCCTTAAGCTGCAGCGCGCTCGGTCCGTTCGCAGTGTTCGCCGCTCAGCTGCTCGCCTTCGGTTTCGGTGCCACCTTTGGCGTTGGTTTGATCGTTCTCCGGAGGGGGTCTCTCAAGTCACGCCTCCCGTTTGGCCCCTTCATTTGGTTGGGCATGCTGGCGACCGTGGCGGTGTACGCGGCCGATCCCCGGTTTCTTCAGTTGCTCAACTAATCGACCTGATCGGCCGATTCATTCCATCAAAGGGTGGAACCTAGCTTGCAAGGAATCTACGGATGGAACGGGTTATTCTGTTTGAGATCGGGTCGTTCGCCGTCAAGGCATGCGAGATCGAGCTGTCCAAGAAGCCAAGGCCTCCGCTCTGGCTTGCCCATCGGACCCTGCCCGAGGGCGTGTACTCCGACGCCAGCGCGTGCGGCAAGGTCTTGCGGGATCTGATCAAGGAGGTTGGCACCAAAACCCGGCGTGCCAGGGCAATACTTTCTGACCCTGATTTAGTGGTGCGGACTTTGGACGTTCCCGCGCGGACCGAAGAGGAGATTTTGGTCGCCCTCGGCTTCGCCATGACCGAACTCCTTCCCCTCCCGTTGGAGGAGCTGGTCGTCGATTATGAAGGGACCCTGGAGAAGGGGCGCGGTAACGCCGAAGTGGTGATGGCGGGAGCGCCACGGATCGCCCTTGAGCGGCTGTCCGAGGCCGCGCGGGTTGCCTCGTTGCGCCTTGATCGAGTTGAGGTTGGTCCGCTATGCGCCGCCCGTGCGGGCGTCGCGCTTTCGAAGGAGGGCGAGGGGTTTTACCTGGTCGAAGTGGGGGCACGATCGAGCACAATCGAGGTGATCGAGGATGGCCACCCTCAGCTGGTACGGAGCTTGGCCACCGGCGGCGAGTCGGTTACATCCGATCTTTCCCTGCAGCTTGGAATCGGCGAGGACGAGGCCGAGGGGCTTAAGCGGCGGGTTGGATTTGGAGGAGAAGATGGCGGTCCCGGACAGCTCGATGCGGCGAGAGATGTTGTCAACCGGCAGGTGAGCTTGGTGGTTGAGGAGGTGGCCCGCTCCATCGACTACTTCAGCATCCAGAAGGGACTATCCGATATCTCCCGGCTCCTCCTCGTCGGGGGGTCGGCTCCGCTACTCACTTTGAAGCAGGCGCTGGCCGACCGGACTGGACTCAGCGTAGAGCAGCCGGGTCCTCGGCGGGTGCTCCGTCTGATCGACAGCGACCAGCTGGTCCCTGACGGAGGGGGCAACTGGATCGAGATAACCGGAGCGGTTCTGAGGGAGTGGGACCGGAGAAGTAACAAGCGTGGTGGTCCGCACCTCGCCAACCTTCTCCCGTCCGATGTGGGGGCTCGCAACCGGGTTCGGCACCAGGTTGGCGTGGCTGCGGCCACTCTGGTTGTCACCGCCGGCGTGTTGGCACTCCCCACCGCGTTGCTGCTGCAGAGCGAGAGGTCGGCCGTGGCCGTCGAGCAGCAGACCGCCGCGGAGGAGACCGTGGTGGCTGCCAAAGTGAACTCGCTTTCGCGCTACGCCAACCTCGCGTCTTCGGTGACCCAGCGTTCTGTAATGGTGACCGAGACCCTTGCGGGCTCGGTACCCTGGCCCCAGGTTCTTACCCAGGTCGCCGCGGCGGCACCTCAAGACTCTTGGATCACCCAGTTCTCGGCTCAGGCCCCTTCTCCATCGACCGGCGCAACCGCGGTGAGCAGCGGCGCCTCGGGTACGCTCAGCCCGCTCACCTTCTCCATGCAGGGTTGCTCCCAGTACGCACCGGTCAACTGGCTCAACGGGGAGAGCAAACTTGGCTTCCTCGCCAACCTCTGGGTTTCCACCTCCAACCTGCAATCTCCAGGCCAAGGATGTGCACAGCCCGCTCCCGGCCAGGCGGGGCTCACCGCATTCACCGGCACCGCCCAACTCGAGCCGGCGTTTGGAACCTACCGCGCGAATAGCTACCTCAAGGCGATAGGAGTGTCAAAGCCATGAAACCTGTCAAGTGGTTTCGTCTGGGCGTTATCGGTCTCGTTATCGTCGCAGGAGTTGCCTGGTACTTCTTGGCCTACCAGCCGCTGCAGGGGAAAATCTCCGCCGCAAACGCCGCAATCGCTGCGGAACAGGCGCAGATAGCGACCGATCGCGCCCAACTGGTGGCGCTGGTTAACGACAGGCGCCATGCTGCATCGCTCGAGCGCTCGTTGCGAGCCCTCTCGAGTGCGTTGCCAAACCAGTTCAACCTGGCCACCTTTATCCATAGTTTGGACGGGTACGCTACGCAGGATGGGGTGACTTTGACCCAAATCGCGCCCTCCCCGCCTGCGACTGGAACATCCGCCCAAACTGCTGGGCTGCCACCCCAGGTAGCCGCAATCGGCTTCTCGGTGCAGGCGAGCGGCAGCTACCATCAGGCCGTCTCCTTCCTCCACTCGCTGGACACGGCGAGTGAGGTGGTGACTGTGGATTCTTTGCAGATCAGCTCCAACGGCGCTTCGGCGGGCTCCGCGCCCAAGCTGCTGGTCAATATTACCGGAAGGGTCTACTACCATGCTTAACCCGATCGAACTTGCCAAGGGCGAGGTGCTCTCAGCCGAGGACGGCGATGCGCCAATCGAGGGCAGGAAGGCTGGCAGGCGGAACCGGATCGTGCTCTTCGCCGGCATCGGTGTCATCGTTGCTGCGGGGGCAGGTTTCGTGCTCACAACGCAGCCGGTACCGCCTCCGAAGGCTCCCCCGCCAGCTCAGGCGGCTACGCCATCGGCGGTGCCCCCGGCTACCAGCGGAAGTTTTTCCCCGATCCCGGTGAGCTCCTATGCGGTCGCGCCAGACCCATTCATCCCCAAGGGGTCGCCAGCGCCGACATCGTCGGCGCCCCCACCCGCTGGTTAGCCCAAACGCCGGCGCCGATTAATCTAGGCGCATGCTCAGGTTTTTGACGGCGGGTGAGTCGCACGGAAAGGCGCTTGTCGTCGTGGTCGAGGGGTTGCCGGCGGGTCTCTCTGTCGGGGTATCGGCGATTCAAAGTGAGCTTGCCAGAAGGCGGCTCGGTTATGGCCGCGGGCCGCGGATGCGCTTTGAAGCGGATGAGCTCCAGATTCTTGGTGGCGTGAGGCATGGGCGCACCCTCGGATCTCCCGTTGCCATCGAGATCGGAAATTCGGAGTGGGATCGGAAGTGGACGAAGGAGATGTCTCCCGAACCCGGCGTACCTGCCACCAAGTTGACCACTCCCCGGCCTGGCCACGCCGATCTCGCCGGGATGCAGAAGTACGGGTTTGATGACGCGCGCGACGTGCTCGAGCGGGCATCGGCACGAGAGACCGCGGCAAGAGTAGCCGTGGGCGCGCTCGCGAAGCTGCTCCTCGAAGCTATTGGCGTCGAGATCGTGAGTAACGTGGTCCAGATCGGCACCGCCACCGCCAGGCGAGACCGCCTTCCGACTGCCGCAGATCTTGCCGCCATCGACGCGTCGCAGGTCCGGTGTTTTGACCCGGAGGCCGAGGAGCGCATGGTTGAGGAGATCCGGAAGGCGGCGAAGGAGGGTGACTCCTTGGGCGGCGCCGTAGAAGTGGTCGCGCACGGGGTTCCGGTGGGCCTCGGAAGCCACGTGCACTGGGATCGGAAGCTTGATGGCCTTATCGGCCAGGCGATGATGTCGATCCAGGCTGTCAAGGCTTGCAGCGTTGGATCCGGCATCGAGATTGCCGAGCTTCGCGGCTCGGCCGCCCACGACGCCATCTACTACGACTCTGCCTCCAGGGAGTATTACCGGAGAACGTGGAGGAGCGGCGGTATCGAGGGCGGTATCAGCACCGGTGGCCCGGTGGTTGTCGAGGCTTGGATGAAGCCGCTAGCAACCTTGAACCGGCCGGTACTCGAGACCGTGGATGTCACCACCAAGGAGCCGGGGGTCTCCTTCAAGGAGCGGACCGACGTGACCGCGGTTCCGGCGATGGGGGTGGTGGCAGAGGCGATGTTGGCGATCGTCCTGGCCAAGGAGGCGTTGCGGAAGTTCGGAGGCGATTCGGTGGCCGAGTTCTCCCGGAACCGGGCGGCGTTTCTCGCGTCGCTGGGGGAGAGTCCATCGGCGGTTCATTGAGGTAGTTGGGAGTGGGTTTGAACAGCGGCGTTTTGGAGAGCGCGGGGACCGAGCAGCGGGAGGCGGTTGTCACCGTGGCGGGTGGGGCGATCCCGATCCGGATCGGTCGCGGGGCTGCCCGAGACGTCAAATCTTGGTGGCCCGAGCGATGGCGCCGGGCGCTGCTGGTTACCCAGGAGGGGGTGCCGATCCCGTTTGACATTCCCGACGGCGTAGCTGTGAGTTACGTAGAGAAGTCGGAGGGCGCCAAGTGCCTCGCCACCATAGAGCGGCTGGCATCGGATGCCATCAGGGCCGGTCTCACCCGGAACGACGGCGTGATCGCGGTCGGCGGCGGGGTCGTGACTGACGTCGCCGGATTCTTTGCGTCGGTGTACTACCGAGGCATTGAGCTGGTGAACATCCCGACATCGCTCCTCGGCATGGTTGACGCCGCAATCGGGGGGAAGACGGGCGTAAACCTTGCCGAGGGGAAGAACCTGCTAGGCAGCTTTTGGCAACCGCTGGCGGTTATCTGCGATCTGGATACGCTGGCTTCGCTCCCGCCGCGGGAGTGGCGGAGCGGAGCCGGGGAGATGGCAAAGTACATCTTCCTTGGCGCCGGTGACCTGCTCTCTCACCCCTTCGATCTGCAGGTGTACGCCTGCGCCAGGATTAAAGCCGAGGTGGTCTCGGCGGATGAGCGAGAGTCGGGAACCCGGGCTCTGCTCAACTACGGGCACACGCTGGGACACGCGATCGAGGGAGCCTTCCTGGCCAGGGGCGAGGAGTCGGCGATCAGCCACGGAGAGGCGGTCGCGGTTGGGATGATCTTCGCCTCGCGGTTGGCCCGTTCGCTGGGCAGGATAAGCGCCGAGCGCGTTGAGGAGCATCTCCGGGTTCTGAGCGCCTTTCACTTGAGCCCATTCTTTCCGCCCGAACTCGAGCCGGAGGAGATGCTTGGATACCTCAAGGTGGACAAGAAGAACCAGGCTGGACTTACTTTCGTCCTTGATGGCTCGGCTGGCCTGGAGGTGGTAGCGGGGATCGAGGAGACGGTTGTCCTCCGTGAGATCGAGGAGTTTGCCAGATGGAGCGGGTGATCCAGCTGCTGAGCGGGCCGAATCTGAACATGCTGGGGACGCGGGAGCCGGACCTCTACGGGCGGGACACCATCGATACCCTGGTCGCCCGGGCTCGCAAGCGGGCGGAGCTGCTCGGCTATGGCTTGGAGCATTTGCAGTCGAACCGGGAGTCCGACCTGGTAGAGGTGGTGCAGGGGCTTGGCCCGCCCACTGCGGCGCTGATCGTCAACGCGGGAGCCTTGACCCACTACTCGTGGGCACTTGCCGATGCCCTCGCTGCCAAGGGCATGGTGAAGATCGAGCTTCACATCACCAACACGCTGGCCCGAGAGTCGTGGCGGTGGCGATCTGTGCTTGCTCCAGTAGTTGACGGGAGCATCCAGGGATTCGGTGCCGTAGGGTACGAGATCGCGGTGGTGGCAGCCGCACAACTCCTGGCGGATCGCACGGGTGGCTTAGCCGCCCCCTGACCTTCCTGGCTTTCTCGGCGGAAGGCTTTGAACGGGAACTGTGCCCCCGGATGCAAAGATCCCGGCGCTACGGGCTGGGGGTTGTTAAGCTTGCGGCTGTGACTGTAGAGGTCCATGTCTCTGGTCGGATCGAAACCGGACGGTTTGCCGACTTCACCGAGGCCGCGTCTCACTGGGTGGAGTACCGCGACCGGACCGGTTACGTGCGGCCGCGTCTTCTGCAGGCGCTGTCGGGCGAGATGAACGCGGTCCTTCTCGTCTTCGAGTATCCGGACCTTGGGGCCTACGAGCGGGAGGAGGCGCGGGTTTTCGAGGACGGTGAATACGTTCGATTGGCGATGGCCATGCCGTTTGTTGGCCCGTTACGCTACGTGATCTACCGGTTCATCTAGACCGTTCTCAGGGGTTGGGCGTTGGGTTCAAGACCCCTACTACGGACTGTTTTGAGGTGCTTTGGCCTAGCCCAATACCGTGTACTTAGGTAATTCCCGGGACAACGTAGATCAGGTCCTTGATGGGCATGGAAGGTTGAGGCCAATTCCGGTGGCGGTAGTGGTCGTCAACCCTGCGTACACGAGCCTGCGTTGCTCGGGATGCGGGCACACGCAGAAGGAGAACCGCAAGAGCCAAGCGGTATTCTCGCGCCAGTCCTGCGGATACACGGACAATGCCGACGTCAATGCAGCCAAGAACATACTTGCCGCCGGACTGGCGGTCACAGGACGTGGAGGGACACCGCACGAAGATCCGGCAACGGACCTTCACAGCGACCCGATGAAGCGTCAACCACTCGTGTTGGTCGCATGACCGGCCCGGGATTCCCCGTCCGTGAGGGCGGAGAGGATGTCAACTTGGCTCCGCCGATCGTCTGGCTTTCAGCACGTGTGTCGACGTTACCGGCAGGGGTTAGCGGCCCCGTTTTTGTCGCGCCGCGTGGCCGATTTGGGCGGGATCTCTAGGTCGGCAGGGTCGCCTGCCGGTGTGGGTCCCCCGGGGAGCGAGTCACCCGCCAGCTGGTGAAATCGTAGCGCGCAAAAGGCGCATCTCGCGCCCCCCGGTCCGGTCGACGAACCCGAACGATTGGTAGAGCGGCGAACCGTCGGCGGAGGCGTGGAGTTCGATCCTGGCGACTCCTGCATCGTGGAGCTGTTCCAGCAGCAAGGACAGGATGGACTTGGCGTACCCTCGACGGCGCCAGCGGGGGTCGGTACTAAAGGAGCTTAGGTAGGCGTAGGCCCCGTTGGGTAGTCCGGGGCTTGGGATCCTGGCGAAGACCTCGGCTACTCCGCTGGCTGCAAGTCCGTTTCCGCCCGGGGCTTCGACGACTGCGCCGATCAGTCTCGCGCTGCCGAGGTTGGCCTCCAAGTGGAGCCTGCACATCTCCTGCCAGGTCGGTCCTGACGTGTCTAGACCCATGGCCGCGAACATCACCTCCCGCAGGCGAACAATCTCGGGGGCATCGCCCAAGACGGCGAGGCGCGCCCTAGGTTGGCCGGGGTTTGCGGTCATGAGAACAATGTAGCCGGCGCCCTACTGGTGCTTGGGCCCACACCAGCGCTCCTGGCGAACCTCTTCCGCACGACGGATATTGGCTCGATCGCGCCGCTGCGGCTACTAGTCGCCGGACCCCGGCGGGGAGTTGCGAAGGTCTGATCCGTGCCCCCGGCAGGATTCGAACCTGCGCACCCGGCTCCGGAGGCCGGTGCTCTATCCCCTGAGCTACGGGGGCCGATGAGCACAGATGAGTTTAACGGTTTCGGCGTCCTCCCCGCCGCGAAGGCGAGAAGAAGCCACATTGGGTCGTGCTCCCGGTCCACGGTGGTGGCGGGACAAATAGGCTTAACGTTCGGCTGTTGCTTGGTAAGGAGTTTTGATGTCGGTAGCGGGCGAGCTTCGCGTCCTGCTGGAACAGGCGGTGCTGGAGATCGGGGCGGTTGAGGCCCGGTTCGAGATAGAGGAGCCGGCGAATCCCGCTCACGGCGATCTTGCTTCAAACGTCGCCCTTACCCTCTCGAAGGCGCTCGGGCGCCCTCCTCGGCAGATCGCGGAGACCCTGGCGGCAGGGATGCTGCGGGCGAATCCAGCCCTCGTCACCGGCGTAGAAGTTGCAGGCCCAGGCTTTTTAAACTTTCGCATCTCCCCCGGCGCGTACCAGGTGGAGCTGCAAACCCTGCTTCAGGAGGGTGAGCGTTTCTTCCGTCCACAGCTTGGCAACGGGGAACGGGTACAGGTCGAGTTCGTCTCGGCAAACCCGACCGGCCCGCTTCATATCGGTAACGGATGGCTGGGGACCTACGGAGATGCGCTGGCACGCCTGTTGTCTTTCGCTGGCTACCAGGTCGTGCGGGAGTACTATGTAAACGATACCGGGGGTCAGATCCGCACCTTGGGGGCCTCAATCTTGGCCGCCAGCAAGGGCGAAGCCCTACCCGAGGAGGGTTACAAGGGGGACTACGTCTTCACGCTCGCTGCCGGTTACAGCGGCCCGGACGACGTGGTCGCCGCGGGCCGTTGGGCGGTACCAATCATCTTGGACGAGATCCGCGAGAGCCTGGAGTCGCTTGGTATCGGCTTCGATAGCTGGTTCTCTCAGGCATCAATCGAGGACTCCGGAGCGGTCGCCGAGGTGGTGCACCGGCTGGAGGAGTCTGGGGCGGTTTACGAGCAAGACGGTGCGTTGTGGTTCGAGGCGACCCGCTTCAAGGACTCCAGGGACCGGGTGCTGCGGAAGTCGAACGGCGACTACACATACCTGGCCGGAGATATCGCCTACCACTACAACAAGCTTGCGATCAGAGGGTTTGACCTGGTGGTGGACGTCTTTGGCGCTGACCACCATGGCCAGGTGTCGAGTATCAAGGCGGCGATGGAGGCGCTCGGCATCGATCCAGCGCGACTCGACATCCGGATTGGGCAGATGGTGTCGCTCATGACGGATGGCGAGGCCGTGAAGTTCTCCAAGCGCGCTGGCACCGCCGTCCCGCTGACCTGGTTGGTGGACGAGCTGGGTGCGGATGCGACCCGGCTGCTGATCTTGTCGTCGTCGATCGATCGTGCGGCCCAGGTTGATCTTGCCCGGGCCAAGGCGACCTCGATGGACAATCCGGTCTACTATATGCAATACGCGCACGCGCGCATCGCCGCTCTCTTCCGGAATGCCTCAGAGAGGGGAGTCTCCATCTCCGGCCTAGAGGGTGCCGATCTTTCGGTGTTGGTAGAGGCGCGCGAGCTGGAGCTTTTGAAGCAGGTGTTGAGGCTTGGGCAGGTAGTGGAGATGGCGGTTCTCGAGAGAGCCCCGCACAAGGTGACGGCGTGGCTGATGGATGTATCAGCGGCGTTCCATCGCTTCTATCACGACCTCAGCGTCTTGGGGGCGGAAGCAAACGTGAGGGATGCCCGACTCGCCTTGGTACGGGGGACTCAGATCGCGCTCCAGACCGCGTTTTCGGTTCTTGGCGTGACCCCGCTGGAGGAGATGTAGAGTGAGCGAAGGCGCGGTTCCGGGCTACCTGCTGCCGCGGACCGCATCCCTGGATGCACGGGGCGTTTTGAGCATTGGCGGAGTCTCGGTAAGCCGGCTGGCGGAGCGCTTCCAGACCCCGCTTTTCATCTACGACGAGACTCAGATTCGACAGTTGATGCGCGAGATCCGGTCAGTCTTTCCCGGCAACGTCGTCTACGCCTCCAAGGCTTTTGGTGCTGTGGCGATGGCACGGATCGTAAGCGAGGAGGGGTTGTGGTGGGACGCCGCTTCCGAAGGAGAGCTTGCCGCTGCGTTGCGGGGCAAAATTCCCGCGAAGAAGGTGGTTCTTCACGGCAACAATAAGTCACCGCGAGAGCTCGCGACCGCCCTTGAGGTTGGCGTGGGGCGGATCGTGGTCGACTCCTTCGACGAGATCGACCGGCTGCTTGCACTGTGCGATCGGGAGCGGGTGCCCAAGGTATGGGTGAGGGTGACCCCAGGGATCGAAGCGCATACCCACGAGTACATCCGAACCGGGCAACAGGACTCGAAGTTCGGCTTCAACCTGGCGAACGGCGATGCCAGCCGGGCTATAAGAATTTTGAAGAGGGCTGGAAAGGTCGAGCTTGCCGGCGTGCACTGCCACATTGGGAGCCAGATCTTTGAGACTGGCTTCTTCAAGGAAGCGATCGAAGTCATGGCAGACCTCCTCCACGGGGAGGAGCTTGGCGATTTGTGCATGGGCGGCGGCCTTGGGGTGGCGTACATAAATGGAGAGAGCGCCCCGAGCGTCGGAGAGTGGGGGACCTTCATCGCCGAGCAGGCTGCTGGCCGTGGCATCGACGCCGCCAACTTGTATGTAGAGCCTGGCCGCTCCCTGGTGGCCGCGGCCGCCGTAACCCTTTACACGGTTGGAGCGGTGAAGGCGATTCCGGGGATCAGGACCTACGTTGCCGTGGATGGCGGGATGAGCGACAACCCCCGGCCGGTCCTCTACGGGAGCGGCTACGAGGCCTTTCTCCCGGAGCGGGCCTTTGACCCTCACGACACCGCCATGACCGTGGTTGGGAAGCACTGCGAGTCGGGAGATATTCTGGTTCGTGACGCTCTGCTCCCTGCGAACCTGCGCAGCGGAGAGCTGTTGGTGACGCCGGTGACCGGTGCGTACGGCTACTCGATGGGCTCGAACTACAATCGGCTGCCGCGGCCGGCGGTGGTCTTCGTCAAGGATGGATCGGCTCGAGAGGTGATCCGTAGGGAGAGTGTGGCGGATCTGTTCCGGCTGGAGATGGGGTAACGAGCGCATGAGGATCGGATTGATCGGCTGCGGCACCGTGGGGTCGAGTCTGGTATCCCTGCTGCGGGATGAGGGGGATCTGCTAGCCGACCGGCTGGGCGAGCAGATCGAGATCGCCCGGATCGCCGTCCGCGATTTGGAGCGCGAGAGAGATGCGGTGATCGACCGCGCGCTGCTTACCGCCTCCTGGCAAGAGGTCGTATCCGATCCGGAGATCGAGATGATCGTCGAGCTGATGGGCGACGTTCCCGACGCCCTTGAGACAATCCAGTCTGCGCTAGCCGCTGGCAAGTCGGTGGTCTCGGCGAACAAGGCGGTGCTCTCCCGGCATCTGGCCGAACTCGAGGAGCAGGCCCGCTTGGTTGAGAGGGATATTTTTTTCGAGGCTGCGGTTGCTGGCGGGGTGCCGTTGATCAGGGCACTAAGGATCTCTCTCTTCGGAGAGAGACTCTCCCGGATTGTCGGGATTGTAAACGGCACTACAAACTTCGTTCTCACAAGGATGCAAGAGGACGGGGTCGAGTTTGAGGAGGCGTTAAGCAAGGCGCGTGAACTCGGTTATGCAGAGGCTGACCCTACTAGCGATCTCGACGGCAGCGACGCGGCGGCCAAGGCAGCGATCATGGCCTCTCTCGCCTTTGGCCGCAAGGTCACCGCTGCTAATGTGCGAAGGACCGGGATCGAGGGTATCTCTGCCAGTGATTTCCTCTTTGCCAGGCGGAATGGCTGGACGATCAAGCTGCTGGCGGTGGCGGAACACTATGGCACGGCGGCGGGGAGTACCTTGAATGTCGAGGTCTTTCCGGCCTTGGTGCCCTCCAGCCACCCTCTGGCGGGGGTCCGCGACTCTTTCAATGCGGTTTTTGTTGAGGGTAACGCGGTTGGCGAGCTGATGTTCTTCGGTCCGGGAGCCGGAGGGATGCCGACCGCCTCGGCGGTGCTCGGCGACGTTATTGAAGCGGCTCACAACCTCCGGACCGCGACCCGGGCTCGAGTGGTGATTCAGGAGAAGGCGTCCTTCGTCCCGACCGAGGCGATCTTTGCCCGGTTCTCGATCTCTATGGAAGTTCTTGACGAGCCCGGGGTGTTGGCCCGAGTCAGCGAGGTCTTCGGGAGCTTCGAGATCTCGATCGCGCGCATGGAGCAGTTGGAAGTGGAGGATGGGGTGGCGCGACTGGTGTTCCTTACCCACCAGACGGCGCTCCACGCCATCGACCGTGCATCTGCCGAACTGGAGAAGCTGGAGGTGGTCGTGCGACTTCACCGGAGCTTCCGGGTCTTTGCATAGGAGGTCGAAGTGTCGAGCCCACTCAACTGGCCGGGGGTAATAGAGGCATACCGGGAGTTTCTCCCCGTGGCCGCGGCCGATCCTGTAGTCACCCTGCACGAGGGGTGCACACCGCTGCTGGCGGCGCCGCGGCTTTCCGAACGGGTCGAAGCCAACGTCTTCCTGAAGGTCGAGGGGGCCAATCCAACCGGCTCCTTTAAAGATCGCGGGATGACGCTTGCGGTCTCCAAGGCGCTGCAGCAGGGATCGCAGGCGGTGGTTTGCGCATCTACGGGTAACACATCGGCTTCGGCCGCTGCCTTTGCGGCGAAGGCGGGCCTGCGTTGCGTGGTGCTTATCCCATCGGGCTACATAGCTCTCGGTAAGCTCGCCCAGGCACTGGTGTACGGTGCCGACGTCGTCCAGATCGACGGCAACTTTGATCGCGCGCTCGAGATCGTCAGAGAGCTTGGGAGATCGGGAAAGCTTACTGTTGTCAACTCGGTCAATCCTTTTCGGCTTGAGGGGCAGAAGACGGGTGCATTCGAGATCGTTGACCAGCTCGGTGACGCTCCCGAGTATCACTTCATACCGGTGGGAAACGCCGGAAACATCACCGCCTACTGGCGCGGATACCAGGAGTACTTGGCGGCAGGGAGGAGTTCGCGGCTTCCGAAGATGATGGGTTTTCAGGCAGCCGGCGCCGCTCCTCTCGTCTACGGCGGACCGGTTTCCAACCCGGAGACGGTGGCTACGGCGATCCGAATCGGCAACCCTGCCTCCTGGAAGGGAGCGGTGGACGCAAGGGACTCGTCCGGCGGCGAAATCGGCGCAGTAACCGACGGGGAGATCCTGGATGCGTATATAATTTTAGCGAGAGAGGAGTCGGTGTTTTGCGAACCGGCTTCTGCGGCATCGGTAGCCGGGCTGTTAAAGGCTAAAGTCGCTCCCAACTCGACAGTTGTATGCGTGCTGACGGGCAGCGGATTAAAGGATCCCGATACCGCAATCTCACGGGTAAAGGTGCCGGATGTAGTTGGCGCCGACCCTACCAAGGTCGCCAGAGCGATAGGGATTGATGGGTAACGCTCCAGTCGTGCAGTCGCAAATCGCGAAAATAACGGAGTAGCTCTCCTCTGAGTTACGCCATTCGAAGGGAAATTCGAGTCATGGATGCTTCGACAGAAGTGTTGGGAAATGAGATTGGCACCGCGCTTGACAAGCTCGATCGGGAGAGCCTGCTGGGGATCGCCCGGTCGATGCAGCTCAAGGTTTCAACAAGGATGCGTAAGGCCGAGCTTGTTGAGCTCATCAAGGCGGAACCGAAGCGGGAGCTTTTCGACGCCGGCAACGCGAACGGCCACAGGGCGGAGAGCGGATCCGGACTGAACCCGGTACCGGCGGCCAAGGCGGCACCGGCTGTGGTACAGCGTTCCGGAGAGGCGCGGAACGGCTCTCGCGCTCCGGAGGTTTCGGTGGAGCAAGTAGCAAAGGATCTGTCCAAGCTGCTCCCTCCGATCACGGTGGAGCCAAAGGAGCCGGTTCCCGTCCAGGGAGTTGCGGTGGAGACGATCGAGCCATCGCTGAGGCAGGAGGGCCCAGGAGATGGCGGCTCGCGCCGGTCGCGTAGGCGGCGGGGGAAAGAGCGCGGCGAACGGCAGGAGAACTTCGAGGCGCCGGTTGCGGCCGAGCTGATCGAGGTCTCGGGAACCCTTGATCTTCGCGACGATGGTTACGGCTTCCTGCGGACCGGTGGCTACCTCTCGTCGTCTCGGGATGTCTACGTCCCTACTTCTCTGGCAAGGCGGCTCAACCTTCGCAAGGGTGACCTGGTCGTCGGGGCCGCTAAACCCGCGAGTTCCAACGAGAAGTACCCCGCGTTGACCCGGGTGGACAGCATCTCCGGGCTTGACGTGGAGGCTGCGAGGCGCAGGCCGCGTTTCGAGGATCTCACCCCGCTCTTTCCCAACGAGCGCTTCGTGCTCGAGAGCCAGGGTGACGCGGAAGGGCTCACCACCCGGGTCATCGATTTGATCGCTCCGATTGGAAAGGGGCAGCGGGGGTTGATCGTCTCCCCTCCAAAGGCGGGGAAGACGACGGTAGTCAAGCAGATCGCACACGCGATCGAGCGCAACAATCCGGGCGTGGTGCTGCTGGTGTTGCTGATCGACGAGCGCCCTGAAGAGGTGACCGACATCCGCCGGTCAGTTCGCGGGGAGGTGATCTCCTCGACATTTGATCGCCCTGCCGACGAGCACACCCAGGTTGCGGAGTTGACTATCGAGGTTGCGAAGCGGATGGTCGAGTTTGGGAAGGACGTGGTGATCATTCTTGACGGGATCACCAGGCTGGCCCGAGCTTACAACCTTGCCCAGCCGGCAACTGGCCGGATCATGTCGGGCGGCGTGGACTCCGGCGCCCTCTATCCGCCGAAGAAGTTTTTTGGAGCGGCGCGGAACGTGGAGGAGGGCGGCTCGCTCACCATACTGGCGACCGCGCTTGTCGAGACCGGCTCCAAAATGGATGAGGTCATCTTCGAGGAGTTCAAGGGGACCGGAAACATGGAACTCCGGCTTGACCGCCGGCTCTCGGAGCGGCGACTCTTCCCGGCGATCGACGTGAACGCGTCCTCCACTCGCCACGAGGAGCTGCTCTTCTCGCGAGACGAGTTAAACCAAGTGTGGAAGCTGCGGCGGGTTTTGAACGCGATCACCCAGGAGGGGTCGGCTGGTGCCGGCCTCGAGCTGTTGATCGACAAGATCAGGAGTACCCGCTCCAACGCCGAGTTCCTTTCGGAGATTGCGAGAAGCGCCGGCTTTTAGCGGATGTCATCGGCACGGCTGCCGCCCCAGGTACCGGAAGTTCGATGTAGCTATTTAGAGTGGTTAGTCCAGGAAAAAGGCAGGGCGGACTTGGTCCTGCGGCGAAGGAGAAGGCGATGAAAGAAGGCATACACCCCCAGTACGTGGTGGCAACGGTCCACTGCTCTTGTGGAAATACCTTCGTGACCAGGTCTACGAAGGCTGATCTGCACATAGAGTTGTGCAACGAGTGTCACCCGTTCTACACCGGCAAACAGAAGCTGGTCGATACCGGCGGCCGGGTCGAGCGCTTCCAGCGGCGGTACGGAGAGCGCGGAAAGCGGGCCAACTCCTAGGCGATGGAGCAGACGGCCTGGGCCGGTGGTGCCCGCGCAACACTTGATCGGCTGGTGCCGGGTAACGAACCGATCGATCTTGGGACCGCGGACGCGGTGGCCGCGACTTTTGAAACCCAGGCTTGGACGATGGTTCGCTCCGGAAACGGTGCCGCTCTTCTGCGCGCGCTTATCAGGTTGTCCCGATTGGGTGCACAGTCCTTGACAGTGATCCTCGCGGATGGCCTTCCCGCCTTGATCGGGCCGGTCAGCGTGGGCGATCTCCGGCGGGCGCTTGTCACCGCTGCTCCGCCCGCCGATCTGCTCTATCTTGAGGGTGGCCAGCTGATGGAGGTTCCGAATACCGGTCGGCTGGTGCCGGTGAGCGGGGCGGAGGCATCGGCGGAACTCGAAGAGATGATCGGCGGACTTCCGCTAGACCGCGATCTCCTCGAGGTTGCGACCTACTTCGATGGCACCTTTCTGGAGTACCAGGGGGTCCCGGTAGTGGGTATACGCGATGGTGAAGTGGTGGTCGGAGTGGATCGCCGGGACCAGGAGATGATGGCGCAAGCCGAGCCCTCGGCGGCAGGAAGGTTGGCCGCCGCGGGTCCGCTCCTGGAACTCGTCATCGCCGCCCGGAATGGCCGGCTTGGACGGCATGACCTTTCGGACTTCGCCGTTGGGCGCCGGCTCCGCTATCAAGCGATGACCGCATCGCAAGCGATGATTCCGCTCGAGATCTCGGACTCCGGAGGGCCCGGCGACCGGGCCTACGCGCTCGAGGGGGACGACCTTTGGTGCTTTGGCCGGGGTACCGATCCGTATCTGGCGGTAGAGGGGCTTGTCGTTGGCAGCGCCATGGTAGGAGTTGGCAGGATTTGTTTTTCGACCTCTTCAGGACCGCACCCGAGCCTGCAGGAGCTTGCCGGGATTTTCGGGACAGGCAAAGTCTTAAAGTTCGTGGAAGGTGCACATGCTGGATGACAATCGCCTTGAGCGGTTCGAGAGCGAGTACGAGCGTTCGATCGTCGAGATGGCCGACCCAAAGCTGTTCCAGGACCAGCGCCGGGCTCGCGAGGTAGCACGCCGCCACAAGGAGTTGGAGGCCATTGTCTCGAAGTATCGCCAGATCAAGGCCGCCGAGGAGGACCTCGAGGCAGCCAGCGAGCTGGCGAGGGGGGCTGAACCCGCCGAGAAGGAGTTTCTCATCGCCGAGTCGGAGGGGATCGAGACCCGGCTTGAGCAGTTAAGGGGAGAGCTCGAGGTTCTGCTCTTGCCGAGAGACCCCAACGATGGCAGGAACGTGATCCTCGAGATCAGGGGAGCTGAAGGAGGGGAGGAGGCCAACCTCTTCGCCAAGGTTCTGGCGGAGATGTACCAGCGTTTCGCCGAGAGGATGGGGTGGAAGGTGGAGATTTTGTCCTCCGATCCATCGGATATGGGCGGGTACAACTCGATCTCGCTGTTGGTCAAGGGCGAGGACGCGTGGCGTCGGCTGAAGCACGAGGCGGGACCGCACCGAGTCCAGCGGGTACCGGTAACAGAGACCCAGGGAAGGGTCCACACCTCTTCGGCAACGGTTACCGCGCTCCCGGAGGCTGACGAGGTGGAGGTTGAGATCGATCCCAGCGACTTGCGCATCGATGTCTACCGCTCGACCGGTCCTGGCGGCCAGTCGGTGAACACCACCGATTCGGCGGTGCGGATAACTCACATACCCTCCGGCATCGTCGTCGCGATGCAGGACGAGAAGAGCCAGATCCAGAATCGGGCGAAGGCGCTCCAAGTTCTGCGGGCGCGGTTGCTCAAGGCTGAGCAGGATAGAGTCAGCGAGGAGATGTCGAAGACGCGCAGGTCGCAGATTGGCGGCGGCGGACGCTCGGAGAAGATTCGGACTTACAACTTCAAAGAGAACCGGGTTACCGACCATCGGATCAGGCTTACGCTCTATCGCCTCGATCAGATCCTCATGGGGGATCTCGACGAGATCTCCGATGCCCTCCTGCTTGATGAGCGGTCCAGGCTGCTGCTCGGCGATGCCGAGGAGTGACGCCGGTACCGGCTGGTTTGACCGGTTTTTCGGCTCCAGGCAGCCGGCGAGGTGGCTTTTGGAGCGGGCAACCCAAAGGAGTGCCGAGACCGGATCCAGTCCCGGCGAGCTTCTTGCGGACTTCCGATCCCGTTTGGAGGCTGGCGAGCCGTTGCAGTACGTCCTTGGTTCGTGGTCTTTCCGCGGGCGCGAGATCGTTGTCGACCGGAGCGTGCTGATACCAAGGCCAGAGACTGAGATGCTGGTGGAGGTGGTTCTTGAACGCCTTGACCGGAAGAAGGAGTACCGAATTCTTGATCTGGGGACCGGAAGCGGGGCAATTGCGATCGCGCTTGCTGCCGAGCGTTGCAAGGCGACGGTGGTGGCAATCGAGGCGAGCGAACCCGCCTTCCGCATCGCCTTGCAGAACGTTGGCGCGAACCGGCTCTCGCGACAGATTGAAGTTCGTCTTGGTTCCTGGTTCACGCCGGTTGCCGGTGAGCGCTTTGACTGTATCTGCTCCAACCCTCCGTACATCTCCACCGCCGACTACTGGCGTCTCGACTCGATTGTGCGCGACTTTGAGCCGCAAGAGGCGCTGCTAGCCGGGAGCACGGGTCTCGAGGCGTATGAGACTATAGCCAGCAACCTCGGCGATCATCTGAATCCTGGGGGCTTTGCCGCCTTCGAGGTCGGTGACGGCCAGCCGGATGCGGTTGCTGAGCTTCTTCGCAAGGCAGGGCTGTCCGAGATCGAGGTGCGCCTCGATCTTGCCGGAAGGGAGCGCTTTGTGATCGCATCGGCCCCTTTCGCAGGGGTGCCGGCTAGTTGAGGAGTTCGGCCTCCGACGAGAGGCGGGCCAGCCGCTGCCGGCGCTGATGGCGACCGTAGCCTCGATCCGTCAAGTGGATATCCACTGGGTTGAACTCGATCGACGGCGGTCTCGCAGCTCTAACCCGCTCGCTTGTGGTCGCGGCCAAGGCGATTTCCAGCTTTCTACAGCCGGTCAAGCCGTCGGGACGACTGTGGCTCTCCGGGTGTCTGACCCCCACGGGCTCTTTGCGAGCGTTCCTGCTTCGCTGCCGGGTGGTGACATCGTCGGCGAAATCGGCGCGGCGAGGAGAATTCAGTGGGCGGCAAGGCAGTGCTTTCGGCGCTCGCGCCATCTGGACTTGCGCAGCTGTAAAAGGGTGGGGTCGCGCTGGTGGTTGGGGGAGGGCGTTTGCGATGGAGAGCGCCGTAATCACGGGTTGGCGCGGGGTCACGCCGATGCGCAGGGCGCTTCGGCTTCAAAGCTGTCTTGCATGCCGTTGGGCAGCTGCGGAACTCCACCGTGATCTAGAGTTCCAGCGCGCTCCGGTCAATGGTTGAAGGGCGGAACTGAGGATATCCGAGGGCTCTAGGTCTTTCAGAACCTTGCGCGTTGAAAGCGTCGGCAAAATTTCATTGCAACAAAATGTCCGATCGAAAGTTGGCAAGTAGGGAAGCGCGCCGATCCTAGGATTGAAAGCGGTAAAAGGGGGTCTGCGTGGAAGATCGATCTGTGCTCGGGGTTCAAGATCCCGAGGTAGCCCAGTACATTAGCGAGGAGGAGGCTAGGCAGGCCACCACGCTGCAGCTGATCGCCTCGGAAAACTTCACTTCGCGGGCGGTGATGGAGGCGACTGGATCGGTTCTCACCAACAAGTACGCAGAGGGGTACCCGTCGAAACGGTACTACGGTGGCAATCAAGTAGTAGACAAGGTCGAGGCGCTGGCGATCGAGCGCTGCCGGACGCTCTTCAACGCCCCCTTTGCAAACGTGCAGCCGCATGCGGGTGCGAATGCCAACATGGGTGCCTACCTCGCGCTGCTTTCCCCGGGGGACACGGTGCTTGCAATGCGGCTGGACCAGGGAGGGCACCTTACCCACGGCTCGCCAGTCAACTTCTCCGGCCAGTACTACAACTTTGTGGCGTACGGAGTGCGGGAGACGGATCCGAACCGGGAGTGGCTCGATCTCGACCAGCTTAGGGCACTGGCGATCGAGCACCACGTAAAGCTGATCGTTGTTGGGGCTACAGCGTACCCAAGGATCGTAGAGGTCGACCCGATTCGAGAGATAGCCGATGAGGTCGGCGCGCTGGTTCTCTTTGACGCGGCTCACGTAGCGGGGTTGATCGCGGCGGGGGTATACCCCAATCCGCTCTACACCTCGAGCGGAGGCCGGGGGGCGGACGTGGTCACGTTTACAACCCACAAGACGCTTCGGGGGCCAAGGGGGGCGGCGATCGTGGCGCACGAGGACCTTGGCAAGCGAATTGACAAGGCGGTTTTTCCCGGTCTCCAGGGTGGTCCCCTGGAGCACGCGATCGCGGCCAAGGCGGTGGCTTTCAAGGAGGCGCTGTCGCCCGAGTTTCGAGAGTACGGCGCCGCGGTCATCGCGAACGCGAAGGCTTTTGCGGCTGCGCTGATGGAAGAGGGGTTCAGGCTGGTATCGGGCGGAACCGATGTACACCTGGTCCTGGTAGACCTCCGGGACTTCGATTCGGATCTCGACGGGCGCACTGCCCAGGATCGGCTTGACCGGGCCGGGATCACCTGCAATCGGAACCAGATCCCGTTCGATCCCCGATCTCCGTTTGTAACTTCTGGGCTCCGGCTGGGAACGGCGGCCATGACCACCGCCGGGATGGGCGAGGGCGAGATGAAAGAGATTGCGTCGCTCATATCGGCGGTGCTTCGCACCACTTCGGAACAGCAGATAGCTGATATCCGTGCTACGGTGGCCGACCTCTGTCAAGGGTTTCCGCCGCCGTTCTCGAGAGGTTAGCGCGGCGTGGAGTATGCGGTAGTAGCTTTCTGCGCAGCGCTCATCACCTTCATCACCGTGCCGTTGGTCAAGCGGCTATCGATCTCCACCGGCCAGGTGGTAGCACCGGGCGGGCGGATGGTTCACTCGCGCGCAACTCCAACGCTGGGCGGCCTGGGGATGCTAGTGGGCTTCTTGGGGGCGTTTGCGGTGGCGGGTTCTATCCACCAGTTCCGGGCGGTATTCTTCGACTCTTCAGAACCGGTAGGGGTGATTCTTGCCGCGATCTCTATCGCTGTAGTCGGGGCGCTCGACGACATCTTCGACCTCTCGGCTCCGGCAAAAGTTGCGGGACAGGTAATCTCTTCCTCCCTGTTGTGGCTTTTCGGGGTGACGATGTTCTGGTTCAAGGTTCCGTTTGCGGGGGTTGTCGTCCTCTCTTCGTCGATCACCCCTCTATTGACGGCGGTCTGGGTCATCGCCATGGAGAACGCCATAAACCTGATTGACGGCCTTGACGGACTTGCGGCCGGTATCGTTGCCATCGCCTCGCTCGCGTTTGGCATCTACTCCGTCCACCTCACTAGCCTGGGTCAGCTGCCCGGCTCCTCGATCGGCCCGCTGATCGCCTTCTCTACATTTGGCGTCTGCATCGGATTCCTCCCGCACAACTGGAACCCGGCCAAGATTTTCATGGGAGACACCGGCGCGATGCTGCTCGGGTTGCTGCTCGCCGCGTCGACATCGGTGGTTGGGGGAAGGACCGCGAACGTCTCCGACCAGACCTTTTTCTTCTTTGCCCCGCTCTTTATCCCCTTTTTAATCTTGGGGGTCCCGATGACCGACATGGCTTTTGCCTTTGTGCGGAGGACCGCCCACCGAGTCTCCTTCGCAATTCCGGATACCAAGCACCTTCACCACCGACTGGTCGAAATGGGGCATGGTCCCAGGCGGGCGGTGGTGATTCTGTGGGCGTGGACGGCGATCCTCTCGGCCTTTGCCCTCGTTCCCACTTTCGTACCCGCGCTGACCGCCGAGTTGCCGATCGCTATTCTTGCAGTGGCGGTGCTCCTTTATACCCTTTTCCATCCGGATCGCAAGGGGTCAAAACGGGTAGCGCGCAAGGCGATCGGACAGCCGCCACAGTCCTGATCTGGCAACTTTTGTTCGTTATCTCCCGTTAGGACCGTGCGGGTCTTTTGGAAGGTTTTCGCCGGGTCTTTTGGCTGACCGGTAGCATATCGCTAGGGACTAAAGTGGTTTGGGTTTGATTACGAGAGGTAAGAGCACATGGCTCGATCTACAGCGGGGGCGCTGGTAGGCGGCTTTGCGGAGGCAGTGGCCAAGATGATCGAAAGCTTCGGCACCTTTGTGGTCGTCGGGGTGATCGCGCTGATAGTCGGGAGTTACACTCGCAGCTGGCCTTGGGCGATCGGGATCGGAGCCTTTGGCTTTGTGGGATCGGCGCTTTCTCTCTACTACCGTTCACGAGAGTCGCTTAACCGCTCTCTCACCTCGATCGAAGGTGGTCCGAAGCGGCATCCTGGTTTTGGGCACGGCAGCGTTCTCGAGGCTGATCTTAGCCTTCCTGCGGAGATCCGGCAGAAGGCGGAGTGGATGGAGGGTGGCTCTTCCAAGCGGGGTTCATCGGCACCGCAGGGCGCTGATGAGTAGATCGGCAACAGGGGCGATTACCGAGTCGAGGATCGCTGCCGGCTTTTTGATCCGCCTCTTGATGGTAGGTCCGTTGGCGGTCGGGGCCGCGGCGCTGCTGGCTGGCTACCGGGGAGCGCTCTCGTCAATATTTGCGATATTTCTTGTTGGTATCAATTTTTTAATAATGTTAGTGTTGTTTCGCCAGGGCGCCAGGTTCGGCATGGTTGGGGTCATGACTGCTGCGTTTTTGGCGCTTCTGGTTGGCCTTTTGGTCCTCACGGCTGCTACGCTTCCTCTAGCCAAAGCGCCGTGGATGGATCTCCCCGTCTTCGGGGTGGTTGTAATCGGCGGCCATCTATCGGCAGTACTGGCCGAGTCGCGCCGGGTCTCCGGTCGCCTGGGTGATGGTGGGTTGCGTCCGTGGAAGGTAGTTCGTTGATACTTGCTGGCATCAACTTTCCGCCGATTGCGGAGGTTCTAAATTGGAAGCCGCTGGCGTTTGGCGGCACAGCTTACGCGTTCAACAAGATTGGCTTGCTGGCGCTACTTTCGACGGCGATCACTCTGGGCTTGTTCGCAATTGCCGGAAGGCGGGCGAGCTTGGTTCCAAGGGGAGTCCAAAACCTGGTGGAGTCGTCGGTCGACTTCATCACCAACACCGTCGTCCTTGACGTCATTGGGCAGGCGGGGCTGGCATGGGTTCCTTGGCTCACCGGCCTGTTCTTCTTCATCCTTTTCAACAACCTGTTCGAGGTCATTCCGTTTATCCAGATGCCAGCCACCGCTAGGACCAGCGTCACCATTCCGCTGGCGCTGATCGTCTACGTGACCTTCATCGTCGTTGGGGTGAGATCTCAAGGTGCTCGAAAGTACTTCAAGTCAGCCTTGGTTCCCGAAGGCGTTCCGGTGGCCCTGCTGCTCCTCCTGGTTCCGATCGAGTTGCTCTCCACCTTTATCGTGAGGCCTTTTGCGCTGGCCGTTCGACTTTTTGGCAACATGCTTGCCGGCCACCTTCTCCTTGTCACGTTCGCAGTCATATCAGAGGCGCTCTTCGTGAAGAGCATCGCGTTGGTAGTTCTTCCGTTGCCGGCGGCAATGCTGGTAGCGCTCACCGGATACGAGATCTTCGTTGCGGCGCTCCAGGCTTTTATCTTCACGATCCTCACTGCCGTGTACATCGGAGAGGCACTAGGAGGTGGGCACTAGGAGCTTTGACCTTGTGGGGAGGAGCTCTCTCCGTCCGTATTCAATTGTTAATTGTCAGTAGCGTGGAAGGATTGTATAGGTGCTAGAAGGCTTCATCGCGACGATCTTCGCGGTCGCATCGAGTGTAAACCTGCGGATAGGCTTGGCAGAGTTGGGGTCGGGCATCGCCTACGGCCTTGCTGCGCTTGGCCCTGGGATCGGTATTGGGATCATATTCGGACAGGCGATAACGGCGATAGCGCGGCAGCCAGAGACCGCTGGCCCGGTTAGGGCGCTGGCGTTCCTTGGCTTTGCCCTCGCCGAGGCGCTTGCGCTTATCGGCTTCGTCGTCTTCGTCCTGCTTAAGTACACGGGTTAGCAGGGATGCCAGTGCTGGCAGCGGTTTCGCAGTCGTTCAACCCCATCCTCCCCTCTGCGGGCGAGATCATCTGGTCGGTGTTATCCTTTGCCATTTTGCTTGTGGTACTGGCAAAGTTTGCCTTTCCGCCGGTGGCGGCGATGATGAACAAGCGCTCCGAAAGGATTCGCGAGGATCTCGAGGCGGCGGAGCAGGCTCGCCGCGAGGCGCTTGCGCTTAAGGCGCAGCGCGAGGAGGAGCTGGCAGGCGCGCGGATGGAAGCACAGCGGATTGTCGAGGATGCCCGGCTGCTTGCCGAGCAGATGAAGGGCGAGATCGTGGCCAGGGGTCACCAGGAGATAGAGGCTTCCAAGGCGCAGAACGAGGCTCTACTTGCTGCCGAGCGGGGTCGGGTGGTTCTTGAGCTGCGCGCCGAGCTTGCCGGACTCGCCATCGAGCTTTCTAGCCGGATTCTGGCGCATGAGCTCGAGCGGTCCGAGGTTGACCCGCTGGTGGAGGCGTTTTTGGCAGAGGCCGACGCGGGGAGTCGATGAGAGAGCTAGTCCGAGGTTACGCTCTCGCCATCCGGGATGTCCTTGGTGAGGCACGGGTTCTTGGCGTGGTCGAAGAGATCCGCAGCGTTGTGGAGCTCGCCCGGGCAACGCCGGTGCTTGCCGAAGCGGCGGAGGACCGAGGTATTCCAGCCACCCTTCGCTCCCAAGCGGTCTGCGATGTACTCGAAGGCAGGATCAGCCCGGCGGCACTCCGGTTGATAGGATTCGTGGTTCGTTCGGAACTCCCGGGCGTCGTCATCGACGGACTCGAAGAGGCCACCCGGGTCCTGCACGAGAGTTTCGTGATCGAGGGACCCGCTGACTTCGCGACCCGTTCCCGGGTTCGCGGTTACGCGGCCGGCTGGATCGACAGCTGTTCGCGTGGTGCGCTTACCGGCTTGGTCTCGGAGTTGACGGCGTTGCTCCATCTTCTGGAGGCGAATTCGGCTCTCGAACGGTTTTTGAGCGGTTACTCTTCTACCGCAGAAGCGCGGACCGAGGTTGTCGAAGAGCTGTTTGCCAGCCGGCTCTCCCAGGAACTTCTGCACATCCTGCGGGCGGCTGCGGGTACCTCCGGGGTGAGGTCGATACGCGAGTTGGTGGAGTTGCTGCAGTTGGACGCGGCGAAGAGTCTCAACCTATACGTGGCAGAGGTCATTACCGCAAAGGAGCCGACTACGAGCCAGCGTGAGCGGCTTCTTGAGTTTCTTGCCACCGAATCCGCAAGAGATGTCGAACTCGATTGGCGGGTCGACCCGGCAATCCTCGGTGGTCTGGTTGCGCTCGTTGGCGATCGCCTCTACGATGCCAGCGTCGCAACTCAGCTTGATAGGGCCCGCAGGGCGCTAGTAGATCAGGTCTAGGAGTCAAATGGTAGAGCTTCAAATCGATAAGGGTGAGATTGCCGACATACTGAGCCGGCGCCTCTCCAGCTTCACCCCCACAGCCGGTGGGGAGGAGGTTGGCCGGGTGCTCCAGGTTGGGGATGGCATCGCCTCAGTGTCTGGCTTGCCGTCGGTGGCGGTCAACGAGGTGCTGGTCTTCGAGAACGGGGCCAGGGCGCTGGCCTTGAACCTCGAGGAGGACTCTATCGGAGTGGTGGTCCTCGGAGAACAGAGTGGGATTCAGGAGGGGCAGCTGGTACGGTCTACCGGCCAGATTCTTTCGGTGCCGGTCGGTGACGCTTTGCTTGGGCGGGTGGTCAACCCGCTTGGCGTGCCGGTCGATGGGCTTGGTCCGATCGAAGCTGGGGCGATGAGGAGGCTGGAGATCCAGGCTCCGGGGATCGTCAGTCGGCAACCGGTCAAAGAGCCGATGCAAACCGGTATCAAGGCGATCGACACCATGACCCCGATCGGAAGGGGCCAGCGCGAGCTGATTATCGGAGATCGTAAGACCGGCAAGACCTCGGTGGCGCTTGACACGATCATCAACCAGCGCGGACAGGGAGTCAAGTGCATCTACGTGGCGATTGGCCAGAAGGGGACCTCGGTCGCTTCGGCGGTGGAGGTTCTCCGCGAGCGTGGCGCGCTCGAGTACACGGTGGTGGTCTCGGCTCCGGCTTCAGAGTCGGCCCCATTCAAGTACCTTGCACCATACGCCGGATGCGCAATCGGACAGCACTGGATGGAGAACGGCGAGCATGCACTGATCGTCTACGACGATCTGTCCAAGCAGGCAGACGCCTACCGGCAACTTTCGCTGCTTCTCCGGCGCCCGCCAGGTCGCGAGGCGTACCCGGGCGATATCTTTTACCTTCACTCCCGGCTGCTCGAACGGGCAGCAAAGCTTAGTGACGCGCTTGGAGGGGGTTCGCTCACTGCCCTTCCAATCATCGAGACCAAGGCCGGCGACATCTCCGCGTACATCCCGACCAACGTGATCTCGATCACCGATGGCCAGGTCTTTCTCGACTCCGACCTCTTCAACGCTGGCGTCCGGCCGGCGGTCAACGTGGGGACCTCGGTCTCCCGCGTGGGCGGATCTGCCCAGACGAAGGCGATGCGAGAGGTGTCCGGTAGCCTGCGGCTAGACTTGGCGCAATTCCGCGAGTTGGAGGCGTTTGCAACCTTCGGTTCCGAGCTGGACAAGTTTTCACAGGCGCTTCTCGATCGAGGCTACCGGCTTACCGAGGTGCTGAAACAGGACCAGAGCGAGCCGGTGCCGATGTCCGAACAGGTCGTGTCGGTCTACGCGGGAACCAACGGGTTTCTTGATGATGTAGCCGTCAAGGACGTCGTTCGCTTTATTGCCGAGCTGCTGGTGTACTGCCGCGCCAAGCACGCCGATCTCCTTGCGGAGATCCAAGAGAGCGGGCGCATGGTGGAAAAAGATCGTCTAGACACGGTTATTGCCTCCTTCAAGGAGGGCTTTGCCGCCTCTTCGAACGGGTAGGCGCGCCGATGCCAGGTGGACGGGAGCGCGCCCTTAGAGGGCGGATCAAGAGCGTCAACTCTACCAAGAAGATCACCAAGGCGATGGAGCTGATTGCGGCGTCGAGAATCGTCAAGGCGGTGTCGCGGATCTCCGCCGCACGCCCCTACTACCGGGAGATGTCCGCACTTGCGTCGGAGCTCCGGGCGTCGCTTCCCGGCTACGCTCCGCTGCTGATGGGGGAGGGCAACGGCCCACACGCGGTGATCGTGGTCACCGCGGATCGTGGGCTGTGCGGGAACTACAACAGCGCCGCAATTCGCGAGTACGAGCGCTTTGTTGCGTCGTCGCCCGAGCCGGTAGAGGTGGTTGGGGTCGGGCGCAAGGTCGAGACCTACTTCAAGTATCACAAGGTCGATACGGTCAGGCAGTTCAACAACGTGACCCAGTACCCAACCGTCGATCTGGCGGCGGCGATTCTCAATCCGCTGCTCAATAGGTTTATATCCGGGGAGCTGTCCGGGGTTACGGTGATATCTTCGCGCTTCTACTCGGTCGGGGTCCAGCGAACCGAGCGCACTCGGCTGCTTCCGGTTGAGGTCCCCGACACGGTTGGCGCGAGCGGGCCGGATTTTGAGGCCGAACCCTCGATCGAGGGAGTGACCGACCTGGTCCTCAGGCAGCTGGTGGTTGCGGAGTTTTTTGGTCTGCTCCTGGAGGCGGCCGCTGCCGAACACGCTGCGCGGCAGACAGCGATGAAGAACGCTACCGATAACGCCAGCGAGCTGGTGAAGACGCTCACGAGAGTGATGAACCGGGTGAGGCAGGACGCTATCACCACCGAGATCACCGAGATCGTCGGGGGCGCCGAGGCGCTTCGGAAGACGACACGGAAAAAAGTTGGAGATGAGAGGTAGACATGCAGACTGTTGGCGCTGGCGCGGACGGCCGAGTTGTTTCAATTGCCGGTCCGGTCGTTGACGTAGAGTTTCCCCCGGACCAGATTCCCGAGATCAATACCGCGCTCTCGATGGAGGCGGAGGTTGAAGGGAAACCGGTAGTGATCGTGGCCGAGGTGGCGCGGCAGCTTGGCGAAGGCCGGGTGCGCTGTATCTGCATGAAGCCCACCGACGGATTGCGCCGCGGTACGCCGGTGACGAACACGGGGCGCGGAATCGTCGTTCCGGTCGGAGAAGGGGTTCTTGGGCACGTCTTCAACGTCATCGGCGATCCGCTCTCTGGCGAGCTAGGCGATGGGATCGAGGATTATTGGGAGATTCATCGGCGGCCGCCGGCCTTCGATGACCTAGAACCGAAGTCGATCATGTTCGAGACTGGGATCAAGGTCATCGATCTGCTCGAGCCTTACGTACAGGGCGGAAAGGTCGGTTTATTTGGTGGTGCCGGTGTCGGGAAGACCGTGTTGATCATGGAGATGATCAACCGTGTTGCCCAACAACACGGCGGCGTCTCGGTCTTTGCTGGCGTGGGCGAGCGGACCCGTGAAGGCACGGACCTCCTCTTGGAGATGGAGGAGTCCGGAGTCATTGCCAAGGCGGCTCTAGTCTACGGACAGATGGACGAGCCGCCCGGCGTGCGGTTGCGGGTGGCGCTCTCCGCGCTGACCATGGCCGAGTACTTTCGCGACGTGAAAGACCAGGATGTCCTGCTCTTTATCGACAATATCTTCCGGTTCGTCCAAGCCGGCTCTGAGGTGTCGGCGCTGCTTGGACGGCTCCCATCGGCGGTCGGCTATCAGCCGACGCTCGCAGACGAGATGGGCGAGTTGCAGGAGCGGATCACTTCGACCAAGCGGCGTTCGATCACTTCGATGCAGGCGGTCTACGTCCCCGCAGACGACTACACCGACCCTGCTCCCTTTACCACCTTTACCTTCCTTGATGCCACCACTGAGCTGTCGCGGCAAATCGCCTCCCTTGGCATCTACCCGGCTGTCGATCCGCTGGCGTCTACCTCCAACATTCTCGCCCCCCACATCGTGGGCGAGCGCCATTACCAGGTGGCAAGGCAGGTTCAGCAGATCCTCCAGCGGTACAAAGAGCTCCAGGACATCATCGCCATCCTCGGAATGGACGAGCTTTCCCAAGAGGATCGCATCGTCGTCAATCGCGCGCGCCGGATCCAAAGATTCCTTTCGCAGCCGATGTTCGTGGCGGAAATCTTTACCGGCCAGAAGGGCAAGTACGTGCCGATCGCGGAGACTGTCGAGTCGTTTGAAGCCATTGTGCGCGGTGACCTCGACCAGATTCCAGAGCAGGCTTTCCTAAACGCCGGCGGCATTGACGAGGTCTTTGCCAAGGCAAAGGAGATGGAGGGGAAGTGAGCGAGGCGCACGAGTTCGAGCTGGTGGTCGCCAATCCTGAGGGCGTCGTTTTTGAGGGGCTGGTAGTGCAGCTTCTTCTTCGATCGGCCGGTGGCGACATTGCCTTTCTGGCCGGTCACGGTCCCTATGTGGGTGAGGTAGAGGTGTGCCTTGCAGTCGTGCAGTCTGCGGATGGAGGCAGTGAACAGATAGTCGTGGACGGTGGGGTGGTGCGCGCCGGTGGAAACCGGGTGATCGTGCTTGCCAGGGACGCGGAGCTCGCGTCTTCGATAGAACAGGAGTCTCTTCGGCGCCGACGCGAACGATATGAGACGAGGCTCCAAGAGCTAGACGACGCCACCGCCGAGGCGGAACTTCGTGGTCTTGAGCTGAGGGGCGCGCTGCTGTAGGTGGCGCGGGTCCGTTACGCGACGGCGATTACGTTCTCGCCAGAGGTGGAACGGGCCGTTGATGGTATCCGCGCCGTGTTGGGTTCGCCTTCGATCGGAAGGATTCAACCCCATATCACTCTCATACCTCCGGGCGAGGCCACTCCTGACGAACTCGGGACGCTTCTTTGGGAGCTGGCAGGCGTCGCTTCCACCATGGGTCCTTTCGAGCTTAGGCTCGGTGGTTTGGACGTATTTCTCAACCGGCGTACCATCGGTTACCTCCGAGTGGAGGATGTGGAGGGCGTACTTCATTCACTGGGTGCGAAGCTTC
Organism: Actinomycetes bacterium; assembly: GCA_021819205.1. Taxonomy (GTDB): domain Bacteria; phylum Actinomycetota; class Acidimicrobiia; order Acidimicrobiales; family Acidimicrobiaceae; genus JAKARV01. The sequence goes on along the minus strand of JAKARV010000004.1, from coordinate 21,311 downwards.
AGCGGGGGCACAGGGAGTTCGTGCCTCACGTCACTGTGGCCGAGTCGGCACCTCTTGATCTGCTGAACCAGATCTCCCGGGCCTCCCGGGAGATGTCGCTGGAGGCGAGAGCGGAGCGAATCTCCCTTCTCCTTGCAGATCTGCGCGATCCGAAACGGAGGTGGCGCCCGCTGGTTGCCGCCCGTTTTGGTTATGGCGGGCGCCGCATCCGTTCAGGGATCGAGTGCCGGGTCATGGCGGTGGAAGGGTGGGAGGAGGGAGTACCCAGCCGCCGCCCCTCCACTGCCGTACTAGCGCTTCACCAGGAGCGAGGGGTGCTCGCTGAGGCGGTTGCGCACGACATCGGCCGCGGCTTTCACGAGATAGTCCGGGTCCGAGTCTTCGATCCCGACGATCGCGGGTTCGGTCTCGGAGGCTTGGTACTTTCGGAGCTGCTTGAGTTGGTGGGGACGGCCGTGGCTGCCGACTCCCCCTTTTTCCGCCGGTATCTCCTGGAGGAGGTGTCAACGGCGCTGGCATCCGCTATCGGCCTTGGGCCGGTTGCCGGTTGGGTCATGCGGAGCCGTTAACGGGGTCAGCGAGACGCTGCTCAGGGCCGCAAGCCGCGCTGTTTATGCTCGGTGGTTGAGTACGGCCGCCAAGGGCTGGCGCTTTGCCCTTCGCGGCGGTAGGGCCCTGCGCCAGTGCCGTTGGGGTTGCTTCTGCGCCGTTTGGCGGAGCGGGTGCGGCCAAAAGTCCGTTCGATAATGCGCTCATGGGTTCATGGCACGGCGGTATTTCAGCACTGCCGTTTGGACCTCGGCTTGACCAAGATAGTTGGTGTAGGTCACCGAAGGTGGCCAACGAAGGTGAGGTTCACGATGAGACGCAAGACGTTCGACTTGATATTAAGCATGGTGGGGGCGTTGGTGACCGTTATCTTGCTGGTAGCTGGCTCATTGCTGCTCTGGGGATACAACTTTGCCAACCAGAGCGTGCACTCCCAGCTGGCACGGCAAGAGATTATGTTTCCGCCGAAGGCCGCGTTTTCGCACGCAAAGGCCGGGACCGAGATAACCCCCGGAATGATTCCATATTTGGAGAAGTACGCTGGACAGCAGCTTCTTACGGGCCCGCAGGCTGAAGCGTACGCCGATCACTTTATTGCCGTCCACCTGAGCGAGATGCCGTACCACGGGGTCTACTCGCAGTTGAGTTCGGCGGCGCGGGCAGCTACGCCTAAGTCGGCTAGGGCTGCGGAGCTGGGCGCTTTGGTGCAGACCAGCTTTATGGGCACCACGCTTCAGGGCCTGCTTCTTGAGGCATACGGCTTCTGGATGTTTGGCCAGATCGCTCTGTGGGCGAGCATCTCAGCGTACATTCTTGGGTTGGTAATGCTGGTGCTTACGGTGATCGGTTGGATTCACCTCCGCCGGGTACCGAGTGACGCGATGTTCCCGCGGGACGTTGAGCCTCGGGTGATGGCGTCGGTATAGAAGATTCCAGACGGGAGTTGACTAGTGGCCCTCGGCATTTGCCGAGGGCCACTTCGCGTATCTGGGCAACGGTCGTACGTCCTATAGCAGGGCGAAGTTGCGAAGCTTCTCCACCTTGTGGACCGCTTCGATGGTCCGGATGGTCTTGGAGCGGGAACGCATCACGATCGAGTGGGTTATCAGGTGATCTTCGCGGTGCCTGACCCCCTTGAGCAGATCGGAGTCGGTAAGCCCGGTTGCGGCGAAGAAACAGTTGTCCGAGTTGATCAGGTCGTCGATTGTGAGAATCTTATCGATGTCGTAGCCGCCAGCTACCGCCGCCGTGCGCTCGGATTCGTTGCGCGGCCAGAGTTTGACCTGGATCTGTCCGTCGATACAGCGGAGGCCGGCCGCCGCAAGCACTGCCTCGGGAGAGCCTCCGACGCCAAGCAGGATATCGGCGTCGACGTCCGAGAGCGCCGTAGCAACGGCTCCGGACACGTCGCCATCGCCAATAAGCCGGATTCTGGCTCCGGCCGCCCGGACCTCTTCGATCAGCTCCTCGTGCCTGGGGCGGTCGAGGATTACCGCGGTGATGTCCGATGGCTGGCAGCGTTTCGCCTTGGCAAGCTCCTTGATGTTCTCGGAGGGGGTGAGATCCAGCGAGACCACGCCGACACCCTCAGGGCCGGTGGCGAGCTTGTCCATGTAAACGATCGGCCCAGGGAAAAACATCGAGCCCTTGGTAGCGACCGCCATCACCGACATCGCGCCCCATCTGCCCATGGCGGTCGGGGTCGTTCCTTCGATGGGGTCGACTGCCACGTCTACCGGCGGCCCCTGGCAGTCGCCGATGATTTCGCCGTTGAATAACATTGGGGCGTTGTCCTTTTCGCCCTCGCCGATCACGACGGTACCGGTCATCGACACTGTAGCAAGAACCGACCGCATCGCCCTGACGGCAGCCCCGTCGGCCAATTCCTTTTTTCCGCGCCCGATCCAGGCCGAGCTGGCCAGCGCTGCCGCCTCGGTCACGCGGACGAGGTCCATGGCTAGATTGCGGTCCGGTGCAGGTTTCACGCTCATCGCTTGGATGCTAGCAGAACACCTCGCCGGGACAGGGCAACCGCTGGGGGGAAGGCTGGCGGTATCCGGCTCTCACCCCAAAGGCGACGGTGCATTTTAACGCGGTATCGATATGAACTAGATTTAAAGGCATGACGCGATTCAAGGATTGGGCAGCGAGGTACCGGGCTACCGCAAAGCGGGAGGACCGTTTCGAGACGCTGTCAGGGGTACCGGTTGCGCCGCTCTACACCAGCGAGGGCGCCGCGGATCCGGAGCATGGGCAAGGGTGGCGCGAGGAGGAGTATCCCGGCCTCTATCCGTACACCAGGGGCATTTTTGCGACCGGATACCGAACCAAGCTCTGGACCATGCGGATGTTTGCCGGTTTTGCCACAGCGGTGGAGACCAACCAGCGCTTCAGGGAGCTGCTCGCGGCCGGCGGCACCGGCCTTTCAGTTGCGTTTGACTTGCCGACGCTGATGGGGCGTGACTCTGACGACCCCCGCTCGCTGGGCGAAGTGGGCAAGTGCGGGGTCGCGGTGGACACGGTCGAGGACATGCTCGACCTTTTCCAGGGAATCGACCTCGGTACCGTAACCACATCGATGACGATCAACGCTCCGGCAGCCTTCATTCTTGCGGCCTTTATCGTCGCAGCTGAGGAGAGGGGCGTTCCCCGGCGCGCGCTCTCCGGCACCCTTCAGAACGACACTTTGAAGGAGTACCAGGCGCAGAAGGAGTACTACTTTCCCCCGAGGCCGTCGGTGCGGCTGGTCAGGGATACCATGCTCTTTGTGGCGAAGGAGATGCCGAAGTGGCATCCGATCTCGGTCTCTGGGTACCACATTCGCGAGGCCGGTGCGACCGCAGCGGAGGAGCTGGCCTTCACTTTGGCCAACGGCTTCGCATACGTGGAGACCGGGGTGCGGGCCGGACTCGCGGTTGACGACTTCGCCCCGCAGCTCTCCTTCTTTTTCAACGCCCACATCGACTTTTTCGAGGAGATCGCGAAGTATCGGGCCGCGAGGCGGATCTGGGCCAGGTGGATGCGGGAGCACTACGGGGCGAGGAGTGAGCGGTCCTGGAACCTCCGATTCCACACCCAGACCGCCGGCGTCTCGCTCACCGCGCAGCAGCCGGAGGTCAACATCGTCAGGACGGCGATCGAGGCGCTAGCCGGGGTGCTCGGGGGGACCCAGAGTTTGCACACCAACTCCATGGACGAGGTGCTCTCCCTCCCCACGGAGAAGGCGGCGCGGATCGCTCTCCGCACCCAGCAGGTGATCGCCTCCGAGACCGGGGTGGCGAACGTTATCGACCCGCTGGGTGGCTCGTACTACGTGGAGCACCTCACCGGTGTGATTGAGGAGGCGGCGGAAGAGATCTTCTCCGAGATCCTGGAGATGGGGGCGGGATCGATCCTCGATGGCGTTCTCTCCGGCATCGACTCGGGGTACTTCGCCAACCGGATCGCCGACTCTGCGTACGACTTGGAGCGGAAGATATCGGCGAAACAGCGCATCGTAGTGGGGGTCAACGGCTACGTCCTCGAAGAGGAGGAGCAGATCCCTACGCTGGTGATCGGTCCAGAGGTCGAGCAGGGGCAGTCGGCCCGCCTAGACCGGGTTCGCAAGCTTCGCGACGCCGGAAAGGTTCAGGAGGCGTTGGCCAGGCTGGCAAAGGACGCTGCCGAACCGGGCGCCAACCTGATGGAGGACCTGATCGCGGCGGCACGCGCCCGTGCCAGCGTCGGCGAGGTTATGGAGACCCTGGCCCAGGTCTTCGGCTACTACGAGGAGCCCGGTTTCTGAGTGGCCTTAAAGCCCGCTGAGCTCTTCGTCCTTCCCCGCACCTTTTTCGATCTTTGGGGAACCGCTGACGGGACCTACTTGGTCGGGGTGAGTGATGAACATGGCTCCCGCTACATCGGGAGTGCCAGTCCACCTGGCCTTGGCAACGTGGAGGTAATGCCGCGCCGGCTGGGCAACTCGGGTTCGCTCGCCATCACCGACTCCGGCATCTACCTGCTGGCAAGTGACGGGACCCTGCTTCACTTCGATGGCCGCAAGAGCCGGTCGCTGGGGAGGCACGAAGGTGCGACCGGGATCTCCGCCTCCGCTTCAGGAGCCGTCTACGCGGTAGCCTTCCCCGGCCACTTCGTCATCGGCACTGCCAACAGGGAAGTTCTGGTCGACATCAACCTGGCCGCCACGCCGGTCATCGAGGTAGCGGCCGGAGAAGATCGGGTTGCGGTAAGCCTCGCCACCGGTTTGGAACCCTGGCTCGAGGCCAAGCTTCTCCTCTTCGATCTCTCGGGTACGGTGATCGACTCCTTCGGACAGGCTGAGCAGTCGATCGTTGAACCCCGGTTTGTAAACGAGCAGCTCTGGGGGCGTTCTGATGCCGGCGGCAGCTACACCCCGGTGGAGCTTGGCGCATCCCCAAAGCGCCCTCCCGGGCTCTCAAACTCACTCGACCTTGGCGAGGTGCCGCTCGGGGGCGGGAGAAAAAGCTATCTTCCATCAGGTGGGGGTTACCAGGCGATCCTGCCTACCATCGAGAGGCCTGGCGTTGTCGACTCGGAGACCGGGAGGGTTTTCGAGGGGTTGGCTTCTTCGCTGGCTCGCGTTGCCGAGGATACCGGTTTCATCTCCTCCTCGCTCGAGGAAGGTATCGAGGTCCGGACTGTCTCGAGGTGTTTTGAGCGTTCCGAGGCGCCGTTGAGGCTCAACGCGTTGGTTCGCCATCCGCTCTCGACCCTTGGCACCCCGGGGATGCTGCTGCTCCCGCCCTCTCCGCGGGCCGTGGCGCTGGTGGTGCACGGTGGACCGGTAGAGCTCGCCTCGGGCGGCTACAACCCGAAGTACGCCTATCTGCTGGCGCACGGCGTTGGACTCGCCTTGGTCGACTACCCGGGCTCCTACGGCTATGGCAAGTACTTCCGGAAGCGGCTCCAGCACTCTTTCGGCATCGTCGAGGCTGAGGCACTAGACCGGATTGGCCGCAGCCTCCGCTATGAACTGGAGCTGCCTCTGCTTGGAGTCGGCTCCTCGTCGGCCGGATACTCCCTGCTTTCGGTGATGGCGCTCTCTCCAGAGCTGTTCTCGGCGCTTTTCCTCTCCTTTCCACTTACCGATCTCGGCGGGGACGACGATGCCATGCTCAAGTGGTTGCGACCCCCGTCAGCTCCAGCCTTCTCCGCCTTGACCAGCAGGGTTCCAGTGCTGATCACGCACGGGAGCGCGGATCGGGTGGTGCCGATCGAAGCCACCCGCCGCTTCGTTGCGCGCTATGGCGAGCGATTGAACCTTGCCGTCCGCGAGTTCGATGGCGAGGGGCACGGGTACTCGGCGGGTGCCGCTCTGGAGGAGCTGGCGCTGATGGGGGCATTCTTCGAGAGCGTTCTCGGCTGCTGATCCCAAGGTCTCACGATGCTAAGTGAAGCGGTGTCGTAGCCTCGAACTAAAGTTCGAATCATGACCTTGACAAAAGATCGCAGTAGCGTCAAGCCGTTTGTGGTTGCCACCTGCTCCGTGGCACCGCGCCGCCGGTCGCGGAAATCTCGGATCGCCGAGGTGCTAGCGGCCGGTGTGGTACTTTTGGGCGCGGTTGCCTGTGCAGTCCGGCTAGCCGATCGCCAGTTGCCCGCTTCTTCGGCGGGTGCCAGCTACTACGTGGTCAAGCCCGGAGACACGCTTCTCGGGATAGCCGAGAAGTTTGATGGCGGGGGAGACCCTTACCCGCTGGTCTATCGGCTTGAGCACCAGACCCGCTCGGCGGTTATCTATCCTGGCGAGCGGTTGCTCGTCCCCGGATAGCACGGCTAGAACGCAATCACCACCTTGCCGAGTTTCCCCGGCCGGAGGAAGTGGTCGTAGGCCGCTGCAGCCTCTGCCACTGGGTATGTGGCCTCGACCGGAATCCGGTAGGCGCGGGACGCAAGCGCGTCCAGCAAGTGCCTCTCTACCTTCTGCGCAAGCAGCGACTTCTCGCTCCACGGGCGGGTCCTCAACGTCGAAGCGGCGATCGAGGCGCGCTTTGTGGCGAGCGCACGTACATCCACTTCTACGCTGGCCCCACCGGCAAATCCGATGACAACCACCCGGGCGCCGATCGCGAGCCGCCCAAGGTAGCTGGGGATGTTGCGCGGTGTAACCAGCTCGATGACGATGTCCCAAGGCCCTGCTTGTGCAATCTCGGCGGTTACCAGGGTCTCTTGCGCTCCAAGCCCAAGCGCTTCGGCGTCGCGGTCGTGGCTCCTGATCCAGGCGGTCGTCTGGGCACCAGCCAGCGCAGCTATCTGGATTGCTGCGCTCCCGACACCTCCGAGCGCGCCGGTCACGAGCACGCGGTCGCCAAGCGCCAAATTCGCCTGATTGAAGAGGGCGTCAACGGCGGTGAACGCTGCTTCGGGGAATCCGCCCGCAGCGATCAGGTCCACGCCTTCCGGAACCGGTACCAGTGCGGACTCGGGCACGGTGATGTACTCTGATTGCGCCTCGCCGCCGGTGATGCCCATGACCGGTTCTCCCATGGCGAGCCGGCGCACTCCCTCGCCGCAGCCAGCTACCGTGCCGGAGAACTCCAAGCCAAGACGGTCGGGGGCGAAGCCGGGCGGGGGCGGGTACTTTCCCCGTGCTTGCATCCAATCGGCTGCGTTGATTCCCGAGGCGGCTACCTTGACCAAAGCCTCTCCGACCCCGGGCTCGGGGCGGCCGATCTCCTCGACTAGTATCTTGCCCTCGTGTCCCAAAACTGTCCGCATAGCTGATGATGGTAGCCTGGGCTTGACCCCGTAGGCGCCTGCCGATAGGTTGTTGGAGGGAGGAGATTATGGCTGAAGAGAAGTCGACGAGGGTCGAGAAGGATACCATGGGCGAAGTTCTGGTACCCACCTCCGCCCTCTGGGGCGCCCAGACGCAGCGGGCCGTAGACAACTTTCCGATTTCAGGGAGACGATTGCCACTCTCGCTGATCAAGGCGCTTGCCTGGATCAAATGGGCTGCGGCCAAGGTCAACTGCGAGTTGGGTTTGATCGACGCCGAAATCAGGGATGCGATCGTTGCCGCGTGTGAAGAGGTCGCCTTGGGCAAGCACCCGCAAGAGTTCCCGGTGGACGTCTTCCAGACCGGCTCCGGTACCTCGACCAATATGAATGTCAACGAGGTGATCGCGCACATCGCCACCGCCAAAGGTGGTGTCACCGTGCTTCCCAACGACCACGTGAACGCGTCGCAGTCATCGAACGACGTCTTTCCGACCGCCCTTCATCTCGCCATCCTTATCGAATCCACCGAGCGGCTCATGCCCGCCCTCGCCAACCTCGAAGCCTCGCTCGACGCCAAGGCGGTGGACTTCTCCGAAGTGGTGAAGGCGGGAAGGACTCATCTTATGGATGCGACCCCGATCACTCTGGGACAGGAGTTCTCGGGTTACGCTGCGGCAATTGCCAACGCCAGCCGCCGGATAGCCTTTGCGATCGAGGAGGTCGCCGAGGTCCCCCTTGGCGGCACCGCCGTCGGGACCGGGTTGAACGCTCCTCCGGGCTTTGCCAGCAGGCTGCTGGTACTGCTTCGAGAGCGGCTTGGGGTTCCGGTGCGGGAGGCGGCCAACCACTTCGAGGCGCATGGCGCCCGTGACGGTGTGGTCTTCTTCTCGGCCGCGCTCCGAAATTTGGCGATGGCCTACCACAAACTGGCGAACGACCTTCGTTGGATGTCATCGGGGCCGAGGTGTGGCCTTGGCGAGATCCACCTCCCCGATCTGCAGCCGGGATCGTCGATCATGCCTGGGAAGGTTAACCCGGTGATCCCGGAGGCGATGACCCAGGTCGTCGCCAGGGTCATCGGCAACGACGCCACGGTGGCCTTTGGCGGGTCTGCGGGGAACTTTGAGCTCAACGTGATGCAACCGGTGATTGCCGATGCGGTCCTCGACTCGATCGAGATCATGGCCGCAATCGCTAGCCAGATGGCGAGCAAGTGCGTGGACGGGATCGTGGCCGACGTTGACCGGTGCCGGAATTACGCTTACTCCACGCCATCGATTGGGACCTCGCTCAACCCCTACATCGGCTACGAGAAGGCGGCTCACGTCATCAAGGTGGCGCTGGCCACCGGTCGGGACATCCGCTCGGTCGTCGTCGACGAAGCGCTGCTCACCGAGGAGGAGGCCGATCGGGCGCTCGATGTGATGGCCATGACCCGAGGTGGGATCGTAAAGTAGCGCCGGGAGGTTCGATGGCAAAGAGACGCTCGGTGGTCGCCATGAGCGACGCGGAGGTCGATGCCTTTCTGGTGGAGGGCAAGACGATGGTGCTGGCCTCGACGCTGCCAGACGGTCGCCCCCACCTGGTGGCGATGTGGTACGCGCTGATCGACGGCACGGTTTGGTGCTGGACTTACCGGCGCTCGCAGAAGGCGGCGAACCTGGGCAGGGATCCGAGGGTTACCGCACTGCTCGAGGCGGGGGAGAGCTATGAGGAGTTGCGGGGCGTCACGCTGTATGCGACCGCGCACCTCCACACCGAGATCGAGACCGTCGAGCGGGTCGGCAGGGCACTGCTCGAGCGGTACTCGGTCGGCAACGTCGAGCCCGCCGACTTCCTGGCCTCGGCGCCGAAGCGGGTAGCCATCTCACTCGAAGTGGAGCGGGTGGCGAGCTGGGATCACCGGAAGCTCGGTGGCCGGTACTAGCGGCTGTACCCGCCGTTTTAGCCCGTAGGCTCGCCGGATGGGAGAGTTGGTCGCGCTCGGCGACGGAGCGTCTGGGTACCTTACCCGCAATGCCGGTAGCCGCGGTGTGGTGGTTGCCGGGGGCTCTCGGGGGCTCCGGCTTGAGGCGTGCCGGGCTCTCGATCTGGAGGAGTTGGTCATACTTGCGGTAGGAGGGGTGTCTGCCGGGGAGCTGATCGCAGCCGCGAAGTGGCTCCGATCGATGCTTACGATTGGTCCAATCGGTGTTGTCGCAGCTGAGGCGGCAGCAACAGGGGCGCTTGCCCTAGCCAAAGTCCAGCCGGTGCCGGCGCTGGCTCTGCTCGACCCCCCCGGCCTCCATGAACTGGGTGACGCGGACGGGGCTCTCGGTGCGCTACAGGCCCACTTTCCAGGGAGCGGCCCTCGGCTGAGTTCTGCTTCGATTCGGGAGGAGGAGGATCGGCTTATCCAGCGCGGCTTGGAGGCAGAGTTTTTCGTCTACCCGGGAGCCGTGCCAGGTTTCCTCGATCCAAAAGGGCCCGAGTACGGGCGGTTGGCGGCCCGCCAGGTGTGGGAGCGGGTCGAGATCTTTATACTCGAGGCGCTGGACACGCCGCGATAGTCGCCCTTCTACTGGGATATCCGCAAGTAAACCAGTCGCCTTGCCGGTAGCGGCCAGGATAGGGCTTTCGTCAGCCGGGACTTTTCTGCTGCTTAATATGCTTCCGGAGAACCGGTATCGGGGACTGCCGGTCTTCCCGCATGCCCGCTTGGCGGCAGCGGTGGTCGACCGCATCACCTTTCGGGCCAAGATCTTGGAGGCCGGCACGGACTCCTACCGCCTAAGAGCAGCTGCCAACGCGAGGCGGCCATGATGGGGGTAGGCTCAGACCGTGGAAGCCGATGGCCCCGAGGGGCTATCCAAGGGCAGCAATCTTTTATCGCATCCCACTGGCAAGCTTCATGATTCAGCCACGGGGAGTGAAAGGAGGAGGTGGCGCGTCCAAGCGTCGTTTGGCTTTGGCCGACCGAGTAAATTGACAGCGGGTGGGGCCCAATCACTCAATCAAAGTGGGGCCAGAATGGTGAAGCGTTTTCAATTGAGGCGCCAATCCAGTGGGTCAACCCCGCCGCCGCCTCGAATTGCGGCTCCTTCTGGAGCCGCAATTCATTGAGGCACGACTTTCGCTACAGTGATGCCGCTCATTGAAATTCCCCAGGGTCGCTCATCGAAGTTCCCCAGTCCTTGAGAGCTCCGGCGGCCCCAAAAGAGGATGCGATGTAGAGGCTGGAGCACGCCTCAGAGGTCTTCCGGGTTGATCGACTCCAGCGAAGTGCCCTTGGTCTCCGGAAAGAAGAGCAGGACGATCAGGGAGAGGAGGAGCGGCGCCGCCGCCAGCATAGCGATTGGGAGTCCGTAGCCGAGGCCACCGGACGCTCCCAACCCGACCAGGAAGAGACCGGCGATGCTCCCGACCCTGGAGAGCACGGTGACGACGGCGTTGGCGCTGGCGCGGAGCCGCGTCGGGAAGAGTTCCGGACCGTAGACGGCCATCGCTGGCACGGCCGCGGTTCCGGCGGCGGCCCCGAGTGCGGCGAGCGTGAACATCAGCCAGCCCGAGCTGATAAAGGCGAGTCCGGCCAGGATCGATCCCGCAAATAGTCCAAAGACGGCGATTGGCTTTCGCCCCCGGACTTCCGACCAGCGGGCGCCGATGGCAAGCCCGATCCCCCCAGGGAGATTGGTCCCCAGCGTAAAGAGAGAGATCTCCGGCGCGCTCAGATGGCGATCGAAACGGAGGAACTGGTTTCGGAGTTGCGATTGGGGGATGTAGAAGAGGTTGATCATGCAGGCGGCGATGGATACGATGATCAGCCGCTTGCGGTGGGACCGGTCGAGCAGGGCCTTAACCGGCAGGTTCTCCGGGTGGGCGAGGAACCTGGTCGTGTCCTGCAGCCTCCGGAGCCGGGCGGCGAGCAGCAGTCCAACGCCAGCGAGCAGAAACATGATCCGCCATGCCTGGGGCGCAAGGCCGAGTCCGGCGACCATGATTGCGGCTGAGCCGGTTCCGAACGCGGTGGCGATTACGAGCACCGCTAGCGACCAGGCCCTGGCGGTCTCCTCGACGGTCTCGGTGAGCACGATCGCGATGAGGAGGGTTGATGTGGTTGCGCCGGCCTTGGCGAGGATCTCCAGAACGGTCAGCCAGTAGATGTTGGGGGAGAGGGCGGCGAGCGTGGTCGCCCCTACCGCGAGGACGACGCCAATGCGGAGCATGCGCGCCCGTCCAACGCGCCGATCAGCCATTCGGGCGAGCGGCAGCGCCAGGAGCACGTCGACGCGGGCGGCGGAGAGCGCCGCCGCCTGGCCAAAAGCGCTTGCGCCAAGGGTCGGGGCGGCAAAGGCGAGCGTCTGCCCGAGCAGGGTGCCGCAGTAGGCGATGATTGCGGTGGTCCAGAACATTAGGCCGAGCAGCGAGAGGCTCTCTGGAGAGAGCGGTCTTGGAGGCATGAGCCGCTTGATGAGCCTGCCTTTGCCGCGGAGCATCCGGGAGAAGGCCGGCTTGAGCAGGAAATTTAGCTCGGTTTTTGGCAGGTCGGCTTCGATCCGGAAACGGTTCTCTCCGGTGGCAAAGCGCCGATAGGAGGCGAAGGGCCCGTGCGCCTGTACGAACTCCTCGTCCCGCTCTTCCTCGACGAGGTAGGGCTGGTCGATGGGAGCGGTATCCAGAAGCTCGACATCCAGAGTGAGCCGGCTCATTTTTGCGTGCACGCTTACCGGGGGTCGAGAGTAGACACGCCCTTTAGGCTAGGGGGATCAGCAACAAGGCTGCTCTGGTAAGCATCGGAGTTGGAGGAGAAGGTGGGGCGAATCTACCGTGTCGGGTACGCGAGCGCGCTCGACGGCTCGCTCAAGCTTCAGGGTGCCAAGAACTCCGTCTTGAAGCTGATGGCAGCGACCCTGCTTGCGGCGGGCGTGCACCGGCTTCAAAACGTTCCCCGGATCTCCGATGTCGAGGTGATGCGGGAGATCCTCGCGGCCATCGGGGCTCCCAGTTCGTGGAGTGGAAGGCACGAACTCGAGATCACGGTACCCGCCGCCGACGAGCTGAGTCCTTATCCTCCGGTTGACCTGGTGAAGCGGATCCGGGCATCCATTGTTCTTACGGGACCGCTGCTCGCAGTGGTTGGCAGGGCGCGCCTTGCCAACCCCGGCGGAGACGACTTCGGAACCCGGCCGATCGACATCCATGAAGACGCCCTTACGCGCCTAGGTGCCAGCTTTGAGCACTTCAATACCTATATGGAGGTCAAAGCGCCACATTTGGAGGGAGCGGACCTTGTCTTCGAGTTCCCATCCCACACCGCTACCGACAACGCCATCATGGCCGCGGTACGGGCCCGAGGGACCACCGTGATCGAGAACGCGGCCCGAGAGCCGGAGGTGGTGGATCTTGCTGCCGCTCTCTCCTCGATGGGGGCTCGGATCCAGGGCGCGGGGACGTCGCGCATCGTCATCGAGGGGGTGGATCGACTTTCGCCAATGAACCACTCCGTAGTCGGCGATCGGGTGGTCGCTGCTACTTACCTGACCGCCTTGGGGATGGTCGGTGGCAGGCTGGAGCTGGCGGGGATCGACTTCTCGATAATGGAGATCCTCATCCGCAAGCTCGAAGCCTGCGGGGTCTCGGTCCGTCCGGTACCCGGTGGCTTGGTGGCGGAGGCGGGTCCACGGCCGCTTGCCGCCGACATCCAGACGCTCCCCTATCCCGGCGTCGCCACCGATTACAAGCCGATGCTGGTCGCCATGCTCAGTCGGGCCCAGGGGGTGAGCGTGGTTAGCGAGAACCTCTTCTCCGGCCGTTTTCGCTATCTGGACGAGCTCCGGAGGCTCGGTGCCGACCTCATCTCGGAGGGACATCACGTGGTGGTAAGAGGGGTTCCAAAGTTGGTCGGTGGCCGGGTGCAAGCCTATGATATCCGTGCCGGTGCTGCCCTGGTGGTAGGCGCGCTTGGCGCCGAGAACGAGACCGTGATAACCGGGATCGAGCACATCGAGCGCGGTTACGACGGGCTAGTCGAGAACCTGGTGGCGCTGGGCGCCGGCATCTCGGTGGAGGAGGAGTAGTTGGCGGACGTGGATGCGCTCCTGGAGCGAGTCCGGGGGGCAAGGGACAAGGGTGCACTGGCTCGGCTGATCTCACTGGTGGAGCGCTCCCTTGCCGACAACGATTTCGGCGAAGTGGGAATCGGCGCCGCCGAGGTTGAAGAGGATGGCTACGCGGTGATCGGCTTCACCGGGGCCCCGGGGGCGGGAAAATCGACTCTGGTAGACCGGCTTATCGGTTCGATCAGGACGCGGGAGCAGGAGGTGGCCGTACTGGCGGTCGACCCGTCCTCCCCGTTCAGCGGGGGCGCGATCCTCGGGGACCGGATCCGGATGCAGGCTCACACCAGTGATCCCGGCGTCTACATCAGGTCGCTTGCAACCCGGGGACATCTCGGCGGCCTCTCGGTCGCAGTGCCCGAGGTGGTTCGGCTCCTGCAGCGGGTCGGTTACCCGTGGATCCTGGTGGAGACGGTTGGCGTTGGCCAGGTGGAGGTGGAGGTGGTCGGCGAGGCCGACATCACCGTAGTGGTGCTCAATCCGGGGTGGGGCGACTCGGTCCAGGCCAGCAAGGCCGGGTTGATGGAGGCTGCAGACGTTTTCGTGATCAACAAGGCCGATCGCCCCGGACTCCGCGATACCCGGCGCGACTTGGAGTCGATGCTCGACCTTGGCGGTTCGCCCAACCCTCCTCCCATAGTCGAGACCGTGGCGACCAGCGGGGAGGGTGTTGGCAAGCTCCTCGACTCCCTGGTGGGGATGCGGGCGGAGATGGCCGCCTCCGGCGAGCTTTCCCGGCGGCGCGGGGAGCGGCGGGTCCGCGAGCTTGAACGGCTAATTCAGCTGGGGTGGAGCCGGGAACTGGCGAGGCTTCCGCTTGCCGGCTTGGTCAGGGAGAGGGTTGCTGCCGGGGCGGTGACTCCGAGGGCAGGAGCGCAAGAGCTTCTGCGGCAGATGCTCCTATCGGGAGCGGAGAGCGAGGCTTGATCATGGGTAGGTTCGTAAGTGTTGAGCTGGACGAGGGTGGAGTTGCGCTGGTGCGCTTGGACCGGCCCAAGGCCAACGCCCTCTCCTCGGAGCTTCTGGACGAGTTGGCCGGGGCGGTGTCTGAGCTGGAGCGGTCGCTCCCCGGCGCCGTAGTGGTCTCTGGCGGGCCAAGGATTTTTGCTGCAGGCGCGGAGATCAGCGAGTTTGGAGGGGTCGAGAACGGCTGGGTGATGGGCGGCCGCTTCCACGCCACCCTGAACGCGCTCGCCGATTTGCCCCGGGTCGTGATCGCTGCCATCGAGGGTTATGCCCTTGGTGGCGGCTTGGAACTGGCGATGGCGTGCGACCTCCGGGTGGCCAGCTCTGCGGCCAAGCTTGGGCAGCCGGAGATCGCGCTTGGAATCATCCCCGGGGGTGGGGGGACGCAACGGTTGCCCCGTCTGGTGGGGGTGGCGCGGGCCAAGGAGATGATCCTTGGAGGGTTGCCGGTAGACGCGGAGCGCGCGCTCGCAATCGGACTCGTGGATCGGGTGGTGGCACCGCAAACGGCTGAGCAGGAGGCGCTGGCGTGGGCGGCGGTTTTTGCCGGGGGACCGCTCGCGGCGCAGGCGCTGTGCAAGCGGGCTATCGATGGTGGAATCGACCGCCCCCTAGAGGACGGGTTGCAGCTGGAGCGCGCGCTCTTTGCCGACGTTTTTGCGACCGAGGATGCCGGAATCGGTGTCGAGTCCTTCCTTGCCCAGGGTCCGGGCAAGGCAAGGTTCAAGGGGCGATAACACTCATGGCCGACATGTTGCGAAGGGCCGTCGATTTCGACGGTGGACGGCAGTGGTACAAGCAGGCGGTCTTTTACGAAGTTTTCGTGCGCGGTTTTGCCGATGCCTCCGGGGATGGACAGGGGGATATCCGTGGACTGGTATCCAAGCTCGACTATCTCGAGTGGATGGGGATCGACTGCCTCTGGCTTCTCCCGTTCTACCAGTCGCCGCTGAAGGATGGTGGTTACGACGTCTCCGACTACTACACGGTGCACCCTTCCTACGGAACCTCGTCCGACCTCGAGGAGCTGATCACCCAGGCGCACCTACGCAACATCAAGGTCATTGCGGATCTGGTCATCAACCACACCAGCGACCAGCACCCCTGGTTTATCGAGTCGAAGGCGTCGAAGGACGGACCCAAGGCCGATTGGTACGTGTGGGCGGACGACGACTCCGCCTACCAGTCGGCACCGGTGATCTTCATCGACTCGCAGAGTTCCAACTGGTCCTGGTGTCCGGAGCGGAACCAGTACTACTGGCACCGCTTCTTCGCCCACCAGCCGGATCTGAACTACGAGAACCCGGAGGTACAGGAGGCGATTCTCGAGGTTGTCCGGTACTGGTTGCGGATGGGCGTCGACGGCTTCCGGCTCGACGCCGTTCCTTACCTTTTCCAGGAAGAGGGGACCAGGTGTGAAAACCTTCCCGCTACCCACCAGTTCCTAAAGACGCTCCGCAAGGTCGTCGATGATGAGTTCCCGGACCGGGTTCTCCTGGCAGAGGCCAACCAGCCGCCGGAGCAGGTGGTCGAGTACTTTGGCGATGGCGACGAGTGCCACATGTGCTTTCACTTCCCGCTCATGCCCCGGCTATTCTTGGCGATCAAGTCGGAGTCTGCTCGTCCAGTAGAGGAGACGTTGAACGCCACTCCCGCGATTCCGGAGGGCTGCCAGTGGGGGATCTTCCTCCGCAATCACGACGAACTTACGCTGGAGATGGTCTCCGAACAGGAGCGAAGCTACTTTCTTGCCGCCTACGCCTCCGATCCGGCGGCCAGGCGAAACGTCGGTATTGGCAGGCGGCTCGCACCGTTGATCGATAACGATCGCCGGATTGCCGAGTTGCTCAACGCGCTGCTGCTCTCGCTTCCCGGATCGCCGGTCCTCTACTACGGTGACGAGATCCTGATGGGAGACAACATCTACCTTGGCGATCGGGACTCGGTAAGAACGCCGATGCAGTGGTCTCCGGATCGCAATGGCGGCTTTTCCCGGGCCGATCCTGCCCGTCTGTATCTCCAGCCGATCCTGGATCCGGTCTACGGATACCAGGTGGTGAACGTGGAGGCTCAGATGAACAATCCATCCTCCTTCCTCCGTTGGTTCCGGGACATGCTTGCCGTCCGCCGGCGCGAGGCGGTCTTTGGCGACGGCCAGTTCGCCTTGGTTCCGGGAGACAACCAGGCGGTTCTCGCTTATGCCCGCTTTTTCGACGAATTGGGCAGGGTCGTGGTCTGCGTGAGCAATTTTGCGGCGCGTGCCCAGCCGGTCCATCTCGATCTCGACCGCTGGGCGGGACGGGTTCCGGTGGAGTTGATGGGGATGACCCCTTTCCCGGCCGTTGAGGGGGGCGTTCCTTACCTGCTCACCCTGGCTCCGTACGGCTTCTACTGGTTCGAACTCTGTGAGACCTAGCCGGCTCTGCGGTGTGGTAGGTTTTTCCCATGTCTAACCGATCACGCTCCATGCTCCGTCGTTCCTGCCTAGCCGTTCCCGGCTCGAGCGATAGGTTTATCGAGAAGGCCAAGGAGATCCCGGCCGACATGACCTTTCTCGATCTGGAGGACGCCGTAGCCCCCAGCGAGAAGGTGGCGGCGAGAGGAAAGGTAGCCGCGGCTATCAGCGGCGGAGGGTGGGACGACCGGATCATCTGCGTCCGGGTGAACGCTTGGGACACCCCGCTCACCTTTCGGGACGTTCTCGAGGTGGTCTCGGGGTCTGGGCCCCGCCTTGACGAGATCATGCTTCCCAAGGCCCAGAATGCGGCCCAGGTGGTCGCGCTCGACCTGTTGCTTGGACAGATCGAGACAGAGGTGGGCCTTCCGGCGGGCCACATCGGCATCGAGGTGCAGATCGAGACCACGACCGGTTTGATCAACGTCGAGGAGATCTGCGCGGCGTCCCCGCGGATCGAGGCGGTCGTCTTCGGCCCCGCCGACTTCGCGGCTTCCATGGAGATGCCGGTGCTGACCGGGGGAGTAGAGCTACCCGATTACCCGGGTGACCACTTCCACTACGCCTTTTCCAAAATTTTGATGGCGGCAAGGGCAAACGGTATCCAGGTGATCGACGGCCCTTACCTCAAGATCTCGTCGCTTGATGGTCTGAGGGAGTACGCGAAGCGCTCCGCCACCCTTGGCTATGACGGCAAGTGGGCGCTCCACCCGACCCAGGTTGAGGTGCTCAACCAGATTTATCTTCCCACCCAGGAGCTGTTCGACAAGGCGGTGGACATCCTCGAGGCTTACGAGCAGGCCACCACGACCGGTGGTCGTGGTGCGGTGATGTTCGATGCGGAGATGATCGACGAGGCGAGCCGGAAGATGGCCCTCAAGTTCGTTGCCCGGGGAAAGAAGGCGGGGATGAAGCGCTCCTCGCGGCCGGAGTAGCCGACACCGCAGGCGCTGCTTTTGACGCTCTGGCTAGGTTAGGCGTTTGGCGGCGAGGCCGACGCCGTAGATGACAGCCCCGGCCACTACCACCTCGAGATAGAAGTAAGCGACGCCGCTCCCGGTGGCGAGCAGGATCGCGGCACCCACTTGCGCCCACGAGAGTTGGATCTGAGGGAGCAGGTACTTCGGGAGCAGGTCAAAGATGGCAAAGCCGATTGCCGACATGCCGATGAGTGATGCACCGATCCGCTTCAGGGCTGACGGCCGGCTGGGGTGGACGGCGAGACCGAGGATGAAGAGGACGATCGCACCCATCTCGAAGGTCTTCTGATAGTGGTCGGCCAGTTTGACCAAGAAGCCGAGGTTCGGAAGGTCGGCGCCGGGAATGGTGATCTGGAGGTTTTTGGAGGCGATGACCGAGGCGAGCGCGGGCGAGTAGTTGTGGAGTTGGTAGGCGACCTCCTGTGTGAGGGCCGGGCCACCGATGGTTATTGGCCCCGACGCGACCCCAAGAAGGCGCTGGTCTGCGTTGTGCAGGGCTTGGGCAAACTGAATGGCAACGGCGGGCTGCTGGAGCGCTGCTTTCACCATGCTTTGCAGCTGAACCTGGGTGATGGCAATTCCCTGGCTGGCGGTGTAGGGGAAGATCGCGTTGGAGAGCGAGTCGGCGAGTGCCGTCTGAACTGCCGGATTGGCGCTGAGCTGCACTGCCTTCGAAGCGAGCCGATCCGGGCTCATGAGTGAGAGCGTCATCAAGTGAAGGTAGATCGCGACTCCGGCGGCGAGTACGCCAAGGGCGATGGCGAGGTCTCCAAGTACTCTCCGTGGGAACGTCACCTAACCTCCTACCGGCCGACCTTTATTACCTCGTCGGATGCAAACTATATCAGCTTGAGCTGCTCGCCATCGCCATCAGGCAAGCTTGGCGACCTCGGGCACTATGACTTTCAGGGTCAAGGTCTCGTCGGCCCCTTCAAAGATTGAGAGGACGCGGGCATCGACGAAGTACCGGCTGACCGGGTACTCCTCCGCATACCCCATCCCTCCGTGAATCTGCATCGCCTCCCTGGCGACCCACTCCGCGCTCCGGCAAGCATGCGCCTTCGCCATCGACGCCTCCAGCGCCCCAGTTCCCTTTGCGACCTCTTTCGCGCAGTACTCTGCCCAGAGTCGTGTCGCTGCCACGGTTGACTGCATCCTTGCGAGCTTGTACCGAGTGAGCGGAAAGCCGGTGAGGCGCCTCCCGAAGACCGAGCGGTCGCGCGCATAAGCGAGTCCGGCGTCTTTGGCGGCCCGCATAAGCCCGTTGGCCCTGGCGACGGTCTGGAGGCGCCCACTCTCGAACCCGGCCATCTGGATGTAAAAGCCGCGTCCCTGGCCGCTTTCGCCACCGACCAGGGAGTCATCGGGGGTGAACCAGCTGTCAAAGCGGACCTCGTAGGAGTGCATGCCGCGATACCCAAGGGTGTCGATAGCGCGGCCCTCGAGCGTTCCGCCGTTGGAGTCGACGGCGAAGCTGTGGCCGTTGAACGCCGGCTTCTCGACCAGGAAAAGGGAGAGTCCCCGGTGCCGAAGCGACCGTTCGGGTTCGGTCCGCACCAGTACCGCAAGGACGTCTGCCCGCCCGGCAAAGGTGCACCAAGTCTTGGTACCCGAGATCCTCCAGCCGCCATCGACCTTTACCGCTGTGCAAGCAATCTCGGCAACGTCGGATCCGAAGTCAGGCTCGGTAACCGCGACGGCGCCCATCGCCTCGCCAGAAGCGAGCATCGGGAGCCAGCGCTCTTTTTGGAGTTGGGTGCCACCGGCGAGCAGCGCCCTGGCAATGATCTCCGGGCGGGTGATCAGCGAGCCTCCGATCCCGAGGGAAGCGCGCGAAAGCTCTTCGGTGACTACCAGCATCGCCAGAAGGTCGGTAACCGCACCGGTGGCCGATCCGCCGTACTCTTCGGGGATCGAGAGGCCGAACGCCCCCATCTCGGCGAGGCCGGAGATTATCTCTTCCGGGACGTCCAGATTCTGCCGATGGACGCGGTCGGCTACCGGCGTGATCTCCTCTTGGGAGAAGCGCGCAAATATGTCTCGCAGCATCACCAGCTCTTCCGCCTCATTGATTGCGGGCTCGGAAGTGTAGACGGTGTCGATGAGGTCCGAATCCGGTGGCGCGATCGGGCCGGCCGCGGCGAGCGTAGCAAGGTGGTCCGAACGCGCCAGGGAACCTGCGGCTTCGGCCAGCGCCAGCTGGGCATTGAGCAGGGTGTGCTCCGTCTGGGATGCGGACATCGCCACGGCAGCGCATCGGAGTTCGGCGTACGCGTGGCCGAGGTTGTACTGGTCCACCTGCGCCGACTCCCCGGCGGATACCGCCCTCCTCAGCGCGGTTTTAACCGCCTCCGCCAGCTGGTCAACCTGGGTGGCAACCGGTATCGAGGTAGAAGCCCGGGATGAACTCATGGTGCGAGCATACTTTACTTTTTGTTGGGGTGCACAGCCGTTTCAGGCGTCTACCAGCGGCAAAGTGGCTTCCGCTCCAAATTTTGTTTTTCAGCTGTTGTTAAAGTTTCGCGGTGTTGCCGTCGATTATCCAAGAGTTGGGACTGATCTGTGGGTGGAGGTGATTCCAGTGGAACCTGTCTGTCCGGTTTGCCGGGAACGGGAGATGGTAATAATCCAGCTCGAGGTGGCTGACCGGGACGTTACCTTGCTTAGCTGCGCCGCGTGCGGTAGCCGCTGGTGGAGGCGGGACGGGATCGAAGTTGAGGTCGGGAACGTAGTAGAGCTGGTGGCGGCTGCCGCGGCGTCCGGCCCGCGCCGCCGCAAGGGCCGGCGCACCCACACAGCCTGAAGAGCTCCATGCCCGGCCGCGTAGACGGCTTCGGTGGGCCGGGAACTGATCGCACGCAGTCCGTTACTTATGCGCACATGGCGGCATAATACTTATACGCCGGTCTCTATTGGTGTCGCCGCAGGAGAACTTGGTGTTCACCCGGACACGCTTAGGCGCTGGAAAGCCGAGGGCCGGATCGATGCTCCGGAACGCACCGCCGGAGGGCGACGGCGCTACGACCTCGCAAAGCTGCGCCACCTGGCTCCACGCCATGCACCGTCAAACCGTGTGACGCTGCTTTATGCCAGAGTTGCTACTTCTGGCGAGAAGGATGACCTCGTGCGCCAGGTCGCACTGTTGGAGTCGTTCGCGGCGGCGAACGGCTGGGCCTACGAGGTCATCGAAGACGTCGGATCGAAACTCAACCACCAGAAGAAGGGCTTGAGGCAGCTCATCGCGAGGATCTGCTCCGGCAAGGTTGGTCGATTGGTGGTCACCCACCAGGATCGCCTCCTGCGCTTTGGCACTGAAGTCATCATCATCAATGCTTCAGAAGATTCCTCGTTCGAAGAAGACCTCGCGAACGACGCGCTCGAGATCGTTACCGTCTTCCCTGCCAGGCTCTACGGATCGAGAAGCCACAAGAACCGCCAAGTGATGGACGAGCTCACCAAGGCGGCTAAACAGGTGGCGCCATGGGCAAGCTCACAACCACGCGCTAAGACAACTCCCATGAGGCG
>JAKARV010000052.1 GCA_021819205.1 Actinomycetes bacterium | reverse complement strand
AAAAGCTGGCGGGGTGGGCAAGATTGACGAAGAGCGCGCTTGCCAGAGCCCCGATTCCAAGGCCGGCGTTTAACGCCAGGAAGCTTCCGGCAAAAGCCCGCCCGGCAGACTTCTCGGTAACGTTGGCGCCGACGACGGTGTTCTGCGCCGGCCACTGAATCGCCGTCCCGATGTAGACGGTCAACACCGCCAGCAGCGCGGCCAGGGCCGAGCTGACGAAAGAGAGCAAGAAGAAGCCGGTGGCGGCGGCCGCGGTGCCAATCTGAAAGACCCGGATAGGACGGATCCGATCTAGAGCAGCTCCAGAAGCCAAAGCAACCAAAAAAGAGGCGGCTGCACCAAAGCCGACGATGAGGCCCACGGTGGCCAGCGCGATCCCGCGGGCCAAGTGGAGGTAGATGACAAGGTAGGGAAGGACCAGCCCGTCGCCCGCTCCGATTACCCCAAGCGCTACGAACAGCGGGAGGAGGTTAGCCGGTCTTGTCAGCGCTTCTTCATCGGACACTTCGCCAAGCCTAGGGTGCCGGGGTGTCATTTTCACTAACCCTAGGTTGGAGGCGCGACTCGGGGCTAGCTATCCTGGAGGGAGTATGAGGCTAACGGGCGTTGGGGTCGGTCCTGGAGACCCAGGTCTGGTAACCATGGCCGCTTTCGAGGAGATTCGCAGTGCGATGGTGGTGTTTGCTCCGTCGCTCGCAGCGGCGGCAGTTGGGCGCGCGGAAACGGTAGTCGCCAAGCTTGTCCCCTCCATCACCTGCCACCGGGTGGTATTCCCGATGGGGAGAGGTCGGCCCGGAGTGGAGGCGAGGCGCGCCGCGGCGGCGGAGGCCGCCGAGCAGATGGCGGGCGTCATGATCGAGGGGGGCAGATACGCCTTCGTGACTCTTGGCGATCCTACCTTGTACTCCACCTTCTCGCTCGTGGCCGAGTACGCAAAGCTGCGTCTGCCCAAGCTGGAGATCGCGGTCATCCCAGGAGTGATGGCTTTTCAGAGGCTCCTCGCGCTGAGCACCGCCAACTTTTTGGACAACGACGAGCCGCTACACCTCGTCCTCGGGATCGGTAGCGACCAAGAGTTGGAACGCGCCATCGGCGATCGCAACGCGGGAGTGGTGATCTACAAGGTCGGCTCCGCCCTGCCCCGGATCAAAGAGCTTGCGAGGGAGTTCGGGAGGAGTGCCGATGCGGTGGCCGGCTGGCTGCTCGGCACCGAGGAGGAGACGGTGATGCCGCTTCCGCTCGTGCCGGACGAGGTGCCATACCTTGCTACGGTGGCGATCCGGCCGACGCGGGAGCCGGACTGAGGTGTCATTCAGCCTGGTCATTGGCGGAACTCGTTCGGGGAAGTCGGAGATTGCCGAGGCGATGCTTCCCAGGGAGAGCCGGCTGGTCTACCTTGCCACCGCGGAGGCGAGCGAAGAACCCGAGTGGCTCAGCCGGATTGAACGGCACGCCGCGCGGCGAGGTGGCCAGTTCGACCTGGTGGAGATGTCCGACCCTTCCTCCCTGGGCGAGCTGGTCCGTTCGGCTTCCCTCCCGATGCTGATCGACTCGATGGGCACGTGGATTGCCCGGCTGCTCGATCTAAGCGATTTTGCCGTCCTCTCCCTCGTCTCCGACCTGGTCGAGTCGCTGCTGGCGTCGCCGGTTGCGGCTGCGGTGGTCTCCGAGGAGGTAGGGATGTCCATCCACCCCCCCAGTGCGCTCGGAAGGCGCTTTGCCGATCTGATGGGGGAGGCCAATCAGCGGCTGGCTGCGGCGGCAAGCCCGGTCATTTTGGCGGTGGCCGGGATTCCGATTCCGATCGACGTCTTCAGGAGGGGGCGGTGAAGAGGCCGACCGAGGCGCTCTCGAGCGCCATCGCCTTCATGACGGTGATCCCACTTCGCTCCACGCCACTCGGGGCGTCGTTGGTCTTCTTCCCGGTTGCGGGCGCCCTCGTCGGCGTTGCGGACTGGATCGCCATCCGCCTGGCCTCCTCGGCCCATGACCTCATCCTCACCGGCGTCGTTGCAGTCGGCGTTGACGCGATTTTGACCCGGGGGCTCCACTACGACGCCATCGCCGACACCTTTGACGGTCTCGCTGGCTTCCACCCTCGCGAGCGCCGGCTGGCGATCATGAGAGAGCCGGCCATCGGAGCGCTGGGCGCGCTCGCCCTGGCGCTCGTGGTCATCGCCAGGGTGGCCGCTTTCGGCGGAGCGACACGGCTATTCGGCGGGTTGGTACTGCTGACCGCGCTCTCCAGGTCGGTGATGGCCATCGCGGTGATCTGGCTCCCTGCGGCCAGCGCCAACGGCCTTGGCGCCTGGTTCAAGGGGAACGCACCCAGATACGCGCAGTGGGTGATTCTTCTCGAGACGTTGGCGATAATCGTCGCGGTTGTTCTGCTCCTCGGCATCAAAGCAATCACTTCGATTGGAGCCGCCGCGGTCGCCGCCGCTTTTCTGGCATCGCTCGCCGTCTACCGTTTTGGCGGCACCACCGGAGACGTGGTTGGCGCTACCGGGCTGGTTTTCGAGACCGTTGCCCTTCTTGCCATGGTTGCGGCTCGACTCCATGGATAGGTGGGATCGCCGCCTGCTCGAGATCGTGGTTGCGGTAACGCTTGACCGGCTCCTTGGCGATCCACGGGACCGGTACCACCCGGTAGCCTGGTTCGGCAGAGTGGCATCGAAGCTGGAGTCGTTGGCGTACGCCGACTCGGTTCTCCGGGGAGGCGCGGTGTGGTCCTTCCTCGTGCTCCCGGTGGCTGCGGCCGGCACGCTTGGCGAGAGATCGATCGCCGCGTCTGCGATTGGACTCTGGTCCACCTTGGGCGGGAGGAGCCTCCGAGCGGAGGCAGAGCGGATCGCCAACCACTTGGAGGCCGGCGACCTTGATGCCGCTCGAGCCTCGCTGCGCAACCTTGCAGGACGGGATGCGAGCGAGCTCGACCAAACCGACATCGCCCGAGCGGTCATCGAGTCGGTGGCGGAGAACTCGGCAGATGCGGTGATCGGACCTTTGGCGTGGCACCTGTTATTTGGCCTCAGGGGGTCTTTAACCTTTCGGGCAACGAACACCCTGGACGCCATGTTCGGGCACCGCAACGCCGCCTACCTCAACTTTGGCAGGGTCTCTGCCCGTGCCGACGACCTCATGGTCTATCTGCCAGCCCGGTTTGGAGCCGCACTAGTGATCCCCGCAGCGCTCTCGCGCAGTGACCCCAGAGTGGTTTTCGAGCTATGGCGAAGGTCCCGCGAGCACCCTTCACCGAACGCCGGGAGGATGGAGGCTCTTTTTGCGGCGGTCTGCCGGGTCGATCTGGGCGGGGTGAACCTTTACCGGGGAGAGGCGGTGGAGCTTCCCGCGCTCTTGGGGGGCAAAGAGCCGTCGCCGCAGGGCATCCGGTGCGCGGTAGCGCTCTCGCGACGGCTGGAGCTGGCCCTTGCCGCGATCTCCCTTGCCGCCTTGTGGCGGAGGAGGCTAACCGCTCGGCGGCGCGGAGGTTCCGGTGGAGACGTACACGGTGACGACCGTTGAATTCACCGTCGCGGTGGAGCCGGCGGCTGGAGTCGTCGAGATGACGTCGCCGCTCGGTACCGTGGTGCCGGGAGGGCTTGGTTCCGTCGTGTTGGTGTAGGCCAATCCGGCTGCAGTTATTGCGCTGTCCGCGGTGGCCTCGGAGTCGCCGACCACGTTGGGCACCGTCGTGGAGGTTCCGGTGGAGACGACGAGATTAACCGACGAGTTGGGCGCTACCTGCGTCCCTGCCGATGGCGACGTCGAGATGACGTCGCCGCTCGGTACCGTGGTGCTCCACTGGGAGGTGGTGGTCCCCACCGCCAGTCCGGCCACGCCAAGTTTGTTGGAGGCCTGGGCCAGTGAAAGGTTTACCACGTTGGGCACCGCAACCTTTGCCGGACCGTTGGAGACCGTCAGCACCACCGTCGATCCCTTCGGGGCCGCCTTATCCGGACCGGGGGACTGGCTTACGACGGTACCTTGGCTGGCGTTGGCGTTCTGGTAGTTGGTCGAGACGTTGAAGCCGAGGGCCAGCAGCTTCGCTTCCGCAGTCGTCGCCTGCTCCTTCTCGACGTTGGGCACCACCACGGTCCCTGGACCGTTGGAGACGGTGAGGTAGATTAGCGACCCCTTTGGCTGCATGCTTCCTCCGGACGGGCGCTCGCCGATCACGGTTCCTGCCGGGGTCGAGTTGGCGGCAAAGTTGAGGGTGGGCTTGAAGCCGGCCTGCCGAAGCGAACTCGTCGCTCCCTGCTCCTGTGCTCCAACCACGCTTGGAACCGCAACCTTGGCGACAGGGGGCTTGCTCTTTGCGGCAAGCAGCTTGGGGCCAAAAAGCGCACCAGCCAACGCGAGCAGCAGAACGACGATTACGGCCGTGATCGCAATCCACCGCCGCTTCGAGGGTTTTTGCTCCCCCTCCGGCTGAATCGCCGGGATGGTGGAGGTCGGGTCTATCGGGGCGATGAACTGCGTCCGGTCGTGCAGGTCCGATCTGGCGTTGGCGATAGTAGGTGCACCGCTGGCGATGAGAGATGGGGCCTTCACTGGCAGTTCGTCGAGGTAGCGAAGCAGGTCAGCCCGGAGCTCGTTGCCGTCCCGGTACCGCTGGTCTCGATCTTTGGCGAGGCACCTCAACACGATTGCTTCCATCGGGGCCGGTATCGCGGGGTTGACCTTGGTTGGCGGCACCGGAGCCTCGGTGACGTGCTTGTAGGCGACTGCTATCGGAGTGTCGGCCGCAAATGGGGGAGCTCCGGCAAGCATCTCGTACATGACTACGCCTAACGAGTAGATGTCGCTGCGGCCGTCGAGATCCTCGCCCCTCGCTTGTTCGGGAGAGATGTAGGTGGCGGTGCCGAGAACCGAGCCGGTCTGGGTGAGGTCCTCCTCGTTGCTCACCGCACGGGCGATCCCGAAGTCGGCTACCTTGACGATCCCGTCCTCGGTTATAAGGACGTTGGAGGGTTTGATGTCGCGGTGAATCACGCCGTGGCGGTGGGCGAAGGCCAGCGCAATGGCGACATCGGCCGCAGTGGCTGCGGTTTTCTGGGGAGCGAGCCCACCCGACTCCCTGATCACCTGCGAGAGAGTCGACCCCTCTACCAGCTCCATGGCGATGAAGTATGTGCTGTTCGCCGGGCCCCAATCGTACACCGAGACGATGTTTGGGTGCGAGAGCGCAGCCGCCGACTGTGCTTCCCGCCGGAAACGCTCCACGAAGGTTGGGTTGGTCGAGAGCTCGGAGAATAGGACCTTCAAAGCCACCAACCGGTCGAGCAGCAGGTCGCGAGCCTCGTAAACGTCGGCCATCCCGCCGCGCGCAATCTTCCGGACCGGCTGATAGCGGCTACCGAACGCTGGAAAACTCAAGGACTCGCTCACCTGATCTTCTCTACCCCTTCACCCCAAGAGCTGCGGCAATCATAGCTTTTACAATGGGACCTGCGTACTGTGCCCCGGTTGGATTTGCCGACAGCCCAGCTTGCTTTGGAACCACCACGCAAATGGCGATCTTCGGATCGCCGACCGGCGCGAAGGCGACCATCCAGTTGTCGGAGGCGCCGGTGATGGTGGAGTTCGCGGTAAGCGTGGTCTGCGCAGTGCCAGTCTTGGCGGCGATCGTCACCCCGGGGATGGCGATCCCCTGCGCGGTCCCGGAACGGACCACCCCCACCATCAGCTGGGCAACCTTGGCGGCGGTGGCTGGAGAGGTTGCAACCTTCCAAGCAGTGGGGGCGTACTGCTTGATGGTGCTGTCCTGGGAAGACACCACCCTATCCAGGAGGTGGGGCGTCATGATTATCCCGTTGTTGGCTATTCCCGCGCCAACCAGCGCCATCTGGAGTGCGGTGGCTTGCACGTTGCCCTGTCCGATGGCGGAAAAGGCGACTTGGGGGAGGTTTTGGTGGAAAAACGAGACTGGGGGAAAGGTGGACGCAGCGGCGCCAGCGAGATCGATCGGCGGAACCTGGTTGAAGCCGAAGCTCGCGGCCTCTTGGGCGAGGTTTCCGGCACCAAGTTTGAGGCCGATCTGGGCAAACCCGGTGTCACACGACACCGCCAGCAGCACTGGAAGTTCCCCACCGCAGACTTCGTAGGCGTAGTTGTGAAGCTTGTGGGTCGTCTCGGGCAGAGGTATCTGGGAGACCGGGGGAAAGTTTACGGTTGCAAGCGAAGGCTTGTGATCGAAGATAGCCGAAGTCGTGATGATCTTGAAGGTCGATCCCGGAGGATACGCCCGGGAGATCGCCCGGTTGAGCAGTGGTTGCGACGGATTGGAGATGTCCGCCTTCCAGGCGGCGATCTCGGTACCTCCGTTTGGCGAGGCGAGCGGCGCCGGTTGAAAGGTAGGGCTCGACGCCATGGCGAGTATCGATCCGGTCGACGGATCGATGGCGACGACCGCCCCCTTCAGGGAGCCAAGAGCCTGATAGGCCGTCTTTTGCAACTGGGAGTTGATGGTGGTCACCACCGAGTCGGTCTGGTAGTGGTTCGAGAAGAGCTGGGAGAAGCTGGTGATCGGCGCCACTTGCGCCTGGAGGTACTTGTTGTACTGGTACTCGAGACCGGAAGCGCCGTAGATCACCGAGTAGTAGCCGGTGAGGTCTGAGTAAAGGTCTCCCGAAGGATAGATGCGCTGGTAGTGGTAGACGTTGTTGGCAGGCACCGTCTCGGCCATGACCTGGCCGTCAGCCGTGAGTATTGCCCCCCTGGGAAGGGAGAATGCGCGTGTGGTCGCTTGGTTGTTGCCGGGGGCGTTGGCGAGCTTGGACGCCTTGACGATCTGCAAATTGTTCAGCTGCAGGAAGACCAGCGAAAATGCCAGGATAAGCAGCGCTCCTACCAGGGACATCCGCCTTCGCATCAGGCTACCGCCGACAAGAGGGACGCCGGACTCGCGGCAACCTTGGCCGCTTTGGCCTGGCTTTCGGCGTTATGGACAAATGTTTTCGCCTTGGCGATGGAGGGTTCGACTACACCGTGGATGATCTGGTCGCGGACGCCCTGGGTGAGCTGGTCCAAACGAACGCTGGTGTAGTCGACAACGTGGGGTTTGAACCAGAGTATCCCGCCTACCCGTCCCTGATAGATCGCTACCTGGTGGCGCGAGACCCCGACGTAAAAGGAGTGATTTACGTAGACGGAGACCGCGAGGACCACCGCTGCAAGCACCACCGAGAGAAGGATTACGAAGCCGATCAGCCGGATCGCCGGAGGTGCAATCAGTGATCTCTCGACGAGTTGGGTCGGCAGCGGTGCGGGGATCTGGCCCTTGAAGCGCGGGAGATTCCCGGAGACGGCAGGCGCCGAAGCGAATGCCGTGCGGGCAACGTCGGTACGGTCGACCAACTGGCGGGTGCCACTCTCTGCGGAGAATCGGATCACGACAACAGTGGTATTGTCACTCCCTCCCGCGGCGTTGGCAGCGTTGACCAGCGCGGTTGCCGCGGCAGTGGGATCGCCGGCGGCGAGCAACTCCGCGATCTGGGCCTCCTGAATCTCGTTCACCAACCCGTCGGAGCAGAGAAGGAGACGGTCCCCGTCTTGCACCGGTACCTGGAAAGAGTCTGCTTCGACGTAGTTTCCTATGCCAAGCACCCTAGTGAGCACATGGCGTGCCCGATGCGTAGACGCCTGTTCCTCGGTTATCGATCCGGCGTCCACGAGCTCTTGGACGAAGGTATGGTCGCTGGTGATCTTCGAGAGCTCTCCTCGAGAGAGAAGATAGGCCCGGGAGTCGCCGATGTTGAGAACCTCGACGGCGGTTTTGGCGTCGTTAACGATCGCCATGGTGACGGTGGTTCCCATGCCCTCCAGAGCGGGATCGCGGGATGCCGCCTCAAACACGCGATGGTTGGCGGCCACGATCGCCTCCTGTGGGGACGCCCCGTCAAGCAACGCCTCCGAGAGCGTCTCCACCGCCAGCTGCGAGGCGACGTCGCCTCCGGCGTGGCCGCCCATGCCGTCGGCAACGACAAAGAATTTGCCGTCCGCGTAGGCAGAGTCCTGGTTCGAGTTCCGGACCAATCCGGGGTCGGTCGCAGCCGCGAAGTCGACGATCATATGGAGACTACTTTGAGCGCGGTCTTGCCGATCTGGATGATGTCGCCCTTGGTGATGCGCATCTCGCCGGTGACCGGATCTCCGTTTACCAGGGTTCCATTGCGGCTTCCCAGATCGGCAACGATGAGGTGCCGCCGCTCCTTGGTGATCTGGGCGTGCTTGGAGGAGACAAAGTTATCGTTTCCCAGTCCAACTTCGCAGTTCAGGTCGCGGCCGATAACGGCTGGGGGAGTGAGGTGGAAGGTGTGCCCGGAGTACGGCCCTTCGATGGCAAAAAACACTGTCGACCCGACCCCGGAGGCAACCTGATCCGGCGAGGGCGCTACCGGAGATTGCGCGCTTGGGCGTGACTCCGCCACCGGTACCATCTTGGTAGTTACCGTCGTCCTAACCTGCCGCTTCGTCTCCAACCATACCGCGCGGATGGCGAAGATGAAGATCAGCCAGATGATGGCGATGAGGATGTACTTCAGTGCACCTAGCAGAATGACGGGCACTTCAACCTCTAAACAAGGTCAGATCGGTTGTACCTACCGTTATAACGTCTCCTGTGGTCAATTCGGTGGGCTTGGTAAGCCGCACACCGTTTACGAACGTGCCGTTGGTAGAGCCTAGATCGTAAAGAGTGGCTATCCCCTCAGAGACCACGATCTCTGCGTGCAGGCGGGAGACCCGGGGGTCTTCCAAGGTTATCGAAGCGCCAGCCTGCCTCCCGATCGTGTTGGTACCTTGGGCAAGCGTCATCTTTCCCCCTCCGGCGCGTTCGAGGTACCAGCGATCGCGGTACCCCTGCTCCTCGACGAACTCGCAGTCGATGTAGAAGGTTCCCGACTTCAGCTCCTCGTCGGAGGCGAGGGTAACCGTGACCGGGCCCAAGGTCTGGAAGTCGCCGTCGTCGATCGTCTCCTGGGCAAGCTCGGCCAAGTCGCGCTCCACCGTCCTTCGAAGCGGTGCGAGTTCCTCCGCGTCCGCGGGCGAGAGGGCGACGGTGATCCGGTTGGGGGCGATCTGGGAGCGCACGCCGATACGGGAGGAGCGCTCGATCTCGCGCGTGAGTCGCCGACCCAGCTCGGCTGGCTCTATTCCACGCGGGCTACCCTTGGCAAAGATCCCCTCGACCAAGACCGCTATCTTTCGTTCGAACGATTCGAGAGTCACCCCTTTAGCACTATAACCAGCGGATGCAAGGTTCGGTCTAGTTTTAGAACAGGTGTGGTCAACTGGCCGCTCGTGGCGGTATGCTGGTTGCGCCGGGCGAGTGGCGGAATTGGTAGACGCGCAGGATTCAGGTTCCTGTGAGGGCAACCTCGTGGGGGTTCAAGTCCCCCTTCGCCCACCAGGGTGGGGGGAACGCCAAAGGCAGCTTCCGCACTGTAGCCGCCCCTTGCGGATGACCAGGGCGCAGCTAGCTCCCGCTTTGTGACGCATGCCCGCCTCAAGCTGGTTCAACCCGCAATTTGTGCGGCTAGCATCTGCTGGATCGGGTGGCGACAGGAAAGCTGGGGGTTGGTGGCCGTAGCGTTGTCGGATAGCCGCTATTTGCAGGTTTCCAAGTGAGCGGTGCGCAGCTTTTGCTAATCCTTGCCATCTCGATGATGGCGGAGCTTGCCGACAAAACGATGATTGCAGCCATTCTCATGGTGAGGGCGCAGAGCGGCGTGCGGGTAGTCACCGCAGCCGCAATCGGAATCGGTGTCCAAGCTCTGATCGCGAGCTACCTTGCCTACTTTGTGCGCAGCGTGGTGTCGGGTGCGGTGCTCCACGAGGTCTCGGCGATCGTGATGCTGGTTATCGGCGCCATTCTTGCCGTGGTTGGCTTCCGGCACGAGGAGGAAGAGGAGGAGGACCTCCCCACTAAAAGGGCGCCGCTCTTGAAGCTAGCCTTAGTCTTTTTTCTGGCCGAGATTGGTGATGTCACCGAAGCTACTACGGCGGGGTTTTCGCTCAACTTCGGGCAGCCGCTGCTGGTAGCGTTGGCTGCCACTGCCGGCATGACCGGGGCGATCAGCGTTGGCGTGAGGATAGGGAAGGCCGCCGAGCGCATCCCCCGGCGGTGGCTTTATCTGGCGGCAGGAGGATTGCTTGTGATTCTCGGGATACTTGCGCTAGCAGGGGTTCCGGTACCATAGCGCGGTTGGACACCGCTGCTTAGATCTGGTGGAGAGCTGGCGATGGCTTTCGAGCCATCTGCCATCCGTCCGCACTTGAGTGAACGGGAGCGCAACCCCCGTCTGTAAGGGAGGAGAGGAGGTCACCTGAATCTCCCCG
>JAKARV010000003.1 GCA_021819205.1 Actinomycetes bacterium | reverse complement strand
GTGAACATCAAGGGGGACAGCTACCGCTTGAAGGACCGGGCAAAGCAAGGAACGAGCGCCCATTTGGATGTCGCACTCGCCAAAGCGAAAGGAGAAGCCATCGAAGAACCCCAGCCCTTATAATGTGCTCCAGGTGGGTCAACTTCCACCGCTGGACCTGGGTCACAATAACGTCGCTGCTTACAACGTATGAGGGACACCGGAATCCGCGCGACCAGAGGGCGGTCACGTCAGTGGCGTAAGACCCAATCGGCTAAACGGCATAATCCGGTCGACCAGGCGACTCAAGACCGTTTGGAGCCGCCCGCTTTGCGAGACTTAGTTTCGCTGAGTGTTTAGGGACGGTGTTCGGTAATCCGTTAGGAGGTGTCGTGATCCCCGAAGGTATGGCAAATCCTCGCGTTGACGAATTCGTAGGCGCCGCCAAGCGATGGCGACCGGAGTATGAGAGGTTGCGGGAGATCGTTTTCGACTGCGGCCTCGTCGAAGAGTTCAAGTGGATGCACCCGTGCTACACCCGCGATGGGAGAAACATCGTTCTGATCCATGGATTCAAGGAGTACTGCGCACTGCTGTTTTTCAAGGGTGCCTTGCTCCGTGATCCTAAGGGAGTACTGCTTCAGCAGACAGAGAACGTTCAGTCCGGGCGGCAGATGCGCTTCCAGTGCTTGGAAGAGATTGAAGCGTTGGCGACGACCGTTCGGGACTACGTGCAAGAGGCGGTTGAGGTAGAGGTGTCGGGCCTGAAGGTAGAGAGGCAGGGCGAAATGGAGATGCCGCAGGAGCTGCGGTCTAGGCTCGATTCATCGCCGGATCTTAAAGCTGCCTTCGAGGCGTTGACGCCGGGGAGGCAACGCGCGTACCTAATCCACTTCTCGCAGCCGAAGAAGTCGGGCACCAGGGCGTCGCGGGTCGAACGTCACGTAGACCGGATCCTGAACGGCAAGGGCCTTAACGATTAAGCACTCGGGTTTGCGGCGAATTCGCCTCTGTGCCGGCCCGCTTTCTGCACACGAGTTCGTGACTGGACCGAATCAAAGCCGGTTTGGTTGATTTCCGTCGAGGATGGCGGCATCGCGAATCGCCATGCGCGCCTCTTCCCGATCGTCGAGGTGGACCAGCCTCGACCCGTATCGCAGGCTCTGCTCGTGCCCGCGGCCGACGATTAGGACCGAGTCTCCGGGCCTTGCCTCCGAGACCGCCATTCTTATAGCTGCAGCGCGATCGAGCTCTACCGTGATCGACTTGGTGGGAACGTCAAGGGTTCCCGCGAGGAGCTGAGCAACTATCTCCTCGGGAAGCTCGTCCCCGGGGTTGTCGGCGGTCAGTATGGCGAGGTCAGCGGTGGCCGCAGCTCGTCCTAGCTCGGGTCGTTTTAGGCGGTCGCGCCTGCCTCGGGCACCGGCTACCAAAATTACGCGCTTTCCCGGCGAGAGCGCCCGTGCGGTTTCAATCAGCGATCGGATCGAATCCGGGGTATGGGCGTAGTCGACAACGACGGAGAAGTTTTGTCCGAGTTCGATGCGCTCGAATCGGCCGGCAACGCTATCGCAGCTCTCGATACCATCGATGGCCGTGTCGGAATCGATGCCGAGGAGGTGGGCCACTGCCGCGGCTCCAGCGGCGTTGAACGCGTTGTGGAGGCCGTAGATCGGTACCCTTAGCCGACTCTTGCGCCCCTCCGCAACCAGGGTGAAAACGGTTCCGCGTGCGTCGTACTCGACGTCGGCGACCCGGAAGTCGCTCTCTGGATCGGGTCCGAAGGTCACAAGCGGTATGGCGGTCTGGCTGGCGAGCCGCCGGCCCCACTCGGTGTCGGTGCCGACGGCCGCCTCCGCTACGAGCGATGGCGAGAAGAGCTGAGCCTTGGCAGCGTAGTACTGCTCGATGGTTCCGTGGTAGTCGAGGTGCTCCGGAGAAAGGTTTGTGAAGACGGCAACCCGAAACTTGGTGGAGTCTACGCGGTGTTGGTCGATTCCGTGGGACGATACCTCCATGACTACGGAATCTATCTGGTTGGAGAGCATGTCGGAAAGGAGACGGTGGAGGTCGGGTGCCTCCGGAGTGGTGTGCAGCGAGGGCCGGTTGGATCCGCCAAACTTGGCTTCGATGGTTCCGATCAGACCGGTGCGGCGGCCCGCTCGGGAGAGGATCGAGTCAATCAGGTAGGAGGTCGTGGTCTTTCCGTTGGTGCCGGTGATGCCGATGAGGTCGAGGTGGCTGGATGGGTCGCCGAAAAAGAAGCTGGCGATCCGGCCGATTGCGTGCCTTACCGACGGCACGACGATTTGAGGCACCGGTACTTGGAGTTCCCGGGCGACCAACACCGCCCTTGCTCCCATCGCGATCGCATCTTCGACGAAATCGTGCCCATCGAAGCGGGAACCTCGGGTGGCACAAAAGAGCGCTCCAGGCCTTACCGCTCGTGAGTCCAGGGTTATGTCGGATAGCTCGACATCATCGCCAATTACCCGCACCTTATTGAGCATCGGTACCAGCTCGTATAGCCTCGGCAAGCTACGAGCTCCTAAAGACTGGTCCAACCATTTGATGCTAGGCTAGCGCCTTGTTTGGTTTGGCTTGGCTGTAGGAGGGCAATGCGTATCACCGTTGTAGTCACGGCGTTCAACGCATCCTTAACCATCGAGGACGCGATCGATGGAGTACTCAAGCAGCGAACACCCGATCTGGAGCTTATCGTGGTGGACGACGGCTCCACCGACGGTACCGCGGAGTTGGCGCGTGCGCTGGCTCCGATGGCCGAAGTCGTAGTTCAAGAAAACTCTGGGCCATCTGCCGCGCGCAACGCCGGGATGGCGAGGGCTACCGGAGAGTTGGTCGCATTTCTCGATGGAGACGACGTGTGGCATCCAGAGAAGCTAGCCAGGCAACTAGAAGTTTTCGAGTCCCACCCCGAGTTGGATCTTCTCGCAACGACCTGGAGCCGAGGATACCCGAAGCAGGAAGGTGACGGCGAGCTTCGTTGGTTGAGCTACTTGGATCAGCTAACGTTGAATCAGTTCCAGACCTCAACGGTTTTAGCCCGCCGATCGTTGCTCGAGATGGTTGGGGGCTTCGATCCAGAGCTAGATGGGGTCGAGGATTGGGAGTTCTGGACCCGGTGCGCCGTGCACGGTACCATCGCGGTTCTGGAGTCGAAACTGGTCATGTACCGCGACTCTCCGGAGGGGGTATCGAAGGATATGCGCCGTTTTTTGGAGCGAACCACCCTGCTGCTTGCGAAGGAGCGGAGGCGTGGACTGCTGACCCCCCGCCACTTCTCCGTCCTCGAGTCGTGGCACTACCAGCGGTTGGCCGTTGCCTTGCTCCTTGCCCGCGATCCGGTCGGAGCGATGATGGCGTTAGAGCGGCTTGGGGGGCTTCCGCTGCACTCCTCCATGGAGGCGCTTTGGACTCGGACGCTCCCCTTTCTTGCCGGTCGGCTCCAAAAACGGCGCCGCTAGCCGGCTGTGCCTTCGCCGGTCTTTCGCAGCATCGGTTTGAAGTGCTTGTAGGCGCCGTATCCCCCAAATGCGATCACGACCGCGAGGAGCAGCAGGCTGCTGGTCAGGCTGGCGTCCTTCAGAACGGAGCTGTAGTTTACCCCGGCGACGTATCCGAGGGCTGTGTATAACCCGGCCCAAGCCAGACCGCCAAGTACGTTGAAGAAGAGAAACTTGGCATAGGGCATCGCTGCCATACCGGCCGCCCCTGGAACCAGCACTCTAAGCGCGGTGGTGAAGCGGCCCACGAAAACCCCGGCCCCCCCTCGCTTGGCGATGAAATCGATGGTCTTGTGTACCGACTCAGGTTTCAGCAAGCGGTCGGGAATGCGAGACAGCAGCTGGTGCCCGAACTTGCGGCCCACCCAGTAACCCACGGAGTCTCCGGCGACAGCGCCAGCGCCGGCGACCAATGCCGCCAGCCATACGGGGAAGCGATGTTGCGAGGCCAGCACTCCTCCGAGGACTACCGCGGTTTCTCCCGGAAAGACGAAACCCAGAAAAATGGAGGCTTCCAAAGCCGGGAGCAGGAACACGAGCGCTAGCGCCGGGATTGCCGGAAAATTTAGTAGCTGGCGGATGATAAAGTTCATATTGATGCCTGTTCCCCCGGTAGCAAGGTGGGGGTAGAGAGTAAGGAGTACCATGATACTTGCCGATTTCTTCGGTACTACCGACTTGATTGTCATACTGGCAGTCCTGCTGCTCATCTTCGGCGGTCGTAAACTTCCTGGTTTGGCCCGTTCTCTCGGAGCTGCTACGTCGGAGTTCAAGCGCGGAGCCGACGAGGGGAAGGTGGATGGCAAAGACGGGTAACCGCGGTCGGTTGGCTTTCGAACGGGCCTTTGAAGGGCGTTAAAAAAGACTGGCGGCATTTGCCGACGGTGAGTACGGCTGGCCTTCTAGGTCTCCAGCATTTTTTGCTTTGGGAGCTTTAACCTAGACTTGGTTGAGAAAATTTGGAGGTCCAACCATGGGATACCGTTTTGCTTTGCCCCTTGATCCTGGCGACACCGGTCTGGCGTGCCGGCACCGGGCTGCGTGGCACCTGCTTGGTGGCGAGTAATGCGCCCGGACATAACCCCGCTTCCCGACCTTCTCCATGGTCGGCCGTTGACGGGTCCGGTGCGGACCGAGCGCCCCGTCTACCGGGACATCCTCCCCCCTTGCAACGCCGCGTGCCCCGCGGGAGAGGACATCCAGGGGTGGCTCGCCCACGTCGAGGCGGGACGCTATGAGGAAGCCTGGCGCACCCTGGTCGCGAATAACCCCTTTCCGGCGATCCACGGACGCGTCTGTTACCACCCCTGCGAGAGCAGCTGCAATCGTGCGGAGCTAGACAGCGCGGTGTCAATCCATGCGGTCGAGCGGTTTTTGGGCGACCTTGCCCTCGAGCAGGGTTGGCAGTTCCAGCCGCCCGGTTTCCAGTCTGGCAAGCGGGTCCTGGTTGTGGGTGCCGGTCCGAGTGGGCTTTCGGCCGCCTATCACCTTGCGATGCGTGGTCACGATGTCGAGGTGCACGATGCGGCTGGTCTGCCGGGTGGGATGATGCGCTACGGCATCCCCGCTTACCGGCTTCCGCGGGAGGTGCTAACCGGCGAAGTCGACCGGATTTTTTCTTTGGGGGTCAGGTTGGTCAGTGGCCATCGGGTCAACGATCTGGAGGGCGAGATGCGCGATGGCGGCTTTGAAGCCGTTTTTGTCGCCGTTGGTGCGCACCTCTCCAAGCGGGTTGACATTCCAGCGAGAGATGCGGGCCGGATTCTGGATGCGGTCACCTTTCTCAAGAGCGTTGCCGAAGGGGATCCACCGGTCATCGGGCGGCGGGTGGCGGTTTACGGAGGTGGCAACACCGCGATGGATGCAGCCAGGACGGCGAGACGCCTTGGCGCCGATGAGGCTCTGATCGTCTATCGGAGGACTCGCGCCCAGATGCCGGCGCACGAGGAGGAGGCGGCCGACGCGGAACGGGAGGGGGTCACCATCAATTGGTTGAAGACTATAAGCGCATTTGACGCCCCCGAATTGACCGTGGAAGCGATGGAACTCGACGATAGAGGGTACCCACGACCCACTGGTCGCATGGAACAGCTGGCAGCGGACACGGTGATTTTGGCTTTGGGCCAGGAGACCGAGAGCGGGTTTTTGCGTGGAGTGCCAGGCGTCGAGTTCAGCTCCGATGGAACTGTCCAGGTGTCATCGTCGATGATGACCGGCCACCCCGGGATTTTTGCCGGGGGCGATGCGGTACCTGCAGAGCGGACTGTGACGGTCGGCGTGGGGCATGGCAAGAAGGCTGCACGAAACATCGATGCCTGGCTTGCGGGCAGCGTCGCCGCGGGGTCGGAGAAGCCGCAGATAGCGTCCATGGACATCCTTCACCTCTGGTACTTTGGGGATACCAAGCGCAGGGTCCAAGCGGAGCTCGCGCCCGAGGAGCGGATCTCAGACTTTTCTGAAGTGCTGGCAGGCCTATCTGCCAGCGAGGCGGTTTACGAGTCGCAGCGCTGCCTTTCGTGCGGTAACTGCTTTGAGTGCGACGGGTGCCTGGGGGCGTGTCCGGAGGATGCGGTGATCAAGCTGGGGGTGGGCAGGCGGTACCGCTTTGACTACGACCGCTGCACTGGATGCAAAGCTTGTTTTGAGCAGTGTCCGGTTCATGCCATCGAGATGGTTTTTGAGGAGGGATGATGCGCGCAACCGTTGATGGAAACGAAGCCGTGGCTTCGGTTGCTTACCGGGTCAACGAGGTCTGCTGTATCTACCCGATTACCCCGGCATCACCGATGGCGGAGTTGGCTGATGAGTGGTCCGGGAAGGGTATCAGGAACGTTTGGGGCAGCGTTCCGACCGTGGTGGAGATGCAGAGCGAGGCGGGAGCCGCCGGCGCAATGCACGGTGCGCTGCAAGGCGGTGCACTGTCCACAACCTTTACCGCGTCCCAAGGGCTTCTCCTCATGATTCCCAATATGTACAAGATCGCCGGCGAGCTTACGCCAGCGGTTTTTCACGTCGCCGCCCGCTCGGTAGCTGCTCAGGCGCTTTCGATCTTTGGCGACCACTCCGACGTGATGGCGGCCAGGCAGACCGGCTTTGCGATGCTCTCTTCGGGTTCAGTCCAGCAGGCCCACGACTTTGCCGCCATTGCGCAGATGGCCACGCTCGCATCACGAGTCCCCTTTCTGCACTTTTTTGACGGCTTTAGGGTTTCCCACGAGCTGAACACCATCACGATGCTCTCCAACGAGGAGTTGGCCAGATTGGTCAGCGTGGAACTCGTTCGAGAGCACCGTGGCCGTTCGATGACCCCTGAGAACCCCTTCGTAAGAGGGACGTCGCAGAACCCCGACGTATTTTTTCAAGCCAGGGAGGCGGCGAACCCTTACTACTCCGCGGTACCTGGGCTGGTCGAAGCGGCCATGAGCACCTTTGCGGAGCACACCGGGAGAGGCTACGGCCTGGTGGCCTACTCGGGTCATCCAGCGGCCGACCGGGTTGCAGTGGTGATGGGGTCTGCCTTTGAAACCCTGCGGGCAACCGCTGAGAGGCTGAATGACTCCGGCGAACGGGTTGGCGTGCTCGCGGTCCATCTTTACCGCCCGTTTCCCGCAGAGGCGGTGATTGCGGCCCTGCCCCGGAGCGTGCGCAAGGTGGCGGTTCTCGACCGGACCAAGGAGCCGGGCTCCCTCGGAGAACCGCTGTATCTTGACGTCCTCGGGACGCTTGCCGAAGCCTTCCAGCTCGGGAAGATTCCATCGATGCCGCTGGTGATTGGCGGGAGGTACGGCCTCTCTTCCAAGGAGTTCACTCCAGGAATGGCTGCGGGTGTCTTTTCCGAGATGCGGAGGGAAGGGGCAAAACGGCGTTTTACCGTTGGCATCAACGACGACGTCTCCGGCACCAGCATCGACTACGATCCCAGCTTTGACATCGAGCTGCCGGACACTTTTCGCGCCGTCTTTTTCGGTCTCGGCTCCGACGGCACGGTTGGCGCGAACAAGAACACCATCAAAATCATTGGCACCGAGCCGGGGATGTTCGCGCAGGGTTACTTCGTCTACGACTCCAAGAAGTCGGGATCGCAGACGGTTTCGCATCTCAGATTTGGCCACCGGCCGATCCAGGCGCCCTATCTGATCAGGGAGGCAAACTTTGTCGGCTGCCATCGGTTTGAGTTCCTCGCGAGAGCCGACGTGCTTGCGGTGGCCGGCAGGGGAGCCACGCTGCTTGTGAACTCGCCGTACCCGGCGGCAAAGGTATGGGAGATGATCCCCCGCGTTGCGCAGGAGCAGATCGTCGCCAAGGAGCTGGAACTTTACGCTGTTGACGCCGGCAGGATAGCTTCAGAGGTCGGGTTGGGGGGAAGGGTCAATACGGTACTCCAAGCCTGCTTCTTCGCGGTTTCGGGAGTGATCGAGCGGGAAAGGGCGATCGGGCAAGTCAAGGCGTTTATTGGCAAGAGCTATGCGCGCCGCGGCGATCGGGTGCTGAAGGCGAATTTGAATGCGGTGGACCGGGCGCTCGAAGAACTTGAGCGGGTTGAGATACCGGAGGGGAGTTTTTCCGCCATCGAGACGCCGCCGGTGGTTCCAGACGGTGCCCCGGACTTTGTGAAGCAGGTTACCGCCATGATGATGAGCGGCCGTGGCGATGAGCTGCCGGTAAGCGCGCTGCCCGCCGACGGCACCTGGCCGAGCGGGACTGCCGCCTTCGAGAAGCGAAACGTTTCGGAGATCATCGCGAAGTGGGATGGAGATAGCTGCATTCAATGCGGAAATTGCGGGTTTGTCTGCCCGCACAGCGTCATCCGGTCGAAGTACTACCCGCCTGAGAAGTTGGAAGGTGCCCCGGGCAACTTCCAATCGGCTCCGCTGCGTGCCCGCGGGTTGCCGGGCACCCTCTTCACCCTCCAAGTGTACGCCGAGGACTGCACCGGATGCGGACTCTGCGTGGAGGCGTGCCCGGTGGTCGTTCCCGGAGAGAGAAAGGCGATCAATCTTGCTCCGCGGGAGGAGCAAGGTGGGCGGGAGGAGGTGGCTTTTTTCGAGTCGCTGCCGCCCATAGAGAGGTCGCGGATCGATTTTGCCACCGTTCGGGGAACGCAGTTCCTGGAGCCGCTCTTCGAGTTCTCCGGGGCGTGCGCGGGATGCGGAGAGACTCCCTATCTCAAGCTGCTGTCCCAACTTTTCGGCGAACGGGCCGTGATCGCAAACGCCACCGGTTGCTCCTCGATATACGGAGGGAACCTGCCCACCACGCCATGGACGAAGGGTGCCGACGGACGCGGTCCTGCCTGGTCAAACTCTTTGTTCGAAGATAACGCGGAGTTTGGGCTGGGTATGCGACTCGCGGCCGATCAGCACGCCGAATTGGCCAGGGATCTCACGTTGAAACTTCGCGAAGAACTCGGCGCCAAGCTGGTCGATGCGGTCCTCGACTCGGCGCAGCGGTCAGAGTCGGAGCTGCAGGCGCAGCGGGTGCGGGTGGCGTTGCTAAAAAAGAGACTTGCTTCGATCGGACGTTTGGAGGCGACCGATCTCGCCAGCGTCGTCGATCACCTGTTGCGGAGGAGCGTCTGGATCGTCGGCGGCGACGGATGGGCCTACGACATTGGCTCTGGCGGTGTTGATCACATCCTTGCCTCGGGTCGCGATGTCAACGTCCTGGTGATGGATACCGAGGTCTACTCCAACACTGGGGGGCAGATGTCGAAGGCAACCCCGCTGGGCGCGATCGCGAAATTTGCCTCTGCGGGAAAGACCGTGGAGAAGAAGGATCTAGCTCTCCAAGCTATCGCTTATGGAAGCGTCTACGTGGCCCGCGTGGCTATGGGGGCGGACCCCCAACAGACCCTCCGAGCCTTCCGGGAAGCGGAAGCGTACGAGGGGCCCTCACTGATAATCGCCTATAGTCACTGCATTGCCCACGGCATCGACATGCGCAACGGCCTCGCCCAGCAGTACCGGGCCGTGGCTAGTGGTTATTGGCCTTTGATCAGATATGACCCAATGGTGCGGGCGGCCGGGGAGAACCCCTTTTTGCTCGACTCTCCTCGTCCTCGGATAGCGCTTGGCGACTATAGCCGGCGGGAGCTGCGCTACTCCATGCTTGCAGCCACTGATCCTGCAGAGGCGGAGAGGCTGGCACGCTTGGCGCAGGAGGCGGTGGACCAGCGGTGGGCAACCTACGAGGAGATGGCTACCCGTCCGGCGCACCGCTTTCCTGCGGACGCGAGGAGGGAACACGCATGAATCTTGAGACGCGCTACATGGGCCTGAAGCTCGAGAACCCCTTGGTCGCTTCCGCCTCGTCTTTGAGTTACACCCTGGATGGAGTGCGCAAGCTTGCGGCCAGCGGCGTTGGGGCAATCGTGATGCACTCGCTGTTCGAAGAGGAGATCACCGGAGAGGCAGACCGGCGTGCGCGGCTGCTCGAAGCGGGAACGGAGAGCTATGCGGAGTCGCTCTCTTACTTTCCGGAGACTACTCCGCAACGAGCCTCCAAGCGTTATCTCGGCCTACTGGAGCGGGCGGTGAAGCTGTCCCGGGTACCGGTGATCGGGAGTTTGAATGCTTCGGCGCCGGGGGCGTGGATAGCGCATGCCCAGGAGATCGAGAGCGCTGGCGCGGCGGCAATCGAGCTGAACACCTACATGCTTCCGGCTTCTGTCGAGATTGACGGCCGATCTGTTGAAGCGGTCCACGTGGAGCTGCTCCAGATGGTCAAGTCGGCGGTGCACGTGCCGGTAGCGGTCAAGTTGA
Organism: Actinomycetes bacterium; assembly: GCA_021819205.1. GTDB lineage: Bacteria > Actinomycetota > Acidimicrobiia > Acidimicrobiales > Acidimicrobiaceae > JAKARV01. The sequence goes on along the minus strand of JAKARV010000003.1, from coordinate 108,376 downwards.
ACCCCTTCTTCAGCTCGATGGGCGAGATTGCGGTCCGATTGGATGCGGCGGGTGCGGATGCCCTTGTGCTTTTCGCGCGCTTCGTCCACCCGGATATCGATCCCGAACGGATCCGGATCGTACCCGGGATCGGGCTTTCCAATCCGTACGAGTCGCGGCTCTCTCGGACCTGGATCTCGCATCTTCACGGGAAGATAGGGGCTTCGTTGGCTGGCGCAACCGGAGTCGACCAGGCGGAAGACGTCGTGAAGTACCTTCTTGCCGGAGCAGACGCGGTGATGAGCGCCTCTGCACTGCTCCGCCACGGCCCAGCTCACGCCCGGGTGATTCTTGACTCGATGATCGCATGGATGGAGCGGAAGGGTTTCCAGTCACTTGCAGACTTTCGCGGCCTGCTGGCGCGTCCCGAGGGTGAGGATGGGACGGCCGCGGAGCGTGCCGAGTACGTAGATGCGCTGCGCTCCGCCAACGCCAATTTCCACGGTCCTTGGTAAAAATCGGTTGGAGGTGGCGCTTTATCGGCGCGGTCTCCGTTTGGCGGCTGAAGGATCGCCAGACGGTTGAACCGCCCTTCGGTGGCTGGAGATTGTGGCTCCCGCTACGCTGGCTTTACTCAATTCGACACTTATAGAAGGAGAACGGTGTCACCGCGACCGATCAACCGGGCAGACGTAACGCTGCAGGTCAAGTCCAAGAGCCACATGAGAAGGCGTTTGGTCGTAATTGGTGTCCTGGTAGCCGCCTTCGTGATCGTAGAGGTGCTGCTGGTCTTTCCTAATCGCGTGACCCTCTCCCAGAAGCAGGCCGACTTCAAGTCCTTTGTTGTCAGCATGCAGCAGGACGTTGGCGGGTGTGCGGTAGCGCTGGCGGATGGCTACGACGCTCTCGCCAAGATCCACTCCGGGGATACCAAGGACATGAACATTGCCGAGACCATCGTCCAGCAGGACGAGTCGTACTGCACGATTGCGGTCAACTCCGACCTGTATAATTTGATTACGCTTGCTCCGCCAAACTCGCTGAACTCCTACAACTTGACCCCGGTGGTGAAGGAGGCCTACGGCTGGGCATTTCCGAACGCGGCGGCGATCCTGGCCGACAGCCAGGTGCTCTTGAAGCATCCTGAGAACACCGCGGCGCTTAGTGACATCAGGTCGCGGCTGGCCACCATGCAGTCTCTTTTGCGTCAAGCGAACGGCCAGCTTGCCAAGGTTTCAGAGGAGCTGCAGATTCCCAGCGAGAGGATCAACCTCAATGCCACGAAGTCAATGCCCGGGTTTCTGAGTTCGGCGGTTGGCTAGCCGGCAGGTCAAGTCCTCTCTGAAGGTCGAAGCTTTGCCGCCGCGGCGGAGAGTACGCCGTTCACGAACTTCGCGGACTCCCCGGTCGAGTACCTGTCGGCAAGACGGGTCGCTTCGGCCAGAATCACTTTGGTTGGGACGTCAGGCTTGGAAGCGAGTTCCCATATCCCAAGGCGCAAGATCGAAAGGTCGACGGCGGTGACGCGGTCAACCTCCCAACCGATAAGGTGATTTGCCAGTATCGAGTCGATCTCTGCCTTGCCGGCGAGCACTCCCGCGATGCGTTCGCTGACAAAAACTGGTCTTTGACGTGCTTGCCCAGGGTTTCTTTCGCCCTTCAACTCCGCCTCGTAGAGCGCTTCCAAAACCGCCTCGCGGAGGGTTCGCGCCTGCTGGACGGCTTCACCCTTGGAACGCTTAGGCACGAGTGAGGTAGTCGCCGCTCCTGGTGTCAACCTTGATTCTGTCACCGGTGTTGACGAAGAGCGGAACCTGGACTACCAATCCAGTCTCCAGGGTTGCCGGCTTCCGAGCCCCGGAGACGCGGTCCCCTTGCAGGCCGGGCTCGGTCTCGGTCACGTCGAGCTCCACCGCCGCTGGAAGCTCAACGGCTACGACAAGGCCCTCGTATACAGAGATGGCGGCGGTGGCGTTCTCTACCAGAAAGTCTTTGGCAGAACCAAGGGCGGTCTCCGGGACCACCATCTGGTCGTAGCTTTGGTTGTCCATGAAGACGAAATCGGTGCCGTCGCGGTAGAGGAACTGCATCTCCCGCTTATCGATGATGGCCTGTTCGACCTTTTCATCGGCTCGGTAAGTCCGGTCGATTACCGCGCCGGTCCGGAGGTTTTTGAGCTTGGTGCGGACGAAGGCTCCTCCCTTTCCCGGCTTTACGTGTTGGAACTCAACGACCGTATACAGCCCTTCTCCGGACTCCAGGGTCATCCCGTTCTTGAGGTCGTTGGTTGAAGTCGTAACCGACACGCTCTCTCAGCCTCCTTCTCCGCCTGCGGCTCTACAAGCTTAGCCGCCTCAACGGCTCTCCAAAGTTGGTAAGCGGTTCTGCTCCCGACGGGGTGACCACGAAAAGGTCCTCTATGCGGAGTCCAAATCGGCGGGGAATGTAGACACCGGGCTCGACGGTAATCGTCATCCCCTCGACAAACACCCGTGGTGTGCGCCGCGCCGTAAAGGGCTCTTCGTGGATCTCCAACCCCACCCCGTGGCCAACGCCGTGGGGGAGAAGGTGCTCAACACCGCACTCCCTCAGCACTCGCCTCGCCTCCAACTCGACCTCATTGACCAATGAGCCGGGTTTGATGGCCGCAACGCCGGCCTCCTGGGCCTTGCGGACGGCGGTCTCGAGCGTCAGGAAGTCCGGAGGCGGGTCGCCGATCAGTAGAGTTCGGCTGCAGTCGGAGTGGTATCCGGATACCGAGGCGCCAAAGTCGACGAGTAGCGGTCCGCTTGATCCTATCGGAGTCGAGGTTGGTGCTGCGTGAGGCAGCGAACTTCGCTCTTTGGCCGCGACGATGGTTGGAAATGCGGGGCCATCGGACCCCAGCCTGCGCAAGTGGTACTCGAAGAGGCCAACAAATTCGAGTTCGGTGGTCGCTGCGGTCGCCTCCTGGATGGTGGCGTCGATAGCGGCAGCCGCGATCTGGGACGCCGCGGTTATCAGCGCTACCTCCCTGGGATCCTTGACCTCCCGAAGCTGGACCAGCCGGTCGCCGATGTTCACCGGCCCGAGGCCGAGATCCGCAAGGCGGGTAGCCAGCGCGTACGAAATTCGGGAGCCGTCTACGCCCGTCGGCCCGCCGAGCTTTCTGAGCAGGCCGTCTGGAGCGAGAGGATCCGTGGTAACTACCTCACAAATGCCGATCCCAAAGGCTGCGAGCTCAGCTTTTGCTTGCTCTGCGTAGCGCCCATCTGTACACAGAAACGCGGACGGTTGCGATGTGGCGGCAATCGCCAGCGTCGCCGCGGATCCGGTGAAGCCCGTCAGGTATCTAACGGAAGTAATATCGGTTATGAACAGGGAAGATATGGCAAATTCCCTTGTGGCATCGACCGCCGATAACAGCCGTTTTTGCCCAGGTACAGGGGACTTTACACCCTGGAAATCGACAAAAGGTTGTTCGGACGACCAGACATTGGTATGCAAAGATTCACGATTTTCGTAAGGCACTGCCGCTCCGCTGTGTTAGAGTTAACCACTTAGGAACATGTTACCGATGTGCCAGGTTGGTGTTCCGATGTGCCGAAGAGATGGTGGTTGAACGATGAGGACTCTGGCCCGCAGCGAAGGCGAGCAGGATTGGCTTAGGTTAGTCAAAGGCTACGTTGCCCTGACCAAGCCGCGTATTATCGAACTGCTCCTGATCACGACCGTTCCGGCGATGGTGGTCGCGAAGCGGGGGATACCATCCCTCTCCGCCATGCTGATAACCGTGGTCGGGGGTACTCTCGCGGCCGGTGGGGCCAACGCGGTGAACATGTGGTATGACCGCGATATCGACTCGGTGATGCGGCGGACCAAGAATCGCCCCCTCGTGACCGGCGAGGTCTCTCCGGGCGGAGCGATGGCTTTTGCAATCGTGCTCGAGGTGGTGGCGTTTGCAATGCTGACGGTGGGTGACAACCTCCTCTCGGCCTTGCTTGCCCTCTCTGCTGCGCTTTTCTACGTCTTCATCTACACCATGTGGTTGAAGAGGTCGACCTCGCAGAACATCGTCATCGGAGGAGCTGCGGGCGCAGTTCCGGTTTTGGTTGGCTGGGCCGCGGTCACCGACTCGCTATCGCTGGCGGCTTGGTTGATGTTTGCGGTCATCTTCATCTGGACCCCTCCGCACTTTTGGGGTCTTGCGTTTCGCTACTCCGACGACTACAGCGCGGCTGGAGTGCCAATGCTGCCCTCTGTGGCGTCTCGAAAGCGGTCCGCCGGCGAGATTTTGGTGTACACGGTGGTACTCGCGGCGGTCACCGAGCTTCTTGGGCCCGTGGCGCATCTTGGAACGGTGTACGAGTTGACCTCGCTGGCGTTGAACTTCGGGTTCATCAGCTATGCGGTCGCGCTCTACCGGCTACAGACGCCGAAGGCGGCGATGCGGGTATTTTCCTACTCGATAACCTATCTTTCTCTTCTGTTTATCGGCATGGCCGTAGACGTGGTGGTGAAGTGGCGGTGACGTCGTCGGAACCGGCCATGGGGCGGCGGAGGTTCGGGCGGCGACGGTTGTGGGCGATGGCCATAGTAGCTTCGCTGGTTTTCGTCGTCGCTTACGCCGTATACGCGGCGACCTTGAGCCAATCGGGAAAGGCGCTCGCCACTTCAGGCGTGATTGCCACCTCTGCTTCCAGGTCGGCGCTGGTAGGAAAGGCAATACCTTCATTTTCGCTACCCGAGTTGAGCAACAACGGAGTTAAGGCGCAGGGAACGCTGTCTTTGGCCCGCTTTTCCGGCAAGCCTCTGGTGGTGAACTTTTTCGCCTCCTGGTGCACTCCCTGCCAGAGCGAGACGCCCATGGTTGCGGATGCGGCGCAAAGCTACGCGGGTCGCGTCTCATTTCTTGGAGTTGACGAGAACGATACCGCGAGCAAGGCGCTCAAGTTCATCGCCGCCAAGGGGGTGCGCTACCCGGTCGTCAGCGATCAGGGGTCCCTCCAGGGGAAGTTTTTGCTGCTCGGTTTGCCAACGACGGTGTTTGCGAACGCCAAGGGGGTAGTGGTAGCCGTAGTTCAGGGGCAGCTAACCCGATCTCAGCTCTATCACTGGCTGGGCGTAATCGCCCGCGTTTGACTTCGGTTTCGGCGGCTTTGGTCGCCGATAGCCAGGCGGGTAGCTCGAGGGCGGCTCGTCTCAGCCCCAAAGAGGGGGATGTGTGTTGGGGAAGATTGAAACTGTGAAAGAAAGGGGTTGAGGGGTTGTCCAAAGGAACAAGAGTGGGAATCGTTCTTGTGTCCGCGGCTGCCGCAGTAGGTCTGATCCTATTTGGCATCTTTGGATACTTGCGAACGTACCCGCCCACGGTCTCTGCGGTGGCCTCATCCACACAGCCAAACACCGTCAACTTGACTATGCAGGTAGACGGGGCCGTTGGTACTGGACCGCATCCAAACTGGGTCGGTTGGTACATCAAGAACGGAGCTGGCAAGTGGGTGAGGACTACTCTGGTCCAAATACCGGAGCGGAGCTATGTCCACGTAACCGTGCTCGAATACGATTCGGGCGGTCCGCTTAGGAACGAGTACTGGGGGAAGGTTTCCGGTACCGTCGGTGGAGTTGTAAATCTGAATGGCAAGAGTGTTTCGGTGCTCAACGGGGCAACCGGCAACGGTATCGCGCATACGATTGTGGCGCCCGGGCTCAATCTGGCCGTTCCGGTTTGGGGCGTCAACGGGCAGGCAAGCAACTTTTGTCAGACGGGTCCCTGTGGTCCATCTGAAGCCCATAACGTCGAGACGTTCACCTTCTATTCGGGTGCGACCACTCACACCTATAGGTGGCAGTGCTTCATTCCCTGTGGGGTCGGCTACCTGAACGGAAATGGTGGTCCGATGTCGGCCACCGGTTACATGGCCGGTTTCTTTAAGGTGGTTGCGTAATGGCTATCTCGCAGCAGGAGCTTGCTGAACGCAAGGCGGACAACCGCAGGCGCGGGTGGCAAATTTTTGCTATCTGGTTGGTGCTTACGGTTATCACCGACTACTTGGTGTGGTTCGTCTGGGGGCCTCACATGCCTCCGGGAACCATGACTACCACTGCGGCGGCCCAACAGTTCGACTTCAAGTTCCTAACCGCCATGGTGGTTCCGGTCCTGTTCATGGTCTGGGTCTACGGTGGTTACGTTCTAGTCAACTTCAGGGCAAAGCCGGGGGACCGGGGTGATGGCATCGTTCTCACCGGGAACCGGAAGATCCAGGGTATCTGGTACGTGGCCTCGACGGTCATGGTTCTGTTTCTGGCGGGCTTCGGCACCTTCGAGCTGATCGCCAACAATGGCATTGGCACTGGTGGTGGACCTTCGCCGATTTGGACGCCAAGCGCGAAGTCACCGCTGGTCATCCAGGTGATTGCCCAGCAGTGGAGGTTCACTTATCGGTGGCCGCAGTTTGGCGGGATGGAGACTACTTCGCTCGATCTGCCGACCAATACCACGGTGAAGTTTGATGTCACTTCGCTTGACGTCATTCATGACTTCTGGGCCTATCAGCTTGGTGTCAAGGCAGACGCCAATCCGGGAGTGAACAACGTTGCCTACACCACAACCACCTCGCAGGTCGGCAGGTTTACGGTCCGCTGCGACGAGCTCTGTGGAATCTGGCACGGCGCGATGTACAACTACGGTCACGTCGTAACCCGGTCTGCCTTCTACAACTGGGCTCACCAGATGCAGGTGCAAAATGCTGGGGTTACCAAGCTGCTGCCGCCGTTCTCGCTCACCTATACGCCTTCGTACTCCGGTGCTGGCGGCGGTTACTACCCGTCCTACGACCCAAATGGGTCTACGCAAACTTACTAGGAGGATAAGTCGTGGCAGTTGAGATGACACCGGTCTCTGGTGTTAAATCGCCGTCCGGCTCCAGGGCTGATGGTCTAAAGTTCGTCAAGCCTTGGTTTACCGGGAACTTTTTCACGGCCTTGATCGGAGGCGCTATCGGCTATGCCTTTGGGCACTGGCTTGGCAATGCGATCGCTTCGGGCTACACCGTAACTATCAATAGTGGCTACAACGACGTCGCCACCTACCTGTCTCTTCTCTTTGGAATTGTCGGTTGGTTTGTCGGCCTTGGTGCCTTGAACTACCCGATCCAGAAGCTGTTGGGCCTCGAGCCGCTAGAGCCGGCGAAGTCGGAGAAGCGGACCTTCTGGGAGCACTGGACGTACTCCACCGATCACAAGGTCGTGGGGGTCCAGTACCTCTTTGGAATGCTGCTCTACTTCCTGGTTGCCGGCCTTTTGGCTTTGGGAATCCGAACCGAGCTTCTGTCTCCTACCTATCACATCTGGGCTCCCGAGACCTACATCGAGATCGTCGGGGAGCACGGAACCATGATGATGATGATGATGACATCGGTTGTCATGGGACCTTTCGGAAACTTCTTGATTCCTCTGATGATCGGCTCGAAGAAGATGGCGTTTCCTCGCTTGGAGGCCGTCTCCTTCTGGTTCACGGTGCCTTCCTTCCTGATCCTGCTCTCCGCTCTATGGCAGGGCGGTTTTCAGTCGGGCTGGACCGGATACGCGCCGCTGTCGATTCAGGGGGGACCTGGACAGAGCGATTATGACGTCGCATTCATGCTGATGGCGTTCTCGATGATTCTGGCCTCGATCAACATGACGGCGACCATAATCAACTATCGGGCTCCGGGCATGCGCTGGTCGCGGATGCCGATTCTGGCGTGGGGTCTTATCACTACCGCGTTCACCATGCTGCTCTCGGTGCCGGTGCTGATCGACGGGCTCTACGTGATGGGGCTCGATCGCGCCGTCCGCACGGCCATGCTCTATGCCGGTCACGGTGGGAGTTCGTTCCTGTGGGAGAACCTCTTCTGGTTCTTCGGACATCCGGAGGTCTACCTCCTTGCCCTTCCCGGGTTCGCGCTGACTACCGAGTTGCTTCCGGTCTTCGCCCGCAAGCCGATCTTTGCCTACAAGACCTCTGCTGCCGGCATGATCGGTGTCGCTACGCTCAGCTTTTTCGTGTGGCAGCACCACCTGTTCATGTCGGGCATGAATCCGGACATGCGCCCGCTGTTCATGCTTACCACCGAGCTGATCTCCATCCCGACCGGTTTCCTTTACTTGGTCGCCATGGGTACGCTCTGGAAGGGCAAGATCCGCCTCGAAGTTCCGATGCTCTTCTTGCTCGCGGTCTTCTGGAACTTCCTGTGGGGTGGCGTCACCGGCGTCTACAACTCGGACGTGCCGGTAGACGCTCTGGTTCACGGCAGCTTTTTCGTCATGGCACACTTCCACTTCACGATCATGGGCCAGCTCATGTTCGCGGTATTTGCCGGGGTGTACTACTACGTGCCGCTGCTGTTTGGCGTCAAGATGAACGACAAGCTGGGGAAGATCTCTTTCTGGATCATTTTCATCTCCTTCAACTCGACTTTCCTTCCGTTGTTCATGATCGGGCTGTTGGGCCAGCCGCGGCGCGTCTTTGAGTACGCGGTTCGGCTTCAGCACTTGAATCAGTGGGTTACGGTGTCGGCATACGTTCTCGGTTTTGGGATTCTGCTATACGTGATCAACCTGGTTTGGTCGCTTGCGGTAACCCGGACACCGTCGGAGCCGAATCCCTGGGAGTCGCAGGGTTTGGAGTGGCAGGTCGGATATCCGGTGCCGAAGGATAACTTCGAGAAGATTCCGGTCGTGCTGCGTTCGCCGTACTACTACGGCTACGAGAACCCGGGTCCGATAGCCGACCTTGACCCGTCAGCGGAGCGCGTTGCGGTGGTTTCAGGAGGTGACGAGTAATGGCATCGAACCTACAGGAACAGCCTCCCGCGATAGACGAGGAGCAGTATTACCACGATGCCCAGCTGGGCGCGCTCTGGACATCGTCCAGGACATTGATCCCGGCCGTGGCGGCTTTGTTCGGCGGCATCTACTTTGCGTACTTCTACCTGCGTTCGTTGAACTCGAACGGCATGTGGGATCCGCATCGGATCACCGCTTCTCCGATCATCGGCGCGGCGATCATGATTTTGGGTCTTGCCGGGATGGCGGTGCAGGTTCTCGCCAACCGGAGATTGCGCAGGGGATTTACGCTTGACTTCATTGTCGGCTCTTTTGTCAACGCCCTGATCTTGCTGATCGCTACCGGGTTGCAGATTTGGATGCTCACTAGGCTTCCTTTCCCCCCCGGATACAGCGGATACTCGGGCGTGTACATCGCCTTTGCTCCGGTTGAGGCGCTGGTGATATTCCTCAGCGGCTACTGGATCTTTACCCTCGCCATGCGGGCGGTAAGGAGCCAGGGCTTTTTCAGGGCGGATGGCGGAGTTGGGGTATCCGGGCACATGATGGCGGAGAACTTCCGGGCGAACCTTGACGGGTTTACCGCGTTCTTTGTTTTCTTTGCTCTCCTCAACGTATTTTCTTGGTACTTGTTCTTCATACTCGCCTAGCGGTGTGATTGGGTGGGCGGCGTACGCCGCCCACCCATGATGCCATGAGGGCAAGTTCGGTAATGGCCAGCGGTGATGCGAAAGGAGGCCGATCGTGAGTGGTTCGCTTCTCGTCGTAGGTGCTTTTGCACTTGCCTTGGTTGTTATTGGGTCATGGGTCGCGGCGAGATCCGCAACCGTGGTCAAGCGGCGGGTCGGTGGCGGATTGGCAGCGGTCGGATTGATCCTCAACCCGTGGTTTGTCTCATGGGCTACTGGTCTCTCCAGCGTTCATGCGGCGCTAGTCGTTGGGGCTAGCCTGTGGGTGCCGCTGGTCGTATTCCAGCGGATGCTGCGGAAGGCCCACGATCGGATCGGGGAGCGGGGCCGCTTTGGCCGCTTTGGCTTGCGGCTGGTGTGGGTCTTTGTGATCGTTCAAGACCTCCTTTTGTACGCGGGCTTCCAGGGCGTGTTCGTGCATGCCGCGTTTAATGCGCCGCTTCTGCTGGATGCGGAGATCTTGGGCGAGGTGGCGGCGGGTTTTGCTGTCGTTTACCTTCTTTCCGGGGATGGCCGTCCATCGCTCGGCCACATCAAGCAGGTCTTTATTTCTTGGTCTTCTTCGATGGTTATCATGACCCTCGGGGTCTCGCTTGGGCTGTCTGGCGCTTGGTTTGCATTCTTCCGCCAGCGGCCGCTCCCGGTGGGATTGGAGGTGGACCAGCAGATTGCCGCTGCGATTTTGGTCGTCTTGGGCGGTGCTCCCTGGTTTATTCTCGGAGCGCAGAAGCTCGGGCTTTGGTTGGACACAGAGGAGCGCGAGGATCGCGGTCTTTTTCGGGCACCGACTTCCCGGATCGGGAGGTCGGTCAGATCGGGGAGCGTTGGAGGGAGGTGAAACTGTGTTGGCGAGTGTTTCGGGTTACAGCTCTGCGGCTGACTTGACGATGGCGATTCCACTCGGAATCTTTATAGTCTCGCTGCTGTTTGGGTTTTTTGCGCGGAAGCGGCTGGGAAGCCGCCGGTAGAGCGCGGCGGGGTCTGCCACTTACGGGGCGCAGTAGTTCAAGATTGTTTACCGAGGGGCGCATTTTGCGCTCCTCGGTGGAGTTTTGGTTCAATCCAAGGGTAAGCTAAATGGACGCTATGCCGTCAATTGGGTCCATGAGAGGCTCAAACGGGAGGAGCTTTAGTTGCGGCGTTCTGAGGTGTTGGACCGGTCTGACGTAGAGCGGGTGCTGAAGCGCCTGGCTCACGAGGTCATTGAGCGCAATCAAGGGTCTGCCAACCTCGATTTCATCGGCATCGCCACCGGGGGGAGCTGGCTTGCCGGTGATCTCGCGGAGCTTGTCTCTCGTTTCGGAGGCGATCCGGTCTCGTGCTTCGACCTTTCGATAGAGGGATTTCGCGACGATAAGCCGCGCGCCTTTCGTCAACCGTCGTGGATCAACGAGCTAAATGGGGCGAGGGTGGTCCTCGTGGACGACGTTCTTCACACCGGCAGGACGGTTCGAGCAGCTATCGAGGCGATCGTATCGGGCGCCCGGCCAAAGCTGGTGCAGCTGGCGGTGCTCGTCGATCGCGGTCATCGGGAGCTTCCTATCCGGGCGGATTTTGTCGGCAAAAGCCTTCCCACCAGGAGCGACGAGTTTGTGGAAGCTAGTCGTGATGGCGTGATTATCGTTTCGGGAGGTGAGTAGATGGCGCGTTCTCTCGTTAGCGTCCTGGATGTTGTGCCAACCGGACTGGTGGAGATTGCGGGGCGGGCTGGTGAACTCTTGCGGTCGGATCGTGTTTTACCGACATTGACAGGTCTTCAGTTTGCCGGGCTTTTTCTGGAGGCGTCGACGCGCACTCGGCTGGCCTTCGAGTCGGCCGCCAAGCGGTTGGGTGCCGGATTCAGCTTGGTCGAGCAGAAGAGCTCTTCCATATCCAAGGGGGAGTCTTTCCGCGATACCCTTGAGACGATTCGGGCAACCGGTTTTGATGCAGTGATCATCAGGTCGCCGTGGTCAGGGCTTCCGCTTCAGCTTCGCAGCTGGTCCGATCTTGCGATTGTCAACGGTGGCGATGGGAGCAGGGAACACCCAACCCAGGCCATCGGAGACGTGATCCTGATGGCTTCGCACTTTAAGCGCGACTTGGCACTTCGCGATGCGTTTGATGGGCTTGCGGTTGCGATCGTCGGGGATGTAAAGCACTCGAGGGTGGCGCGTTCGCTTGCGACGCTCGTTGACCGCTTACGGGGCGAGGTACGGCTGGTCGGGCCGCCGGGAATGCTTGCCGATCCGCGAGCTTTCGGACCCCGGGTCAGCGCGACCGAGGACATGGCTTCCGGAGTCGCTGGGGTCGATGCCGTGTACATGCTGCGAGTCCAGCGCGAGCGGCTTGCGCAAGGGGAGTGGGCAAGCCTGAACTCCTACCAGGAGCGGTACCAGCTCAATCGGGAGCGGTTGGCTGAGTCTGGCGGAGTCCAGCTGGTGATGCACCCCGGCCCGGTTAACCGGGGGGTGGAGCTGACGGACGAGATCTTTGCCGATCACCGCTTTGTGGCGCCTCGCCAAGTAGAAGTGGGTGCCGCTACCAGAATGGCGGTCCTGGAGTGGATCACGGAGAGGTTGTAGGATGCGACTGGTTGCAACCGGGGGCTCGGTCTTCGACGGGTCCAAGTTTCTTGACGCCGATGTCGCTATTGAGGATGGCCGGATCGTTGAAGTTGCAAACAGCATCAGGCCGATCTCCGGCGATACCGTGCTCGACTGCCGCGACCGGGTCGTAGCCAGGGGATTTGTCGATCTTCATACGCACTTGAGATGGCCGGGCGACGGTGAACTCGACCAGCCTGAAGGTATCTCCGCTCAGGCGCTGGCTGGTGGATTCTGCACGGTGGTAGCGATGGCCAATACTTTTGAGCCTGTAGATTCTCCGGTCCGTTTCGTGCGGGCAGGGGAGCGTTACCGGGACCTGGGAGTCCGGGTGATCGTGGCAAGCACTATAACCAAGGGCCGCGAAGGGTCGGAACCGGTCGACTACGCCGCGATGGCCGAAGCCGGGGCCATGTTTTTCACCGACGATGGTTCAGGTGTCCAGCGCTCCGATCTGATGCTGCAGGCGCTAGCGGCATCTGCGCGCTACGGCTTCGTCGTTGCGCAGCACGCGCAGTGTAACGATCTTTTTGGGGAGGCAGTCCTGAATCAGTCGGTCGTCGCCGAGCGGTTGGGGCTGCCGGGGGCGCCGGAGGTCGCGGAGTCGGCTATGGTTGCTCGCGATCTTGAACTGGTGAAGGCCACTGCCGGGATTTTGCATGTTATGCACGTCTCCGCGCGCGAGACCGTTGGACTGGTCCGCCAGGCGCGCCGCGAGGGGATGCGAGTTTCGATGGAGGTGGCTCCTCATCACCTGTTGCTCACCGACGAGGCGGCTGCCGGCGCTGATACCCGCTACAAGGTCAACCCGCCCTTAAGATCGAACGCGACTCGGATGGCTCTGGTAAACGCGTTGGCGCGCGGGGAGTTTGACGCGGTGGCTACCGACCATGCCCCGCACCCGCCGTTCCGTAAAGAGCAGCCATGGCCGCAGGCAGCCTTTGGCATGGTTGGGATTGCAGAGGCCTTCTCGGTCGCCTGGACGGCGCTTCTGGGGTTGCCGGATGGACCCGTGCCAACAGCCTTTGCCGACGGGTCGAAACGGCTTCCTCTGGACCGATTTCGTGGCGAGCTGCTCGGGCGGTTGATCTGGTCGCTCACCGCAGGGCCGTCTGCAGTGCTCGGGGAGACGTGCACCCTTGAACTCGGTGATCCCGGCGACTTGGTGATTCTAGACCCGAATGCCGCGGCTTCCGAGGTTCCGACCCGGCTCTACCGCTCGCAGAACTCGCCATACGGAGGGATTGATCTTTCTGGAAGCGTTGTTGGCGTGACAAGACACGGGTCGGTTGTGGTGGATAGGGGGCTCGAATGAGCTGGCCGGTTGAGCGGGTTCCGGGTTGGTTGGTGCTGGCGGACGGCACGGAGTTTTCCGGTAACTTTGTGGTTCCGTTGGGCCAAGGTGGCGAGATTGGGCCGCGCTCGGCTGAAGTGGTCTTCAACACCGCCATGTCTGGATATCAAGAGGTGATGACGGATCCCTCGTACTTTGGGCAGATGGTCTGCTTCAGCTCGGCGTACGTGGGCAACTACGGGGTCAACGGCTTCGACGACCAGAGTGGAAACATCTGGCTGACGGCGGTGCTCGCCCCCAACTATGCGAGTACGGTCTCGAACTTCACCGCTACCGCGAGCCTTGCGGATCGCCTCTTCGCGCATGGCGTTCCGCTCTTCGTCGATCTCGATGCCCGGCGGCTGGTCAAGCGGATCCGCGAGGCGGGTGCCTTGCCCGGTGTTCTTGCCACCGACCTTGCTCACGCCCGGGAACTCGCCCCCTTTGCCAAGGGTACCGATGGACAGGACTTGGCTAGCGCCGTCTCGACGCGCGAAGTCCAGCGAATCCCTCGGCTTGAAACCGCCGATGGCGAGTACGGCCCGCTGGTGGTCATCGACTACGGGATCAAGAGGGCCATGCTGGATACCCTGAGGGGGCCATGGGAGGTGGTTGTTGTTCCGGCTAACGCAACCAGCGGTCAGATCAGGAGCTTCGACCCTTCTGCCGTCTTTCTCTCCAACGGTCCGGGAGATCCTGGGGCGATGGGAGCGGCGGTTCGCGAGTTGAAGAGCCTGCTCGGTGTGGTTCCCATCGCCGGGATCTGCCTTGGACATCAGCTGCTCGCCAGGGCGGCCGGAGCGAGGACCTTCAAGCTCCCCTTCGGGCATCACGGCTCCAATCACCCGGTGAAGTTGGGATCGAGCAGCCGGGTGGCGATTACCGCCCAGAATCACAACTACGCGGTTGACGAGGAGTCTCTTGCAGACACCGAAAACCGGTTCCAGGTAACCCACCGGAACCTGTTCGACAGCGTGATCGAGGGGTTGAACTATCCGGATCTTCGGGCATTCAGTGTCCAGTACCACCCCGAGGCCGCCCCCGGACCGCACGAGGCACGGGGTTACATGGCCGAAAGCCTGCGGTCGGTGCTCGACGGGAAGGAGCTTTAGGTTGCCTTTGGACAAAAGCCTGCGGTCGGTACTGGTGATCGGATCGGGCCCGATCGTGATCGGCCAGGCCAGCGAGTTTGACTACTCCGGGGTGCAGGCATGCCGGGTGCTCAAGGACGAGGGGATCAGGGTGATTCTCGCCAATTCCAACCCGGCCACGATCATGACCGATCCGGAGTTTGCCGATGCCACCTATATCGAGCCGCTGACGCCGGAGGTGCTACTCGCTATCATCGAGGCCGAACGGCCAGATGCACTGCTCCCTACCCTTGGGGGACAGACCGCCCTCAACCTGGCGATGGATCTTTTCAAGATGGGGGCTCTCGAACGTTACGGCGTCCGAATGATCGGGGCCAAGCCGGCGGCTATCGAGTTGGCGGAGAATCGGGAGGCCTTTCGCAGCCTGCTGAAGGAGATCACCGGGGAGGAATCTCGGATCAGGGGTGGCGCTGCACACACAATCGAGGACGCCAGGCAGATCGTTGCCGAGCTGGGGTTGCCAGTCATGCTCCGCCCGTCGTACATTCTCGGCGGCGCCGGTACCGGCATTGTCGACAGCCCAGAGCACCTGGACGAGATGGTCGAGGCGGGGCTGCAGGCTTCACCGGTGCATGAGGTGCTGATCGAGGAGTCGATAGCCGGCTGGAAGGAGTTCGAACTCGAAGTGATGCGCGACGGCGCCGACAACTGCGTAGTCGTCTGCTCCATCGAGAACGTCGATCCGATGGGCGTCCACACCGGCGACTCGATCACGGTGGCGCCGATCCAGACGCTCACCGACGAACAGTACCAGGAGATGCGGACGCTTTCGTTCACTATCCTTAGAGCCGTCGGGGTCGAGACTGGTGGCTCCAATGTGCAGTTCGCAGTCGATCCGGCCAACGGGCGGCTGGTGGTCGTGGAGATGAATCCCAGGGTATCCCGTTCCTCGGCGCTCGCTTCCAAAGCAACCGGTTTCCCGATCGCCAAGATCGCAACCAAGCTGGCGATCGGCTACACCCTCGACGAAGTGCAAAACGACATAACCAAGGTGACGCCGGCCAGCTTTGAACCCGCCCTCGACTACGTGGTGGTGAAGGTGCCGAGGTGGGTCTTCGAGAAGTTCGAGGGCGTAGCTCCGGTGCTCGGTACCAAGATGCAGTCGGTGGGGGAGGCGATGGCGATCGGCCGGAACTTTCCCGAGGCTCTGCAGAAGGCACTCCGCTCGATCGAGAGGAACAGGGCGGGGCTTAATGCCGACTCGGCCGAGGCTTCATACCGGCGGCTATCCGACTCCGATCTGCTCGAAGCGCTCTCGGTGGCTACTCCCGAGCGGATCTTTTTGATTGGCGAGGCGCTCTACCGCGGGATCGACTGCGATTTGATCTACGAGGCGTGTCGGGTCGACCGCTGGTTCTTGGCCGAGATAGCGAATATGGTTGCTCTCCGCCGCCAGCTAGAGGATCGGAGCCTCGCCTCCCTCTCCTCGCGGGAGCTGGTGGAAGCCAAGCGTCTCGGCTTCGGGGATTCGCAACTCGCCTACCTGACCGGTGGGGAGGAGATCGAAATTCGCGCGGCGAGGATGGAGATGGGGATCGGCCCGGTCTACAAGGCGGTGGACACCTGTGCCGGGGAGTTCGAGGCTTACACTCCGTACTTCTACGGGACTACCGGAGACGAGAGCGAGGTGGCTGCGGCATCCCGCCCCTCGATTATCATTCTCGGCTCGGGACCCAACCGGATCGGGCAGGGGATCGAGTTCGACTACTGCTGTGTTCATGCGAGTTACGCGCTGAGGGAGGCCGGATTTGACACGGTGATGGTCAACTCCAACCCGGAGACGGTCTCCACCGACTACGACACCTCGTCCCGCCTTTACCTGGAACCGCTTACCGCAGAGCACGTCCTCGACGTGATCGAAGCCGAGAAGGCCCGGTTGGCTGGCGTGATTCTCTCTTTTGGCGGCCAAACGCCATTGAAGCTGGCTCGCCAGCTTCCCCGGGAGTTGATCCTTGGTACATCGCCGGAGTCGATTGACCGCGCGGAGGACCGCCATCGTTGGTCGGAGGTGTGCGCTGCGCTGGGAATCGCCCAACCGCCGGGGGGGACTGCGATCGAGGTCGCGGAGGCTTTGGAGATCGCCGCCAGGATCGGTTACCCGGTTTTGATCCGGCCGAGCTACGTGCTTGGAGGCCGGGCTATGGAGATTGTCTACTCCGATGCCGAGCTGGCGAAATCCTTTGCCCGGCTAGCTCAGCTCAACGACGAGGGATCGATCTCCAGGGACCGTCCAGTCCTAATCGACCGCTTTCTCGAGGGTGCGACCGAGGTTGATGTCGATGCGGTTCGGGACTCCGGTGGCGGATTCCTGCTCGGTGCCATCATGGAGCACGTGGAGGAGGCTGGAGTGCACTCTGGGGACTCCGCGTGTACGATTCCGCCAATGACCCTTTCGGAGGCCGTCCAAGCCAAGATCGAGGCGATCACCCGGCGAATCGCCGATGAGCTCGAGGTGGTCGGGCTCATCAACGTCCAATTCGCCATCCAGGATGGGGAGATTTTTGTCATAGAGGCAAATCCGCGGGCGTCGCGAACGGTTCCATTCGTCGCCAAGGCAACCGGGGTTCCCCTGGCAAAGATTGCTGCTCGGGTTGCGGCTGGGGCAACTCTTGACGTTCTGCGGGAAGAAGGGCTGATTCTGGAGCGGCGATCGCATTCCTACCACGCGGTAAAGGAAGCAGTACTTCCCTTTTCGCGTTTTCCGGAGGCGGACTCGGTGCTGGGGCCCGAGATGCGCTCGACCGGAGAGGTCATGGGAATAGACTCCTCGGTCGCGCTTGCCTTTGCCAAGTCGCAGTTGGCTGCGGGGACGGAGCTTCCCCTCTCCGGCTTGGTCTTCCTTTCGGTGGCGGACCGGGACAAGGTGGAGAGCGAGGAGATCGCCAGCTCGCTCGCGGCGATGGGGTTTGAGATCGCTGCAACCTCCGGCACCGCTGCCTACCTTCGAGACCGGGGGATATCGATTGCAACCGAGGTGGAGAAGGTAAACGAAGAGACCGGGTTTGTCCAGCCGGCGCGTGCCGGACGCGTGGATGCGGTGGAGCTGATCGAGTCCGGCCGGGTCAAGCTGGTCATCAACACCCCAAGGGGTGCTGGGCCGAGGGTAGATGGCTACCGGATCCGTTCCAGCGCCCAGCGCGCCCGGGTGGCCTGCATCACCACCATTGAGGCGGCTCTCGCGGCGACTCGGGCTATAGAGGCGCTTCGCGCGAGACCGCTGGGGGTGAAGCCGTTGCAGGAGTACCATCTTGGGCTGCGGTGAAGTCGACCTAGCGGTCGACTTGGGTCCGGTTCATTTGGCCAATCCGGTGATGACGGCGTCGGGAACGGCGGGTTACGGCTCCGAGTTTGCTGCCATCCTCCCGCTTCACCGGCTCGGCGCGCACGTAGTCAAGTCGCTGGCCTCCTTCAGCTATCCGGGGAATCCACCACCTCGGCTTGCCGCGATTCCCGCCGGGATGATCAACTCGGTTGGCCTTCCCGGCCCCGGTGCCGAGCAGTGGAGTCGCGAGCATCTGCCAGGACTGCTCGATCTTGGCGTGAACTTTGCCGTGAGCATCTGGGGGAGGAGCGTGGAAGAGTTCCTGGCGGCGACTGCCGCGCTCAGCGAAGCGCTCAACCACGCGGCGTTCTGCGAGATCAACGTCTCTTGCCCGAACAGCGAAGCGAACCAGGCTCTCTTCTCGCACGATCCGGGGGAGACCGCACGGGTGGTATCGGTGGTACGAACGGCCACCAGAGCCCCGCTCTTCACCAAGCTCTCTCCGAACACCGACCGGTACACAGAGGTTGCTGCAGCCGCGATCTCCGCCGGCTCGGACGGGCTTACCGCGATCAACACCGTATTCGGACAGTGGATCGAAGGCGGGAAGGGCGTATTGGGGCGACTTGGAGGAGGCGGCGTTTCGGGCAGGGGAATCCACCCGATTGCGCTGAGAGTGGTATCCGAGCTGCGTTCCCGGTTTCCGGAGGTTCCACTTATCGGGGTTGGGGGCATATCCACCGGCCGCGACGCGCTGCGGATGCTTCAGGCGGGTGCTAACGCGGTTCAAGTGGGCACGGCGACCTTTGTCGATCCACGCCGTCCTTACCAGGTGCTTCTGGAGTTGGAAAGCGAGTTGCGTCGGCTTGGCATCCACCAGCTCAAGAAACTAGCGTAGGCTCGGGTTCGGGCAACACGGGCAGGGGAGGCCACATGGGCAAGGAAAGATTGATTCTGGCGTTGGATCTGGACGACCAGGTTGCCGCGACGCGGATGGCTGCGGAACTCCACCCGTACTTTGAGGTTGCCAAGGTTGGCTTGGAGCTCTTTGGCGCAGCTGGCCCGGGAGTCGTATACGCGCTCAGGGATATGGGTTACCGGGTGTTCATCGATCTCAAGCTTCACGATATCCCGAACACAGTGGAGCGAGCTTCGAGGGTGTTGGGGTCGCTCGGGCCCGCCTTCGTTACCTACCATGGGGCGGGTGGCGAGGAGATGCTGCGCGCCGGGATCGCCGGCCTGTTCGATGGCGCCTCCTCTGGCGGGGAGTCGCTTCCGCTTGCGCTTGCGGTCACCGTCCTCACCTCTGAGGGCTCGGCCAATGAAGCCCTTATGGCCGAACGGATCGGGGTCGCGGTTAAGGCGGGTTGCCAGGGGTACGTCGCCGGAGCTTCGGATCTGAAGGCCGCGCACGGGCTAGCGCCGGCGTTGGTGTCGGTAGTTCCCGGGATACGGGAGGCGGGCTCTACGCGCGACGATCAGCGCCGCACCGCCACTGCGCGTGAGGCCCTCGATCTGGGAGCGGATTATCTCGTGGTCGGGCGTACCGTAACTGCGGCCCCGGATCCCATCAAGGCTGCCGCTGCGCTTTTGCAAGCAATTTCGGGGTAGGTTTCGGTGAACCTGTTGAATTTTCCGAAAAAACGGGCCTAGCCGTGCGCGCTATCTGCTAGCTTGCCGTTATGCCATTGCCACCATCATTGACACCAGAGCAGAGAGCGGCCGCACTTGCCAAGGCGGCGGAGGCTCGTAAAGCGCGGGCGGAGATCAAGGAGAGGTTGAAGATGGGGTCGATCACCCTTCACAAGCTCCTCGAAGACGCCGAAAGCGACGAGATCATCGGAAAGATGAAGGTTCTTGCCGTCCTTGAGTCGCTGCCAGGAATTGGCAAGGTCAAGGCGCGGAGAATCATGGAGCAGGTAGGGATTGCGGAGTCTCGGCGTGTCCAAGGCCTTGGAGCCCTCCAGCGTCGGCGGCTGATCGAGGAGACCGACCACCACTGATCATTGTCATCTCGGGTCCGGGAGGCGTCGGAAAGGGCACGCTGGCCAGGCGAGTCGTCGACCTGATTCCCGGACTGAGGCTGGCGCGTTCGTGGACTACTCGGAAGCGGCGGCCGGGTGAACCCGATGGGGCCTACACGTTTGTCTCCAAGGACGTGTTTCTGGAGGCGGCGGCCTCTGGCCGCTTTTTGGAGTGGGCCGAGTTCAACGGGAATTTTTACGGCACCCCGGCAGCCGAGGTGCCAGCGTTGGGGGGCGTTGTTCTCGAGATCGATTCGCAGGGAGCGCGATCGATCCGCGAGCGGGATCCTGGCGCTCTGATCGTTGCACTGATGCCTCCGTCGCTCGAGGTCCTTGCGGAACGGATGGCGGGGCGGGGCGACACTCCCGAGCACATAAACGCCCGTATCGAGCTTGCCGGGGCCGAGCTTGCCGATCTGCGCCGGATCGCGGATGCGATGGTCGTGAACGACTCGCTCGAGAGGAGCACCGAAGAGGTCGTTGCCCTTATCCGGAAGAGATTGCCCGGCAGTGGGGATTCCGGGACCGTGCGACTAGATTAGATGGGTAACCGTGGCGCAGCCTCGCTTTTTGAGGCGCAATTACTTCGGGAGTCGCCTTGTCCACAAGAGTTCGATCGATGCTCCAGCCTCCGATGGAGGTTCTCTTGGAGCGGACGGAGTCCAAATTCATCCTGGTCTCGCTGGCCGCCAAGCGGGCGCGGCAGATAAACGACTACCGTACCAAGTTGGGGGAGGGATTGGGAGTCATGATCCCTCCGCAGGTGGAGTCGGACGCGACCAAGCCGCTCTCAATCGCCTTCGACGAGATTGCTGCGGGCCGGATTGTGCCGACCTTCCTGGAAGAGGAGAGCCAGGACGACGCACCCGAGTGACAAACCGGCGCGCGTCGTCGTAGTGATCACCGGGGGCGTAGCGGCTTTCAAGGCACTCGAGCTGATCCGCGAACTCACCGTACGGGGAATGCAGGTGAGGGCGGTGATGACCGAGGCGGCCGAGAGGTTCATCGCACGCCAGAGCGTGGCGGCGGTATCTGGGAGTCCGGTTGCAACCGACCTGTTTTCGCCCGATCCGTCTCCGCATACCGAGCTGGCATCGTGGGCGGACCTGATCGTGGTGGTGCCGGCTACCGCCGACTTTATCGCCAAGCTGGCCAATGGTTTTGCGGCCGATCTCGCCACCACTACCATTCTCGCGGCCGCGGCTCCGGTTCTTATCGCTCCGGCGATGCACTCGAATATGCTGGCGGCCCCGGCTACGCAGCGCAACCTCGCCACCCTGGTCAAGGATGGCCGGATCGTTCTTCCAGCCGACTTTGGCCGCCTTGCGGGCGGGGATGTCGGCCTTGGCCGCCTGCTTGATCCGTCATGGATTGGCGATGCGATCGAACTCCGCCTTGGGGGCGCATTGCTGGACCTTTCCGACAGGCGCGTGTTGGTAAGCGCCGGGGGAACCCGGGAGGCCTACGATGCGGTCCGGTACGTCGGCAACAGGTCAAGCGGCCGGCAGGGTTGGGCCATAGCGGAGGCCGCCGCGCTCCAGGGAGCCGAGGTCGCGGTGGTCAGCACCGTTGATTCGCCACTTCCGGAAGGGCCGGTCAGGGTGGTTCGGGTCGAGAGCGCGTTCGAGATGGAGGCCGCAATGGTCGAGGAGAGCGCCGCCGCCGACTGGATTTTCATGGCCGCTGCGGTGGCCGATTTTCGTCCGGCCGAGGCCGCGGATCGGAAGCTAAAGCGTGACGGAGTGGAGAGGCTTCGGCTGGAGCTGGTCGCCAACCCGGACATTTTGGGACGGCTGGTGGCGGGGAGGCGAGAGCGGCAGCTGATCGTTGGCTTTGCCGCCGAGACCGGATCGCTAGCGAGCGAGGTGGAGCGAAAACTTGCGACGAAGCGGGTCGACATCCTGGTAGGAAACGACATCTCCTCGCCGGCAACCGGGTTCGGGGCGCTTCACAACCAGGTAATCATCGCCGACCGGTTTGGTGGAAGAGTTGAGCTTCCACTCCTGCCCAAGCTGGACGTTGCCCAGGAGCTGCTGCGCCAAGCCGAGCGGGTTAGCCGGCAGCTACCGCAGGGTTGACGCCGCCACTGTCTTAGCGCAGGCTTGCGTTTGCCAGTGCCGCGCGCGGCATTAGGGATATGTTCGGTACGATGCGGCCACGAGGATCGAGAGCTTTGCGGTAGCCGTCTTTGCCTTGGGAAGTGCGAACAACCGTAGGGTCGGTTGCGGTTGAAGGTTAAACGGGGGAACCGGAGGTACGCGCGTGAAGCGGGTATTCCTGGTCACGGCTGGTCGGGCCGAATACAGAGCCGCGTTCGCAACACCGCCGACCGTCCTACCGGGCAGAGTGGGGCCACTGCGCTGGCGGGTTCTAGACTGCAGTGGGTTCATGCCTTGCTGATTGGAGAGCGGATGCGCAGCTACACCTTCACTTCCGAGTCGGTGACGGAGGGTCACCCGGACAAGATGGCAGATCAGATCTCCGATGCGATCCTTGACGAGATCATCGCACAGGATCCATCGGCCCGGGTGGCTTGCGAGACGATGCTCACGACCGGGCTGGTCGTCGTGGCTGGAGAGGTGACGACCACCGGATACGCCGATATACCGAAGGTCGTGCGCCGGACGATCTGCGAGATCGGCTACGACCGGGAGTCCTACGGTTTTGACGGAAATACGTGCGGGGTGGTGGTCTCGCTCGACGAACAGTCGCCGGACATCGCCGAGGGAGTTCTTGCCGCCTTGGAGCAGCGCTCCGGCGAGCGTGATCGCTACTCTTCGCTCGGCGCAGGGGACCAGGGAATGATGTTTGGTTTTGCCTGCAACGAGACGCCGGATCTGATGCCGTTGCCGATCTGGCTTGCGCACCGGCTTTCGCAGCGGCTTGCCGAGGTCCGCCGTGCTGGCGTCCTTCCCTACCTGCGGCCGGACGGGAAGACCCAGGTAACCGTGGAGTACGAGGGATACCGACCGGTTCGGATCAACACGGTGTTGATATCGACGCAGCATCAACCGGGAATCGACCGGGATACCCTGCTTCTGCCCGACTTGGAGTCGGTGGTGATTCAGCCGATGATTCCCAAGGATATCGATCAAGAGGGGCTGCGCATCCTCGCCAACCCCACCGGGCGGTTCGAACTCGGGGGGCCGCACGCCGATACCGGCCTCACCGGCCGCAAGATCATCGTCGACACCTACGGGGGGATGGCACGGCACGGGGGAGGTGCCTTCTCGGGCAAGGATCCTTCCAAGGTGGACCGCTCTGCAGCTTATGCAGCTCGTTGGGTCGCCAAGCACGTGGTGGCCTCCGGAGCCGCGGCGCGTTGCGAGGTGCAGGTCGCCTACGCGATAGGAGTCGCTCACCCGGTCTCGATAATGGTTGATACGTTTGGAACCGAGGTCGTCGACCCGGACAAGATCGAGCGGTCGATAACCGAGATCTTCGACCTCAGGCCTGCCGCCATCATCGAGAGCCTCGACCTTCGTCGCCCGGTCTACAGGAGGACCGCGGCCTACGGCCACTTCGGGCGCACCGTTCCCGGCTTTACCTGGGAGCAGACACCGCGCTTGGAGGAGTTCAAACGGGCAGTTGGACTATAGCCCCAGGACCGTAGGGGTTGTTGTCGACGTAATTGGGCGCCCCGGACCGTACACCTACAGCTGGCCTCAACAGTTGGGAGAGCCCAACCTTGGCGATGAGGTCACTGTCCCGTTGCGGAACCGAGTGGTGGCCGGTTGGGTCATCGATGTGGACCAGGGATATGCCGGCGCGGTCAAGCCGGTGCTGAAGCGGAGGCGGGTCGCGCCTCCCGACGGCGTGACCAGGACGGCACTCGCGGCCAGTCAGTGGTACTCCTGCTCTCCGGTCCACTTTTTGCGCTGGTCGCGGCGTCCGTTGATCCGAGGGGCGCCGGAGGTCCGCCGGCAAACCGGATCCGGTCGGCTAAAGCGGGAAGAAGTGCTCTTTTGGCACTCGGTCGGGGATTCGAGTCTCGAGGTTGCCGAGTCGGTGATCGCTTCTAGGTATCCCGGAGAGAGCGGCATTGCAGTGCTGCCGACCCGGCGCCAAGCCGATCGGCTGCTCGCCCGGCTACGCAATGCAGGGATCTCCGCTGCCGACTGGGTGTCTTCCTGGGATCTAGTCGCAACCGGAGGTATTGGTGTTGCGGTGGGAACGCGAACCAGCGGGCTTGCGCCGGTGCCCGCACCCCGGTTCGTGCTGGTCGTCGACCCGGTAGATCCTGCGATGAGAGATCAGTCCTCGCCTTACTTCGAGGGTTTTGAACTGGCCCGGCTTCGGGCGCGGGAAGAGGACGCCGATCTGGTCATGGTGACTGCGGCTCCGCCTTTGGAGGAGGCGGTCCGGTTGAGGGTCTTGAGCCAGAGCTTCCCGGAGAGCGCCCGCAGATGGCCAAAGATCCGGCTTCTCTTCCGTTCTGATCTTGACGGAGACCGTGGCGTACCCGGCTGGATAGCTCAGAACGGGAGGGCCCTGGTGTCGGCCGCGGCCGCGATCAAGCTTGCGGTGGTGGTTCCGGATGGCGCCACCAACGCCTCGGTGATCTGCGGATCCTGTGGGGCGGTACAGCGGTGCACCAGGTGCAATTCGCTGCTGAGGCCGGTCAACCTTGGACGGGGAGCTTATGCACGGGAGATCGAGAGGCTCCGGGGAGCGCTTGCACTCGATGCCCTCTACTGCTCGGTGGAGGCCGAGACCGTCAAGGCCGTGTGCATGTCTTGCGGAAGCGAGCGGTTGAGAGTTGTGGGGGTGAGCTCGCGTCGAGCCGCTGCGCTCCTCGAGGGAGCGCTCCGCCGTGAGGTAGTGCTCTGCCCCGACGATGGCCCGGTGGGGGGAGAGGTTGTGGTTGGCGGCGTGGGGCTGCTCGATCGGTTGGAAGAGGTCGGAAGCGTGGTGCTCTGGGGTTTGGACCGATTCTTTGGCGTACACTCCATGGTGGGTTCGCCGCTTGCAATCTACTACCTCAATCGGGCTGCCTCCTTGGTGGCGCCGCGCGGTGGCGAAGTGGTTGTGGTCCTTGACGATCGCGCGCATCCGGTTGCCGAGGCGATCGCCACTCGAGATCTTTCCCGCTTGTACCGTGGCGAGCTGGCGCTTCGCGAGCGGCTTCGGCTCCCGCCGGCCCGAGCGCTCGCGATCGCGAGCGGTCCGTTGGCTGGCGAGCTTGCGAACGCTTTGGTTTCGAAGCATCCCCGGGATGTCGAGGTGATGCCCGGGCGAAAAGAGGGATCCGTGCTCATCGTCGCCGACGACGAGTTGCGGCTCCATCGGCTGGCAAATAGCGTCGAGCACTCGGTAGATACCGGAATGCTGAAGCTCGAGTTCTCGCCTCGCAACCTGTGAGATGGCTCAGAACTCGGCCAGCTTGAGTGCGGTTTCGCTCTAAATTTTAATGGTGCAGACGTCGGAGTGTCACTGCTCCGGCGGATCGGAGGATAGTTGATGCCTGGGATGAGCAACGCCTCGCTTGGATCTCTCGGACTGAGCGGGCCGTTTTACCACCGTCTCTTGCTGGAGGCGCTGGTACTTGCTGCGATTGGCGTGGTCTTTATCGCGGCGCGCTACCTGCTTTTTGGGGAGCTCTTCGCTCCGCGCGGTGGTCTTGCCGTCCGGGGTGGCGCCGGTACGGCTGGCGTTTTGGAGCCAAAGGCGCGCCGAGTCCTCCGTTACGGATTTGGAGCGCTGTGGATTTTTGATGGCCTTCTGCAGATGCAGGGATCGATGCCCGCTTCCCTCGTGGGCTCGGTCATCAGCCCGGTCGAGGCGGGGGAGCCCGGTTGGCTGGTTCATCTGGTCGGCGTTGGAACGGCAGCCTGGCAACGCCACCCAATCTGGGCGGCGTCGGGGGTGGTCTGGATCCAGCTCGCTATCGGGCTCTGGCTCGTGCTCGGCAAGTCGGGGACCTTTGCCAAGGTCGGATACGTCTTGGCCGCCGCCTGGGGAATGGTCGTCTGGGTTCTTGGCGAAGGTCTCGGGCAGCTACTTGCCCCCGGCGCTTCCTGGCTTTTTGGCGCACCCGGGGCAGTCGTCTTTTACGTTATCGCGGCGCTTCTCCTGCTTGCTCCTTGGTCCTGGTGGCAGCGCGACCGGATTCCAAGGTGGACGCTGACCGGTTTGGGGATTCTCTTGATCGCCTTTGGTGCGCTTGAAGCGTGGCCGGGTCGGGGCTTTTACGGAGGACAGATCGTCGCGATGATCCGGCAGATGGCCGCCAACTCACAACCGGCTTTGATCTCCGGACCGATGCGTGCCGTAGCGGATGCAATGTCAAAGGGATGGGCAGCGCCGGTAAACGCAGTCGTGGCGGTGGTCATGATTGCATCCGGGATCTCCTTCATCACCCGGAGACTCCTGGGGATAACCGTGCCGGCGTTCATCTTTTTCTCCCTTGTGGTCTGGTGGTTCGTCCAGGACTTCGGATTCCTTGGCGGGGTTGGAACCGACCCTAACTCGATACTGCCGCAGCTTGTTATTGTCGCTTCGTCCTACATGGGGCTGGCCACGATCGAGATGCCTCTACCTTTGCCTACCCGTTTCTGGCCCGAGGTCGTGGGCACGGCCGGCCGCCTCTTCGGTGGTTGGATCGCCGTTCTGGCCGCCTTTGGCGCTGCCCCCTTGGGATTTTCGGCGTTGAACCAGAGCTACTCGGTCCAGGCGGCGCTGGCCGTCTCTGGCGCGCCCTTTGCCGTCAATACCCCGGCACCGAACTTTACGCTGACCGACCAATACGGCAAAAAGGTCACGCTCTCGCAGTTCGCTTCCAAGCGGATCGTCTTCACCAACCTCGACCCTACCTGCACTTTCGACTGCCCGTTGATCGCCTCTGAACTCCGGGTGGCCGACGCCAACCTTACTCCCGCGCAGCGTGCCAACACGGTCTTTATCGCCATCGCCTCTAATCCGGACATCCACTCGGTGCGGTCTCTTGACATCTTCGACCAGAGGGAGGGCCTATCCGGCTTAAAGAACTGGTACTTCCTGACCTCTTCGTCGTTACGCCAGTTGACGGCGGTCTGGACTGCCTACCAGATTCAAGTTTCGGTGCCGACCAATGGATCGATGGTGCTCCACCCCGATGTTCTCTACGTGATGGGCAGGGGGCTCGTAGAGCGCTGGGAGCTCTCTTCCGCTCCGTCTACGGCCACGTCGGTCCAGAACAGCTTCTCCTCTCTGGTTGTTAACCTCGTGAGCCAGAGCTGATGGCGTCTCGGATCGTGCTAATCGGTGGCACCGCGGTTTTCGGTGCGGTCCTCTCGGCCTGCGGCGCCGTCTCCACCGTTTCGCCACCCCAACTTACCAACAACTTGGCAACGGTCGCAGAAGGGGGCGGCGGCCAGGTCTGGGCCGAGGCGACCTCCTTTCAACACGGGCAGATAATCGCCGGGGCGGCTCCCTCTGCCGTTGTTTTGGGAACTCCGAAGGGGACGTCGACGGGGGCGGGGATCGTGCTCTCTGAGGCTGCCGGTGAGGCCTGGGCTGGCGAAGTGGCGCACGGGACACTGGCGCTCTCGGCGGTCTACACCGGGGCTATCGGCCAGTGGAGTCCGCAGGTGCTCTCCGTCGAGATCCCCGGGTATCCGGGGGCGATCGCAGCGACCGGTGCTGGCGCCGCTTACGCGGTTGTTGGTGGCGCAGGAGGTGGAACCAAGTCGCAGGAGCTGGTTAGGCTGGCGCGAGGCGGAGCCGAATCTTCGGTGGTGCTCGGTACCCGAGCGGCAATTTCGCTTGCGGCCAGCGTAGGCTGCGCCGGTGTGGAGCTCCGCTCGGTAGCGGTGGTCTTCGGTGACCCAATGGTCCTTGGCAGTTGCGCCGATGCCGCCAAGGCGGTGGTGATCGACGTTGCCGGCCACTCTGCCAGGGTGGCCGACGCTCCGGCGGGTTACAGCTACGCCGGCTTCTCCGGGCTTGTCGTTTCCAGAGGCGCAGCCCGATTTGCCGCAGTGGTAGAGAAGGCAAGCGGACACTGGGCATGGATCATCGGTCCCGGGCCATTTCGGCCGGCGCCTCTTGAGTTCCGCCCCACGATCGGACCGTCGGTGGCCGCAGCGCCGGATGGGGCGCTTTGGCTCCTGATACCGGGGGGCAGCGCCGGATCGGTCATCAGGGTCGTTGCCGGCCGGTCGGGAGCTCACTACGCCGCGCCTCCGAACGCCCAAGGGATCGGCGCCGCATCCTCAGCGGGTGCCCTGGTGGTGGCGGGAGGGCGTTCGTCCAACCTGCTGGCGCTGTACCAACTCCGGGGGCCGCGCTTCGTCCGGGTGCGCGCGGTTGCGGTTCCCGCCGGCGATTAGCCGGCGATCGCCATCAAACCGATCGCGGTGTAGGCGATGTGGCTCGCCGCAATGGCGGTGATTTCGGCGTGGTCGTAGCTCGGGGAGACCTCGACCACGTCCGCCCCGACAATGTTCAGTCCTGCCATCGTCCTCAGTAGCCGCAAAACCTGGGCTGAACTCGGTCCCCCGGCCTCCGGAGTGCCGGTGCCCGGAGCTGCGCTGGGGTCAAGTACGTCGATGTCGACCGATAGGTAGACCGGATTTTCTCCGACTCGGGAACGGATTCGTTCGGCGAGGACGGCGGCGCTTTCGAGGCCGATCTCATCCGCGGTCACGATTGCAAAGCCGAAACTCCGGTCCTCGTCAAGGTCTACCTGGCTGTAGATGGGACCCCGGATGCCTACGTGCGTGGAAGTATCGGAAGAGAGCAGCCCCTCTTCAAAGGCTCGGCGAAACGGGGTGCCATGGGTGTACGGGGCCCCAAAGTAGGTGTCCCAGGTATCGAGGTGGGCGTCGAAGTGTACCAGGGAGAGCCGCCCGAAGCGCTCGCTCGCCGCCCGGATGAGCGGGAGGGCGATGGTGTGGTCGCCGCCGAGGACAAGTAGCTTGCGCGCGCTCCGGTAGGCCGCCCTCGCACCCGCTTCGATCGACTTCATGGCGTCGGAGATCGAGTACGGGTTGATCGCCAAGTCTCCGGCGTCGGCGATTTGGACCATGTTGAATGGGCTGATCCCAAGGGCTTGATCGAAGGGTCGAAGCAGCTGCGATCCATTCCGGATCGCCAGCGGTCCAAAGCGCGCTCCAGGCCGATAGGAGGTGCCGGCGTCGAACGGGGCCCCGACGACTGCGATATCAGCCTGTTCTACTTGATCTAGGCGCGGAAGGCGGGCGAAGGTGGAGATGTTGGCAAACCTGGGCTCGTTGTCGGTGCTTCGCTGTCCTAGCGGTTCCAAGGGTGACTCCTTCCGGTCGCCGGCTTCGGTCTATTCAGCTAGCCTAGATGGCGTGCCATTACTTGAGATTCGCACAGTTGGCGACCCGGTTCTCAACCAGCGGGCAGCCGAAATTGCCAACGTTGATGGGAGCCTGGATCGGCTTATCGAGGATATGATCGAGACCATGCACGCCGCCCCCGGGGTTGGGCTCGCGGCGCCGCAGGTTGGGGTCTCGAAGCGGCTCTTCGTCTACGACATTGGGGATGGGCCGGAAGCGGTAATCAACCCGGAGATCGTGGAGAGTTCCGGCGTGTTCCGCTACGAGGAGGGGTGTCTCTCTGTGCCGGGCTACTACTGGGAGATCGAGAGGCCTGATCGGGTGTTGCTGCGAGGGGTGTCGCGCGCTGGCGAACGAGTGGAGATCGAGGGTTCGGAGCTTCTCGGGAGGGTGTTCCAACACGAGCTCGATCACCTTGATGGCGTTTTGCTGATCGAGAGATTGGATCCGGATGAACGGAGGGCGGCCCGCAAACGCCTTCGCGAGCGCCTCATCGACTAGGTCCGTGAGAGCGGTATTTTTTGGGACCGGGGAGGTATCCGAGCCCTTTCTTGAGCGCCTTGGCGAGTTGAAGGTGGAGTTGGCGGCGGTAGTCACCAAGCCCCCGAAGCGTCGGAGCCGCCGTGGGGCGGCGGAGCCAAGCGCCATCGAGCGCCTGGCGGTCTCGATGGCGGTTCCGGTCCACTACAGCCTCGACGATCTTCCCGACTTCGACGCTGGTCTGGTGGTTGCGTACGGGAAGATTCTCCCGGCCAAGCTGGTGGAGTCTAAGCCGCTGTTGAACGTCCACTTTTCCCTTCTTCCCCATCTGCGCGGGGCGGCACCAATCGAGAGGGCGATTCTCGCTGGCGAAACAGAGAGCGGCGTTACCCTGATCCGGATCGTTTCTGAGATGGACGCGGGCCCGATACTCGCCGCCCGGCCGGTCTCGATAGCGGGCATGTCGCTTTCGGAGGCTCGGCGCGCGCTGATCACGGCGGGGCTCGATCTGATTCAGATGGAAGGCGTGTTCACGTCGGCCTTTTTTAGCGAAGGCGTCGAGCAGTTTGGCGAGCCGACCTTTGCCGCGAAGATTGGACCAGAGGATCTGCGAATCCGGCCCGCCGAGTCTGCCGAGATTGCGCTGAGAAGGATCCGCCTCGAGCGCGCCTATCTTTACTTCGGCGCTCGCAGGGTGATCGTTACCGATGCGGTTGTGGCGGCCGAGGGTCCTCCGGGTGCGCTTGGTACCCTGGTACCGCTTACCACTGGAGGAGTCGGCGTGAAGATGGCCAAGGGAGTTCTGGTACCGCGGCGAGTACGCCCCGAAGGGACAGGGGAGATGGATTTTGCGGCGTTTGTGCGCGGGTTGCGCCCGCCGGGTGACATCGCCTCGGCGGTACCGAGCTAAGGAGGGGTTGAGGCATGTTGGCGAAGGTGATTACGGTCTCTGACGGCGTTGTCGGGGGGTATCGGGAGGACCGTTCGGGAGAGCTGCTTGCCGTGAAACTTGCCGAGATCGGCTTTTCGGTGGTGGAGCGCATCGCAATCGCCGACGGCGTGGAGACGGTCGCGTCGGCGCTTGGGGCTGCGGCAACGGGATTCGCCGGGCTCGTGCTGACCACCGGCGGTACCGGCTTTGGCCCGCGGGACCTCACCCCCGAGGGGACCCGTGCGGCAATCGAGCGCGAGGCTCCTGGCCTTGCCGAGCGTACCCGATCGGCAAGCCCGCTTGGGGGCCTTTCTCGCGGGGTGGCCGGCACGCTGGGGAAGACCCTAATCATCAATCTCCCCGGGTCGCCTAGGGGAGCAATCGAGTCCTTGGAGGCGGTGGCCGGCCTGCTTGAGCACGCGTTGTCGTTGCTTGCCGGCGAGGACGCTCCCCACCCCAAGACTTTGGCAGAGTAGTTATGGAGGTGGCGATGCGGCGGGCACTGCTCCTTGGACGCCGGTCTCGGGCGATAGCACCTCCTAATCCGTGGGTAGGGGCGACCGTCGTCGCCGGAGGCGAGGTCGTCGGGGAGGGGCGGACCAGCAGACCCGGCGGGCCGCACGCCGAGGTGCAGGCTTTGCGGATGGCAAAGGAGCGTGCGCGGGGGGCGGCTCTGTACGTCACCCTCGAGCCTTGCGTTCACTACGGCCGTACCCCACCATGTGCCGATGCCATCATCGAGGCCGGAATTGCCCGGGTGGTCGTCGGCACCATCGATCCGGACGGCCGGGTACGAGGGAAAGGGGTGGATCGCCTTCGGGCCGCCGGGGTGGAGGTGATCGTCGGATGGCCGACTAACCAGCCGGTCTACGACCTGATGCCCTACCTGAAGCAGCGCCTCCTTGGACGGCCGTACGTCGTCGGGAAGATCGCCATGAGCCTCGATGCCAAGGTTACCGATTGGAACCAGAGGTCGAAGTGGGTTACCGGAGCAGAGGCCCGCGCAGCCTCTCACCGTCTCCGGCGTGAGGCGCAGGCGGTGGTGATCGGGTCCGGCACCCTCGCCGCCGACAGTCCAGCGCTCACTGCACGCAGGGGTGGACGATTGTATGGGCCGCAGCCGGAGAGGTGGGTGATCTCTCGCACCGGTCTCGATTCGGTTCCGCCCGGCTTCAAGGTTTCCGCGAAGGAGCCAGACGAGTTTCTGCTTGACCTCGCCGAGGATGGAGTGATCTCGGTGCTGGTGGAGGGGGGTCCTTCCCTGCTGGGCAGCTTTATATCCAAGGGAGCCCTCGACGAGCTGGCTATCTTTGTGGCCCCCAAGATCTTTGGCGAGGGTCTCTCCGCCTTTCGGGTGCCGGGCTGGAATATCGATCTCTCCTTTGGCCGTTTCGAGTCGCAGAGGCGGGTAGGAAAGGACCTGTGGATCGGCTTCAGGACGGCCGAGGGCGTCGAGGCACTGTCGGAGGTCGAAGAGTGGGTCCGTGCTCAGGCCCGGCGGTTTGCCTGACCGGGAGGGTAGGCTGTTTTGCCAGGAAGCTTGGGAAAGGATCACTCGATGTTTTCGGGAATTGTGGCGACGACCCTTCCCTACCTCGGGGAACAGGACTCCAAGCACCGGTTCTCGACGGCCTCATGGCCGGTGAGGATCGAGGTCGGCTCGTCGATTGCGGTTAATGGAGTCTGTCTCACCGCCGTCGAGGTTCAGCCGGAGTACTTTGCGGTCGAGATAGTTTCGGAGACCTTTAGCCGGTCGAACCTCGGAGATCTGGTTCCGGGAGACCTGGTGAACGTGGAACAGTCGATATCTTTGGGAACGCTCCTGGATGGAAATCTGGTGCAGGGCCATGTCGACTCCACCGCCGAGGTGTTGGCAGAGCCGCCATCGCTTCGGCTCTCGCTTCCAGCGAGCTTCGAGAGCCTGGTGGTGGAGAAGGGCGCGGTCACCATAAACGGCGTTGCCCTCACCGTCTCCGCGCTTGGCGAGGCGTACTTCGAGGTGGCGCTGATTCCGGAGACGCTGCGCCGGACGAATTTGGGGACTCTCAAGGTTGGAAGCCGGGTGAACGTAGAGTTTGACCTGATTGGAAAGTACTTGGCGCGGATGATCGATCTCCGGAGCCGGGCGTTCGGATAGTCGCAGGAGAGCGCACATGGCTTTTGATACCGTAGAAACTGCAGTCGCGGCGTTTCGCGCCGGCGGCATGATCGTGGTGGTCGACGACGAGGAGCGGGAGAACGAGGGCGACCTGATCATGGCGGCCGAGTTCGCCACTCCAGAGTCGATCTCTTTTTTCCTCGAACACACTTCGGGACTTATCTGCGTCCCGATGCGGGGCCGTCTGCTTGATCGGCTGGAGCTGCCGCTGATGGTGGCGAACAATACCGAGTCGCAGCGTACCGCCTTTACCGTCACCGTTGACGCTAAAGATGGGGTCACCACCGGGATCTCCGCCTCCGACCGGGCGAAAACGATAAGGACGTTGGCGGATCCCGCGAGCCTCCCGGGTGATTTGGCCCGGCCCGGACATATCCTTCCGCTCCGTGCCCGGGAGGGTGGCGTCTTGAAGCGCGGCGGGCATACCGAGGCGGCGGTGGATCTTGCCCAGCTGGCGGGAGTGGCAGAGGCGGGGGTCCTTTGCGAGATCGTCACCGCCGACAAGCGGGGGATGGCCCGGCTGGAGGAGTTGGAGAAGTTCTCCCGCGCCTACTCCCTGCCGCTAATCTCCATTGCCGACCTGATCAGGTACCGTTCCCGCTACGACCGGCTAGTCCGCAGGATCGACGGTGCGGTCGCCCGAATTCCGACCGCTTACGGGGAGTTCACTGGCATTGGCTACGAGTCGGTCATCGACGAGCACACCCACGTTGCGCTAACCTACGGCGAGATCTCCGGCGACGAGCCGCTGCTGGTGCGGGTGCACTCGGAGTGCCTCACTGGAGACGCCTTCGGGTCGCTCAGGTGCGACTGCGGGCCGCAGCTCCAGCAGGCGATGTCGATGATCGCCGAGGCAGGACGAGGGGTTATCGTATACTTGCGGGGTCACGAGGGCCGGGGAATCGGCCTTGGCCACAAGCTTCGGGCCTACTCGCTTCAGGAACAGGGGTTGGATACGGTCGAAGCCAACGAGGCGCTGGGCCTACCGGTCGACTCCAGGGAGTACGGAATTGGGGCCCAGATCCTGGTGGATCTGGGGGTAACTAGAATGCGGCTCTTGACCAACAATCCGGCAAAGTACGGGGGTCTGTCGGGATTCGGCCTCGAGATCTTGGAGCGAGTTCCACTCGAGGTTCAACCCCAAGCGGAGAACGTCCGCTACCTGCAGACCAAGGCCGACAAGCTTGGCCACATCCTCAATCTGTCTTAGCCACGGGAGGGCAACCATGATCGCGGAGTACGAGGGTAGAATCGAAGCGGATACCTCTCAGGGTTTCGTCCTGGTCGCGTCGCGCTTCAACGATCTGGTGGTGAAGCGCTTGGTTGAGGGGGCCGTTGCCGGCCTTCGCGATGCCGGTGTCGAGAGCGCGAGGATCTCGCTGGTCTGGGTTCCGGGCGCGCTGGAGCTGCCGCAAGCAGCCGATCGGGCTGCGGCTGCGCTGGCGCCGAGCGGAATCATCCTTCTTGGGGCGGTGATCCGGGGGGAGACCAGCCATTTCGACGTTGTCGTTAGAGAGAGCGCGGCTGGCATCTCTTGGCTGCAACGCCAGACCGGGATTCCGGTTGCGAACGGTGTCCTTACCGTGGAGAGCATGGAGCAAGCGCTGGACCGCGCCGGAGGCAAAGCGGGGAACAAAGGGTACGAAGCAGCCATCTCGGTGGTGAAGCTGGCATCGCTGTACCGGGCGCTAGAGAAGATGGAGGGGGAGTGAGATGCTACGCCTAGTGATTCCCAAGGGCTCCCTGGAGCGGGCAACATTCGAGCTCTTCAAGGCGGCCGATCTTGCGATCGACCGCTCGAGCGAGGTCGATTACCGGGCGACCATCGACGACCACCGGATCACCGAGGTCAGGGTTCTGCGGCCGCAGGAGATTCCGACCTACGTGGCCGAAGGGTTGTTCGACTTTGGAATAACCGGGAGGGATTGGATCGAAGAGACCGGAGCCCAAGTCACTTCGTTGGGGGTGCTCCACTACTCGAAGGCGACCTCCCGTCCGATTAGAGTGGTGCTCGCCGTTGGCGGGGACTCGGGATGGTCGCGGGCCGAGGACCTTTCTGGCGGGGTCAGGGTCGCGACCGAGTACCCCAACCTTACCCGCCGTTACCTCGAGAGGCACGGAGTATCCGGTGAGGTGCTGCTCTCCTACGGAGCCACCGAAGCCAAGATCCCGGAGATCGCCGACGCGGTGGTCGAGATCACCGAGACTGGCCGAGCCCTGCGGGCTGCCGGTCTCCGGGTGATCGACACGATCCTTACCTCCTACACCGAGTTGATCGCGAATCCAGCGTCGGTAGCCGACCCGGAGAAGGCCCACGCGATGGGGCAGATCATGACCCTGCTTACGGGTGCTTTATCCGCGCGCGACCAGGTTCTGGTTAAGCTCAACGTTGACGAAGCCAACTTGGAGAAGGTGATCGCGGAGATGCCGGCGATGAAGTCTCCAACCATCTCGCAGCTGTACGGCAAGGCGGGATTCGCCATCGAAGCGGTCGTGCCCCGCTCGGTCATCAACCGGCTGATCCCATCGCTGAAAGATCATGGGGCGACCGACATTCTGGAGATCCCGCTCTCCAAGATCGTGCCGTGAAGATTTGGTGGCGGCGACCCCGGGGAGCTGCCGGAGGCCCGCGGATCCACCCCGCTGAGCAGGTACCTTCGGGAACTCGAATTCTCGTGGGCGAGGTGGCCGCATTCGATCCAGAGACCGGTCTCGGAGAGGTCGTGCTTGAGGCGTGTGGGTCTAATCCGATCCGCTTCCACTGCATCGCCATCGACGATGGTTCCCGCGCGGTCGGGATCGGCAGAAGGGTAGCCTGCCGTATCGGGGCGAGCTACGGCGGCGAAATAGAGGTGGTTTCTCTCACGAAACTCTAGCTCTCGTCCTGGCCGAGCTGGGACACCTGGATGTAGGCGAGCTGGAGCTGGCGAAGCGCCTCCTTGAGTTCGGCGGAGCTATCGCCGAGCCGGTCTTCAACCGCAGACATCAGGCCGGCCAGCGAGTCGATGGCTAGGGTAGCCTCCGTGAGCCGTGGCGGGGTGGCGGAGAGATAGAGTGCAGCAAGCTCAAACAGACCGTAGGCGTGGTTGGCCACGATGCTCGCCGGGTCGGCGTCCAGCAGCTCCTGCTGAAGTTCGGATATCTCCTTGGCGTCCTCGTTCACTTGGGCCAATCTAGCGGCTGGCACGGAAACGCCGCTCTCGGCGCTAGAGTATTGGGGTGGTAAAGAGGGGCCTAGCCCCCACCTACTCGCCGAGCGCGGCGGCTGGGTCGGTCGGTCGCTTCTTGCCTGGGTTCATGAGGTGCGAGAAGGGAGCCACCAGATAGCAACACCACAAGAGTCCAGCGTGCGGATCAACGAACAGATTCGGACGAAAGAGGTCCGCCTGGTAGGTCCAGACGGCAACCAGCTCGGCATCAAGCCGGTCCCGGATGCGTTGAGCATTGCTAGGGCTATGGATCTCGATCTCGTTGAGGTGGCGCCGATGGCGCAGCCTCCGGTCGCGAAGATCATGGACTACGGGAAGTACAAGTTCGATCAGGCGCAGAAGTCGAAGGAGTCGAAGCGGAAGGCGTCGGCAGCGCAGCTGAAGGAGATGAAGTACCGCCCGAAGATTGGCAACGGAGACTTTGACACCAAGACCAGGCAAGTGCTCAAGTTCTTGCAGGAAGGGCACAAGGTCAAGGTGACGATAATGTTCCGGGGCCGGGAGATCTTCCACCCTGAGCTTGGCCAGGAGATCTTGGACCGGGTTATCGAGGGCGTGAAGGGTTCTGGGCACGTGGAGGTTTTTCCGAAACTTGACGGCCGGAACATGTTGATGGTGCTTGCGCCGGAGAAGCGTACCCCGGCCGCTGGGGCGACCGTCCGACAGGTTGAGGCGCAGCGGTAGTTGGCCGTGTCGAAAGGGCAAAGGAGTTAGAGATGCCAAAGATGAAGACTGATAAGGGAGCAAAGGCGCGTTTCAAGGTCTCCGGATCGGGAAAGCTCCGCCGGCGGCAGGCGTTCATCTCCCACCTTCTGGAGAAGAAGCCGGCGAAGCGGATGCGCAGGCTCCACACGATGGCGGAGGTATCGAGCGGAGACGCCAAGCGGGTCCGCAAGATGCTGGGGATCTAGGCGCTTTCGAGTTGAAGATGGTGGGTTCATCCCCCACCGGAGTTTTTGCAAGGAGAGAGGTTAAAAGTGGCGAGGGTTAAGCGGTCGATAAACTCGAAGAAGCATCGCCGGAAGATTCTTGAGCTAGCTAGCGGTTACTACGGGAATAAGAGCAGGAGCTATCGTGCAGCTCACGAGCAGGTCATGCACTCCCTCCAGTACGCCTATAGGGACCGACGGGCGCGCAAGGGCGAGTTCCGTCGCCTGTGGATCCAGAGGATCAACGCCGGCGCCCGCATCAACGGTTCCACCTACTCGCAGCTGATGCACGGGCTCAAGCTCGCCGGCATCGAGGTAGACCGGAAGATCCTGGCCGACCTTGCCGTAAGCGACCCGGGAGCCTTCGCGAAGCTCGTCGAGGAGTCGCGGAAGAGCGAGGCCTAGCCGATTAGGCGCATCGACTCGCCGCAGAACCCGAGACTAGCCCTTCTCCGTGATCTCAGGGCCAAGCGTTCTGCGCGCCGGTCTGCCGGGCTTTACGTGATCGAAGGCAGGCGGTTCGTGATCGAGGATGCGGATCGGGCGGTTGCACTCTACGTAGATGAGCGGGCGGCGTCCGATCCGGAAGTGTTGGCTTGGCTGGAGGCGCTGGAAGCGGAGGTGTGGATCCTATCGCGGCGCGCCTTTGCCAGCGTATCCACACTCACCACTCCTGACGGGTTCCTTTCGTTGGTAGAGCGGCGGGTGGTCGAGGTCGGCGAGTACCAGGGGAGGTTGGCGCTGGCTCCTGCGGGCGTTCAAGACCCGGGCAATCTTGGGGCTATGATCAGGGCGGCCGCGGCTTTCTTTCCGCGGCCGCTTTTGTTGGCTGCGCCGGGTGCCGTGGATCCGTTCTCGCCAAAGGTGGTCAGGGCCTCGGCTGGCTTTTTGCGCAAGGTCGAGGTCGCCGAGGTTCCCGTCCTCGAAGACGGTCTCTCGAACCTTAGAGGCCAGGGTTTTTTGCTTCTGGGGTTGGAGATGTCCGGTGAGTCGGTTTGGGATCTCTCCGGCATCGACCGCGCCTGTTTGGTGGTGGGGTCGGAGGGGTCGGGCTTGAGCGCCGAGATTCGGAGTGTTATCGATCGCGAGGTGCGGATTCCGCAGCAGCGGCAGGTCGAGTCGCTCAACGCGGCGGCTGCGGTATCGGTGGCGCTGGCGGTCTTGAGCTGGAAGACGGGATTGCTAGCCTAGGTGGCAGGCGCTGGGTAGGAGGAGATTTGGAAACCGGAGGCGGCCTCAATGAGGCCAAGAGGTGGGTAGAGGAGCTCGTTGGCCGGGCGGCCAGGGTTGCCAGTGGTGCGGAACTTTCCAAACTCCGCGAAGCTGCTGGCGACCGCGGATCACCCTTGAGCTCTCTATACCGGTCGATGAAGGCCATTGACCCTGCCCTCCGCCCCGAGGTCGGCCGCCAGCTCCAGGAGCTCCGGTCGCAGCTGGACTCGGCGTTGGAGGCGGCATCGGCTGCGGTCCTTGCCCAGGAAGTCGAGGCAACCCTCGAGGCAGAGCGGGACGACGTTGGAGGCTATCTCTGTCGGAGCCGATACGAGGGCATCGGATCGTTGCACCTCATCACCATGACCCGCATGGAGCTTGAAGACATTTTTGTCGCTCTCGGGTACGCGGTTACCGAGGGACCGGAAGTGGAGTCGGAGTGGAACAACTTTGAAGCCCTCAATATCCCCAAGTTTCATCCGGCGCGTGCTTCGCAGGACTCCTTCTTCCTCGACTTTGGCGATGAGGAGTCGACGCTGCTCAGAACGCACACCTCTCCGGTCCAGATCCGGCTGATGCAGGCCCAAAAGCCCCCGATCTACGCCATAGCGCCTGGCCGCGTCTATCGGCGCGACACTCCAGATGCGCGGCACACCCCCGCA
Organism: Actinomycetes bacterium; assembly: GCA_021819205.1. Classification (GTDB taxonomy): domain Bacteria; phylum Actinomycetota; class Acidimicrobiia; order Acidimicrobiales; family Acidimicrobiaceae; genus JAKARV01. The sequence goes on along the minus strand of JAKARV010000003.1, from coordinate 69,680 downwards.
TTTCACCAGATAGAGGCGCTCGTGGTCGACGAGGGAATTTCCTTTGCCAACTTGAAGGCCACCATTGAGAGCTTTACCTCCGCCTACTTCGGACCGTCGATCAAGGCACGGCTCCGTCCCGCCTACTTCCCTTTCACGGAGCCGTCGGCGGAGTTCGAAATCACCTGCACGATCTGCGGAGGATCAGGCTGCCGGACCTGCTCGGGTACCGGCTGGATCGAGCTTGGCGGTTCGGGAATGGTCCACCCGAAGGTTTTTGAGGCGGTTGGGATCGACCCGGAGGTCTACAGCGGTTTTGCCTTTGGTTTCGGTATCGACAGGCTGGCACAGATGCGGGCTGGCCTGCCCGATATGAGAGTGCTCCCCGAAAACGATCTCAGGATTCTCGCGCAGTTCAGGGGGAGAAGATGAAGGTTACTCTTCAGTGGTTGAGAGAGTTTGTCGACCTCTCGACCCTTGGCTTTGACGGTGATCCGATCGGTTCTTCCCGGGATGAGCGGGTGGTGGCGCTGGTTGGCGCGCTCAACGAGCTGGGCATGGTGGTGGAGGGTGTCGAAATTGTTCCGGCGGGCCTCGATGGGGTCGTGGTTGCCGAAGTGCTCGAGATCAGCGAGATCGAGGGGGCGGACAAGATTCGGCTTACCCGTGTCGACGATGGGGAGGGCCCGCTCCGGCCGGTGGTCTGCGGCGCGTGGAACTTCCAAGTTGGCGACAAGGTTCCTTTGGCCAAGCCGGGTACTACATTGCCCAACGGCCTTAACATCGGCTCCCGGCGACTGAAGGGTGTGGCCTCGGAGGGGATGCTCTGCTCGCCGGCCGAGGTAGGGATATCGTTGGAATCGGGTGGCCTGCTCATCCTTGACGCTTCGGCTCCGGTGGGCGAGAGTCTCGCCAGCCACCTCGGTCTCGAGGACGATGTGGTGATCGACCTCGCGATCGAGGCAAACCGCCCCGATGCGAACTCGGTCATGGGGGTGGCGAGGGATCTCGCCGCGTGGCTGCGGGTCTCTTTTTTCGAACCCGAGCTTGTGCCGGTGACGGTGGCCGAGCCGGCGAATCCCTTTAAGGTGGACTCGGCGCTCTGTGACCGGCTGGTCACCGCGGAGTTCTCCGGGGTCGAGGCGGCCAGCTTCCCGGCCAAGTTGGCGAGGAGGCTCGAACTCTGTGGAATGCGGTCGATCTCTCCGTTGGTAGACGCCAGCAACTACGTGATGCTCGAGATCGGACAACCTAGCCACCCTTACGATCTCGACCGCCTTTCTGGAGGAGCGATCGCCGTGCGCGCTGCGGCTCCCGGCGAGCAAATTACTACGCTTGACGGTATTGAGCGAACCCTGGGTCCCGAGGACATCTGCATAGCGGATGGGCGTGGCGCACCCATTGGGATCGCCGGGATCATGGGTGGCAGGGAGACCGAGATTACCGGAGGGACCACTCGGATGCTCCTTGAGGTTGCCCACTTCGACCGGGCCCGGATTGCGCGGACCTCCAAGCGGCTTGGGCTCCGCAGTGAAGCTTCCGCCCGCTTCGAGCGTGGCGTCGACCCGAGCATCGCCGAGCGAGCAATTTTCAGGTTTACGCAGCTGACCGGGCTCGATGTCCCGACCGCTCTGGTTCACGCCTCTACTTATACCCTTCCCGAGCCGATCTGGGTGGAGACGCGCAAAGTTATGGCTACGATAGGCCACGACGATCTGGAGGCGCTCCTTGCCGTGTTCGATCGCTCCGGCCCGCTGGAGGCCATCGGGCTCGATTGCCAGCCCGGAGAGGGTGGCTTTGTCGTCACCCCCCCGCTCTACCGGCCAGACATAACCGGTCCACACGACGTGATCGAGGAGGTGGCCAGGCACTTTGGCTACGCCCGGGTTGCTTCGAAGATGCTGCGGGGCCCGGGAGTTGGCCTTACTCCAGTCCAGCGCTTCGAACGGCAGCTCCGCGAGTTGCTCGTTGGCATGGGATTTTACGAATCCTGGCCAGCCACCCTGGTTGCACCCGGCGAGCAGCTGGACGCGGGGACCTCTTCCGGTTGGGTGGCGCTCTCCGATCCGATCTCGGCCCTGGAGTCGACGTTGAGGGTGACCGTGCTCGCCGGCCTCTTGCGGGCGCTTCGATACAACGTTGCACGGCGAATGCCAATGGTTAACCTCTTTGAGATTGGTCCGGTGTTTAGCCAAGACGGGGGTTCCGGAGGCTTGCCGAGGGAGACGAGACGGCTTGCGGTGCTGGCTGCTACGGATGGCGACAACGGTCTGGAGGCGATCGGTTCGACTCTCGCGAGCCTTCGCGACTTTTGCCGTCCCGGTGCGCTGCGCGTAGCCGAGCAGGGTACGATCGGCGGGTCATGGTGGCCATCGCTCCATCCGACGAGGTCGTGTGCGCTGCTTGATGGGAACGGCTCAGTGGTCGGGGTGGCCGGAGAGCTACTGAGAAGCCAGGTTGCCGGCGGTGGGCAAATTCCAGCCGAGCAGGTTAATTTTCCCAGGTATGGATATCTGGAGATCGACCTCGACTTTCTTTCTGCGGGTTCAGGGCCGGGCCAGATCTTGCCGCCGTCGGTCTATACCTCGTCGGATCTGGACTTCTCCTTTGCGGTCCCGCACGGGGTGTCGATCATGGACCTTCACGCAGCGGTTAGCAGCGCGCTCGGGCCGCTTTGCCAGGATCTATTCGTCTTCGACCGCTATACCCCAGAGACCGATGGCGACAGCTACCTGGGGCTCAGGGCTCGGCTCGAGTCACCGGAGGGGGTCATCGGCGAGGCGATCACCCGGAAGTTGATCGAGTCGGTGGATGCCGCCGCCGCCGGGCTTGGTGCCCGGTTGCGCCGGGGATAGCCGGGCTACCCGAATGGGGAGTTCGTGACGGCGGCTACTCTCCGCCGCCCTTCTCCGATAGCCGGGCTGAGTAGATCGAGTAGCCGTCGAGCTGCCTTGCGACCAGCGTTGCCAAGAACGTAGCGATTATCAGTGGTATAATCAAATGAAAGCCCGATAGCGTCAATTCTAATACCATTGCAATCGCGGCGAATGGCGCTTGGAGACCTGCGCCCATCATCGCCGCCGCGCCGATCAACGCGAAGGCGCCGATCGAGCCGCTCCCTGGAAAGAGGATGATCCACAGCCCGCCCAGGAGGCCGCCGAGGACCGCCCCGGTTGAGAGGGTCGGGGTGAAAAGGCCTCCGGAACCGCCTCCGCCCAGCGATATCGTGGTGACCAGAGGTTTGAGCAGCACCAGCGCCACCAGGAGCGATAGCGCGCCGATGTGGCCGGTTAGTACGGAGTGGGCCATGTCCTTTCCGTTCCCGAAGATCTGGTAGTACTTCATGCCGATGAGCCCGGTAATTGTGAATGCCGCCAGGACGCCGAAGATAGCCATCTTGCCGGTGAGCCGGTGGTGGCTGATCACGCCGATCAGACGGATGAAGCCGACGGCGAAAAGCCCGATCAATGGACCGGCGATGATCGAGAAGATCAGCTCCGAGGTGTGGAACGGGAAGTTGGGAACTCCAAGGTAGGTAGGGCGGTCGGGAAGGTAGAGGAAGGCGACGACCGTGGCGATGACCGAGGTCGCGAGGGCGGGCAGCACTGTGGGAATCGTGATCTCCCCGAGCATCACCTCGGCGGTGAAGAGCGCCCCTCCGAGCGGGATGTTGTAGACGGCGGCGAGGCCGGCTCCGGCGCCACACGCGATGAGAAGACGGCGTTGTGCCGGAGTGAGCTTGCCCCACTTGCCAACGGTGGAGCCGGAGAGCGCGCCCATCAGCTTCGGAGCCGCCTCCCTTCCCAGGGAGGCCCCGAGACCGATCACGATCTCCTGCACTATCGAGACCAGTATGCTCTTGCGGGGGGAGAGTTCACCCCGGCGCTCCCACACCACGTCGTCAACCTCTGACTTTTCACCCTTGGTGAAGCGGCTTATCAAGTACCAGGCGATACCGCCGATCGCTCCAGCAAGCATCAGCATGTATACCCGGTAGCTTGGGGCCGCTCTTCCCACGGCGGCCTGAAAAGATCCGATGTTGTAGTGGTACGCGAGGTGCTGGGTAGTGAAGAGGAAGACCATCATAAGGTCGCCACCGAGGCCGGCGCCGATGCCGGTAAGCAGCAAAAAGAACCAGAACTTCATGGTGAGCTCGGCATCCCCGTCGCCGGTGGCGTTGGGCTGCTCCGTAGCCCCACGCTTATGGGGCAGCCGCCGCTTGATAAAGGGTTGTGGGTAGCGAGTCCTGTGTAGGTTCTCGTCCATCGTCAAAATAAGCCTCTTCCTGACGTCCTGAATCCAGCTAACTATGGCCTTGCCGAGTGGCACTGCACTCTCCAAAAACGATTCTTCATAAGAGAATACTGCAAAATGCAGCTTGGCAATAACTTGCGGTGGTGGCCGAAGGGGGAGTCAGCGTCAACTTGGGTTTTTGGACTACGCGAGCGGAGAAGGCGAATGGCGGATGAAACCCGCTTTATTTTGTCTGCCGAAGCGCCAGAGTTGCCAGCGCCCCACTGCTAGTCGGAACCCAAGACTCCGAGAAACTCGCGGTCTTCGGTGATACCGTCGCCGTCGCGAATATCAAAAACTGGGGTTGCCGCTGGACGCTGAGAGTAAAAGATTCCTGCCCAGAGTGCCAGGTTTGCCGGATAGATGAGGTAGCCGAACCGGGTTGCCGGCGCGAGAACCGTGGCGACGACAAAGCCGGCAGCAGCGAGGGCGAGGACGGCATCTAAAGTCCGGGGTTTGAGCAGACGGTAGATGAAGAGCATCGCCAGCGCCCCGGCGGCAACAAGAACGGCGTCCACCTGGAGGTGATACTTCGGCAATAGCGAGAAGATCGCCTGTCCCAGCAGGGGGCTCTGGGCGGGTGATTTGATTGCGGTCAGGCCCAAGGGGAAGAGAAGCTCGTTGACCAGGAATGCCTTTGGGTTGACCAGGGTCCCGGCCGCCAGTATCGGCAGCGCAATCGCAAACACCCCCGAAGCGTACGAGCGCAGTCCTTGCCGGTTGCGCAGCATCGCCAGCGCAAAGAGGAGCGCCACCGGCCAAGCTGTTAGCTTCATTGCCACCGCAACTCCCATGGCGAGACCAGAGGGAAGCCATCGCTTCCGGTTGAGGAGAACGGCGGAGAGAAGCAGCAGCGAGAGCACGGGCAGGTCGTCCCCTCCGGTCACCATCGGCAATGCTCCAGTGGGAAGGACCAAGGCGACCTGGAAGATGCGCCAGCGCGCCTCGGACCCCAGTCCGGAGATGGCCAGCGCGCTGACCACGACCACCAGAGAAAAGGTGGCCATCCATACCCGGGCGTCGCGCAGCGGGGTGGGGATTGGCGCAGCGTTGGGAAGCCCGAAGATCGCCATTGCCGGAAGGTAGGGGACGAAGGCTTTGGAGTCGAGTACCCGGGAGGCGCTCGCGACACCAAAGCCCGCGGTAGTCGGGTTGGCGAGGTAGCAGTTTTGGTTGGCGGCGACCCGGTCACCGCAGCGCTCGATCACCGCAACCTCGGCCTGGGCGTGCACTCCGGGGGTCGCTTGCGCCCGCTGGACAACGAGCAGGGCCAGGGGGAGCAGAACCGCCAGCATGAACACCGCCACGGCGAGAGCTCGCCGCATCGAGGTCCGAAAGGCGGCATCCATTTGCGATCTGCGGAGGATAAAAGAGAGCACGGTAGCGCAGGAGTATGGCACCATGGCGATGAGCCCCCACTGCCGGTAGTCCAGGCCCGCGGCGACAAAGAAGTTCGAAGCCGCAAGGACCGTAGAGCCGAAGTAGAGTAGCGTATCCTGCTGGAGTGGGTCAAGTACCGCCACCGGCCGGAGACGGGCACTCCAGGATTGTAAGTTCACTTATGCGAGCATAGTTCGCTGGTACCTGCGGCTTTGACCCGATGCGCTGGTGGCGGCGTTAAGCGTTCATTCAGACGGGTGAGCTCAAGGTGGGTCAAGCGATGAAGTACTTGGCCTGCGGATGGTGCAAGATGATCGCGGTGGTGGTCTGCTCCGGCTCGAGTTGGAAGGTGTCGGAGACGGATACACCGATCCGATCGGCACCGAGGAGGGAGACTACGGTACCGTTGTCCTCCAGGTCTGGGCAGGCTGGATAGCCCCACGAGTAGCGCCCGCCCCGATAGGACTGCTTGAAAAGCCCGGCAAGCGTCGGCCCGTCCTCATCCCCGAATCCCCATTCGTCCCGGATCCGAGCGTGCCAAAGTTCGGCGAGCGCCTCGGTCATCTCGACTCCGAGGCCGTGGAGGTGGAGGTAGTCCTGGTAACGGTTGGAGGCGAAGTAGCCGGCGGCCGCTTCGGATACAGCCCTTCCCATGGTCACGACGTGGAAGGCGGCGTAGTCCATCTCCCTGGAAGCCACCGGCCGGAAGAAGTCGGCGATGCAGAGGTGGTCTCCCCCGGCCTGCCGGGGAAAGTTGAAGCGCGCGAGTTCGCTTCCCGTACTGTTTGGATCGTAGATGACGAGTTCGTTCCCCGCCGACTGGGCGGGGAAGTACCCGTATACCAGCTGGGGATTGAGGATTTGGTCGGTGCGGGCGCGATCGAGTTGCTTGCGCAGCTCAAGCCGGAGCCGGGACTTGAAGTCGGCATCGCTCTCGTCCGGATTGGGGCGGTAGCCCCACTGGTGCCGGAAGAGGGCGGTCTCGTTTAAGTAGTGGGCGATCTCCTCGAGCGCTACGCCCTTGACTATCCGAGTGCCCAGGAATGGTGGCGTAAAGACCGGATTGTCGACGGCGACGCTGCCTGAGCGCTCCGTCGATCCGGCGGGCCGCTCCCGGTGGAGCCGGGTTTTGGCGACCGAGGAGACTTTAACGATGCGTCCGAGGCTCTCGTCGACCAGCTCTCCCGACTTGATCTTTGCAAGCTTGTCCATCACCGACAGGCCTTCGAAGGCGTCCTTGCCATAGAAGAGCCGCCCCCGGTAAATTTCGCGAAGGTCGCGTTCCACGAAGGTGCGCGTCAGCGCGGCACCACCGAGGATGACCGGGATATCGGAGAGGTTGCGGTCGTTGAGCTCCACGAGGTTGTCCCGCATTACCAGAGTGGACTTTACCAAAAGTCCACTCATGCCGATGGCGTCGGCCGCGCTTTCCTGGGCGGCTTGAACCATTTCGCCGATCGAAACCTTGATCCCGAGGTTGTGGACGGTGTAACCATTGTTGGTGAGGATGATGTCCACCAGGTTCTTGCCGATGTCGTGGACGTCGCCCTTCACGGTGGCGAGGACGATGGTGCCGCGATTCGCGCTCTTGGAACGCTCCATGCGCGGCTCGAGGTGGGCAACCGCCTGTTTCATCGTCTCCGCCGACGAAAGGACGAAGGGAAGCTGCATCTTTCCGGAGCCGAAGAGGTCGCCAACCTCGGCCATTGCTGGTAGCAAGGTCTCGTTGATGATCTCGAGGGGCCGCTCTCCCGCCTCCAAGGCAGCATCGAGGTCCTCAAGCAGCCCGGTGCGGTTCCCATCGACGATGCGCCGGTAGAGGCGTTCTTTAAGCGGCAGATCGGCCAGGACCGGACCAGAGTCGCGGAGGCTTCCCGCGGACTCGAACAGCTCGATCAGGCGGGCTAGGGGGTCGTAGGCCTCCCGGCGGTCGTAGATCAGGTCCAAGCAGACGTCGCGAACGTCGGCGGGGATCTTGGCGAGAGGGATGATCCGCGACGGGTGGAGGATCGCCATGGTGAGGCCGGCTTTACGGCACTCCTCCAAAAAGACCGAGTTGAGTGCCTCCCTCGCCGCGGTGGCAAGCCCGAAGGAGACGTTGGAGAGGCCAATAACGGTCTGGGACCGTGGAAACCGCTCTGAGATCAGCCGAATCCCCTCAATCGTCTCTAGGGCGTCGCGTCGAGACTCCTCCATCCCGGTCGTGATCGGAAGCACCAGCGGATCGAAGATGATGTCCTCCGGCGCGAGGCCGAACTCCCCGGTGGCGATTGCGTATATCTTCGAAGCGGCTTCGAGCTTCCACTGCGCGGTTCGCGCCTGGCCAACTTCGTCGATGCAGGTTGCGATCACGGCGGCGCCGTAACGGCTTGCCAGCGTCAAAAACCGCTCCAGTCTGGTGCCCGGCTCCGATCCCTCTTCGAGATTGACCGAGTTGAGGATCGACCTGCCGCCGATGTGTTGTAGAGCTTCCTCGATTACTTCGGCCTCGGTTGAGTCGATCACCAAGGGCAGGGTGGAGGCGGTCGCGAGCCGCGACGCCAACTCGGCGATGTTGGATCGGCCATCCTCCCCGGTGTAGTCGACGCAGAGGTCGATCATGTGTGCCCCGTCGGAGACTTGCTCTTGCGCCATCCGGACACACGTATCCCACTCCCGGCGCAGCATCGCCTCGCGGAAACGCCGGCTCCCGTTGGCGTTGGTCCGCTCCCCGATGGCGGTGACCGCCAGCTCTTGCCGAAGCGAGACCGGGGAGTAGAGCGAGGTGATCTGGGGCTCCAACTTCGGCGCTCTGGCGACTGGTTCCTTTCCGGATACCTGCTCCACCACCTGGCGGAGGTGCTCGGGGGTGGTACCACAGCACCCGCCGACCACGGAGACTCCGAAGTCGGAGACGAAATGCCGGTGGTAGCTGGCGAGCTGCTCCGGGGTGAGGTCGTAGTGCATGGTTCCGTCAACGATCGATGGGAGGCCGGCATTGGGGAGGCAGGAGATCGGGATGGGGCTCGATTCGGCGAGGAAGCGGAGGTGCTCGCCCATCTCTGCCGGGCCGGTGGCGCAGTTGATCCCGAGAACCGCCGGTTTCAATGGGGCAAGGGAGGAGAGGGCGGCGCCGATCTCCGTGCCTGGGAGCATCCGCCCGGTGAGTTCGATGGTTACTTGGAGCTGGAGTGGCAACTCGCGCCCAGCCTCGGCCATCGCCCGCCTCGCGCCGGCAACAGCGGCTTTGGCGGAGAGCAGGTCGTAGATCGTCTCAACCAGTAGGAGATCGACGCCGCCGTCGATGAGGCCGGCCGCTTGCTCCTGGTAGGCGCGGCTCAGAGCGGCGAAGCTGATCTGCCCGAGCGAGGGGAGTTTGGTGCCCGGACCCATGGAGCCGGCGACTAGGCGAGGATGGTCGGGGGTGGAGAAGTCGTTGGCCACTGTCCGCGCCAGCTTGGCGCTCTCCAGGTTCAGCCGGTAGGCTTCGCTCGCGAGTCCGTACTCTGCCAGCACTGGCGCGAGCGATCCAAAGCTATTGGTCTCGATGACGTCAACTCCGGCGGCGAGGAAAGCCTCGTGGATGCCGGCTACTGCGCTTGGTTTGGTCTTGACCAGGAGTTCGTTGCAACCCTCGTACTCGGCGCCTCCGAAGTCGTCCGCGTTCAATCCGAGCAGCTGGAGGTTCGTACCCATCGCGCCGTCGAAGACGATGACCTTCTCGGTCAGAAGCTCTCGGTAGCTTTTCATACGAGAATAGGCTAATGGTGCGCTATGGGTGATCGAAAGGGTGGGGAGTGAAGATCTACACCAGGACCGGCGACGACGGCACGACCGGGATGCTTTTTGGCGGCCGGCTCCCCAAGGATGCTCCGCGGGTGATGCTCAACGGGGCGATTGACGAGACCCAGGCGCTGATCGGGTTGGTTCGGGCGGTAGCTGGTGGCGGGGAGCTGGCCGGGGTGTGCACCAAGCTGGCCCGCGATCTATGGATTCTAATGGCCGAGGTGGCGACGCTTTCGGAGAACCGTAGGAAGTTGAAGGCCGGCCAGACGCTGGTGGATCCGAGCATGGTCGAAGCGTTGGAGCGGCTTATCGACGACTACTCGGCGCGCTTCCAGATGCCTCGCGACTTCGTGGTCCCCGGCCAAACGGTGATCTCCGCCCATCTCGATCACGCCCGGACGGTGGCGCGGCGCGCCGAGAGGCTAAGCGTGGCCTTTAGCCGGGAGACGCCGGGTTCCCAGGTTCAGATCTATCTAAACCGGCTCTCGGATCTGCTCTGGGCGCTGGCCCGGTGGCAGGACGAGAGCATCCTAAGGTTCAAGGAAGTGTAGTCCGCGGGTGGCGGTGGCGGCTAGGTTGGCAACAGTAACGAGGATGGAGGTGGCAGGTGCCGCTGGCGGTGTCGATCGAGGTCGGGGAGGCCACTGGGAGCGAGGACGGCAACTTCCGGCTCCGGCCGGAGGGCGAGGGCCAGGGTGGCGAGGTCAAGTTCCGTGCCGAGGCCAGCGGGGATCGCGTAGTCTTTACCGGCACGATCTCGACCAGGGATTCGGAGTCGATCCGGTCTGCGGCGGGTAGCGTCGTCGACGAGGCCGCCCGGCTGGGCATGGAGCACGTTGTGGTGGCGCTTCCCGCACTCTCTGATGCCGAGTTGGAGCAGTTCTTGCTTGGCTTGCATCTTGCGGGATATCGTTTCGATCAGTACCGGCAGGCGTCTAAACCAGAGCGGTCCTACCCGGCTTCGGTCCTGGTAGAGACTACTGCCAGCGTTGAGGCGGTGGTGGCGCGGGCAAAGGCCGTCGCCTCCGGAGTAGCTCTGGCGCGCGATCTGGTCAACGAACCTCCCTCGGTAATGACCCCCTCGCGCTTTGCCGAGATTGCAGAGAGTATCGCCGCGAACGCTGGTCTCCAGATCCGGCTCTGGGACGAGGAGGAGTGCCGCCGCGAACGGCTCGGTGGCCTTCTCGGGGTTGCGGCCGGCTCTGATCAACCTCCCCGCGTGGTGAAGCTGAGCTACGTCCCAGAAGCGGCAAAGGAGCGCGTAGCGCTGGTGGGCAAGGGGATTACGTTCGACTCTGGAGGGCTATCGCTCAAGCAGCCGGGGTCGATGATGACGATGAAGACCGACATGTCGGGCGCCGCGGCAGTTCTCGCCGCCCTCTCCACGCTGCCTGAGCTTGGTTTCGAAGTCGAGGTGCACGGGTACATGATGCTCACCGAGAATCTTCCGTCAGGTTCGGCGCAAAAGCCTGGGGACGTCTTGATCACCAGGTCGGGGAGGACCATAGAGGTTCTCAATACCGACGCTGAGGGCCGACTTGTTCTTGCGGATGGGATTGCGCTCGCCATCGAAGAGGGGAGCGCGACGGTGGTGGATATCGCGACCCTGACTGGTGCTTGCGTTGTGGCCCTCGGCGATGAGATTGGCGGGGTGATGGGCAACGACGAGACGCTGGTGGCGGCGTTGCAGGCGGCCGGCGCCGCGGCGGCTGAGCCCTTGTGGCCGTTGCCGCTGCCCGAGCGGTACGAGTCCCATATCAAATCGGAGATCGCGGATATGAAGAACATCGGCAAGACTGGAAGCGCTGGCACGATCTCGGCCGGGCTGCTTCTGCAGCGCTTCGCCGCCGGTGCGCGGTGGGCTCACCTCGATGTCGCCGGCCCGGCGCGTGCCGAGTCGGATCGGGGATGGATTCGCCAGGGCGGGACTGGCTTTGGGGTGATGACCTTTCTCAGCTGGCTTGCCGGCCTGTAGCCCGATTGCGGAGACCGGCCGTCACCGGTTTGCCGCTGGTTGGGGCGTAATGGCCGCGAAGACCGCTTCGATCTGATCCGCCGGGTAGCCGAGGCCCTCCAGTTGCTCCACGATACCGGGCAGAGGCACGTCTAGCCCGATCAATGTCGAGACCAACTGGTGGATGCGGCCTTGAGCGTCAGCCAAGACCCGGTAGGCGGCAAAGTCGGGGTTTGCGGTGTACAGCCGTTTCAGGGCTGGAGGAAGCCTTCGGATTTGGCGCGGGTTCAGGGCCGGAAGGTGTTGGCGAACTTCGTAGCAGCTGCTCCTCTGCTCTCGGATGGCACGGAAGGCGATGCAGCGCTCCATTGCGCGCTCGAGCAGGCTGGCACGGCCGTAGCTTCTTCTTAAACCCAGCGACGAGGCGAGCTCCTCGGTCTCCAGGGTCACCGGCCGCGTTGAAGTGGCGACGATCAGATCGAGCCGCCGCAGCAGAGCGATTGCCGAGGGCCCGAGGACGGGCAGCCAGAACAGCTCCACCTGTTTGGATCGGATCGGCCAGCGCGTTTCGCCGCAATTTGGGATCATCCATGGCTCAACCGTGATGATTGGTGGCAGGATCGCTTCGGTCATCTTCCCTCCTTGGAGACCGTTGTAATGCTATGCTATGGAATAGCATAGCATGTAAAGAATTGTAACTGAGGTCATAAGCGTAGCTGTTTGCGATTGTGGATTTTTGGCCACGCCGAAATTCCGGTGTCGCCCCGTCCCCGGGGGTCCGCTAGCTAGCATTCAGAAGGTGCGGTGTCGGAGATCGTTACGTAAGCCCGAGCGGCGTTCGCTGCCGCTTTTCAATGAAGTTGGGGACGGGTCGCGGTGCCGGCGCTGATCGCTATTCTGCTGGTGAAGGCGAAGCGTTCCCAGTCGGCGGCGCTGGTGGCGGTCGCAGTCGTGATGGTTCTTGCCGGCGCGCTTGCTTTTGCGATAACCCAGCATGTCGGGTACGGGATCGGCCTCTACTGGGCTGTGACCACCGCGACCACCGTCGGCTACGGCGACGTCACTCCCCACAACACCGCGGGGCGGGTTGTCGCTGTGGCGGTAATGCTTACCGCGATACCGCTTTTTGGAGCCGCTTTTGCCTTTCTTTCTGCCTCATTGACTTCGGCGCGCCTGGCTAGGCTCTTGCACGTGAGAGAGAGCGCCCCCAAAGGAGACTTTGTTGCGATCTACGGCATGCATGCTGCGGTGCGGAGGCTGGTAAGCGAGGTGTGCGCGGCCGGCGACCGAGTGGTCGTGGTGGCTGAGGGGGACCTGGGCCACCTTCCTTCCCAAGTGAGCGTGATCCATGGTGACCCCACGCTTGAGCCGGTGCTTGCGCAGTCGGAGCCAAATCGGGCATCTCGGCTGTTGATTGCCGTGGAGGACGACAAGGACGCTCTCCTGATAGCGGTGGTGTTGCGGCACCTCGCGCCCACTGTCCCGATCATTGCCGTCGCCGGGTCGGCACGGATAGCAGCCGCACTCTCCGACCTGGGCGTGGCAACGACGTTATCGGTTGAGGAGTTGCTGGGGCACACCCTTGCAAAGAGCATAGAGACGCCGCACGCAGGGGACCTGCTTCTGGAGATGGTCAGCTCTACAGACTTCTACTTCCAGGAACTTTCGGTAGCCGGCGAGACGGTGGGGAAGGCGCTCAGCACGGTGCGATCCGAGGAGGAGGGGCTGGTGTTGGGTGCGGTCCGGTCGGGCAAGGTGGACATGGGGTTGGGTTCCGATCCGATTCTCGCGGCCGGCGACTTTCTCCTGCTGCTCAAAAGGTCGAGGGTGGATAGCTGACGGTTCGGCACGTTCCTACTCCCGGTAGGTGCCAAAGACCTCCCGGAGGGTGTCGGAGACCTCCCCCAGCGTTGCCCGCGCGACGAGGGCGGCCTTCATCGGGTAGAGCAAGTTGCCGCCGTCACGGGCGACACGGGAGACTTCTGCCAGTTTTTGGTCTAGCGCCTCCTGGTCCCGGTTGGCTCGAAACCGCTTTACCCTGGCGATCTGTTCGTCTTGGAGCTTGGGGTCGATCGGGAAGGCCTTGGCGGCTTCCCCGCCGTCGCCGGAGTATCGGTTTACCCCTACGATGATCCGAGACCCCTCGTCGATCGACTTCGAGTAAGCGTAAGCTGCCTTCTCGATCTCGTCCTGCATATAACCGGCTTCGATGGCAGCAACTGCCCCCCCGAGACCTTCGATCTCTTCAAGGTACCTAAGCGCTTCCTTCTCGACCTGGTTGGTTAGGCTCTCGACGTAGTACGACCCGGCGAGCGGGTCCGGTGTGTCGGTTGCGCCGGTCTCGTGGGCAATCACCTGCTGGGTCCGCAGGGCGAGCTTGGCAGATGCCTCGGTGGGGAGCCCCAGTGCTTCGTCGAAGGAGTTGGTGTGGAGGCTCTGGGTTCCGCCCAGAACCGCGGAGAGGGCTTGTATCGCAACCCGGACCGTGTTTACTTCGGGCTGCTGTGCAGTCAGTGTTGACCCTCCGGTCTGGGTGTGGAAGCGCATCAACCAGCTGCGCTCGTCCGTCGCGTGGAAGCGGTCGCGCATGATCCGTGCCCACATCCTCCTCGCCGCCCGGAACTTCGCCACCTCTTCGAAGAGGTGGTTGTGGGCATTCCAGAAGAAGCTGAGTCGGGGGGCGAAGGCGTCCACCTCGAGGCCAGCTGCCAGCGCCGCCTCCACGTATGTTATCCCGTTGGCGATGGTGAAGGCGATCTCTTGGGAGGCCGTCGAGCCGGCCTCGCGGATGTGGTAGCCAGAGATCGAGATCGTGTTCCACTTGGGCAGTTCGGCCTGGCAGTAGGCAAAGGTGTCGGTCACCAGCCGCATGCTCGGCCTCGGCGGATAGATGTAAGTTCCGCGGGCCACGTACTCCTTGAGAATGTCGTTCTGGATGGTGCCGCCAAGCTTGGTAGCGGAGACGCCGCTCTGCTCGGCGACTATCTGGTAGAAGAGGAGGAGGATTGCGGCGGTGGCGTTGATCGTCATCGAAGTGGTAACCTGGCCAAGGGGGAGGCCGTCGAGGAGAAGGTGCATGTCCTCCAGAGTCGATATCGAGACGCCTACCCTGCCAACCTCGCCGTCGGCCCGCGGATGGTCGGAGTCAAAACCCATCTGGGTGGGAAGGTCGAAGGCGCAGGAGAGGCCGGTCTGGCCCGCCTCTAACAAAAACTTGAAGCGTTCGTTGGTAGCGGTCGCCGTTCCAAAACCGGCGTACTGGCGCATCGTCCACAGCCGAGAGCGGTACATCGATGGGTAGATGCCGCGAGCAAATGGAAAGCTGCCGGGGTCGCCAAGGTCGCGGCCGTAATCAAAGCCTTCCAGATCGGCGGGGCGGAAGAGGGCCTTGCTCTCTGGCGAATCGGGGTCGAGGTCGGTCACTTCAATATCCTATCCACGAAGGAGGAGGGCGGCAATCAGCGAATCCTAAAGAACCGGAAATAACCAGTAACAAACAATGGTTGTTAGTAACTATATTGTCTAGCTCAGGAGGTAACGATGTCGGCATTCAGGATTCTTGGCGAGAAAGCGGAGGCAGCTACCGTATCGCCGCTTCAGGCTTCGCTCCAGGAGTTCATTCGGATCTCCCTGGACGCCAAGCAGCTTCACTGGAACGTTCGGGGGCGCGAGTTCAAGCCGCTTCATGAGCAGCTCGACGCCTTGGCGGACTCAGCCCGGAGGTGGTCCGACGAGGTTGCGGAGCGAATCGTCGCGTTGGGTCAGGCGGCTGACGGGAGCGCGGCGGTGGTCGCGGCGACCAACTACGCCGCGGTGCCGGGCGGAGCGATCGCGGCGCAAGAGGCGGTGTCGTATGTAGCGGGATCGCTTGCCGAGGTGGCCAAGCGGGTGCGCGGCCGGCTAGAGCCTGTGGGCGAGTCCGACCTGGTCAGCCAGGACCTGTTGATCGGGATACTCGCCGAATTGGAGAAGCATCTCTGGATGTTCACGGTTCAGATCTAGTGGAACGGGGGTGCTTTGCCCTTAGCCGAAGAATGCGTGTGGCATGCAGAGGTCGTCGTACTCGGCGATCTGGATCAGCTCCGGTTCGAGGCTGCAGGCGGGGCACTCCGGGTCGCGTTGCAGGTTGAAACTCCTAAAGTTCTCCTCCAGGGCATCGAACGTCAGCAGCCTGCCGATTAGCGGCTCGCCGATCCCGAGGATCAGCTTGATCGCCTCCATCGCCTGAATCGATCCGACGATCCCGGGGAGAACCCCGACCACACCGGCCTCGGAGCACGACGGCGCAAGTTCGGGAGGAGGTGGCTCGGGGACGAAGCATCGGTAACAGGGTCCGGCGTAAGGGGCGAAAACGGTTACCTGCCCTTCGAAGCGGAAGATGGAGCCATGGACCACAGGTATTCCGCGCTTCAACGCGGCATCGTTTACCAGGTAACGGGTGGGGAAGTTGTCGGTCCCGTCGACTACGACGTCGTAGCCGGCAAGGATATCGAGGACGTTTTCGGCGCCGAGGCGGAGGTCGTGGGTGATTACTTTGACGTCCGGGTTCAAGCCTTCGATGGCGGTTCGCGCGGAGTCGACCTTGCGCTGTCCGACGCGATCGAGGGTGTGGATGATCTGCCGTTGAAGGTTGGAGTCGTCGACCACGTCCATGTCAACGATGCCAAGGGTGCCAATCCCGGCTGCCGCAAGGTAGAGCGCCGCGGGCGATCCGAGCCCCCCGGCTCCCAAGAGGAGCACGCGCGCATCAAGGAGGCGCTGCTGGCCCTTCTCTCCAACTTCAGGCAGGAGCAAGTGGCGGTGGTATCGGCGCCTCTGGTCGTGGGTAAGGATCCGTGGAGCGCTCCATGGCAAGCCATCATCTTTCCAGCGATTGAAGCCGCCGCTCATCGAGAGCACCTGGCGGTACCCGAGATCGGCGAGGGTCTTGGCTGCAAATATGGAGCGCACACCGCCGGCGCAGTAGACGACGATCGGGGTCTCCTTCGAGGGAATTTTTCCCTCGGCCTGAATTTCAAGGTTGCCGCGTGGGATGAACTCGGCTCCAGGGATGGTTCCCTGTTCGAACTCGTCCGGCTCGCGAACGTCCAGCAGTAGCCAGCCTTCGCGGGAGAGCTTCTCCGCCTCATGGGTGCTTACCTCTTTCACCTCCAACTTGGCTGAAGCAAGCAACTCGCGGAAACTAGGCACTCGAAACCTCCTCGATTAAAGCCTACCGATGCAGTCGTGGAGCACCGTATCGAAGTTGACCCCCACCCGGCCGAGATGAATGCGGCTTTCCGGTGCGCGGCGCTCGATTCGCTTCGGGGAGCCACCGTCGTCGTCGACATCGATCTGCCCGATGAAGATCAAGCCGATCGGCTGTTGCGTGGGCCGGAGGTTAAAGCGGTGCGATAGCTCGTCCTCTCCGCGGAAGATGCCGATGAAGCTTGCCCCAAGCCCGGAGTCGGTGACCTTGGCGAGAAGGAGCATGGTTGCGAAGGCGGTGTCGATCAGCCAGTAGGGGAGCGGCCAACGGTCGACGGTGTCCAGTTTCGAGGCGGCTTTGTCCGGCATGGAGTAGCGGTGGGTGTATGCAGCCGAATCGGCGAGCGGTACGACGATCACCGGCGCGTGGAGCAGGCTGGAGTGGCTAGGGTGCGAGTCGAGCCACCCCGGGGTGGTGACGGAATCGATGGCGAGCCGGCGGTCGTCTTCGTCGCAGAGGACCAACAACTCCGCACCCTGGGCAAATCCTGCGGACGGCGCCCGGAAAAAGGCGAGCAGAATCGGCGCGAGCTCCTCGAGGGCGATCGGATCGGCAGAGAGGTGCCGGTGCATCCGCCGGGAGGCGAGAGTGCGGTCGAACTCCACTGCTACCTGCAGGCGTGGGCGAGCAATCGCTCTCTGAGCGGTGAGGTGGCGGCGTCGAGAATGGTGAGCGCCATGGCGACGCCACCTTCGTACATGGCCCGATCCGCAGCTGCCGACTTGGCCGCCTCGGTGAACTCCGGCTGGTGGTTGACGGCCGGCCAAGACTCGATCGAGAGCATGGGATGGATGCTCGGCACCTCCAGGGAGATGTTGGCCATGTCTGTGGAGGCCTCAAGCAGGGGAGGAAGTTTTGGGAAAACCCGCCCCAGGGCGGTCGCCTCGCCAACGTATAGCCCGGCCAGATCCTCGTCGGAGACGAACTCCGAGTAAGCGGGCCAGGGCTGCTCTATCGATAGCGTTGCTCCGGTAGCAAGGGCGCCAGCTTCAAAGCACCGCTCGATACGAGGACGAAGGATCTCTAGGTCGGCCAGGGTTTTTGACCTGGCGATGAAGGCTCCCTCCACTTGGGCCGGAATGACGTTGGGCGCGTCGCCGCCTTTGGTGATGATTCCGTGGATCCGGTCGTACGGGTAGATGTGCTGACGGAGAAGCCCAATCGAGATCTGGGCAATCGACATGGCATCAAGCGCGTTGATGCCGAGTTGCGGAAAGGCGGAAGCGTGGGCGGTCTTGCCGGTGTAGCCGACGTTCAGATGGACGGCGGCGTTGACCGGCATGCGGTCGGCCTCTCCCGGTGCTGGGTGGACCATCATCGCCAGGTTGGCGCCGGTGAAGACTCCGTTCTCAAGGAGGATCACCTTTCCACCCCCCCCTTCTTCAGCTGGCGTTCCGATCACCCGCACTCTAATCCCGTGGCTCGCCGCTACCGGTGCCAGGGCGGCCGCAGCTACGAGCGCCGCCGCGGCGATGACGTTGTGCCCGCACGCGTGGCCGATCTCGGGGAGGGCATCGTACTCGGCGCAGATGACGGCGACAAGATCGCCAGAGCCGATCTCGCCGAGCACCGCTGTGTCTAGCCCCCCGACGCCCCTTTCAGTCTCGTAGCCCAGGGACCGCAACTCTTCCGCAAGCCACCCGGAGGCCAGGTGCTCTTGGAATCCGAGTTCCGGATTGGCGTGGATCCGGTGGGACAGGTCGTACGCCCGTCCGTACGCCCTCTCGGCGTGTTGCTTGACGATCTCCCGGCTGTCCAGACTCCCACCCATGCACACACTCCTTAATTGCCAGACTGCTCGCCGCTACCGGCCGCGAGGAGAATGAGCTACTCGATAACGGCCACGACATCACCGGTTCCAACGGTGGCTCCGGCCTGGATCCGGAGTTCGGTCACTACGCCGGCATGCCCTGCAAGAATTGAGTTCTCCATCTTCATGGCTTCTAGAACCACCACTGGGTCGCTCGCCTCCACCCGTTGGCCCACGGTTACCAGCACCTTGACCACGGTTCCCTGCATGGGGACGGTTACAATTCCGCCGCTTCCGGCGGCGCTCGCCGCCGCTGCTTGTTGCCTCCGAACGACCTGGGGCGCGCCGGTGCTTGGAGAACTCGTTCGCTTGGTCGCGCGCACTTCGGGTGGGCCGCCAGGAAGAAAAAGCTTGACTTGGAGCCGCTTTCCGTTCACCTCCGCTAGCACCTCCGTCGGCTCCAGCTCCCCACCGCTCTCGTGGGGTTGCGGAGCAGCCGGAGGCAAGCCGGAGAGGTCCAGGCGATCCTCCACCCACTTGGTGGAGTGGGTGGCGTTTTGGAAGTCGCTGTGGCTGAGGATCGCGATGTCTGCGGGAATGGTCGTTGGTACACCCTCAATTCGGGTCTCCGACAGCGCCCTGAGCGCCTTTTGGATTGCGGCTTCCCGGGTGGGGGCGAAGACGGCTAGTTTCGCGATCAGGTTGTCGTAGTACTGGCTAACTTCGTCGCCGGCTTCGTAGCCGGCGTCGGTCCTAACCCCCGGTCCGTCTGGGCGGTCGAAGCGGGAGATTGGTCCCGGCGCGGGCAGAAACTTCCCACCCGCGGGGTCCTCGGCGTTGAGGCGGATCTCGATCGCGTGGCCCCGCCGCTCGATCTCCTCCTGGGAGAATGGGAGTGGTTCGCCCGCCGCCACCCTCAGCTGGAGCTCGACCAGGTCGAGGCCGGTGACCATCTCGGTGATTGGATGCTCCACCTGGAGCCTGGTGTTCATCTCCAGGAAGTAAAAGTCGTTGTCCTGGTAGAGAAATTCGACGGTTCCGGCGTTGAAGTAGCCGCAAGCCTTGGCGACTTTTACCGCGGCCTCGCCCATCTGTTGCCGGATGCCGTCGGGGAAGTTGGGGGCTGGCGACTCCTCGATCAGCTTCTGGTGCCGCCGCTGCGTCGAGCAGTCGCGTTCGCCAAGCCAAACGACGTTACCGAACATGTCGCCGACGATCTGCATCTCTACGTGGCGCGGCCAGGTCAGGTAGCGCTCCAGGTAGCACTCGTCGCGTCCAAAGGCGGCGAGGGCCTCGCGCTGGGCGGAGGCCAGGATCTCTTCGGCACTCTCCGGGTTGTTGACCACCCGCATGCCTCGCCCGCCACCGCCATAGGCCGCCTTGATCGCCACCGGCCAACCGTGAACCTCGCCAAAGCGGGCGATCTCGGAGGGATCGGCTATCGCGGTGGTCGTTCCGGGGACACCCGCTACGCCTGCCTGCTCGGCGGCGATCCGCGAGGAGATCTTGTCGCCCATCGTGGTGATGGCGGCGGGAGGGGGGCCGACGAAGACTGACCCGGTCTTGGCTATGGCCGCGGCAAAGTCGGCGTTTTCGGAGAAGAAGCCGTACCCGGGATGGACTGCATCGGCTTCCGATGCAGTAACGATCTCGATGATCTTCTCGGTGTTCAGGTAGCTCTCCCTGACCGTTTTCCCTGGGAGGGCGAAGGCCTCGTCTGCCTGGCGGACGTGCATCGCGTTCCGGTCCGCCTCGGAGTAGACGGCGATTGTGGTGATCCCCATCTCCTTTGCGCTCCGCATGATCCGTACCGCGATCTCGCCCCTGTTGGTGATGAGGAGCCGTTTGAACACCTTGCCGCCTTTCTCCATTCCTCGCCGAAAATTGAGGGGTAGTGGCGCACGTTTTCGACGCTGCACCAGATTAGCGTTGAAACCGGTGCAAACCTTCCCCTGGCGAGTTATCCTACTTGACCAAGTTGACTCGACGAATCGCCTACTTCGCGAAGTCTACGCCTCATCCGCCTCTCACCGCTTGGCCGTGGTTGCTGATCATCAGTGGCGCGGCCGGGGGCGGCGCCAGCGGAGTTTTTTGTCTGCGCCCCGGGAGGCGTTGATCTGCTCAACCCTCCATCGAAGTGCCGATGCCGCTTCGGTCCTCTTGCTTCCGGTCGTGGCGGGTGTCGCGATGACTCGGGCGCTGCGCGGCATCGGGGTGGAGAAGGCCGCGATCAAATGGCCGAACGACCTCCAAATTGGGGGGGCGAAGCTTGGCGGAATCTTGGCGGAAGGGTGCGATCTCGGGAGCCGACACATAGCCGTGGTAGGGATCGGAGTCAACTTGACCGGAGTCCCGAAGTCGGTCAACGATCGCGAGCTGGCGTCGGTGGCCGCCGCCATCTACTCCGACAGCGATTTTTACGAGTTGCGGAGCCGGCTGCTTTCGGGCTACCTTCGATCTCTGGACGAGTTGGAGTTGCTGCGTGATCGTGCGCCGGAGGCTCTGCTTCGGGAGTACCGATCCATGCTCTCGACCATTGGCCAAGAAGTTATGGTCGAGATGGGAGACGGTTCACTGATGGGTTTGGCGGCCGGCGTTGATGGGCAGGGACGGCTTGTTCTCCAAACGGCTGAGGGAGAGCGGGCAATTGCTAGTGGTGATGTCGTGCATCTTCGCCCGGCAACCGCGGAGAGAAAGGTTTAAGGTGCATCAGGAATTTTCAGAGGTTCAGCTTCAGCTGGCGGCCACGGTGGCGGATTTTGTGAGCTCCGAGGTGCTTCCGAATGCAGGCGCGTGGGACGAGGAGCATCGCTTTCCGATTGAGCAGGTGCGGATGATGGGCGAGATGGGTCTCTTCGGGATCGTCTTCCCCGAGGAGTATGGAGGCGGTGCGGGAGATTTCACCTCGTTTTGCCTGGCGGTGGAGGAGTTGGCGAAGGGGGACGCCTCGATTGCGATCACTCTCTCCGCCGGCGTTGGTCTTGGCGCCAACCCCATCTACCAGTTCGGCGGGGAGGAGCAGCGGCAGCGGTGGCTTCCCCAGCTCTGCACGGGCTCGGCGCTCGCCGCGTTCGGCCTCACCGAGCCGGACGCGGGGTCGGATGCCGGTGCGACCCAAAGCCGCGCCGAACGGACCGGATCGGGCTGGCGAATATCGGGATCGAAGGCGTACATCACCAACTCTGGGACCGAGATGACCAAGGTGATAACCGTAACGGCTCGAACCGGACAAGGCATCTCGGCGTTCGTCATTCCTGCGGGAGCACCTGGCCTCACGGTTGAGCCGGCGTACCGGAAGCTCGGGTGGCACGCCTCCGACACCCACGGTCTGACTCTGGACGGAGTGGAGGTTGGCGAGGAGTCGCTTCTTGGCGAGGAGGGTCGCGGCTTTCGGCAGTTTCTGGCGATTCTGGACGACGGAAGGATCTCGGTCGCCGCTCTGGCCCTTGGCCAGGCGGAAGCTTGCCTGCGGGAGTCGCTAGCCTACGCCAAGACCCGCAACGCCTTCGGGGGTCCGATCGGCAGGTTCCAAGCCATAGCCTTCAAGATTGCAGACATGGAGACCGCGATCGAGGCCGCACGAGCGTTGGTCTATCGGGCGGCGGGCCTTAAAGACCACGGTGCGCCCTTTAAAAAGGAAGCAGCGGTAGCGAAGCTTTTTGCCACCGAGGCAGCGGTAGCCGCAGCCAGGGAGGCGGTGCAGATCTTCGGCGGTGCGGGGTTCATCGAAGAGTCCCCGGTAGCACGTTACTTTCGGGACTCGAAAATTCTCGAGATTGGGGAGGGAACTTCAGAGATCCAGCGGATGGTTATAGCGCGTTCGCTTGGCCTTCCGGTGTAGTCTCGGTTGCAAAACGCCGTTCGGGGGCTGGTGCCCGGGAGCGAGTGAGGAGGCATAGGTGAAGGCGTTGATGCTCTCTGGCGGTTCCGGCACCCGCTTGCGGCCGATCACCCATACCGCCGCGAAGCAGCTGGTTCCCATCGCCAACAAGCCCATCCTTTTCTATGGACTGGAGTCGCTGGCTGCCGCCGGGGTTGCCGAGGTAGGTGTGGTGGTCGGACGGACCAAGGACGAGGTGATGGCGGCGGTCGGCGACGGTTCTGCCTTCAACCTAAAGGTCGTCTATATCGATCAGGGAGAGCCGCGCGGGCTGGCCGATACCGTTCTGATCTCGCGGGACTTCCTCGGCGACGACGACTTCGTCATGTATCTTGGGGACAACTTTTTGCTGGGGGGTATCAACGACGTGGTCGCCGCGTTCAGCGGCCGCGACTCCTCGGTTAACGCGCACATCCTTCTCGCCAAGGTGCCGGACCCGTCGCGATTCGGTGTCGCGATCATGGATGGGAAGGGCAGGGTAACCGATCTGATCGAGAAGCCGGCCAACCCCCCGAGCGACCTTGCGCTGGTCGGCGTCTACCTCTTCGACTCCTCGATCCACGAGGCGGTCAGGGCGATCGTGCCCTCGGCGCGTGGCGAACTGGAGATCACCGACGCGATTGCACACCTGATCAAGGAGGGCAAGACCGTCAACGCATCGATGGTGGACGGGTACTGGAAGGATCTCGGGGAGCCGGAAGCCCTTCTCGAGGGGAATCGGATGGCGCTCGAGAGGATGACGACGATGATCCTGGGCGAAGTCGCCGGCTCCAAGATCGAGGGGACCGTGGTAGTCGAGGCTGGAGCGTCGGTGATCGACTCGGTCATTCGCGGTCCGGCCATAGTCGGTGCCGGAACGGTTGTCCGTTCGAGCTATGTCGGACCCTTTTCGTCCATCGGGAGGCACTGCCGGATAGAGGAGACGGAGGTTGCCAACTCGATCATCCTCGACAGCGCGGTCGTCAGCCAGATCGCCGAGCTGGAGGGGTCGATCATCGGCCGCTACGCCCACGTGATCAAGCGAGCCAGCCGCCCGATATCGAATTCGATAGTTGTCGGCGATCACTCTCGCCTTGAACTCATCTAGAGTGGCACTCGCTTGAGGAGGGAGTGAGTTGAAGGTACTGGTAACCGGTGGCGCCGGCTTTATTGGGTCAAATTTCGTCAGGTACTGGGCCGATCAGCATCCGGCAGACCGGATCGTGGTCCTTGACAAGCTGACCTACGCGGGATGCCGCGACTCCCTGAATGATCTCGATAGCCGGATTGACTTTTTCCAGGGAGACATCGGGGATACTGCAACGGTGCTCGAACTCTTGCAACAACACGAGATCGAGGTGGTGGTGAACTTTGCCGCGGAGTCGCATAACTCCCTCGCTATCATCGACCCTGGACGTTTTTTCGGGACCAACGTCGGCGGTACGGTGGGCCTCTTGGAGGCAGCGCGCCTATACGGAGATCTCCAGCGCTTTCACCACATCTCCACCTGCGAGGTGTATGGGGATCTGGACCTTGACGCCGAGGCCGCCTTCATCGAGGACGATCCTTACCGCCCGCGCACTCCGTACAACGCCTCGAAGGCGGGGGGCGACCACGCCGTCCGCGCCTATCATTTGACCTACGGCCTACCGATCTCGATCACGAACTGCGCCAACAACTACGGCCCCTTCCAGTTCCCGGAGAAGCTGATTCCGCTTTTTACCGCCCTCGCCCTCGAGAACAAGCCGCTTCCTCTCTACGAGTCCAAGGAAAATCGGCGGGAGTGGATTCATGTGGCGGACCACTGCCGGGCAATAGACGCGGTGATCTCGCGGGGTGCCCCCGGGGAGACCTACCACGTAGGGACGGGCGTCGAGCGCTCCGTGGAAGAGATCGCCGATATCATCCTGGCCCTTCTCGGGAGGCCGTTGGCGCTGAAGACGACGGTTCCTGACCGTCCCTCCCATGATCGCCGTTACTTGCTAGACGCCTCGAAGATCCGGCGCGAACTCTCTTGGTCGCCAACGGTTGAGTTCGACGAGGGAATCGCCGCCACCGTTGAGTGGTATCGGGAGCATCAAGAGTGGTGGCGACCGCTGATGGAGCGGGCACCGGTCTCGGAAGGCGAGGCGTGGAGGGCGCGGTGAGCTCCCTTAGGGTAGTGGTCACTGGGGCAGGCGGCCAAGTTGGAACCCGGGTGGTGAGGCTTCTCCGCGGGCTGAGCGTCCCGATCGAGGTCTTTCCGGTTGACTCCAGAGCACTTGACGTGACCGCGAGGGACCAAGTGCATGCGTTAGTTGCTGCGTTGCGCCCGGATTGGATCGTAAACTGTGCGGCCTATACGGCGGTGGACCGGGCCGAGTCGGAGCCGGAGCGCGCCTACGCCGCTAACGCCATGGCGGTGCGCTGGCTGGTGGAGGCGGCTGAAGGGGCCGGTACCAGGGTGTGCCACTTCTCCAGTGACTACGTCTTCGACGGCACTTTGGGGCGGGCATACCGGGAGTGGGATCAGACCAATCCGCTTGGCGTCTACGGCGCGAGCAAGCTTGCGGGGGAGATGGAGCTGAGGAATGGGATCGACCTTTGCCTCCGATCGGCGTGGGTGATGAGCGCCTCGTCGGGCAATACCGCAGCGACCATAGGGCGGTTGGCGCTTGCCGGTCGGGAGATGCGTTTCGTCGATGACCAGTTTGGCTCGCCAACGAGCGCGGATGACTTGGCTGCGGCGGCGATCCGGCTCCTTCTCTCCAGCTACTCCGGCCGGTTCCACGTTGTCAATGCCGGAGCCGCCTCCTGGTTCCAGGTGGCTAGACACCTGGCATCGTGTGTGGGCGCCGATCCGGGTTTGGTGCAGCCTGCGGCCACCGCGGAGATGAGGGAGCTTTACCCCGCCCCGCGTCCCGTCTACTCGGTACTGGACGCCACGGCCATCTCGGCGGGTGGGGTTATGCCGATGCGCGACTGGCATGATGCTCTTGCAGCGGTTGCCGCCGAAGCGCTTGGAGCTAAAGCTTGGGAGTAGCAGCGATCGTCGTAGACTACCGGGCGCCAACCCTGGAAAGGCTGGTTGGCGAGCTGGTCGAGGCGGGTATTTCCCAGGTTGTCGTGGTAGACAACGCAGCGCTGGAGGCCGCCCGCCGAGAGGAGGCAACTCCTTCGGGAGAGATCATCCGGATTGCCGCAGGGAGGAATTTGGGGTACGGCGCCGCGATCAATTGGGCGGTTTCCCTCTGCATGTTCGACTCCATTCTCCTGCTCAATCCAGACGTCAGCATCGGAAAGGAGGCCATCGCCGCCTTGGAGGCTACTCTCTCCTCGGCGCCGGACGTGGCGGCGGTCGGGCCGCTCACCCGTACCGACTCCGGGAGTCCGTACCCGTCTTTCCGGAGTTTTCCAAGCCTTTTCGACGCCGGGCTGCACGCGGTGTTCGGCCAGGTATGGCCCTCTAATCCGGGAACCCGGCGTTACCGCCTGGAGGCGTTGGCTCCTCGCGCCGCAAGCGAGGTGCCATGGATCTCCGGCTCTTGCATGATGCTCAGCCGGAGTTGGTTTCGTCGAGTTGGCGGCTTTGATCCGGCCTACTTTATGTACTTGGAGGATGTCGACCTCTGTCGCCGACTCCATCTGGCTGGTGGGAGGGTGATCTACGATCCCGAAGCGGCAATCATCCATTATGGACAGCTCTCGTCGGACCGGGTTCGGTTTCGCGCACTGCTGTACCACCACCGGTCTTTGCTCCGGTACGGTCTAAGAGATAGCCGGTCCCTCCCGCTTGGGGCGCTCGTCGCCGCCGGGGTAGCTACCCGGTTTGCGGTAGCGGCGGCCAGGGCGATCGCTCCCGGCGGACTCCTTTCCCGCCGGGGAGGCAGCGGGGAGAGCAATTGGTAGCCTGGAGCGAATATGGCAAATAGAGAAAGTTCAAGGCGGGTTGCCCGCGCGCAGGCGGCAGGCAGCCGGACCCGGGCTCGGAGGGAGATTCCGGTCGGTTTCTACTCCGCGCTGGCAGTGATCGTGGTGGCTGGTGTTGCGAGCATCGGCTACTCCAAGTACGAGCTGGACCGACCCGCGGGTTCGGCGGCGTCGCCGGTGCAGCCGGCCGTCGGGTCGACGTCGTACACCGCGATCGGTTTCGATGGCTGCGGATCGTTTGCAAAGCCGCTGGCGGCGAGTTCTGGCAAGGGATCGGGAATCTCTTCGATCGGGAAGGGAGTGTTGAAGGTTCACCCGGCAACTGCCTCCGAGGCGGGTAGCGGTGCCAACCTGGCGGCCTTCATCCGGAGCTACAAGGGGCTGAGCATCTTCGGAAACGGGTTCAAGTTACCGGGCCAGGCGGCGGTCTCCGCCGCCGCCGGGTGCCACGGCTCACCTGCGGCTTTTGGAATTTATCTCTGGTCATCCTTGCTCTCGACCAAGCCTACCCTCTACACTGACCCTGCCAAGGTTTTGCTCAAGAACGATCAGGTCATAACCGTAGCGGTGGTTCCTAAAGGCGCACACGTTCCCCAGCCGCCTACTGCCGCAAACCTGGCCAGTGTAGGCGCCGGATGATCTTTAGGAAGGTGAGATGAAGGCAGTAGTTCTAGTAGGTGGCGAGGGAACCAGGCTCAGGCCGCTGACCCTCCATACGCCGAAGCAGCTGCTCCGGGTGGTTGGATTCCCGATGCTTGAGCGGGTTCTTGGTGCCCTGCACTCCTACGGGGTCGACGAGGCGGTGCTCTCTTTGGGTTACCGGCCGGAAGCTTTCCTGGCTGCATACCCCGAGGGGGTGGCGAGCGGGGTGAGGCTGCGATACGCCGTCGAGGAGCAGCCGCTCGACACCGCAGGCGCCATCCGCTTTGCGGCCGAAGCTGCCGGAATCGACTCAACCTTCGTGGTTGTCAACGGAGATATCCTTACTGACCTCGACGTTAGCGAGTTGGTGGCGTTCCATGCCGATCACGGCGCCGAGGCTACAATCGGTCTGGTGCGGGTGGACGATCCGAGCAACTTCGGGGTGGTAGAGGTCGATGCTTCGGGTCGGGCTCTCCGCTTTGTCGAGAAGCCAAAGCGCGAGCTTGCGCCGTCCAACGACATTAATGCCGGAGTCTACGTACTCGAGCCGGGCATCTTGGACCGGATCGGCTACGGCGAGCGGATGTCGATCGAGCGCGAGCTGTTTCCGATGCTGGTAGAGGAGGGGAAGCTTTACGCAAAATCTTCCCGCTGCTATTGGCTGGATGCCGGAACCCCGCGAACCTACCGCCGGGCCGCGCTCGACATTCTTTTCGGCCGCCGGATGAGGCAGTTGCTGCCTCGAGATGGGACCATAGTAAAGGGCGCTTCCGAAGACGGTTCGCGTTACTACATCGGCAGGGAGGCGGCACTTGATAGGCGGGCCGTCCTCGATGCTTCGGTCATCGAGGACGGGGTCGAGGTCGGCCCCGGCTCGGTGATCAAGAACTCCATAGTCTTGGAGGGGGCAAGGATCGGTCCTGGGGTGAGCATCGTCGACTCGATAGTCGGGTCCGGCACCGTCGTCCCGGCAAACGTAAGCCTTTCCGAACTTTCGGTCGTAGCCAAGAGCACCGAGTTGGAGCCCGGAGCCGCCTTCGTAGGGTCGGCACGGACCAGGTGACCCCGGTGCGGGTCATGGTAACCGGGGGTGCGGGATTCATCGGATCGCACTTGATAGAGCGGCTGCTCGCTTCCGGCATCGAGGTGGACGTGGTCGACGACCTCTCTTCGGGGTCGCTCTCCAATCTGGCGACTGCCCGCTCGATGCGCGGTGGCAAGCTCCACTTCCATCAGATTGATGTCAAGGACGCCGGTGTTGCCACGCTGGTAGAGCGGCGAAAGCCGGAGATCGTGTTTCACCTTGCAGCGCGGTCGGATGTGCGGATGTCGATGGTCGACCCGATGGGTGATGCCGACGTGAATATCTTGGGTTCGTTGCGGATTTTGGACGCATCCAGGCGCTTTGGCGTGCAGAAGGTGATCTTCGCGGCTAGCGCAGGGGTCTACGGATTCGTGCCGGAGGACAGCATGCCGATCGTCGAAGACGTAGCGCACCGGCCGGAGTCGAACTATGGGATCTCCAAGGACACGGTTCTCAAGTATTTGGAGGTTTATCGGTCTAACTACGATCTCGAGTACACCGCACTTATCCTGGCCAACGTGTACGGTCCTCGCCAGGGCGCCCGCGGAGAGGCCGGCGTTGTGTCGGTCTTTGCCCGGTCGTTGCTGGAGGGGAGGCCGACCACCATTTTTGGTGATGGTACCCAGACCCGGGACTTCATATACGTCGACGATGTGGTCGATGCCTTCTGGCGGGCGATGGATGCGGGAGACGGAACCCAGCTAAACATCGGGACCGGCGATGAGATTTCGATCAACGACCTCTACCACAAGCTCACCGTTGTGACCGGCCGGGAGGGAACTTTGCCGATTTACGCGCAGGGCGTCACCGGTGAGATCAAGCGCTCAGTGTTGAACGCCAGGCGGGCTGGATGGTACTTGCGCTGGCACCCGTTCACCAAGCTTGGAGATGGCCTCCGCTCCGTGGTCTCCTGGATGGAGGCAGAAGCCTCAGCGGAATAGATCCTCGGGGTACGGGCGGACTACTTCGGCCGCCGCGCCGTTTCCGAAGAAGGTCTCCGGGAGTCCACGAACGATCACCATCGGCACGCCCGCGGCCTTTGGCTTCACCAAGTCGGCTGCGGCGGCGATCTCGTCGGCCACGCAGACCTCGGTAACTTCGAGGGTTCTCCCGCTGTGATCCTGGGTTCCGCGCAGGTCGATGATCGGGCGGATTCCGGCAGCGCCGATGGCAACGTCGGCCACCCCCCGGCGCCAAGCCCTGCCGAAAGTGTCGGTTATGATCACCGCAACCTTGACGCCAGCCAGGTGGCGTATCCGGGCGGCGATCCTGCGTGCGCTGCGATCGGGGTCGGACGGAAGAAGGGTAACCGTTCCCGGTGCAGTGTTGGAGCGGTCGATCCCGGCATTGGCACAGACGAAGCCGTGGTGAGTCTCGGTGATGGCCAGCCGGCCCCGCCTGCGGAGAACCCTCCGGGTCTCTTGGGCCACCAGGGCATCGAAGCCATCAAGATCGCCGTCCTCGAGCGCCGCGACGCGCCCCTCAGCTTTGGATACCACCTTTTGGGTCACGACGAGGACGTCAAAATCGTGAAGGTCGCACGCGTTGACTGCGATCGCGGCAAGGTCGGCGCCGCATGCGATCTCGCTTTCGATGGAGACCGGGATCAGCTCCACTGCTGCGCCTTGAGGACCACTCTGGCCAAGTTGGCTGCGGCATCAACACCATCCATCAGTGTCCTTGCGACCAGTGGCGCGATGCCGGCCGCCACTACGTCGGCCGTCTTGCCGGCGTCGGCGGTGTCGATCACCAGGGTGCTGGCGTATGGTGCGTAGAGGTTGGCGATCGTAGTGACGTCGCTCTGGCGCATCAAGGAGTCGAGGATCGCGTCGAGCGGCCCCTTTACCGCCTTGCCAGCAATTATCGGGGTGATCGCCACTACCCGGTCGCGGCGGGAAGCGACCAGCTGCGAGAGTCCGGGGAGGGAAAGGATCGGCCAGATCGACAGCAGCGGATTCGAAGGGGCGATTACGATCAGGTCGGCATCGGTCAACGCGGTGACGACTTCGGGCGTGGGCGCGGCTTGGCCGACGCCGTGGTAACCGATGCGCATCACCCGGGGGGCGTGGCGGTGTTTCACGAAGTACTCCTGGAAGTCGAGCTCCACCACCTCTGGAGGCCGGTCCTTCCTGGGAAGCTCGACGGTGACCCGCGTTGCCACGATGTCGTTGGTCATGGGGAGAAGCTTTACCGGGACTCCCGCGGTTATCTCCGCGGTGATTTCCGTTAGCGTTGCTCCCTCCGCGAGCCGTTTCGTCCGGTACATGTGGGTACCGATGTCCCGGTCGCCGAGGGTGAACCAAGCGTCGTCTCCGAGGCGCCGGAGCTCTTCCCGGGCGTGGTAGGTCTCTCCGGCAAGCCCCCAGCCGGTCTCCCGGTCGACGCGGCCGGAGAGGGTGTAGGCGATGGTATCGAGGTCAGGGCAGATCCGCAATCCGTACAGGGAGGTATCGTCGCCAGTGTTGACTACAGCCACGGTATTGTCCGCATAACCTGCTTCGACCATTCCAGAGAGGAATTTGGCGGCTCCCACACCACCGCTCAATACGCAGATTTGGCTGCTGGTGTCGCTTCGTACTTGATCCATAACCCACTACAAGCTAGCGCGAAGCTCTGTGGTGGTGATCGAGGAGATCGGTCCCTGCCAGCGAATTGGTGCCCTAAGCTGAATCCGGTATGTTGAAGGTGGCTGTCGAGGCGACTGCGCTGATCGGGCAGCGCACCGGGGTTGGAGAGTACACCCAGCACCTATTGGAGGAGCTACCTCGGGCCGGCGTAGAGGTCTCGGCATTTCCGATATCGCTCCGCCGCCGGGAGGCGCTCCGCGGGCTGCTGCCGCAAGGCGTCGCCCCCCTTGAGTTGCCGCTTGCCGCTCGGCCGCTTCGGTGGGGGTGGGCGCATCTCGGCCGCCCGTACCTGGACATTTTTTTTGGCGGCTTCGACGTAATCCACGGGACGAACTTCGTTGTGCCGCCGGCAAAGCGGGTGGGAACCGTGGTGACCGTCCACGACCTCACTCCGGTCCTGTATCCGGAGTATTGCGAGCCGGCCGTCCTTGATTACCCAGTTTTGATAAGGCGGGCGCTTGACGCGGGGACCTACGTGATCACGCCATCGAGCTTCGTCCGCGCGCAGGTCGTTGAGTTGTTCGGAGCCGATCCGGAGCGGGTTATCGCGGTATTGGAGGGACCGGCGGTCCCTTCCGCGCAGCCAGAGCCGGTTAAGCCTTCCTGGGCGGGTGGGCGCTTCCTCGCAAGCCTATCCACGCTGGAGCCGAGGAAGGGGGTTCTTGATCTGCTTTTGGCCTTCGAACGCGTGGCCCTCGAGATTGGTGATCTGCAGCTGGTTATTGCCGGACGCCGGGGATGGGGTATGGAGGAGTTCGACCGGGCGCTGTCCAAGTCTCCGGTCCGTGATCGGGTGATCCTTCCCGGCTACGTCACGGAGCAGGAACGGCGCTGGCTCCTAGAGCACGCCGAAGCGTTCGTGCTTGCCAGCCATTACGAGGGGTTTGGCCTCCCCGTGCTGGAGGCGATGGCGTACCGGTGTCCGGTGATCTGCACCACGGCCGGAGCCCTTCCAGAGGTGGCTGGCGAGGCGGCGGCACTGGTTGAGCCGCGGGATCCTGACGGCTTGGCTTCGGCGATTCTGAAGGTGCTTGGCGACTCTGCCGAGTCGGCTGCCATGGTAGCGCGCGGAGTTCAGCAGATCGCCGGCTTCAGCTGGACCGAGATGGCTCGGCAGACGGCCGCGGTCTACGCGAGGGCGGCACTTTGGCGATGAGAGGAGTTCTCCAGGTAGACCAGCTGGTGAGGCCGGTCCCGGGTGGGATCGGAACCTTTGTCTCATCGATTCTTGCCGCAATCGTTGCCACCGGCAACGACGCCTGTCTCTCGCTGCTCCACTCGAAGCCCGAGCGGGACCTTCCGTTTCCGGGATGGCTCGGGAGCCGTTTCGAGCTGCCGGTACGGCAACCATGGGCACAGCTGTTATGGGACGCAGGTTTGCCGGCAAAGGCCGCCGGGATCGACTTCTACCACGCGTTCTCTTTTGGCGGGCCAAGCCCACCGCGAGCGATTCCTTCCTCGATAACCATTCACGACCTGCTTTTCCGATCTGATCCTGGAGTGTTCACCGTCCGGGGTCGGCGCTGGCACGAGCGAAGGTTTCGCACCTGGCGCGATTGTGATCTTTTGGTGGCGGTCTCGTCTGAAGTCGCTGGCGAGATCGAAGCCGCCGGTGTCGACCGATCCCGGATTCGAGTGATTCCCCCCGGGGCCGACCACCTTCCCCCAGCCGATCGCGAGGGGGCCAAGGCCTTGCTCTCCAAGCTTGGCGTGGGTGGTGCGTACCTGCTCTCGGTTGGCACCAAGGAGCCGCGGAAAAACCTGCAGCGAGTTTTTGCTGCCTACGGAAGCTACCGGGCTCAAGCGTTCGATCCGTTGCCGCTCGTCGTTGCCGGCCCTGCCGGATGGGGTGCGCAGCTTCCGCTCCCTTTGGGCGCGGTTGCGACCGGCTTTGTGTCGGCTAGGGTACTTGCGGGCTTGCTGGTGGGCGCGGGAGCACTGGTGTACACACCGCTACGCGAGGGGTTCGGCCTTCCCGCAGTCGAGGCGCTTCGGGCAGCAGTTCCGCTGGTCGTCTCTCGGACCGTGCCCGCAGCCCGTTACGGCGGTTTCGCCGTAGACCCGGTCGAGCAGGAGGAGATCGCCGAAGCCATGCTGAAGGTGGGAGAGGACGAACGTCTTCGATCGGAGCTGGTTACCCAGGGGTTGCTGGCGGTGGGGGAGCTTACCTGGGAGAGGACCGCCCAGAGCTACCTCGATCTCTGGAAGGGGCTTGCCGGGTGAGCCAGGTTGCCATCGACGCGACCGGTGTCCCGCCCCAGGCGGCTGGGGTCGGGCGCTACGCCAAGGACCTGATTGCGGCGATATCCGTGATTGACGAGCGGCCGGAGATCGAAGTGATGGCGACTGCGGCAACTGCCGGGATGTTTAGCCAGCCGAATGCGAGCCGGTATCGGGTAATTTCTGCCGCGCCGAGCGCTAGACTGCTGCGGTTGGCTTATCAGGAGTCCCGCCTGGGGCGGGTCGCGAAGCGTTCCGGTGCCAAGGTGATTCACGGACTGCACTACCAGCTTCCCAGGCGGTGCCGCGGCCTGAAGATGATCAGCACCGTCCACGATCTCACCTTCATCGACCACCCCGAGTGGCACGAGGCCGCAAAGGTGCGCTACTTTCGCCGGGCGATCAAACTTGCGGTAGAGCGGGCCGACCACCTGATCGTTCCATCCCAGGCTACCGGCGAGCGCCTGCGGGAGCTTTTCCCGGACGCCCCCCCGGTGACCGTTGTCTACCACGGCGTCGGGCCCGCCGTGGTGCCGGAGTACGGCGGGGCGGGCCGCAACGAAGTGGAGATCTGTTTCCTGGGAACGATCGAGCCGCGGAAAAATCTCCCCAGACTGCTGAAAGCCTTTGACATCGTGGCTGGCGACCACCCCGAGTTCAGGCTTCGCATAGTTGGGCAGCGGGGCTGGAAGACCGCCGGGTTCGACACCGCTCTCGGGCGGCTCAGGCACCGGGACCGGGTCACCGTCGACGGCTACTTGAGCGAACCGGAGCTCAAGCGGGTTTTGAAGCGGGCGCGAGTCCTCGCCTACCCGTCGCTCGAGGAGGGGTTCGGACTTCCGGTTCTCGAGGCGCTTGCTACCGGCCTGAACGTCGTTACTTCAAAGGTCTCTGCCACTGCCGAGGTGGCCGGCGGCTTCGCCTGGCTGGTCGATCCGGAGGACGTATCGTCCATCGCCGACGGGATCGTGGAGGCGGCTACGTCGGCGAGACCGGTAGACGAGGTGCAGCGGCAGACCGACTGGGCGCGCTCTTTTACCTGGGAAAAAGCGGCATATTCGACTGTAACGGTCTACGAGCGGCTGCTGGAACCGTAGCCTTGAGATGGTGCGTGCTTTGGTTACCGGTTCGAGGGGGTTCGTTGGCGGATACCTTATTCGCCACCTCGCCAGCAGTGGCGACGAGGTAATCGAACTCCCGGAAGGGTTGGATCTCCGGGAGCGCGGCGATGTTCTTCGGCTCTTCGAAGAGGCAGTATTCGACGTTTGCTATCATCTGGCGGCGATCTCGCACGTTGGGCTCTCCTGGGAGGAGCCGTACCTGGTGTATGAGAACAACGTTCTCGGCACCGCAAACCTGGTCGAGGGGTTGTCTCGGTTTCACCGGAACTCGAGGCTGCTCTTTATCTCCTCGTCGGAGGTGTACGGACGGGTGCCACAAGACTCGCTTCCGGTTACCGAAAATGCCGCGCTGATGCCGGCGACACCTTACGCCGCTTCGAAGGCGGCTGGAGAGCAGATCGCGCTCCAGGCCTTTTTTGGTTCGGGGGTCTCGACCGTGGTCGCCAGATCTTTCAACCATACTGGCGTCGGCCAGCCGGCCAGCTTCGTGGTTCCGGGAATCGTCTCCAGGTTAGTCGAGGCGAAACGCTCGGGGCGCCGGTCCCTCCGGGTCGGAAACGTGGCGAGCAGAAGGGACTTTAGCGATGTTCGCGATGTGGTTCGCGCCTACCGCTTGATTGCGGAGCGGGGGAGGGCGGGCGAGGCGTACAACGTCGCGTCGGGCAAAAGCCTCTCCATCTCCGAGATCATCGACATGGCAGCCGCAATCGTGGGTGTAGACGTGGACCTGGAGGTCGACCCGGAACTGCTCAGGCCGAACGACGTTCCCGAGATAGTCGGTTCGATTGAGAAGATCGTGGCCGATACCGGGTACCTGCCGAGGCACGATTTTCACGACACCCTGGCGGGAATGGTCGGACGCCTGGACGGATAGCATCCTTGGATGTGGAGCGGCGCGGCGGCGACTAGGGTAACGAGCCTGATGCAATCTCCTCCCAAGGTAACGGTCGTCGTTGTCGCGTACGATCCCGGCGAGTACTTCGCGGAGTGCCTTCAGAGTATCTCCGGAATGAGCTATCCCAGCAGCGATGTGGTGGTGGTCAACGTTGGGGACGGAACCAGGGTTCGCGAGATGGTTGCGCAGATCGCCCCGCACTTCAGGTTGCTCCCGCTTGCCGGAAACCCAGGCTTCTCTGCCGCCGCCAACTATGGCGCGGCCGAGGCGACCGACTCCCAGTTTCTTCTCATCTGCCACGACGACATCGCCCTTGCACCCAACGCTCTTGCTGCGATGGTGGAGGTGGCATACGCCAGCAACGCCGGCGTGGTTACGCCTAAGATGGTCGGCTTTGACTCTCCCCGCCAGATCATTGCGCTCGGGGAGAACTTGGACTTCGTCATGAGCACCGCCCCGCGAGTCGAAGTCGGTGACCTCGATCAGGGGCAGTACGACGAGATCCAAGAGGTATCGGTCGCTCCGGGTGGGACCATGTTGGTCCGAGGTGATCTTTGGAAGGCGCTTGAAGGTTACGACGAACAGTTTCGCTTTCTTCAGGAGGACGTAGACTTTTCGGTTCGAGCCAGGCTTCTTGGAGCCCGAGTGGTCACCGCACCACACGCAAAGGTGCGCCACAAGCAGGTGCTCTCCGGCTCACGGCGAAGGTCGCGGGTCCGGGGGGTTCGCCGCGGGCTGATCAAGGACGAGCGGGACGCGATGACTCACGCCGAGCGCATAGGCACCAAGCGGAGGAATCAGCTTCGCTGCCTGCAGAAGCTCGAGGTTCCGCCGACTCGGAACCTTGCGTCGGTAGCGTTTGTCTTGATGGCTTTGCTGGAGTCAATCTACTATCTGATTACGGCCAGGCCCAGGGTTGCGCGCTCCGCGATCTCCGCGATCCCGGGGGTCTTGCTCGGCAGGCGCTCACTTCAAGAGGAGAGGCAGAGACTCGCCGCCCGGGGATCGGATTTTCGGCTGGTGAGCTATGAGGGGCGTTCGCTCACGGTAGGGCGCTTCGTGGAGCACTGGCGGAGCACCAGCGATCCGGCATCACGACTCCAGGCGAAGGGCGATGAGTCGGGACCGTCGAGGATTTTGGCCCGGTTCGATACCTTGAGCCGGTGGCTGTTATGGATAGCGGTTTTTCTCTCGGTGGCCGCGCTTCACGGTGTTATTCTCGGTTCGCCGGCGGGGGCGGGATCGTTTGCCGCAGTTCCGCGGTCGCCGGTACTTCTTTCCAGCTATTTTCACTCCATCGGCTCCTCTGGTTGGCTGGGAACCGCGATAGAGCCGGCATCGGTGCTTCTTTTCGGCATAGTTGGCCTCGTTTTGGGTGGAGACGCCGGGTTGGCGGTGCATCTGCTACTTCTGGCATCGCTCATTACCGGTCCGCTCGCGGTTTATAAGCTTGCGGCAAGGCGGCTCCCGTCTCAGCTCGCTCGGCTAGCTGGGGCGCTCTACGCCGCCGGACCCGCCCTTGGCCTCGCGTCGGCGGTCGCCTCGATCTACCAGCTGTTCGGATACGCGCTGGCGCCGCTTTTGATGCTTGCTACGCTAACTGCGGTGTGGTCGCAGCGCCGGTCCCGCCGGGCGATGCGTGGGGCAAACCTCAAGCTCAGCATGCTTGCGTCGCTATCGCTTGCCATTGCCCCACAGGCAGTCGTCGTCTGGTTGCTGCTTGGCGTGATCGAGGCGGCGGTGTACCTGGCTTCCAACGACCGAATGCGTTCCCGGCGGCTGGCGATATCGCTCGGATACGGCGGTCTTGCTGCCGTTGTTCTCAATTTTCCCTGGGTGGCGAGCATGGTGATCTACCACCCTGGGCTCAGTTGGATCTTTACCGGTGCCATCTCCGCTACCGGAACGCCGGTCTCCCTGCTCGCCGGCGGGGGTGTCGTTGCTGGAGTCGGCTCGTGGCTCCTCCTTGCCGAGATGCTGTTCATCGGGGTCAACGTACTTTTTTTCCGTCCGGCCTCGGTGCGCAGGGCGGCTCTTACCGGGGTAGGCGCTTCGCTCTGCCTGCTCGCCGCCGTTGGAGCGGAGCGTGGGCTGTTTGGCGGAACACCAATCGCGCCGGGCTACCTCTTGGACTATGCCGGAGTCTTTGCCGCCATCGGTTCGGCGGAGACTTTCTCCGCCATCTTCTCCGAACTCCCGCGACTCAAGCTGGGAGTTCGGCATGCGTTGGTGGCAGTGACCGTTGCCGCAGTCGGGCTGGGGTTAGTGGCCGCGATTGTGAGCTCGGCGGTTGGTTTTCCACAACCGCCGAGCAACTTCCAGTCGGATCTTCCGGTCCTGGCCGGCCTCCCGAATAACGGCGGCTCTTACCTATGGGTGAACTTGGGGTCCGGGGCAGATCCGGTTCGCGGCGTGAAGCTTACAAACGGGTTGTCTCTGGCCGTTACCGGGTCCGCGACTCCCAATCTGATCTCGGCGGGGCAACCTGGGGTGACGCGAAGTTATGGGGAGGTCGAGTCTGCGGTAAGCAAGGCGCTCTCGGGAGGGACGGTGCGCCTCGGCGACGTCCTCTCCGAGTTGGGAATCCGTTACATCTCGATCATCGACTCCGGCACATCCCCGGTCCTCTCGCAGACGCTGGCGCTGGGATTTTCCCGCCAGATTGACCTTACTCGAGACTTTTCCACTCAGGGAATGACGGTGTACCAGGTGTCGGGGGGGGTAGCCCGAAGAGATTTGCCAACTGCTCCACCACTTTGGTTAACCGGCGCGCTGGTTGTCCAGGCCCTAGGACTGGGCGTTGCCGCCTATGCACTGGCGAGACGGCGCTCTCTGTTCCGGCGCGCAAGCCTTGATCGTTTTTGGCCGGGAACAGGATACCGGGGGGCTCGGGCCGCGGCCCCCGGCCTGATCGGCAGCGAACACGGGGTGGGCAGCCGTTGAGGCGGGGGCGTCTTTTGGTTCTGGGCATCCTCGCGGCGGCGGTGGCCGTACTCCTGCTTACCGGTTCCTTTGCCCGCACCTCCAACCAGCTCAAGGTGGCGGATGCGCCCTTGGGACCGGCGGTCCTCTCATGGCCGAGCATCAACCCCTCGGCGGTCTCCACCTCCTGGTACTGCCCACTCGCTCCCGCTTCGGAGGCGGGAGGTGCCGAGCGGGTGATTGTGATCAACCCGTCGCGATTCCGCGAGCAGTTCCAGATCGGTTCCCTCGTCGGCAAAACGATGCGGAGATACCGCATCGCCCCCTACTCTTCGATCGGCTTCTCCACTCCAACCTCTGGCGGGGTGTCGGTTCTCTCCAAGGGATCGGTGGTTGCTGAGGTCGCCTCCTTGGGTGGCAGCGATCTAGCTCCCTGTACCAGTTCGCCGGCGGTGAGCTGGTTGGCTGGCGGATTGGGGACCCGGCTTGGCGAAGTGGCCACCGTGCAGGTATACAACCCATTTTCGGAGCAGGCAATTGTCGATGTTGCCGGGTTGACCACCACCGGAACTGTTTCGGTGCCGAAGGGGCAGGGGATTATCATTCCTTCCGGAGGTACAGTAGCGCTAAAGGCGGACACCATCGTTCCTGGCGAAGACGGTGCTGCGCTGTCGATCAGCGCCAAGGCCGGCAGAGTGGTGGTCTCGGAGCTGGTGGGAAGGTCGTCTGCTGGTAGCCCAACCTACGAGCCGGCAGTTGCCGCCCCGTCGGTAAGGAGCAACTTTCTTTACATACCGACTGCGGGGCTGTCCAGCCTCCGCATCGATCTCGCCAACCCGACGGCGGCTACCGAGCAGGTGAGCCTGGGGGTGCGAGGGTATCGCCAGGGGAGCCCGCACGAGGCGGTGCTCCAGAGAAGCCGGTTTAGCTTGAGGGTAGTAGTTCCGGCCGGGTCTACGGTGGGGGTAGATCTTACCGCACAGGCCACTCAAGGAAGCGCGCTCGCGGTTTCAGTCACTCTCGACTCTTCTCAAGGAGTATACGCCTGGGCTAGTATCGAGCGCCGCTCCGGCGGGGTCACCGCCTATAGCTCCGAGCTTCCGCAAGTTCTCCGATCGAGAAACTGGGTGATCCAGTGCAACAGTCCAGATACCGCGCTGCTGCCGCTTGGCTTCTCCTCCGGGTTGCGCGGTGGACCGGTCAACGTCCAGCAGGTAACAAGGTCGCATTTGCCGCGGGCTCAGGTCACCACTACCAGCTTGGTGGCGCCGGGGGTGATCTCGGTTCCGAGCCAGCCGTCGGGACTTTCGTTCTATCACATCAGCGCTCCGGCCCAGGTCTTCGTGACTCCGGCAGGAGTCAGCTCGTGCTTATCCCTCCCGGTGGCCGGAGACTAAGCTAGTTGGGAGGCCGCACCAGCCGGAAGTGAGCTGCTTCGGCGGTAATGATTGCGGAAGTGCCGATTAGAGGGCGGAGCGCTTTAAGGCGGCCTGGCAGCAACGGGGCATCCCCCGACCCTACGAGGCTGAAGGACGTGGTGATGCAGTACTCGTCGATGGCATCGGCCCTAGCCAGCTCGGAGAGCAGGGTTGGGCCGCCTTCGCAGAGCAGGACTGCTGGACCTTCGATGTCGAGCCGTTTGAGCACTTCACCTGGGGACGTCTCCGGCGCGAGCGACAGGTGTTCGAAGCCTGGGAGCTGGGCCGGCCGCTCTTGGCTGCGGCTAGCGACTACGATGCGCAACGCCTTGGGAAGGCCGCACTGGCGCCGATATTCGGCCAAGTCACCGCTGAACCCGGGACTCTCGCGGTAACTTTCGGCGATGGCGGTGCGGGCTCCTACGAGGACGGCGCTTGCCCCGGCGCGCAGGAAGCGAAAGATCCTGCGGTCCGTCTCTCCCGA
Organism: Actinomycetes bacterium; assembly: GCA_021819205.1. Lineage (GTDB taxonomy): Bacteria > Actinomycetota > Acidimicrobiia > Acidimicrobiales > Acidimicrobiaceae > JAKARV01. The sequence goes on along the minus strand of JAKARV010000003.1, from coordinate 30,130 downwards.
GAGGGGACCGGATCGGCCGCCGACCGAAGCCATGCCATCGAGGGAAGCGACCATGTTGGCTCGAAGAAGCGGTCTTGTTGCCCGTGGGTAGTGTGTCGCAAGCACTTCTACCGTCAGCTCCTCGGCGGAGCTGACCGCGGTGACTTGCATCAGGCCACTTTAGTTGCTGCTTGAGCGGCCAACGCGACGAGGAATATCGAAATTCACGAGGTACGGCCTTTTCGCCACGTAGAGCATTTCCGGTACTCGTCTTAGGCTCAAGCCAAGTTTCGACTTGTTGTAGACACTCCGCTGCGTGCGCGGCGGCCGGGATATTGAGGGTCAATGCGATGGCGAGTGGCCGGTCGCCAAGTGGGAGAAGGTCTCGTAAGATCTCTTTTGTGGAAAAGTTGCTCGGGGTGCGGGTAGTTGCGCCATCGCCATCGGAACTAACCGCCGAGATGATTCCACCGCGGGCCTTTGATCGGGCTACATTTTCAAGCTACACCCCCCAGGCGGGGTATCCCGGCCAGCTGCTGGCGATGCGGAAGGTAGCTGAGTGGACGAGGGACATCGAAGGGGCTTGCCAGGCGGGGCGGCGCCGAAGCCGCAAGTCGCGCGAGGGGCGCGGCATCTACCTTGACGGTGGGTTCGGAGTGGGAAAGACCCATCTGATGGCGGCGGCGTGGCGCAGTTTCGAGGGAAGCAAAATTTTCGCCTCCTTTACTGACCTTACCTACCTGGTAGGAGCGGTCGGATTCTCTTCTGCGGTGGAGATGCTCCGGCGGCTCAAACTGATCTGTATCGATGAGTTTGAGCTTGACGACCCTGGCGATACGGTCATGATCTCCAGATTGCTGAGCGAGGTCGCATCGGCGGGGGCGTCGTTGATGGCAACTTCCAACACCTTGCCAGACCGACTGGGGGAGGGGAGATTCTCCGCTTCGGACTTCATCCGGGAGATCCAGCAGCTCTCCTCCAGGTTTGAGGTAGTGGTCATCGACGGCAAGGATTATCGGCACCGGAGCTTTCCGGAGCTGGGGATGATCTCATTCACCAGCGAAGAGGTAGAGGACGCGGTGCGTTCAGGCTTCGTCGCTATCTCTTTGGAAACCCTGCTTCGCCAGCTTTCGATGGTTCATCCGACGCGATACCGGCAGGCGGCCGGCCAGATCACTGGGCTGGCTCTCACCGGCGTGACCGCGATTGGCAGCCAGGACCAGGCGCTTAGGTTGGTAGCGCTGGTTGATCGGCTTTACAATCAGTCGGTTCCCCTGGTTTTTGCCGGCGATCCCTTGCCGCAGATCTTTGGCGAAGCCTTCATGCACGGGGGTTTTCGGATGAAGTATCGGAGATCGCTCTCACGTCTCTACGAGATTGCCGCCCTGGGGCGCAGGTTCATCGAAGGGAATCTCGAAGGTCGCGACGCTTCCGCCACCGGCAAGGGCTCTGATCGAGAAGGAGCCGTCTAGCGCGGCGGCGCGGCTGGCAAGGTTTTTAAGTCCGAGCCCACCTGCGGTGGCTCTTCGTGGGTCAAAGCCGACGCCATCATCGGAGACGGTGAGGCTGATGTTCGGCCCTGTAGCACTGACGGTGACGACTACCCGGCTCGCGTTGGCGTGCTTCACTACGTTGGAGAGCATTTCGCGCGCGGCCTTGACGATGATCGTGCGCAGCTCGGGTCCGATCATCGTGTCGACCGGCCCCTGGAAAAGGATCTCATGTGATAGCCCGGCCACGTCGGCAAGTTCGCTGGTGAGCTCGATAAGGCTGGCCCGCGTTGAGTTGGAGCCGGAGTGCTCGAGATCGAAGATTGTCGTCCTGATCTGCTGTATCGTCTGATCGAGGTCATCTATGGACTGGGAGATGCTCGCACGGGCATCGTGGTCGGCAATAGTTCGAAGCGAGGCTTGGAGCTGCAGGCCGACCGCGAAAAGGCGCTGGATTACGTCGTCGTGGAGGTCGCGGGCGATCCGTGCCCGGTCATTTCTAACCGTGGCGTCGGTCAGTGCTCGCTTCAAATAGATGTTTTGGACCGACGCCGACGCCGCTGTCGCCAGCGCCTCGAGGACCGCAGTATCCTGTTCGTCGTAACCCTGCCGCCGATGGGGATCGAAGACGTAGATGGTTCCGAAGGTGCGCGATCCCAGTTTGATGTGCGCGGCCAAGTGGGGTCCCGGGGTGCGTTCCGGTACCGAGGGATCGAAGAGGAGGGCTCCATTGGGGTCGAGGAGGGGGAAGCTGGTGGGCTTTGAGTTGGGGTTTGTACCCCCGGAGTCCCTAACAGCGACTCCGGCGGTGACAAAGTCGGCCATGGTGTCCGGATCGGTGGGGTCGAGGATGCCCAGGGCCGCGTACTTGGAGCCGGTGAGCGATCGCGCGGCTCCGGCTACGTCTTCGAGCACATCCCCCATCTCGATGTGGCCAATCAGCTCGATGACAGCGGTAAAGAGCGCCCGCAATCTCCTAGCCTGTATCGTCGTGCTCACTGTTGACAGGGTAGCACTGCGGCTGGTCCCCTAGGATGTCAACGTTGGGCGGCACGGCGGTACAAGGAGGTGGTTGGTCGGATGATCTTGCTGCAAGAGACCGAGCTCGAGGCGGAGGTACCCGACTTCGATAACGGCGGATTCAAAAGGGCGAGACTGGTCTACCGCTTGGATCCGCTTTTTGGCCACGGCACCCGGCTTATCGAAGGTGCAAAGCTGCAACCGGCAGCGGAGCCGCTCGGGGAACTGGTGGAGCGGACTGGATTCTGTCCCTTCTGCGCCGATACGATCGACTCCGCGACCGCCCCATTCCCCGAGGAGATCTCGCGGACCGGCAGGATCATCGTAGGCAAGTCGTGGGTAGTCCCCAACGTCGTTGCCTACTCGGCAGTCTCGGCGGTAGGCGTGTACGACATCTCGAGGCACTTTCTTTCGCTTGCCGATCTAACTAGGGACGTGGTCTACGATGTGCTGTCCGCGCTCACGCGCCACGCCAAGGCGGTCCAGGAGGTTCGCCCCGAACTCATCTACTCTTCGATCAATGCCAACTACTTGCCCCCGTCGGGCTCATCGCTGATCCACCCCCACGTTCAGTCTTCGTTGGATCCGGTGCCCCTTGGTGCCCAGCGAAGGATGATCGATCACGCACGCACCCATTTCGAGTCCTACTCCCGGAGCTACTTCGAGGAGCTGGTCGGCTTGGAGGAGGTCTCCGGTTCTAGGTTTGTCGGATGGACCGGGCCGATGGCCTGGCTGGTCCCGTTTGCTCCATCAGGTTTCTACGAGACCTGGGCGGTAGCCTCTGAGATTGGCCTCATCTCCGAGCTGGCGGACGACACCCTTTATCAGCTTGCGACCGGCATCTCCCTGGTGATGGGCGCCTACGCTGCCACCGGGTTGCAATCGTTCAACTTTTCGTTGATGTCCGCCTCTCCAACCTGGCAAGCCGATGGTTCACGCCTCTTCTTCAGAATGCTGGCGAGAGCTCCGCTTGCGCCTTACTACCGCTCCGACGTAACCTACTTCGAGCGGCTTGGCCAAGAGGCGATGATCGACCATAGCCCGGAGGATTGGGCGGCGACTCTCCGATCGCACTTTGGGGCCGGCCTCACCTAGACCAGTCCCGCAATGGCGTTTGCTCAAGCGTCGGACAGACCCTGCCGAAGAGACATTCGACCAAGGAGGGATCTGTGAAGATACAACGCAAGGCAAAGATTGCGCTGGCGGGCATTTTGGTGGCGATAGCGCTGTTCTCGGGGTGGGCTGTCTTGTTGTCCCTAACCACCAAGTCGATGTTGCAGCGGTACGCGAGCGACCAGGCAAAGGTGCAGCTAGCGGCGCAGAAGATTCAGGCTGACTTCTACGCCTACGACGACCAGATGAACATGTACGTGCTCGTGGCGATGGGAAACAACCGTTCCTTGCAAAACACCACCTATCAGCAGGCCGTGGCGGCCGGCAGGCAGCTTATGTCGAGCATCCACGCCGCACAGCTGCTTCCTTCCACTCCAGCTGTCGGGTCGGAACTCTCCCGAATCCAGAGGGACGCGCAGGCCTACTCCGGATACGCATCCGAGGTGTTTTCTGCGGTGAACTCCCGAAATTTAACAAAGGCGAGCTACATCCAGACCGAGGGGAACCTAGCCCCGTCGAACGATCTCATGGCGGCGCTATCGAACCTTTTCGTCTCGACTACGGCGGGTTCGAACTCCGCGCTAAGCGCGGTGGGTTCGGAGAGCTCGACCTCCGCGTTGGTGACTACCAGTGGGTCGGCGCTTGCGATCCTGGCACTGGCGGGAATTCTTTTCGCCTTCCTCAGGGTTGTCATTCGCCCCCTCTACAACCTGATCGAGAAGCTCACCGCGCTTGCGGATGGCTCCAATGAGGTTGAGCGGTTGGACGACACCCGCGCCGATGAATTTGGGGATGTCGGACGCGCCTTCAACCGGTTTAGCGATCGGCTATCCGGAATGATCGCCGGCTTCAGCGAGTCGGTGGTGACGTTGCTGCGCTCCACCTCCGAACTGGAGAACGTTGCCGGGTCGCTTTACGAGGGTTCCCGCCAGACAGTCCAGGTAGCGGAGACCTCCGGGCAGGCTGTCGAGGAGGTGACCACAAACTTTCACGCCGTCTCGGCTGCCACCGAGGAGATGCGGATCGCGATTGCCGAGATCGCCCGATCTGCGACGGATGCCGCGTCAGTGGCGAGCAAGGCGGTAGGCGTGGCCCAGGACACCTCGGGCACCATCTCGGCATTGGGCGAAGCCTCTCAGGAAGTGTCCGAAGTGGTCTCGACCATCAACGGCATCGCTGAGCAGACCAACCTGTTGGCTCTCAACGCAGCTATTGAAGCTGCCCGCGCCGGTGAAGCCGGCAAGGGGTTTGCGGTTGTCGCCTCGGAGGTGAAAGAGCTCGCCCGCAATACGGCGCGCGCCACCGAAGAGATCGCCCGAAGGTTGGAGTCGATTAGAGCGGAGAGCCTTGCGGCCGTAGAGGCGATCGGCAACATAAGTTCCGTAATCGCCAACATCAACGACATCCAGTCCTCGATCGCTTCGGCAGTCGAGGAGCAGTCTGTGACCACCAACGAGATATCCCGAGTCGCCGAGCAGTCGGTCTCGGGGGCTCAACAGATTGCGGTTGCAATGGACCAGGTGAACCGGAGTTCCAAAGCATCGTTCGAGGCGGTTAATGAGGCGCAGCGAGTGGTCGAACAGCTGACAGTCCTTGCCAGCTCGGTCGGCTCGCTTGTTGGAGTGAGTTCGGCAGAGGCAGCTCCCCGCGCCGCGGCTAACGCCGAACGCCGCTTTGGCGTAAGGGAGGCGAAAGCCGATGAGTACTCCCTGGCTCCTTAGCGGGCGATCCGAGTCTGCTTGATCTCGTTGAGCTCTGGGTAACCCGTGAGCGTCTCAAGAATCCGGTCGATGGTCCGGCGGGCGGCGGCAGCGTCGCCCGCCGGCCTGGTCATCACCCGAACGAACGCGGCACTCTCGCCGATGAAGAAGGTGGGGACGCCGAAGGCGTGGAACTCCTCGACACTCCTGGTGTGAGCCTCCTGGAAGCTGGCTAGCGGCCACCCCGAGTCGATCTCGGCGTAGACCTTGGAGGAGGCGACTCCGTTGGCCTCGAGAACGCTTGCCACCGTCGCACGGTCGGTGATGTCGAGGGCGTGGTCGTGCCGCGCGGAAAAGAGTGCCAGGTGAGTTGCGTAGAAGCGATCCGGGAAAAGCTTCTTGGTCACCATACCCGACATCACAGCGAGCAACTCGTGATGCCGGTTGGGATCAGCCCAAACAGCGGGCTCGCCCTCCTCCACGTGGACCTGGCTAAGCGAAAACGGGACAAAGTCGACTTCGTAGTCGGCTCCGTCCTGCAGTGCGGTGACGAGATGCTCGTGCATGTTCCGAGCAAACGGGCACCGGTAGTCCCAGTTGATTCCGAAGCGCACCTTTCCAGACCTCTCTCTTAGCTATTTGGTATAAGCCTATCTGGACATGAGTTGGAAGATCCGTTTTGCAAGCCACGCGTCGGCGGCGTAGGTCAACCGTCCTGGCGCCTCGCCCAAGCTCAACCACTCGATCTGATCCACCTCCCAGCCGTCAGCACCCGCACCATCTTGGCGTGCGGACATCAGGTAGTACCAGACGACTTTGGTCGTGCCGCCCTCTAGGGGGTAGCGAATGGCGCCCAGCGCAGCGACGATCTTGGGAGACACACCGGTCTCCTCCGATACTTCGCGCAACGCGCCCAAGGTGGGCGGTTCGTTGCGGTGAAGCTTTCCCTTCGGGTATGACCAGTCATCGTAGTGGGGTCGATGGACCAGCACCACAAAGCCGGTCGCCAAATCGACGACCACCCCGCCCGCGGCGCAGACAAGCGCAGCTTTAGCCGGCGAAGATTCGCCTGACGAGCCAGGCATAGAGTGTGCCGATCACGATTCCACCCGCCACGTCCGAGGCGTGGTGGATCTTCACGTGGATCCTGGAGAGGGCAACCGCGAGAGCCAGGGCGTAGAGCGGCGCGCCGAGCGGTGATCCGTCGGTGATAAGTTGCGCCGCGGCAAATGCCGAGGTGGCGTGGCCGCTGGGAAAGCTCGTGGTGAGCGGGAAGCGCAAGGCGTGGGGATGCGGATAGTCGCGGTCTATCGGCCGTTCGCGCCGAAACGCACTCTTGACGACGAGGTTGACGATCAAAGACTCGGCGACCATCGCCGCGGCCGCGCGGCGTGCCTGGCGCCAGCGCCCCGGCATCAGTGCCTCGATGCCGATGAGAAGGAACCAGAGCAGCGAGTGGTCGGCTATTGCGGAGAGAGAGTAGAAGACCTGGTTCGCCCGTTTTGAGCCACGAAGCCGCTGGAAAGCGGCATCGATCTGCGTGTCGAAGGAGTCGATCAGGGTCATGGGACAGACTATCCCGCGGCGTGTTGTGGATATGGCTGCGCTTCGGCTTCGAAACCGGGACACTGACACCGGTAAGCGCAGAAGTTGCAGAGGCGCGATGGCCGAGGGCGAAAACTCTCGGTTTCGCAGGCTGCTCTCACGGCGTGCCAAACCGCGCTCGTGCGAGTGGCGACAGCTTTGAGCCGCTGCGGCGTGACTTCGGTCTCGATGACGATGCGGTCCTTGAGATAGATCAGCTTTACCGCTCGGGGGCGCTTCCCGATCACCCGCTCGACCAGCAGGGCGTAGAAGAGCACTGCGGCGAGCTTGTCCTGTTCGCGAAGGTGGGAGGGTGGCCGGCCTGTCTTGTAGTCAACCACAACCAGCTCGCCGTTGCCGTCAAGTTCCAGGCGATCGATTACGCCCCGAGCCAGGAAGTCTCCAATCGAACTCTCCAGCATGATCTCAGTGCCGATCACCCGAATCGTGGAGGGATCCTCCACCGCAAAGAGGTTGAGGATCAGCTCGTCGATCTCGCTCCGGAGTGATTGTTTGCGCTCCGGAGCGAGATCAGAGAGAAAAGAAGCTGCATATCCGCCGTCAAACGCCCTCGCCCACTCGGCTTCGATCGACTCCATCGCTGACTCTGGGTTACGCTCGCCCGGCTCGAGGTTGAAGTAGAACCGCTCTAGTACCCTGTGGGCGATGACGCCCTTTACGGTCCACAACGAGAGGGGTTGGGGGATCTTGTCGATCACTGAGAGCCGGAACGAGTAGGCGCAGTCTTTGAAGGCCGTTACCTTGGTGGGAGTAAGCGAGCACGGTAACGGGAAGCTCATACGTCAAGGTTAGTTGCTGCGCACCAGATCACCGGCAAAAGCGGCTACGGCACCCGCCACTAGAGAAGGCTCTTCCATCGGCCCAAAGTGGCCGAGGCCCGGGAAGGTTGCCAGCCTGCTGTGGGGGTATCTGGCCGCGAGGCGCTCCGCGTGACCTCGGCCAAACGAGTCGGAAGTCTCCCCGCCCATGAACAGGATTGGCAGTGCAAGCTCCGAGAGCCGCCACAGGGTTTCGTTGAACGGACCGCCCCGATACATCGAAGCCTCGGCGTGGGCTGAAAGAGTTAGCGTAACTCCTTGCTGATCCCTCCGAAAGCAGCTCTTGACGTAGGCCTCCCGGGAGCGCTTCGTGAAGCAGGAGATCGGAGGTTTTGCAGCAAAGTTGGCTACCGCAGCCTTCTCCGAAGCAAAGTGGGTCTTCCGCAAGAGCGTCCTTGCGGCCAGTTCGTTCGCCTCGACGATAGCCCTGGGGTTGGACGGGTCCACGGTCACGGGCTCGTAGAGGGCGATTCCGAGAATCTCCTCCTCGGCATCAGCCGCGGCCAGGATCGCCGAAGCGCCACCAAGGGAGTGCCCAAAGATGACCTTGGGGCCCGGAGTGGCAGCGATCGCCTTGGCTGCCGCGTCAGCAAAGATCTGCCAATTGAGAACGTCGGTATCGGGGAGCGGGCTCTCGTTGCGCCCATGGCCGGGAAGGTCAAAAGCTACTGCTCGAAAGGGCAGAGCTTCGGCAAGCTCCTGGTAGCACTCGCCCGAGAAGCCCCCTGCGTGGAGAATGACTATGGTGGGCGCCGGTCCGTCCACCTCCACTGTCTGAGGCGGCGCTGAAGGTGATTTTCGCGCATCTCCTGAGTTTTCCCGCATGAACGGGAGTCTAGGACTCGCTTGAGGAACCGTCATCGTCTAGCCTGTACGAGATATGCAAGCGCTTATAGACCATATCGTGAGCACCTACGGGTTGCTGGCCATCCTGGTGTTGATGACGCTGGAGTCGGCGCTAATCCCGGTTCCGTCCGAGCTGGTCATGAGTTTGGCGGGTTTTTTTGCTGCTACCGGGCGCATGAGCCTACTAGGGGCGATGCTGGCCGGTGTAGTTGGAAACGTTCTTGGTAGCGTTCTGCTTTGGGTCATCGGGCGAACTGGTGGGAGGGCGCTGGTGGAGCGGTTCGGTCGCTACGTCTTTCTTAAACCCAAGGACTTGGATCGGGCAGAGCAATGGTTCGCCCGCCGGGGTGAGGCAGCGGTTATCATCTCCCGCTTGTTGCCGGTGGTCAGGTCGGTGATCTCGCTGCCCGCTGGCGTAGCCGAGATGCCGGTCGGAAAGTTTTCGCTCTACACGTTGGTGGGTTCGGTTCCGTTTGTGGTTGGCTTGACGCTCGCCGGCTACTGGCTTGGCGGCAACTACTCCATTGTGGTCAACATCTTCCAGCAGCTGGGTTACTTGGCGGCGGTGGTCATTGTGGCGCTGTTGGCGGCCTTTGTTGTGGTTCGGGTACGCCAGCGCAAGCGGCTAGTAGGATTGGAGTAGGGGAGAGTCCGTTCCAGGTACACTGGGACCTCCTCGGGAAGTGGCGCAGCTTGGTAGCGCACCTGCTTTGGGAGCAGGGGGTCGCGGGTTCAAATCCCGCCTTCCCGACGCCGGAAAAGTCCGGAGATGCGGGTGTAGCTCAATGGTAGAGCTCCAGCCTTCCAAGCTGGCCATGCGGGTTCGATTCCCGTCACCCGCTCCACTGTTTCGAAAGTTATTCAGTTTTCCGCGCGATCTGGGAACCGCAGGCCCTCGGCCACGCGGCGGAGTCAACTTGGGTAAGACGTGACGGAAGAACCTGTAGCTTTCGTGTCGTGAAACAGAAAAGGGGCTCTTTTGCTTCTAGTTGGGTGGGGGGCTGACCTTTCCGACCCTACCGATAACGGCAACGGATTCTTAGGACAAGGGCTGCTGCCGCTGGGGCCGCTGAAAGTTGGATGGCCAACTTGTTACCGAAGCCGAGCGACGGTTATCCACACGAGCTAAACGGATCACGCCCAACGGCCGTTCCTGCGTCGGCTCGTATTGGCGAATTTACGCAAGTTCGCGAGCGGTTCAGCGTACAGACTTGCAGGCAATTTGCGTCTAGCGACGCGGTTTGGCGGTTAGACCGGCTTGGGCTTTGGAACCTGAGAGTTGCTTAAGCATTTCTAAAGCTTTGCCGATAGCCGGATAGGCCGGGCCAACTCGGCGGCAACATAGCAAAGGAGTGCTTGATGACGCTAATCAAACAGGTGAAGCTGGCGGTGGTGGCTATTCTCGCCGTGCAGTTGGTGGTCGGCGCCTTCCTGTCTTGGCGAGCTTTGGTATCCTATGACGCAGCCAACAGCTATCGAGTCAACGACTTCGTTCTTTCTCGCGACGTGACTAACCTGGGCACCGACTTCTGGAAGTACGACGACGACATGAACAACTACGTCTATTTTCTCAAAGATCACCAGGCCAGTGTCGCCGCTTCCTACAAGAGCGCTTCGCTGGGAGACTCAGCGGCGCTCCACCGCGCATTGTCGGGCATCATCGCCGAGGTGCCGCAGGGATCCGCGGTGGCCATCACCGCGGAGAGGATTTCCCGCGACGTGAGCGGATACGATGCCAACAGCAACGCCGTCTTTGCCGCAGCAGCCGCCGGCAACGCCGCCCGGGCGAGCTATCTGCAGATCAACGGCAATACCAACTCCTCGAACGACTTGACCGCACAGCTGCCGGTGATCTTTCGGGAGGTCACCACCATCGAGTCTTCGCAACTGAACGGGATCTCGAGCAATCAGGTTGAAGTCTTGGTGATTGCGATAGTGTTTTCGCTGGTAGTCGTGGGGATGTTTGGTGCGATGGGGATTGGTTTCCGGAAGCTGGTGATCGCTCCAATCGGGCGTCTTCAGGGCTACCTCAGTAACCTTCTCGATGGGACCAGCGAAGCCGGTGCAGGTTTAGAGACCGAGCGCAAAGACGAGTTTGGCGCCCTGGCCCGCGTGGTCCAGCTTTTTGTTGAGACCGTGGCCGGTGTCATTGGCGCCATCGAAAAGTTTGGCGGCCAGACTCAGGCGCTGGAGGGGGTCGCGAATGCAATCTCGGCGTCGTCACAGGGAACAGCGGAACTCACCGTTCAAACCGAAGCAGCGGTGGCCGAGGTGGTAGAGAACGTCAAGTCCGTTGACGTGGCGACGGACGAACTTCGCGAGGCGATAAGGGAGATAGCGACGAGCGCGGCGTCGGCCGCGGGAGTTGCCAAGGAAGCCTCCGGCTTTATCAAGAACGTAAGCGACGAAGTCGGAAGGCTTGGCGACTCGGCTTCGGAGATCCAGTCGGTGATCTCGCTCATCATCTCGATAGCAGAGCAGACCAACCTGCTTGCCCTCAACGCCGCCATCGAGGCCGCAAGGGCTGGCGAAGCAGGGAAAGGGTTTGCGGTCGTCGCCGACGAGGTCAAGCAGCTTGCTCGGAGGACACAAGATGCTACCGGCGAGATTCGGGGAAAGATCTCCGTCATCCAAGAGGAGAGCCTCCGGACGATCGACTCCGTTGGCCAGGTGAGGACCTTCATCCTCAATATATCCGATCTCCAGAACTCGATAGCCTCTGCGGTAGAGGAGCAGTCGGCAACTACCGACGAGATCGGCAGGATGACGAGGGTTGCCAGCCAGAGCAGCGAGAAGATCGTCACCTCGGTAGACGCAGTTACGGACTCGGCGCGGGAGACGTTGGGGGCTTCGGCAGCGGTCAGCGAGTCGGCGAGCGTGGTGGAGCAGGCGGCAGAGGAACTCCGCTCGCTCACCGGTCGATTCCGTGGACTCAAGGTTCAGCGCAGCCAGCTTGCGGAGCGGAGATTCAGGGTGGGCGAGGCTGGCCGCAGTGGCGCAGCTCCGGTTTCACGAACCGCGATGGACGCCTCCGTCTAAACGCTCCAGCAGGTCAACTTCGAGCAGTTGCTGTCGGCATCTACCACTCTACCGTAATACCGGACCAGGTATCACAGTAGGGAGGCTGGTTCCCCGGTATAATGGGGCAAAGAACTTCGGTTGGCGCGATTGGCGGGGCGCAGGGTTCCCTTGGCGGCGGCCGGTGGCGCCAATACGAACTGTCGAGCAATGGAGTCGCAGGGTGAGCGGAGTAGAGACACTTGGCTTGGTGCCAGGGGACGATCTTTTGCCTGATGATGGCCAGGATGCGGCCGTCGTGGACTCGAAGGTCCATGGCAGGCCGGAGGAGCTTCGGGCCGAGGTGGCAAGTTTGACCCGAAGGTTGTCACGGATCGAGGGCCAGATTCGCGGGATAAAGCGAATGCTGTCGGAAGGCAGGGACTGCAGAGAGCTGGTAACCCAGTTCACCGCGGTGTCCAAGGCGCTTGAACAGGCTGCTTTCAACTACGTTACGGCGCAGCTGGTATTTTGCATTGAGGAGCCGGAAGCGGCGGGCAAGGAAGGTTACTCGGTGGATGAGGTAAAGCGGTTGCTGGCGAAGCTGCGGTAGCCGGCTAAGGCTGGCAAAGGCGGCAACCAGGTATGCTTGGTTTGCTATGCGCTCATCTGCTGAATTTAACCCAGACTCGAATACCGCGGTCCTCACCTTGGAGTTCCGGGAGGAGGAGATCCTCCCCTACGTTGACGAGGTTCTCCGGAGGCTGCAGCGGCAGGCCAGGGTGCCTGGTTTTCGCCAGGGAAAGGTTCCCCGTTCGGTTCTGCTCTCGAGAGTCGGTGGCGAGGCCATGAGAGCCGATGCCATCGAGGACGCGGTCCAAGAGCACTACGAGACCGCAGTGGTCGAAAATGGCCTCGATCCGATAGGCCAGCCGTCACTCAAGGTGCTCTCCGGCCAGGCATCTGGGGATGTTTCGGTGGCGATCGATCTCCAGCTCAGACCGAGAGTCTCAGTTGTGGGATGGGATGCCATCGAGGTCCAGGTACCGGCGATTGCCGCCACTGACAAAGACATCGAGGAGGTGCTCAACTCTATTCGGGAGCAGATGGCTACTGTCAAGGAGGTTGAGCGCCCGATCCAAGATTCGGATCAGGTTACGGTCAATGTGATCGAGGTGAGGGAGGATGGCACCGAAGAGGTAGTGACTCCCTATCTCACCGTGCGCGTCGGCCGCGGCGAACTCGGTGGCGAGGAGGAAGAAGCGTTAATTGGCGCCTCGGTTGGCGACAAAATCTCCAGTTCGCACGGGGGTGAGCCGCGAATTTACGAGATACTGGCGGTCAGGGAACTCGAGTTGCCAGAGGTCAATGACGACTTCGCGAAGCTGGTCTCGGAGTTTGAAACCTCTGCAGAGCTGATGGCGGACATCAGGTCGACATTCTCTCTCCGCCGCAAGCAGGAAGCCAAGAATGCTTTCGAGCAGGGTGTCTACTCCGCGCTGCTTGAACTTGTCAGCCCCAAGGAGATTCCCGAGGCGCTGCTCAGCTCCGCTTATCAAAAGGAGATTCACGACTTCGGGCACGTGCTTGATGGCTCAGGCATCTCTCTCCATCGCTTTTTGGAGATGAGTCAGCAGGACGAGAGCGATCTGGCCCGGTCGCTGTCCAACAAAGCCGGGCAGGAGGTTCTCTGGGACCTCGCGCTGCGTGCTGTCGCTTTCGACGCCGCTCTCGAGGTTGCCGACGAGGAGCTTGCTCTGGAACTTGAACGGCTGTTGGGCGAGCGGGGAGCGGACCGGGAGCAGTTGCTCAAGCCGATGCAACAGGCTCAGGTTCGTGCTGGCCTACTCAAGCAGAAGGCGTTTCGAGAACTGATGGCCAGGGCCAAGGCGTTGAACCCGGACGGGATCCAGTTGAGCCTTGAAGAACTGGGGCTTGCCAGCCTGCTTGAGCCGGTGGCTCAGGGTTCCGGTGACGGTGCTGATACCGGTCTGGCGCCAGCCGTGCAGGAAGCATCCGAAGAGGCGCCCTAGCCGATTAGTCGCCGGGTTGGATTTAGAATGGGTTGAGCTCGAATTCCGAAAAGCGAGGGTGATATGCAGGCCTACAACTACCTTGTCCCGACGGTAATCGAGTCGTCGTCCCGCGGGGAGAGGGCGTATGATCTCTACTCGCGGCTAATGCGGGAGCGGATTATCGTTCTCGGGACTCCGATCGACGACGCCGTGGCGAATCTGGTCTGTTCGCAGCTCCTTTATCTTGAGTACGAGGATCCGGAACGTGACATCAGCCTTTACATCAACTCTCCCGGCGGCGAGATTACCGGTCTCTTTGCGATCTACGACACCATGCGGTTCATCCGGCCCGACGTCTCTACATTCTGTTTCGGCCAGGCGGCCTCGGCGGCGGCGGTGATCTTGGCGGCTGGCGCGAAGGGAAAGCGATACGCACTCCCGCACGCGCGCATTCTGCTGCATCAGCCTTATGGTGGCGTCGGGGGCCAGGCCACCGATATCGAGCTTCAGGCCAAGGAGATTTTGAGAATGCGCGATCTCCTCAACCAAATGCTCTCTGAAGCTACCGGCCAAGAGGTTGCCAAGATTGCCCAGGATACCGATCGGGACTATATTCTCGAGGCGGACCAAGCCGTCGCCTACGGCGTTATTGACGAAGTCATCAGCACCAGGGAAGGGGTTCCTGTCGGTCTGGCGGGCTAGCCGCTCTTTGGCTTTCTAGTTAAGTTTCGTCTCTATTGTTGCGATTGCGCTATGGTGGAGATGCTGGTTCTATCGAGAGGTGTCCGCGATGGCGAAGTTCGGTGAGGGGCAGGAAGTTGTCAAGTGCAGCTTCTGCGGCATGTCCCAGAAACAGGTTCGAAAGCTGATCGCAGGCCCCGGCGTCTATATCTGCGACAAGTGCATCGATCTCTGCAACGATATTATCTCTGAGGAGCTTGGAGACCGGGTGGAGACGCCGCCGCAGGAGCGGCTTCCGAAGCCCAAGGAGATCATGGATTTCCTTAACGGATACGTGATTGGGCAGGAGTCGGCGAAGAAAATTCTTTCGGTAGCGGTATACAACCACTACAAACGGATCCGGTCAACGGCCAAGGACGACGTCGAACTGGCAAAGTCGAACGTGCTTCTCCTTGGACCGACCGGCTGTGGCAAGACTCTTCTCGCTCAGACCCTGGCTCGTATGCTCAATGTTCCTTTTGCCATCGCCGATGCGACCGCGTTGACCGAGGCGGGGTACGTCGGCGAGGACGTGGAGAACATTCTTCTGAAGTTGATTCAGGCGGCCGACTTCGACGTCAAGAAGGCGGAGCAGGGGATCATCTACATTGACGAGATCGACAAGATTGCGCGCAAGAGCGAGAACCCATCGATCACCCGCGACGTGTCCGGAGAGGGTGTCCAGCAGGCACTGCTCAAGATTTTGGAGGGTACGGTTGCTTCGGTGCCGCCGCAAGGGGGACGCAAGCACCCTCACCAGGAGTTCATTCAGATAGACACTACGAACGTCCTCTTTATCTGCGGCGGAGCGTTCGTGGGTCTTGAGGAGTTTGTGGCGAGCCGGCTCGGACGGCGCGGGATCGGCTTTACCGGTTCGGTTTCGGCTCAGCGCCGGGACGCGGACATGCTCAAGGCTGTTCAGCCGGAGGATCTGCTCAAGTTCGGGCTGCTGCCGGAGTTCATCGGGCGATTGCCAATCATCGGCACCATCGAGAATTTGGATCGCCCGGCGCTGGTAGAGATCCTCACCGAGCCTAAGAACGCCCTTGTCAAACAGTACAAGAAGGTGCTCGAGCTGGACGGTGTCGAGCTGGAGATGGGAGAGGGCGCACTTGAGGCCATAGCCGACCAGGCGATTCTCCGTGGTACCGGAGCTCGCGGCTTGAAGGCGATCATGGAGGAGGTCCTCCTCGACGTCATGTACGAGGTTCCAAGCCGCGAGGATGTGAGCAAGTGCGTGATCACTCGGGAGGTGGTGCTGGAGCACGTAGCCCCGTCGCTGGTGCAGACTACCGAACCGAACGAGACCGAACCGCGCCGCCAAGCATCTTAGTGTTGGGACTGGAGTGGCTCGCGAGCCTTCCGAACTTTGAGGCCGACAGGAGCTTGGGATTCCTTCCGCTCAGCGGAATAAAGAGGACGCTTGCCGCCTTGGGGGATCCGGAGAAGACGTTTCGGGCTATTCACGTCGTCGGAACCAACGGCAAGGGGTCGGTGTCTGCGATGGCCGCAGCTTTGCTTGCAAACCTCGGGTATCGCGTAGGCCTATATCGTTCTCCTCACCTTTGCCATCTCAGCGAGCGGATAACGATCAACCTCGAACCGGTCGAAGAGGAGCTTCTCTCGGATGAGCTTACCCAGCTTGCCAGGATGCAGGTAGCCGGGCTCGCGCCGGTAATGACCCACTTCGAGGCGCTTACTGCGGCTGCCTTCTCCATTTTTGCGGGGGAGGGCGTGGAGGTGGCTGTGGTCGAAGCCGGGATGGGCGGTTTCAGGGATGCAACCAACGTACTTGATGCCGAGGTTGTCGTTCTCACCTCGATCGGGCACGATCACTTGGCCGAAATTGGCCCGACGCTCGGCGACGTTGCGCGAGAGAAGCTTGGCGTCGTCACGAAGGCTGCGGCGGTCATCTGCGGGGAGTTGCCAAGGAGCCTCAATATCCAGCTCCCGGAGTGCCGCGATCTCCTTCGGGTTGGCAAGGAGGTAACGGTCTCAAGCCGAAGGGAGGGAGTCGGAGGCCAGCTCATCACGTTTGCGACTCCCTTCGGGGCTCGCGAGGTGTTCATACCTTTCCACGGCTGGCCGGCGGCCCAGGGTGCCGTGTTGGCTCACTCGGCGGTAGAGACGCTGCTGGGGGTTGGAGTAGCGGGGGAAACGGCGGATGCGGCGTTAGCGGGGATCAGAGTCCCGGGCGGATTTGAAGTGCTCGGTGGTTCCCCGGTGGTGGTCTCCGATTCAGCGCACAACCGGGAGGCGGCGGCGGCTCTACGGAAAACTCTCGGAGAAGTGCTCGGGGAGCTTACGTCTATCGCGCTTGTGGTTGGGTTAACCGCGGGCCGGGAGCCGCGCGAGATTCTGTCCGAGCTTTCCGGCCTCAAGGTTTCTGTTCTGCTTCCGCTCGATATTGGAGTGGCAACGGAGTCGGTGGTTCAGGCGGCACGCGAGTACTGGCCGGAGGCAGAGATCTTGGATGCGATAACTCCCCAGGGCCTGCGGGGTGCGATCGCCGGTTTTGGAGATCGTTCCTCGACCGGCGTGGATGCTGTCTTGGTAACCGGGTCAAACCGGGCGGTTGCCGCGCTGCTCTGCGGCAACGGGCCAGTTAGGCTGGTTGGCTAGGCAACGCGCTGTTCGCCGTGTTGTATGGTAACCTCGTAGGTTATGCCAAGAACCCTTATCATTCTTAAGCCCGACGCGCTTCGGCGCGGGCTGGTTGGCACGATCCTGGCGCGCTTCGAGGCTCGTGGCCTTTCTTTTGTGGCTCTCGAGTACCGGATGCTCGACGAGGCGGTGGTGAAGGCGCACTACGCCGAGCATGAGGGCAAGCCGTTTTTTGCGGAGTTGGTGGCGTTTCTGACTAGTGGTCCGGTGGTGGTGGGCATCCTCGCGGGGCCGGCAAATGTCGTGGATATGGTGAGAAGGATGATGGGGGCAACCGACCCCGGAATGTCCGATTCGGGCACCATACGTGGAGACCTTGCTATGCTCATTGGGGAGAATCTGATCCACGGCTCCGACTCTGCCGAGTCGGCGTCGCGGGAGATCGAACTATTCTTTCCGGGCGTTGCGCCGGAGTAACAATCGAGGGCAAAAAGTCACTTAGGGAGGTGCTTGTGGCAGCTAAGGGCGTAGGGTCGATGTTCAGTAGGGACATAGCGGTCGATCTGGGCACTGCAAACACGCTGGTCTACGTTCGAGGTCGGGGAATCATTCTAAACGAACCTTCGGTTGTCGCCATCAACACCAAGGATGGGAGGCCGCTGGCGGTTGGGGCGGAGGCCAAGCGGATGATCGGGCGCACGCCGTCCAACATCCAGGCGATTAGGCCGCTCAAGGACGGGGTTATTGCTGACTTCGAGATCTGCGAGAAGATGCTTCGCTACTTCATTCACAAGGTCAACCCTTCCAAGCTCTCGAAGCCGCGGATGGTTATCTGCGTTCCCAGTGGCATTACTGGCGTAGAGCAGAGGGCGGTTCAGGAGGCGGCGGAGTACGCCGGAGCCAAGAAGCCGGCCTACATCATTGAAGAGCCGATGGCTGCCGCGATCGGTGCCGGGCTTCCGGTGCACGAGCCAGCCGGCAACATGGTGGTCGACATCGGCGGTGGCACAACGGAGGTTGCGGTCATCTCGCTCGGCGGCATCGTCACGGCGCGCTCGATCAGGATCGGTGGGGACGAGATGGACGACGCGATCATCTCCTTCGTGAAGAAGCAGTACTCGCTGGCGCTGGGCGAGCGGACTGCGGAGCAGATCAAGATGACTCTCGCATCCGCGTTTCCTCTCGAGGAAGAGTTGCAGGCGGAGATCAAGGGTCGCGACCTGGTAACCGGTCTTCCGAAGACCGTGACCATCTCCACAACCGAGATTCGATCTGCGATCGAGGAGCCGGTGAACGCGATCGTCGATACGGTGAAAGATACCCTCGACAATACGCCGCCCGAACTTGCGGCGGACATCATGGAGCAGGGGATCGTGCTCACTGGTGGTGGCGCCCTCCTGGCCGGGCTTGACGAGAGGCTGCGTGCCGAGACTGGAATGCCGATTGTGGTGGCGCAAGATCCTCTCCAGTGCGTGGCTCTGGGCTCTGGACAGTGCCTAGAGGAGTTCGAAGCGCTGAAGCAGGTTTTGATCACCTCCTCGAGGTAGGTGATCGCAAAACTTGGCTCGATTATTAGAACGGCCGCGGGCGACGCTCGCGTTGCTAGTGCTGATCGCGGTGTCGCTCATCACCGTAAGCTTCCGCTCGCCCGCGACCTTTAGGATTGGGTCACTGAAGAACTTGGTCTCGTCGATCGTAGATCCGACGCGTGGGCTGCTGAACGAGGCTTTTCGCCCGCTAGGCAACTTGTACCATGGGGTGGCCGACTACCCGGCGACCGTAGCCCAGCTTCACAACGCAGAGGCGCAGGTTCAGGCTATGAAACGCCGTGTTCTCGAAGACGAGGGTGCGATAGGTGCGCTGGATCAGCTTTCGCGGCTTACCAACCTTCCTTGGGCGGGGACCCTTCCATCGACCCCGGCGCAAGTGATCGGGATAACCCCCTCCAATCTTCAGCTTTCTTTCGAGATCAATCGGGGTACGAACTCCGGTGTTGCCGTTGGCAACCCGGTGGTCGGTGGCGAGGGGCTGGTTGGCAGGGTGGTCCAGGCAACTTCCTCCACGGCGACCGTGCTTATGCTCACGGACCCCTCTTCGGTCGTGGGAGTGAGAATAGCCAACACCGGCCAGGTTGGTGCGCTAACCGGGCAGGGATCGGGACTCCCACTCTCGGTGGGGCTGGTCGTTCCGGGTACGCGGCTTCGAGTGGGAAGCGTTCTCTACACCTCGGGTCTCCAAGGCGAGATCTTTCCTCCGGGAATTCCCGCGGGAAGGGTGGTATCGGTATCCAATCCAGCTGGTGATCTGCAGGAGAGCATCACCGTCGCTCCCCTCTGCAACTACCAGAGCCTCGAGTTCGTGTCGGTCTTGAAGTGGCTTCCGGCGGGTGGCGGCTCGTGAAGCTGGTGCGTTCGCTTGGTTTGCCGCTCTTGATCTTTACTGCGATTGTCGTCCAGCGGACGGCGATCGGGGAGGCGACAATTGCCGGGGTGCACCCGGATTTTGTCCTGCTCATGGTGGCAGCTATCGGGGCGACCAGGGGCCGCGAGACCGGCGCGTTGACCGGGTTTTTTGCCGGCTTGGTAGTGGACAGCTTCGTCACTACGCCATTTGGACTATCCGCGCTGGTATACGCGATTGCCGGATACTTGGCTGGAGAGGTCGAACGTTTCAGCGATGCCCAACCTTTGACGCTCAGGATCCTGCTAGTTGGCGGCGCTAGCCTTGCTGGGGAGGCTTTGCTCTCCGTAGCCCTTTTCTTGCTGGGACTAGGTGATCCGTTCAAGGGCAGCTCTTTGGAAGAGATTGTGGTGGTAGGCGGCGTGAACTTGATGCTTGCTCCTGCGGCGTTGCTGCTTGCGAGACTGGTTTTCGGTCCGGGTCCGCTGCTGGTATCTGAGAGGAGGTGACTTGGCTGCGAAGGTTCCGAGAGTGCCGTCCCGGGCGCTCCGTGCCCGGGTGCTGGGGCTTGCGACGGCGGCGCTTTTCAGCGGGCTAGTCGCC
Source organism: Actinomycetes bacterium (assembly GCA_021819205.1). GTDB lineage: Bacteria > Actinomycetota > Acidimicrobiia > Acidimicrobiales > Acidimicrobiaceae > JAKARV01. Next base: position 10,220 of record JAKARV010000003.1, on the reverse strand, counting down.
CGGCTCTACTCGCTTCAGGTGCTCCAGGCTCCTGCTTTTCAGCAACAGGCGGCCGCCAACCAGTCCCGCATCGTTGCCGTCCCGGCACCACGCGGGCTGATCCTCGACCGTAGCGGAGGCGTACTGGTGGGGAACAAGGTGGTGGACGTTCTCGGACTTTCCGCATACGAGGCGTACCTGCATCCCGTGGTAGAGGGCAGGGTGGCCAAGCTTCTCAAAATCTCGCTGGCAACGGTTAAGAGCGATCTCGCAAACTCCCAGTACTCGACGTACGTACCAACTCCGATCGGGTATGGAATCTCTCAGGCCACAGCGCTCTACGTTGAAGAACATCGTTCTTACTTTCCCGGCGTTACTACCGAGTTCGAGACCGAGCGGACCTATCCCTACGGCACGACAGCCGCCCACATCCTCGGGTACGTAGGTCCGATCTCGCCAACTCAGCTGGCGAAGCTGGCTAAAAGCGGTTACACTGCCGGAGACCAGATCGGCCGCGCCGGAGTCGAACAGAGCTACGAGCAGTACTTGCACGGGATTCCAGGCACGGAAAAGCTTCAAGTGAACGCGTTTGGCCAGGTGGTTGGGGTTTTGTCGAAGTCGTCGCCCAAGCCGGGAGGCAACCTTCAGTTGACGATCTCGCTTCCACTTCAGCAGTACGTCGATAAGGTGCTTGCCACTCGAGTCCAGCAACTCTCAAACAGCTACAACAGCTACTTTGGTCATTACACTGGCCAGCTCTCCGGTGCTGCAGTAGTGGAGAACGTTGACAACGGGTCGATACTGGCTATGGCTTCCTATCCTACCTACAACCCGCAGGAGTGGGTCGGTGGCATCTCCTACAAGAACTATCAGGCGCTGGTGTCGCCGTCGTCCGGATATCCGCTGATCAACAGGGCAATCTCCGGGGGATACACTCCTGGATCGACATTCAAGATAGCAACTTCTTCGGCAGCGCTCAATGATGGGCTCATTACACCCGGAACGATCATCAACGACACCGGGTTGTTCACCATTCCCAACTGCACCGGCTCCTTCTGCCAGCTGCACAACGCCGGCGGGGAGAGGTTGGGGCCGATCTCGATTTCGACTGCGATTACCGCCTCGGACGACGTATTTTTCTACACGCTGGGGTACCGCTTCTATACCAATGCGAGCACGTACGGGACCACCCCAATTCAACACATGGCTTCAAGGTATGGCTTTGGCTCCTTGACCGGGATCAACCTTCCTGGCGAGTATCCGGGCATGGTGGACTCTCCCGCCCTGCGGCAATACCTCCACTCGCACTACCCGCAGGCGTATCCCTACAACACTTGGTACGTAGCCGACCAGCTGGAGATGTCCTTTGGCCAGGGGTTGACATTGATCACGCCATTGCAGATGGCAAATGCGTACGCTACCTTCGCCAACGGCGGGACGCGATACGTTCCCCGGATCGCCGAAGGGATCGTAAACGATAAGGGCAAGCTGGTCAAGTACTTCCCGCCCAAGGTTGCAACACACGTCAATCTTCCGGCCGCCGACCGGGCAGCCATTCTTGCGGGCTTTGAAGGGGTGATTGGAAACCCGTTGGGAACCGCTTATGGTCCTTTCCAGGGATGGCCAGAGTCCAGCTACACGCTGGCCGGCAAGACGGGGACCGCCTCGGTCTCGGGGCAGAATCCTAACGCCTGGTTCGTGGCTTTTGGGCCCGAGCCGAATCCAAAGTACGTTGTGGTAGTCGTTATCAAGGAGGGCGGTTTTGGCGCTGTCGGATCGGCCCCGGTGGTGAGACAGATCTTTCAGTACCTTAAGGACCACCCGGTGAACCCACCCCGATACGGGGTAAGCCACCTCTCCGCCGGTTCAACCCAGCCGTTGGGCCCGCAAGGAACTTTGCCGGCGGCGAAGCTGGTATCGCCGGCTAAGGGTAAGCCCACCTCCCCCGCCAGCAAGGGTTAGTGGGTTCGGCCGCCATTCGCGCTACACTTAAGGTTCATAGTGGTCCAGGCAGCGCAGTCCAGAGCAGATTTAACCGTGGCGTGTGTGGTTACGGTTTGCTTGGTCGGCGACGTTTCTGGAGCTTCTCAACTCCTTGGTGGCCGTCGAGAATCCCGCCGGCAAGGCGCTCCGTCGCACCCTGCGGCTGCGCTCCTTTCGCGCTCGTCCCGTAGGGGCTGGCCATCGCGATCTGAAAGGTTTTTGTATGGAAGAACAACAAGCCCCTGCTGGGGCTGTGCCGGGCGGGGAAGCTAGCGAACAAGCTCCCCCTGCAAAGCGCTCCAACTCCAGGAGGCGCCGGAGGTCGAGCGGGAATCGTGCCAACGCCGAAGGTTCGGCGCGTCCTCAAGAGCGAACCCCCAGGCCGCCAAGACGGAAGGGAGATCAAGCCGCTCCGGTCCAGATGGTTGTCGACTCCAATCTGGTGGATTCGATCGAGGCAGGACCGAAGTCGAAACGTCGGCTAGCGAGCCGCGCCCCGAGGGAGCGGCGCGGCAAGCCGGTTGGCCGTTACCAGCTGGTAGTCCACGTCTCGGGAGACGTTACCCAGGTCGCGATTTTGGAGGGAAGATCGCTAGTGGAGCATTACGTTTCCCGTGCTTCCGACAACCAGAACAGCATTAGCGGCAATATCTACCTGGGAAGGGTGGCAAACGTCCTCCCTGGCATGGAGGCGGCTTTTGTAGATATCGGTACTAACAAGAACGCCGTCCTTTACCGTGGTGACGTGCGTTTTGACCGCGACGACCTGGAGAGCTTTGACCGTAGCGTGCGCATCGAACAGTTGCTGCGCCCGAAGCAGGTCGTGGTCTGCCAGGTGGTGAAAAACCCCATAGCGCAGAAGGGCGCGCGGCTGACGCAAGAGGTGTCGATTCCGGGACGGCTTGCCGTTCTTTTGCCTGGCGGTGGAAGCTTTGGAATCTCCAAGCGCCTCCCTGATGATGAGCGCAAACGGCTCAGGAGAATCCTTGAAGAGGTCTCGCCGGAAGGTTTTGGCGTCATTCTCCGAACCGCTGCCGAGGGTGCTTCTCGGGACGAACTGCAGCGCGACGTCGCCCGCTTGGTTGAGACGTGGCGCCGGATCGAGGAGATGGCGCAGAGCCAGCACGCACCAGCGCTCCTCTACCAGGAGCCAGCTTCGGCAGTCAGGGTGATCCGCGAAGAGTTCAACCGGGAGTTCCGCAGCGTGGTTATCGATGACCGTTCTCTCTACGAAGAGGTGCTGGCGTACGTCTCGGCCATCTCTCCTGAGCTTTCTGACCGAGTAGAGTACTTCGATCCTGTGGCCGAGAAGATTTCGCTTTTCAACCGTTATCACGTTCACGAGCAGCTTCATAAGGTCCTCGACCATAAGGTGTGGCTTCCCTCGGGTGGATCGATCGTGATCGACCGTACCGAGGCGCTCACCGTCATCGACGTCAACACCTCGAAGAACGTTGGGACGGTCTCTCTCGAGGAGACTATTCACCGGAACAACTTGGAGGCGGTCGAGGAGATTGCCAGGCAGCTTCGCTTGCGAGATATCGGCGGCATCATCGTTATCGACTTTGTCGACATGATGGAGGCCCAGAACCGGGAGGACGTAATGCGCGCTTTCCGCGCGGCACTCAACCGAGACAAGACGAAGTCGCATGTGTACGAGATGACTCAACTCGGGCTGGTGCAGCTTACCCGGCACCGGATCTCCGAGGGGTTGGTGGAGGCGCTCTCGGAGACCTGCCCAAGCTGCGGCGGGAGTGGATACATCGTTGATACGAAGCTGCTGAGCTAGGGCCTATACTGTTTCCGTTATGTATGCAGTTGTAGATGCCGGCGGTAAGCAGGCGAAGGTAGCCGAGGGCGAGAAGGTTCTGATCGAGCTGGTGGAGGCCGAGGCGGGCGCGACCGTCGAACTTCGGCCGCTTCTCGTGGTGGTTGATGATCGGGTCGTGAGTGCCAAGGACGAGCTAATGTCGGCGAGCGTCCAGGCGGAGGTCCTCGGCGTGGTCAAGGGGCCAAAGATTAACGGCTTCACTTACAAGTCGAAGGCTAACGAGCGGCGGAGGTACGGTCACCGCCAGCGGTATACCCAGGTAGTGATCAAGTCGATCGCGGTCTAGCTCGTCAAGGGCTGGCGGAGAGTTTGGGAGAGGATTATGTCGAAAACCAAGGGCGGTGGCTCCACCAAGAACGGGCGTGACTCCAACGCGCAGCGGCTCGGGGTGAAGATCTTTGGCGGCCAGGAGGTGCGGACGGGCGCGATCATCGTACGCCAGCGGGGTACCAAGTTCCATCCCGGGAACAACGTGGGCCGTGGAGGTGACGACACCCTCTTTTCCATGGTCGACGGAACGGTGCGCTTCGCCACCCGGCGAGGTCGCAAGACCGTCGAGGTTGACGCGTTTGGTGCACCGGAGGAAAGCGCAAAAGCGTAGGCAAGGTCCGTGCGCATATTGAGCTCTTGGTTCAGGAGGGGCGGCAAGACCGGCCCCTCCTGAACGTTTTTAGGGAGGAACTGTCGAAATAAGATGGCGGAGTTTGTCGATACCACGCAGATCCATGTGCGTGCCGGCGACGGAGGGGCCGGAGCGGTCTCCTTCCGTCGCGAAGCTCACGTCGACAAGGGCGGCCCTGACGGAGGTGACGGGGGTGACGGAGGGTCTGTTCTGCTGATTGCGGGTGGACAGGCCTCGTCACTGATCGCTTTTAAGGATCACCCGTTCCGGCGGGCGGAAGATGGGCTTCATGGCCAGGGGAAGAAGCGGAGCGGTCGGCGCGGAGCCGATCTGCGGGTTGTCGTTCCGGTGGGAACGGTGGTTAAGGAGCTGGGTGGTGAGGTGGTAGCCGACCTCGCGGAGGTTGGAGCTGGGGTGATACTGGCCCGTGGCGGCCGTGGTGGGATGGGAAACGCGCGCTTTCTTTCCAATCGTCGGCGGGCTCCGGCCTTTGCCGAACAGGGGGAACCTGGCGAAGAGCGCTGGCTCAATCTTGAGCTGAAGCTCGCTGCCGACGTAGCTCTGGTCGGGGAGCCAAACGTTGGGAAGTCTTCCCTGATTGCCGCGATCTCGCGGGCGCGCCCGAAGATTGGCGACTATCCGTTCACCACGCTGGTGCCCAACCTGGGGGTGGTAAAGGTGGACGATCGGGAGTACGTCGTCGCTGACGTTCCCGGCCTGATTGAAGGGGCCGCGGAGGGAAAGGGGCTTGGCCACAGCTTTCTTCGCCATGTCGAGAGGGCGCGGATTCTCGGCCTGGTGGTCGAGCTTCCCCTCGGGGTGGATGGGATGGTCGAGAGCGCTGTTGCCATCCTGGGCGAACTGGGCGGTTACCTTGGGGGCCTAGAGTCCCGCGAGACCGTCCTGATCGGGAACAAGCGCGACCTGGTAGCTGGCTTTGACCCGGAGGAGGCGCTTTTCGAGGTAGGGAGGCAGATCGGCCTTCCGGTGGCGGGTGCGGTATCGGCGATTGGAAGGAGTGGCACCCGCGAGCTCGCTCTCTGGCTCGGAGAGCGGGTCGATGCGATGCGCGCCGATGCCCTTCCCATCATCGAGGAGACGGTGGTCCATCACCCTCTGCCTCGTTACGAAGTACTTGTGGAGCGGGTTGGCCAGGGAAGGTTTAGCGTGGACGGCCGGGATGCCATCCGGGCGGTGGGGTTCTCCGATATCAACTCCATGGAGGCGCTGGCAATAGTGCAGGGGCGCCTGAAGCGGATGGGGGTCTTCAAGATGCTGAAGCGGCTTGGGGTGCGCGAGGGCGATACCGTGGTGGTCAGCTCGTTTGAGTTCACCTTTACGGAGGAGTGATGGCCATCAGGCGGCTCGTGGTCAAGGTTGGCACCTCGTCGATGACCGACATCTCCGGCGTCCTCCGCATGGAGGTGGTGGAGAGTTTGGTCTCCCAGATAGCCCGCGCCCGGGAGATGGGCATTGGCGTGGTGATGGTGGTGTCCGGAGCGATTGCGCTCGGCCTCTCCCAACTTGGGCTTGCGCGGCCGCAGCCGACCGAGGTGCTCCAGGCGGCGAGCGGCGTTGGCCAGGTCCAGATGGTGGCTTCGCTGCGCGAGATCTTTCACCTGGCGGGGATGGAGATGGCCCAGCTGTTGCTGGCGCCGCACGACTTTGGAGATCGCCAGCAGTACCTGCACGCGCGCCAGACGCTGGAGTCGTTGTTCGCGCTTGGCGTGGTCCCGGTGATCAACGAGAATGACGCGATCGCCAGCGAAGAGATCCGTTTTGGCGATAACGACCGTCTTGCCGCCCTGGTCGCCCACCTCGTCTACGCCGATCTGCTGCTTCTCCTCACCGACCTCGAGGGGGTCTACACCGAGGATCCACGCGCAAGTGGGGCGGCGCAGTTCATTCCGGTCTTTGACGTCGAGGAGAAGGATCGGGTACTCGCTACCGGCTCTGGCACCGACCGGGGGTCGGGGGGGATGGCCTCCAAGCTCCAGGCCGCCGAGATCGCGGCTCGATCCGGGGTCGACTGCATGATTGCGTCGGCGGCCACTCCGGAGGTGGTGGCCAAAGTTGCCGCCGGCGAGCACGTTCTTGCCACCTTCGTTCCCCGAAAGAGCCTGCGAGAGCCGGCGAGGCGGCTCTGGATCGCTTACGCGACCAACCCCGAGGGCCGCCTGGTGGTAGACGAGGGGGCGAAGCGGGCGCTGTTGCAGCGGAACGCCTCGCTTCTTGCCGTCGGGATCAGGTCGGTCGAGGGAGAGTTCCTTGCCCACGCCATCGTCGAGGTGGCGGGAGAGGACGGGAAGGTCTTCGCCAAGGGGGTGGTGCGTACCGACTCAAAGGGCGTGCTTGGCGCCGCTTCGGAGGTGATTCACCGTGATGACCTGGTGACCCTGGTATCGTAGGCATGATCGCCTCCCGCCTAGAATCTATCCAGCGAGGGGAGGTCCCGATGGTCACGGTTTCAGAGGTAGCGCTCGAAGTGAAGCGGTCGCAGCGGGCGTTGGCGCGTGCAAGCGGTGCGGCAAGGCGAAAGGCCCTTTTGGCGATGGCAGATGCCATCGCGGGAGCCTCCAGCGCGATACTCACCGCCAACCACGAGGATATGGAGGCAGCATCCGGCCTGGACCCGGCGCAGCTGGATCGGCTGCGGTTGAACCCTTCTCGCATTGAGCAGATGGCAGAGGGGGTGAGAGGGGTCGCTGCCCAGGCGGACGTGGTCGGGGCGATTGTCGACGGCTGGGTGCTGGGAAATGGCATCCGAGTCAAGCGGGTACGGGTTCCACTTGGCGTTATCGGGGTGATCTACGAGAACCGGCCAAACGTAACCGCGGACGCCTCGGCGCTGGCGCTCTACTCCGGAAACGGAATCGTGCTCCGGGGGTCGTCGAGCGCGATCAACTCCAACCGGGCGATCGTGGCCGCCATCCGTGAAGGGATTACCAGAGCGGGACTTCCCGCCGGGGTGGTCGGGCTCATTGAGGACACCTCCCGGGAGGCAGCCCGGGAGTTCATGCAGCTCGAGGGGGTTATCGACTGCCTGATTCCCCGTGGTGGCAAGGCGTTGCTCGCGTCGGTGAGGGAGTCGGCGACGGTTCCGACCATCATCGATGGGGACGGGAACTGCCACATCTACATCGACCGGAGCGCCGACATGGAGAAGGCGCTCCCGATCGTGGCCAACGCCAAGATGCAGCGTCCGGGGGTGTGCAACGCGGTCGAGACGGTGCTGGTGCACGCCGACATCGCCAACGAGGCGGTACCACTCCTCGCGGGAGTATTGGCGGGCGTGGAGATCCGCGGCGACAAGCAGGTCCTCGAGATCATCCCGGAACGGGCGACGCTCGCCAGTGAGGCAGACTGGGCAACGGAATTTTTGAGCCTGGTCCTTGCGGTGCGCATCGTCGACTCCCTCGATCAGGCGATCGAACACATCGCCACCTACGGTACCGGCCACTCCGAAGCGATCATCACCGAAGACATCGGTTCCGCCGGCCGTTTTGTCAAGGAGGTGGATGCGGCTGCGGTCTTGGTCAACGCGTCGACCAGGTTTGTCGACGGCGGCCAGCTCGGTATGGGGGCTGAGATCGGGATATCGACCCAGAAGCTCCACGCTCGGGGTCCCCTCGGTGCAGAGCAGCTAACCTCCGTCAAGTTCGTCATCGAGGGGGAAGGCCAGGTGCGCAGCTAGCCTCGTATAGGTGATACATTTTGAGAGCCCAGATGCCGTAGCCGCTGCGTTGCGGTCGGTGGGCTACCTCCCCAGCGCCGAGATCGCCACCACGGTTTACCTTGCGTCCCAGTTGGAGAAGCCGATCCTGGTCGAGGGTCCCGCGGGAACCGGCAAGACCGAACTAGCCAAAGCGTTGGCTAGGGCGCACCAGATGGAGCTGATCAGGCTGCAGTGCTATGAGGGCCTCGACGAGGCGAAGGCGCTTTTCGAGTGGAACTACCGGAAGCAGCTGCTCGCCCTTCAAACCGAGCAGGAGTCGGTGGAGTCGGTGTTTGGCGAGGCGTTCCTGCTGGAGCGGCCGGTGCTGCACGCCCTGCGTTCTAGCGGTGATCGCCTGCTGCTCATCGACGAGGTTGATCGGCTGGAGATCGAGACCGAGGCGCTCCTTCTCGAGGTGCTCGCAGAGTTCCAGGTGACCGTTCCCGAACTCGGAACCATCGTGGCCAAAACCCGCCCGCTGGTGATACTGACCTCCAACGGGGTAAGGGAGCTATCGGAGGCGCTGAAACGCCGAGCCCTCTTCCTCTACCTCGACTACCCGGATGAGGAGCGTGAGCGCCAGATCATCGAGGAGTCGGTGCCGGGGATCAGCGGAAACTTGGCCAGGGCTGTGGCAGCGTTCGTGGCTTCTTTGCGAGAGCTGAGCCTGAAGAAGCCGCCGTCGATCGCCGAAACCCTTGACTGGGCGCGGTCGCTGGTGGTCCTCTCCGCTTCCGAGCTTGACGACGAGGTCGTACAGGTCACGCTTCCGACGTTGCTCAAGTACCGGGGCGATCTGGCGGCAGCGGCCAGGCTGCTTGGCGGGGAGTGATGCTAGACCGGCTGATGCGCTTTACCGCGGCTCTTCGAGAGGCGGGGGTAGGGGTGTCGCCGGCTGAAGTGGCAGACGCCTGCCGGGCGGCGCTCGCAACCGGGGTAAACGACCGGGAGGCGCTTAGGGCCGCTCTCAGGGCGACGATGGTGAAGAGCGTCTCCTCGCGCCAAGCTTTCGATCTGCTTTTCGAGATCTTTTTTCCGCTTGCTCCGCTTCGGGCGGACGATCGCATCTCCGACGATGAGCTCTCGGAGGAGGTGCTCGCGGCGCTTATCGAAGAGGAGGAGGATCGACTGCCCGGCCTGGTGGGGGAGGCGGTCGAGCGCTTCGCCGGGATCAGTCCGGGCCGCCCGGTCTCGAGTGCCTACTACTCGTACCGTACCGCCCGAGCCATGGATCTGGACGGGTTGAAGCGAGCCTTGGTCGAAGCCCTTGCCGAAACTGGCGACGGTCCCGAGGTGCGTCGCGAGGCTACCCGCAGGATGGGGCAGGTCAGCCGGCTTATCGACCGGGAGGTTTTGTCGCGTCTGGTAGCGGAGCGGGGGGCCGAGGAGATGGCCACTGCGCTCTCGATAAAGCTACCTGAGGACGTGGAGATCATGCACGCATCAAGCGAAGAGCTTCGCTCGCTTCGTGAGACGGTTGCTCCACTTGCCGCCAAGCTGGTGGCGACGCTGGAGCGGCGGCACCGGGCGAAGAGAGAGGGGCCACTCGACTTTCGCGCCACCATTAGGGAGTCGCTCTCCACTGGGGGCGTTCCGGTCAACCCGATAACCAAGCGGAAGCGGCCCGAGCGGCCTGAGGTGGTTCTGATTACCGACATCTCTGGGTCGGTGGCGTCTTTTGCCCGCTTCACCCTTCAGCTTCTTTACACCCTCTCCAACGAGCTCAGGGGGTTGCGCAGCTTCGCCTTCATCGACGAAGTGGACGAGGTGACCGGAGTCTTCAATACCGGAATGGATGTCGAGGCGGTCCTGCGGGAGATCGCCCACTCTGCCAAGGTCGTGGGGACAGCTGGCCACTCCGACTATGGTTCCATCTTTCGCAGTTTCGATCGGCGTTACAGCGACAGCCTGGGGAGAAGGACCACTCTGATCGTATGCGGGGACGCCCGGTCGAACTATCACGATCCGGGGTTGGATGCGTTCAAGCGGATTGCCGGATCGGTGAAGGCGACCTACTGGCTCAACCCCGAGCCCGAGGGTTACTGGGACACCGGCGACTCGATGATGGCCGTCTTTGCCCCTTACTGTAC
>JAKARV010000051.1 GCA_021819205.1 Actinomycetes bacterium | reverse complement strand
GCTGGGGAGCCGGCACCCGTTCGGGCTTGGGCGGTGCCGGGTTCCTGGGGTGCCGGCGGTAATAACGGGCCCGGGACTCCCCGACGGCGGAGCAGGCTACCCTCGCGCCGACTGCCGGGGCCAGTTCGGAGATCGCCTCATCAATCATCTGGTCTCGCCGCTCTCGTCCTGTGCGCTGCCGGCGGCGAACTCTTCCAACAGCGCCGAGAGTTTTCCCTGGACGTCGATGACCTTCCTGGCCTTTGCGAGATCCGAGGCGAGCTTTGTCTTCTCCTTCTCGGGCTTAGCGATCATCGGCGAGCCGTGATCAGAATGGATGGTCAGCTGGCCTCTTTCGATACCCAGACGCCGTGTCCGCCCGGTGAGATTCACCTTGTCGGTACAGTGCTAGAACGTATATTTGCATAGAGCATTTGACTATGGTTGGAGCGGTTCGCCACCCTTGCCAGCCGTCGATACGCTCGATCAATTTGGAGCGATCCGAATCTTTGCGGTCGTCAGATGTCAGGATTTCGTTAGAAAAACTTTAAAGCAAAAGATTCGGAATGATTTCCAAATATTGTCAAGTGCGTACGGCAAGCCCAGGAGCGCGCTATCGCTGCGGCGATAGAGAGGTTGGTGATTTTGCCAGGTCGAAAAGAAATACTTGTGCTGGTTGCAGCGATTGCCATTGCCGCCGGAGGGGGATATGCCGTTGGAAAAACGTTCTCATCGTCCCCATCGGTAAAAACTCAGAAAGCAACCAGGACTATAACCGTAACAATGGCCACCAACAACCAGACCATAACCGCAACCGGCACGATCGCGCCTGCGGAAGTGGCCAATTTGCAGTTCTCCGTAGCCGGAACGATCAATCAGATTCTCGTCAGCGTCGGGCAACATGTTTTGCCCGGACAACCCATAGCCACTCTTGACCAGGCCCCTTTCAACGTCGCGCTAGCCCAGGCAGAAGCAACTTTGACCGCAGACCAGGGCAAGCTTGCCGCCGACCAAGCCCAGGGTGCGAGCAGTCAGGCAATCACCGCCGACCAAGCCGCGATCGCTGCGGACCAAGCCAATGTCTCCGCAGCTCAGGCAGATCTTGCATCCACTACGGCGACGTCGCCGATCTCCGGGGTCGTTGGGGCTGTGAATGCGACGCCCGGCCAGCAGGTGGCGGCGGGTAGCAACGCATCCCCGATAGCTACGGTCTTCACCCCGTCGAACTGGATTGTGAATGCCAACGTAAGCGATGCTGATATCGCCCAGGTAGCAAAAGGCGACTCGGTTGCCATTGCCCCGCAGGGTGTCAACGCCACCGGACATGGAACGGTGTCATCCGTTGGCCTCCTAGCCAACTCTTCTGGAGGCGTTACCACCTTCCCGGTATCGATCCAGGTGAGCGGGAACCCAACTGGGTTCTATGCCGGCGTCCCGGCAAATCTGTCGATAGTCACACATCTAGGCGCTGGAGCAATCGTTATCCCCGTGCTAGCAGTGCACCACCCCACCTCCTCCAAACCGTTCGTTATCCTGGCAACAGCTACAGGGCCTCACCGTCAGAACATCATTCTCGGGCCGCCAATCGGCGCCAACGTGATCGTCACCAGCGGGTTGAAGCCTGGAGATCGGATCGTTGAGCGGGTACCTCGGCTTCCTGGAGGATTGGCTGTAAGCAAAGGCAACAACGGCCCAAGTCATAGAGGCGCAGGAAAGAAACATGGAGGCGGCCTTGCCCTCCCCTAACCCAATTGCCCACCTTGAGGAAGTTTGGAAGATCTACCGCCTCGGGACTATAGATGTCCCGGCAGTGCGGGGGGTCTCGCTTAAGGTTAACGAAGGGGATTACCTGGTAATCGTCGGTCCATCTGGATCCGGAAAATCAACGCTGATGCACCTCCTCGGGTGCTTAGACACCCCAACTAGCGGGAATTACTGGCTTCGCGGGGAACGCGTCGCCGATCTAAACGACAGCGAGCTTGCGGAGATCCGGAACCGGCGAATCGGATTTGTCTTCCAGCAGTTCAATCTTCTCGCTCCAATCTCGGCCCTCCGCAATGTGGAGCTGCCGCTTGTTTACGCCGGCGTTCCACGCCCCGAACGCAAAGAGCGCGCAGAGGCGATGCTGGCGCGCCTAGGGCTCGAGAAGTGGGCACAGCATAAGCCGGCCGAGCTTTCAGGAGGGCAACAGCAACGAGTTGCCATTGCCCGAGCTCTCGTTACCAACCCCGACTTTGTTCTTGCCGACGAACCAACCGGAAACCTCGACTCCGTGGCCTCATCTGAGGTGATGGATCTCTTCGATGAGCTCAGCAGGGACGGGAAGACGATCGTGCTCATAACCCACGAAATGGACATTGCACGCCGGGCCCACTTGATAGTACGGGTACGCGATGGCCTGTTGGTCGATGCGTCGTGAACGCAATCCAAATCCTTGGTGGCGCACTCGAAGCGCTCAAGTGGCACCGGATGCGCGCAGCTCTCACAGTCCTCGGAATCCTTATCGGGATCGCCGCCGTGATGATCACCGTCGGCATTGGAGAAGGTGCGCAGCTGAAAGTGACACAACAGATAGCGTCGCTGGGAAGCAATTTGCTGACGGTCACCCCTGGAAGCAGTACCAGTACGTCGGGTGTTAAAGGCGGTCTGGGAACCGCGAACACGTTGACCCTTCAAGACGCGAAGGCGATAGAGTCGCCGAAGGTAGCTCCGGCAGTCTCCGAAGTCGCGCCCGAAGTTGCAAAATCGGAGACACTGGCCAACGGTTTGACCACTTGGACTACAACCGTCTATGGAACCACGCCCGACTGGGCATCCATCCGTTCGCGGAAACTCTTGGCGGGCAGGTTCATTTCGGCAACCGACCTCGCCAACAGGTCCCCCGTAGTCGTTCTTGGCGCCCTTAGCGCCCAAGAGCTATTCGGCACCGCCGACCCAATCGGCAATAGTGTCCTCATCGGCAACCTGCCAACTACGGTAATCGGGGTTCTCGCCCCAATCGGGTCCGGTTCGTCGGCCCAAACGAACCAAGATGACCTGGCAATACTACCGATCACCACGGCTCAGACGTACCTAATTGGGACCGCCAACCTTGAGTCCGTCAAGGCGATCCTTGTAAAGGCGCAAAGTGAGTCGCAGCTCTCCGCGGCTTACCAAGAGATCGACCATGAGCTGCTCGCGCTCCACGGCATTGCAAACCCCGCTAACGCAGACTTCACCATAACTGCAGAGCAGTCGATCGTATCGGTGGCGACCTCAGTCACCACGACTCTCACCTATCTGCTCGGGAGCGTAGCCGCAGTCTCGCTCCTCGTCGGCGGCGTCGGGGTGATGAACATCATGCTGGTGTCGGTGACCGAACGCCGGCGTGAGATCGGCCTCAGAAAAGCTCTTGGAGCAACCCGGCACGCCATCGAGGTACAGTTTCTCGCCGAAGCCACCACGCTCGGCTTGGTCGGTGGCCTTTGCGGCGTCGGCCTCGGGGAGGTCGGGGCGCTCATCCTCCCGCGGATAGTTGGTTACCCGGTCTCGATTCCTGCAGCCGCAACAGCAGCAGCGCTTGCGCTTGCGGCCACTGTCAGCATCGTATTCGGTGTCTACCCCGCAGTCAGAGCAGCGCGCCTCTCTCCGATCGATGCGCTTAGGTCGGAGTAGACGGCCATAGAAGGAGTCGACATGCCAACCCAGCAAGCATCCATACGTTCTCAAAAAGGCCGCCGGTGAGCCGACAAACAGCCGCAAAGCGATCCCGGCTGGCGCGACGGGCGACATGGCTGCTCGTAGCGGTTTTAGCTGCCCTGGGGATCGGTGGTTTCGGCTACTTCCAACTGCGTCCACACCACCCTCGATACCAACTCGCCAAAGTCGCCATTGGTCCGGTTTCTGCCACGATGACCTTGGTTGGGACTATTCAACCCGTCACTTCGGCGACCGTCACATCCCCGATAGCCGGTACCGTCTCGTCGGTATCGGCCACCCTGGGCGAAAAGGTAACCGCCGGAGAACTCCTGGCAACCGTTTCCCCGAACAACAACACCGTCTTGGCCGTCGCCAACGATCAAGCGGCTCTTGCCGAAGCGACGGCCGCCCTCGCCCAAGCCCAATCGGCTCCAACTTCCCCTTCCTCGGAATCTGTGATTCAAACGGATGTGACCGAAGTATCGAAATCATGCACCAGCTCTTCTTGCCTGAGCGCGCTGCACTCTCTGGCGAAGCTTGCGGCTTCTCAAACCTCGGGCGGGCAGCAGACCAACGGAGCCGCTTCGCTAGCGGTACTCCAAGCAATGGTGGCGAAGGACGAAGCGGCATTGGCTTCTGCAAAAGCCGCTTCTCAGACAGCTTCGGTCTTGGCTCCAATCTCTGGTGCCGTCGCTTCGGTAAACTTCCCCGCCGGCCAAATCGTCGGCCCAAGTTCGAAGTATTCGATTACCGTAATTGGGTTGGGGGCTTGGCAGGCAATCGTCAACGTGGCCGCTGCAAACCTTCCTTCCCTCGCTATCGGCAACCCGGCATCGATCACCATCGCCTCCGGCGAAAAGTTGACTGGCTCGATATCTTCCTTGGGCACCGTCCCAACCGTCGACCCTGCAACCGGAAGCGTTACATTTCCGGTGACGCTATCCGTAGCAGGCTCTCCCAAAAGGCTTTTCGACGGAATGACTGCGGTGACGACCATCACCACCCATAGCCTCAAGAAGGCCACCGTTATACCAACATCTGCGGTCATCGATACCGGCTCAGGACCGCGAGTGGGCGTAGTAACGCCTACCGGTTCAGAGCGCTTGAAAAGTATCAAGGTCGGGATAGTTGGAGCGACAACCACGCAGGTCCTTTCCGGGCTCTCTGCCGGCCAAAGCGTCGTACTCGCTAACCTGAACGCGCCACTACCAACGCCAAGCAAGTCGCTGGGTCTCCTTCGCAAGGCCTTCTTGGGAGGGGGTGCCAAGAAAGGCGGGTAATCCGAAACCGTGATTACAAGGCGGCTATCTCTCCCGTTTCCAATCAACATTGCGCCGCTAGGTACCCATCCCGAGGCGGTGGGTGGACTCCCTATTTGACAACCATCACCCGCAGTTCCGCCCTCTATCTAGAACGAGCAGCGGTTTTGTCATCTCCATTCGCCCCGACCATTTGGATTTCGAATAGCTCCCTAGCGATCACTGCAGCGCTGTTCTCCCAAAATCGGTTTTCAGCTTCCGGCCGAGCTGCGAGGCCACCCGCTTTTAATGAGTCGAGCTGGGAGCCTCGATCGCCGGTGCGAATTAATACCGTTCGCCATCTACTTAAATCCTCCGGTACCAGGAACGTGGGGAATCAACTGCAGCCCGAGGTGCTGCCGCAGCTGGGGCAGACGTAGCATGAGCCGGCCCTTTGCATTACGTTTCCGCACGAGTAGCAGTAAGGTGCGTCGACTCCACTTGCGGTACTTCCCACGCCGGGGAGCGGCTGCTCTGCAGAGACGTAACTCTGCTCGCCAGCCTTCACCATTGGCTTTGCCATCTCTTCTACCGGAAAGAGCAGTTCCCTCGTCCGCTCGGTAGCGGTGCGGATTCCCAGCTCGTCTCTAGCCTCAGTATCCAGATAGTCGATGGCTAGCCGTCTAAATATGTAGTCAACCAGGCTGGAAGCAATGCGGATCTCCGGGTCGTCGGTGATACCGGCCGGTTCAAAGCGCATGTTGACGTACTTCCTGACGAACGTCTCAAGAGGGACCCCGTGTTGCAGGCCGAGACTCACCGAGATCGAAAATGCGTCCATAACCCCGGCAAGCGTCGAACCCTGCTTTGAAACCTTGATAAACAACTCGCCCGGCCTGCCGTCGGTGTACTCGCCAACCGTTACGTACCCCTCCGCGTCGGCTACCTGAAACGCGTAAGTGCGCGAACGCCGGTGACGGGGTAGTCGTTCCCGGTAGGTCCGGGTACGGTTCAGCTCCACCTCTCTGGAGAGTGCCTCGATCTTCCGGTTCAACTCTGCGACCTCGTTGCTGGTCTCGGTGAAAGCGCTCTTCGCAGTCTGGAGAGGCTGGCCAACCTTGCAGTTGTCCCGGTATATGGCTACCGCCTTGAGCCCGAGCTTCCAACCATCGATGTAGGCCTGCTCGATCTCCTCGACGGTGGCCGACTCCGGAAGGTTGACGGTCTTTGAGATCGCACCGGAAAGGAACGGCTGGGTCGCCGCCATCATTCGCACATGGCCCATATGACTGATCACGTTGTCTCCCATCGCGCAAGCGAAGACCGGCAAGTGCTCGCTTGCGAACCCGGGGGCTCCAACGATGGTTTTGTGCTCGTCGATATAGGTGCTGATGGCATCGATCGCAGACGCCGAGTATCCCAATCGGGCTAGTGCCCGTGGTACCGTCTGGTTGACGATGGTCATGGTTCCCCCGCCGACCAGGGTCTTGAACTTTACCAGTCCCAGATCCGGCTCGATGCCGGTCGTATCACAGTCCATGAGCAATCCGATGGTTCCGGTCGGCGCAAGCAGCGTAGCTTGGGCGTTTCGAACACCGGACTTCCGCGCCTGCGACACAACCTCGCCCCACATGGCGTGCGCCGCTCCCCACAAGCTCGCCGGAATCAAATGTGCGTCAACCTTGGCTAGCTCGTCGCTGTGCATCTCTAGAACCCTGAGCATCCCCTCGCTGTCTTTGGCAAAACCCTCGAAAGGAGAGATCCGCTCCGCGAGCCTCACCGAAGTCTCGTAGGCAGCGCCCGTCATCAATGCGGTAATGGTTGCCGCGTATGCTCGGCCGGGATCCGAGTCGTAAGGAAGCCCGAGTGCCATAAGCAGTGCCCCCAGGTTCGCGTACCCGAGACCAAGCTGGCGGTAGCTCCTTGAAGTCTTCGCTATGGTCTCAGTAGGGTAATCGGCGTTCGAAACCAAAATATCCTGCGCGACAATCAGCAACGACGATGCGTGGATGAACCCGTCGGTGTCGAAGGTCCCATCATCGTTGAGATACTTCATCAGATTGATCGAAGCTAGGTTGCAAGAAGAGTTGTCCAAGTGCATGTACTCGCTGCACGGGTTGGACCCATTGATCCTCCCGGCAGTGGGAGTCGTATGCCATCGGTTTATGGTGGTGTCGTACTGGACCCCGGGATCCGCACACTCCCAGGCCGCCTCTGCGATCTGATGCATCAAATCGCGGGCCCTGACCGTCTTCATCACCGATCCATCGAGAACCGAACGCAAGTCCCAATTCCGGTCTTCGACCACCGCCTGCATGAACTCGTCGGTTACCCGAACGGAGTTGTTGGCGTTCTGGTACTGAATGGAGAAGGCATCCCTTCCGTCTACGCCCATGTCAAAGCCAGCCTGAGCCAACACACGAGCCTTGCGCTCCTCGACCGCCTTCGTCCAGATAAACTCCTCGATATCCGGATGGTCGATATCCAGTATCACCATCTTCGCCGCGCGCCTGGTCTTTCCTCCCGATTTGATGGTGCCGGCAGAGGCGTCTGCCCCGCGCATGAATGAGACCGGCCCAGATGCCGTCCCCCCCCCGTTGAGGTGCTCGAGCGAAGAACGAATCCTCGAAAGGTTTACACCAGCTCCCGACCCTCCCTTGAATATGATTCCCTCTTCCCGATACCAGTTCAGGATGGAATCCATAGTGTCATCCACGGACAAGATGAAGCATGCAGATGCCTGCTGGGGAACCCCAGATACACCGATATTGAACCAGACTGGAGAGTTGAAGGCCGCCCGTTGGTGGATAAGCAAGAACTTCAGCTCCGAGCGAAAGGTCTCCGCCTCCTCATCGTCAACGAAGTAGCCTCCGCTCTTGCCCCACGAGGTCAGCGTGTCGACGATGCGGTCCGCCACGGCCTTAAGGGAGTGCTCCCGCTCCTTGGAGCCGAGCGTTCCGCGAAAGTACTTCTGGGCAAGGATATTTGTGGCATTCATGCTCCACGTGACCGGAACCTCCACTCCCAGCTGCTCGAAAGCCACTTCGCCGGTCCGATAGTTGGAGATCCGCGAGTCGCGTTCCTCCCACTCTGCCGACGCGTACGGATCCTCTCCCGCTTGGGTAAACCTGCGAACCAAACCCCGGATACCGCTCAACGCAGCCACCCCCTCACCTAGTAACTCCTCAGCTCCAGCACGGCCCCCGCCACTGGGCTCAACCCAGACGCTTCGATGGAAGCAACTCCATACCGATAGCGTTTAGCGATTCCATACACGCTACATCTAGCGTTCCCAAACTATAACCCTAAAGTAGACAGTTGTAGGACAAATTCCGAATATTTTTCTCCCCATCGGCACTTTCGCCGATCGGACCAGGGGCGATCGACTCAAGCGAATGCGTTAATCGCCTTGCTCCTCTAGTATTAGATGTTCGTTATGACAATCATCACTTCAGATAAGGAAGCCAAACGCCCTTGCGGGTAACCCAACCACTAGGAGCCGCCGCATACGCTCCGGAAGATCCCATCGACGGCTTCCTCCTTCACGAGTTCCTGGAGGTTAATCGGGGGCTCGAGACCGATATCCTAATCATCATCCCCGCGTACAACGAAGCCGAGTCTTTGCCCGGGGTGTTGGATCGGATACCAACTGTCATCTCTAGCCATCGCGCCGCAGTACTGGTGGTGTCGGACGGATCCAACGATGCGACAGTCGCCACCGCGGTTAAGGGCGGAGCGCTCACCATTGCGGCCCCGATCAACCGGGGACAGGGTTCGGCCTTACGACTTGGATACCTAGCGGCGATCCGGTTAAAGGCACGATATGTAGCCGTGGTCGACGCCGATGGACAGTGGGATCCGGCCGACCTTTCGCTCGCCATCGACATCCTTGATAGCGGCTCGGCCACCTTTGTGCAAGGCTCCAGAGTGCTTGGCACTAGCGAGGTCGGAGATTCCTTCCGAGACCTCGGGGTTACTCTCTTTGGCTGGCTCATATCGTTGCTGATCGGCACCAAGATCACCGACACGTCCTCCGGCCTCAGGGCGTTCACAACCGACTCGATCAACCAAATCCGGCTCGACCAGCCCCAATATCAGTCCTCTGAACTCCTGATTGCCGCAGCAATGTCCGGGGCGGTCGTACGCGAGTTTCCGGTCACAATGTCTAAACGGACCGCCGGCTCCTCGAAAAAGGCCAAAAACGCGCTATACGGTTGGTACTACCTTCGAACCGTAGTCCGAACCTTTTTTAGAGAGCTGCGAGCTCCAAGCTAGTGAAGTTGGTTGTGACCCGATCGAAACCGCACTACAGCAGTTGCCTCATATTCCTGATAGCTCCAGTTCTCCTTTTCATCATCCCAGCCGCTATCGGCCACCCCGCGATCTTCGGGGACAACGCCACCCAGAATGAGCCGTTACGCTGGCTGGTGGGTATGGACTGGCGGCGCGGGATTTTACCGGCCTGGAACCCCTTCGACTGGAGCGGAACTCCGCTGCTTGCCGGCTTCAACGCTGGAGCCCTTTACCCCCTGATCGCCTGGTACGTGCTACTACCCCCGGCCTTTGCGACCTCAATGGCGCTTGCGTCAGCCTGGTACATCTCCGAGTTCGCCGTCTATGGAATCGCCCGCCGGTATGGGATCAGCCGAAACATAGCAGCGATTGCAGCAGTTGTGTTCGTCGTATCCGGCTCCTTCCTCGGCCAGGTAGTCCACCTTGACATGATCGAAGGCGATACCGCCGGCTTGTTGAGCGTTTGGGCGTTGATGGCTTTGCTTGATGCAAAAACCACCCGATCACGCCTGCTAGCATCCACCCTTCTTGCTGCGGCGTTCTCTGCAGTCGTTCTCGCCGGTGCTCCCGAAGCAATGCTTGCATTCTTGGTGGCTTTGTCGACGATAGCCCTGGTCCGGATCGTCCGCAGGGAGACTGCGCTTTCGACGTTAGCTTGGATCGCTCCCGCTGCGATTCTTGCCCTCGGCCTCGCCGCACCACAGTGGCTTCCGGGCCTCTCTTACGTCGCCGTATCCACCCGAAGCCACCTTCCCGCCAACTATGCCGGTTCGGGCCCATTCTCATGGATCTTCTTGCCGCTAACGCTCTTCCCTTTTGCGTACGGAGGTTACCAGGGAGACTACCTTCCCTCGTACTTTGGCAACTACAACCCCTCGGAGATCACCGTAACCCTCACCACCGCAGGGATAATTTTTCTCGTGATCGCGCTCACCGTGCGCCGGATGCCCACCTTTCGCGCGCGTGCAGAAGTTGTCACGCTTCTCATTGTCGGCGTGATTTTTGCACTCGGCTCCCACACACCCGTAGCCCAGCTCATCTACCGACTACCTCTCTTCAGCCTGCAGCGCCTCGCCTCCCGATACCTGATTGACGTCAATTTGGCGGCTATCTTGCTGGCCGCCGCCGGGCTGCAGCATTGGTGGACGAACCGCCCCAAGCTCGAGAAAACATCCCATATCGCCCTGTGGCTTGTCTTTGCCGTAAGTGCTGCGTTTGCGGCCGCCGCCGGATTTTTTACCGATTCCACCCTCACTCTGTTCAGGGTGAACAGCATTCCAACCGGCAGTGAAGCGATCATGTAGATCGGA
>JAKARV010000050.1 GCA_021819205.1 Actinomycetes bacterium | reverse complement strand
TGGAAAGCCGAACTCGAGGTGCGAGCGTTCCATCTGTAACCACCACCAATGGCGTCCGTACTCGTACCGTTGAAGGTAAAGCTACCGCTCACGGCAGGACTCCAAGCAAACCACGACGGAAGTCTCCAAACGTGGGAGGCATCGGCACGACTGGTGCCGCCTCGCAGGGTCCGGTCCACGCGGCACGGACCGGGGAGACTCGGCGGCTGGAGAGCGAACAGAAGAGGAGTGCCTGGGAATGCCTAGGTACTCTGGAGCGGGCGTGCGGAAGAAATGAAGCTACGGAGCGTTCCGCGATGCTTCGGGGGTGCGGTGCGGGTTGAGACGGTGACCTTCTGGAAACAATCGACCAACTTGGCCCCACCACGATTTATCAATTTCGCCCCACCCCCAGCGGGAATCGTCGTTGCTGGTGCCACTGGGGTGACAGGTCTACACTTGGTGCTTTTTCTAGTACAAGGCGACAACGAGGTTTAGGGATGGTTTAGAGGAGCGGCGGGTCGAGGTGGGCGCTAGAGGTTGCATTGCCAAAGGCCGGACTTGTTGGCGCGTGTTTGTTGATTGGCGAATCGAGCTGCGAAGTGGAGGCTTGGTGGCGATCCTGATTGGCGAGGCTAGCTCGATAGCGATAACAGGAGCTTGCCGGTGGTGTTGCGCGACGCCAGATCGCGTTGGGCCTGGTGGGCGTCTGCGAGCGGGTACACCCCGCCGACGCGGATCTCCAGCTCGCCGCGCGCGATGCTGTCGAAGACGCTTTTAGCCCTTGCGAGCAGCTCCCCGCGATCGGCAATGTAGTGGAACAGGGTCGGCCGGGTCACGTAGAGCGATCCCAGCGTGTTGAGCCGCTGCAAGTCGAAGGGGGGCACCTGTCCACTTGCCCCACCGAAAAGGACCATCATCCCCCGTCTTCTCAGCGCAGTGAGGGAGTCATCAAAGGTCACCTTGCCGACCCCGTCGTAGACCACGTGCGCCCCGCCCAGTTCGCGGGCGCGGGCGACGAAGGTGCCGTACTCCTCGACAAAGCTGGCGCCGAAGGAGCTGGCTAGCTCCGCCTTGGCAGCGGTCGAGGTGGTGGCCACCACTTTTGCCCCCAGCTTGCGCGAGGCTAGCTGGGTCACCAACGAGCCGACTCCCCCGGCTGCGGCGTGCACCACCACAATTTCGTCCCGCTTGACCGGATAGCAACTCTCGGTGAGAAACTGTGCCGTCATCCCCTGGAGCATGGCCGCCGCTGCCACGTCGTCGGAGATGCCGTCGGGGATCTTCACCAGCTTGTCAACTGGCACCGCGCAGTATTCGGCGTAGGTCCCGAGCACCCCGGTGTAGGCGACACGATCTCCGGAGGCGAAGTCGGAGACGCCGGGTCCCACCGAGACGATGGTTCCCGATCCCTCGCTCCCGATGGTGGCCGGCAGCGGGAGCGGGTAGACGCCCTCGCGGTAGTAAATGTCGATGAAGTTGACTCCGGCGTAACTCTGTTCCACCACCACGTAGCCCGGGAGCGGCTCCGGTACCTCCACCGACACCAACTCCAGTGCTTCGGGGCCGCCAGCTTTCGATACCCTGATCGCCTTCATTGTCGCCCCTACCTTTATTGTCCGGCCAAACTAACACTAATCTAACCTACTAAGGAGGATTGATGGCTAAACGGGTGATCGTGGTCGGTGCGGGGATGGTGGGACTGGCCACTGCCTGGCATTTGCAGGAGCGCGGGTTCGAGGTCCAAGTGCTGGAGCGCCGGGAGGTGGCTGCTGGGGCAAGTTGGGGAAATGCCGGCTGGCTGTCTCCAGGACTGGCGATTCCGCTCAACGAGCCCGCACTGGTGCGCAGCGGAATACTCTCCATGACCCGGCCAAACTCCCCGCTGTACATTCCTCCGAAGCTCGACCGCGAGCTCTGGCGCTTCTTGGCGGAGTTCGCCACCAAGTGCACCATGCGCTCGTGGTACCGGTCGATGGAGGCGATAGTGGGGCTGAGCGAGATCTCCCTTGCCGCCTTCGACGAGCTCAGCGATTCGGTTGGGGTGCCCACCTACGAGGCACCGATCGTTGCCGGTTTCCGCAAGGAGGCCGAGGCGGCTGGGCTGATTCACGAGTTCGACCTGATCAGGAAGAGCGGCGTGAAGCTCGAGACGAGGGAGTTGGGAGCTTCGGCGCGGGAGGAGTTTCCCCTCTTCTCCAGTGCGATCGAGTTTGCTGTCGCCATCGAGAAGCAGCGCTACATTGAGCCGGCACCCTACGTCAACGCGCTGGCCAAGGCGGTGGTGGATCGCGGCGGCGAGATCGTGATCTCCGGCACCGTCTTTTCCGTCGATCGGCGCAAGGGGCACGTGGAGTTGGAGGCGGTCCACGGCGCAAAATACCACGCGGATGCCGCGGTACTCGCGGCCGGCGCCTGGCTCAACCCCCTTGCCAGACAGGTTGGGGTGCGCGAGCTGGTTAGGGCCGGGAGAGGATACTCGATGACTTACATGACCGAAGAGGCACCCAAGTCTCCGGTCTACTTCCCGGCTGAGCGGATCGCCTGCACCCCGACCGGCCCGCGGCTGCGGGTCGCCGGGACGATGGAGTTCCGCCGGCCCGACGATCCGCTCGACCGGAGGAGAGTGGATGCCATCGTTCGGTCGGCGAAGTCGATGCTCGCGACCGTCGACTGGAGTTCCCAGGAGGACGTATGGGTCGGTCCCCGTCCGGTAAGCGCGGATGGCCGGGCTTTGATCGGAAAGAGCGCGATGGAGGGTGTTTACGTGGCTGGTGGCCACGGGATGTGGGGGGTTACCCTGGGCCCGATCACCGGGAAGCTGCTGGCCGGGGTGATCGAGACCGGTGAGGTGCCGGAGGTGCTAACCCCGTTCAATCCTCTGCGATAGCGGGATCGGCCGGCCGGTCCTCCCGGCAAGAACGGCAAAATCCGATGAAGGCGAAGTGGCTCAAGACGGTTTCGAATCCCCACTCGCGGTTGATCGTGCGGTCGACTTCGGCAAAGAGGTCAGGTGGGACCTCCTCGATCTTCCCGCAACCTTGGCAGTAGAGGTGGTAATGAGGGTCGCTTGCAAGGTGGTAGATCGCCCGCCCGTGGCCAAGGTGGACGTGGTTTACCACGCCGAGGCGCTCCAAGGCATCTAGCGTCCGGTACACGGTAGCGATATGAATCGACGGGTTGGAGCGGTTTACCTGCTTGGCCAGCTCTTCCGCACTCACGTGGCCGTTGCCCGCAATGAGTGCCCTCACGATCTGCTCGCGGGGCTTGGTTATCCTCCCCCCCGCCGATCGAAGGGTCTCCAGGGTCCGATCTACGGTGGCGTCGTCAAGCACGAGCCAGGTCGAGACGGTACCCCACGCCGCGGATGGTGGTGAGCACGCTCGGATTGTTGGGATCGGGCTCGATCTTGGCTCGAAGCCGCTTGATGTGGACGTCGAGGGTTTTGGTGTCGCCGTAGTAGTCGTGTCCCCATACCCGGTCGACGAGGATGTCCCGGGTGAGTACCTTTCCAGGATTGCGGAGGAAGAGCACGAGCAGCTCGAACTCCTTCGGCGGGAGCTTAACCTCCTGGTTGCCCACGATCACCTGGTGCCGGTCGACGTAGACGGTGAGGCCCTGGAACCTGAGCACCTCCTCGGACGCCTCCCGCCCCTCCTCCTCCCCGGACGCTCTCCGGAGCACCGCCCGGATCCGGGCAACCAGCTCCGCCATCCGAAAGGGCTTGGTCACGTAATCGTCGGCACCAAGTTCCAAACCGAGCACCGTGTCGAGCTCTGCTGCGCGCGCGGTGACCATGATGATGGGAACCTTCGACTCTTTGCGCAGTTGACGGCAGACGTCCAGACCAGACAGGCGGGGAAGCATGACATCGAGGAGGATGCAGTCCGGAGTGTGCTGCTTCGCAAGCTCCAGGGCGGAGACGCCGTCGGTCGCGACCAAGGTCTCGTACCCCTCCCTGGCCAGCCCAAGCTGAATCGCCTCCACAAAGCTCGCCTCGTCCTCGGCGATCAGGATGAGCTCGCGATCGAGGGTCACCGTGCCGACCTCGGGAGGGTGAGGGTGAAGGTGGTTCCGACCCCTTCGGTGGAGGAGACCGCGATCTCGCCGTGATGGTTGTCTATCACATGTCTCACTATAGATAATCCGAGACCGGTTCCCCCCGTTGTCCGCGCCCGATCGGCGTCTACACGGTAGAAGCGCTCGAATATCCGGTGGAGGTCGCGCGCCGGAATCCCGATTCCGTGGTCCATCACCTTGACCACGACGCCTCCTCCCGTCTCCTCGAGCGAGATGGCGACGACCGTTCCCGGCTCAGAGTACTTGATGGCGTTGTCGACCAGATTGGAGAAGGCGGAGGAGAGCTGCCACCGCTCCCCTTCGATCTCTGGGTCCTCGAGGTGGGCCGAAAGCTCGATCGTGATCTGTTTCTCGCTCGCTGGTGGCGTGGATCGTTCGACGATCTCCGCCACCAGCTCCAGCAGGTTCACCTTGCGCGATAGGTCGATGGCGGTCTCCTCGATCTTGGAGAGGTCGAGGAGGTCGGAGACGAGATGGGCAAGCCGGTCTCCTTCGGAGAGGATCCGGTTGGCGAGCCTGAGCAAGGTATCGGGTTCGGTCTCCTGGGACATGGCGTCTGCCAGCAGCACGATCGCTCCGACCGGGGTCTTGAGTTCGTGGGAGACGTTGGCGACGAAGTCCCTCCTGATCTCCTCGAGGTGCCGGCGGGCGGTGATGTCTTCGATGATCACGACAAAGGAAGGACTCTCTTCCTTGCCAAGCGGTTTGGACTCCAGCTGGAAGTAGCTTCGCGGGGGACCGAAGATCTCTAGAGCCTGCTGCCGGAAGATTCCTGACTTGCCGTCGCGCTTGATGCCCGAGACCGCCCTATCGAGAAGGACGCGCTGGGCAAACCCCTTTTGTCCAAACTTGTCGAGGTAGTCCGCGTACACGGTTCTGCCGTTGCTGTCAACCAGTACGATAGCTACACCCAGGCTGGCAGCCGCCAGCTTCCAGATCTCGGTGGCGTCCACCTCGAGACTTGGATCTGAATGCACGCCAAAGATCCTAGAAGATAACGGGCCAAATCTTGCCGGGGTACTGGTTCCCGGCGCTTCGCCCTGATCGTTGCGTTAAAATGCCTTAAGGCGGCGGTGCGGAAGTGCACGGTTGGTGCCCGGTCATAGCTCCGGGATGTTGCTCGTTGGGTGGTGCTGCCGACGGAACGGCCAAAACCCCCGGCAAGGAGAGGCGTTTTGCTTGGTTCGGGAGCCAGGGCGTCCGCGGGGCGGTCGTGGTTGGTGGCGGGGTTGGTGGTAAGCGCCGCGACCATGGCGTTCGCGGTATACGCGGCAAGGACCGGACCGGTGACAGGCGCGCTCCCGGCAGAGGTGGTGGTTACCCAACCGGTCTCCTCTGCAGGGTCTGCCCAGCCGAGCAAGCCGGCCAAAGTTGTTGCCCAGGCCCCGCCCACCGCATCGGCGCCGAGCGGATCCCCAACCGGCGAAGGCGCGACGGACTCCTCATCCTCTCCTAACAACTCCGATACCACATCTGGCGAGACGGAGAGTTCGCAGCCACAGAATCTGGACGCCAGCACCGCTGGATCGGGCGTCGCCGAGTCCAAGGCGCCCGTACAGTTGGTCTTGCCGACAATGCCAGTTGCCAGCTATGCCGCTTCGGATGGATCAAGTTCTCCCAACTCTTCCGGAGACGGCAAGGCTCCCCCAGAGGGGAACGGCGCCCCCCAAGGCAACCAGCAGGATCATTGATGCTGCGGAGGCGGGGGTAGCGGTTGCCGGCATCAGAGCGGGGTTTTGGCGAGGCGGAAGCTTCTTCCCGTACCTCCAAGTACAGCTTGACCAGGCTTCCCTTGCTCGGCCGGCTTACCACGCTACAACGGCTGATACTCGGCTCGCTGGCGCTTTTTGCCCTTGGCCTAGGTGTCATCCTTACCCAGATCGTCTCCACATATACCCACTCCTACCTCTCCACCGTCGATAGCTCCCTGGTCACCGAGATAACCGAGTTTGGCAGGTCGGCGAGTTCGCGGCCAAAAGGCGTGCCGCTTGGCAGCTTTGCCCACTCCTACCTCTCCAGCCATCCCCTCTCCAACGGGGAAAGCATCCTGATCGACGTCTATCCGGGGCCGATATACGGCTCTCCCGCCTCCGGAAAGATCGAGCCGCTCAACAGCGTCCGCCTTCTCCTGGAACGACCGCCGAGCAAAACCAGCATATTTACCGAGTCTGGAACCGCCACCTCCTACCGGGTGATCGCCTCTCCCCTCGTCGATGGGAAGGAGATCGTTGGGTCGATGGTGGTTGCCGCCGATCTTTCGCAACTGGAGCGGCAGCGCGGAGAGTTCATACTGCTCACCTCGTTGGAAGCGGTCACCGCGCTTGCCGGAGCGCTGGCCGTGGCCGCCTTTTCGCTCAAGCGGATTTTGGCCACCATCCAGGCGATGACCAAGACCGCGCGCGAGATCGCGGTGGGCGATCTTGGGACCCGCCTCCGCCACACCGGGTCGCGAGATGAAGTGGGCGAGTTGGCGGCGACCTTTGACATCATGCTTGACCGGATCGAAGAGGCGTTCAACCAGCAGTCAAGGTTGGTGTCAGATCTATCCCACCAGTTCCGAACGCCGCTTACCGCGGCGCGGGGCCACCTGGAGCTGGTTGCGCGCGGGGCGATCTCGCAGCCCGAGGAGGTCGCCGACTCCATCGAGCTGGTCCTCGAAGAGCTTGATCACCTGCGCTCCCTTCTGGATCGGGTGCTCCTTATAGGGCGGTCTATGGAACCCGACTTTCTCGCTATCGGTGAAGTCGATCTTGCCGCGCTTGTCGGGAATATCGGAATTGAGGCCGGCTTTTTGGCCGAGCGGGAGTGGCAAATTGGTGGACTTCCTGAGATCGTGGTCAAAGTCGACGGTGACAAGCTTCGCGGTGCGATCTGGAATTTGATCGACAACGCCATTAAGGCGACGAGCAACGGAGACACGATCGGCATCGCGGTTGCGATCGGTGATTGGCTGGACATATCGGTCTCCGACTCCGGAAAGGGGCTGTCTTTGCCGGAGCAGGAGACGGCGTTTGAGAGATTTGCCAGGCCGGGAGGGCAGGGGCGGCGTGGTACTGGGCTCGGGCTAGCGATCGTAAAGGCGGTCGCGGAAGGGCATGGAGGAAGGGTATCGATGCAATCGGCTGTTGGAAAGGGTGCAACGGTGACCATTTCGCTGCCGCTCTCGGTGATAGTCGGGCCAAGCGACCGCCAAGAGGTGGAGGTCAAGTGAGAGTACTGATAGTCGAGGACGACGCGGCGATAGCCAGCTTCCTGTCCAAGGGGCTCAGGGCCGAGGGGTACCCGAGCGAGGTGGCCGGTACCTTTGCCGATGGATTCCACCAGGTGAAGATGAATCTGCTCGACTTCGATCTGGTCCTGCTTGACCTGATGCTCCCGGATGGCAAGGGCTTGGACCTGTTGACCGCCATCAAGGAGACGAACCCGAACATGCCGGTGATCCTGTTAACCGCCATGGACCGCGTAGGCGATAAGGTCGCCGGTCTCGACGCTGGGGCGTCGGACTACATCACCAAGCCGTTCCACTTCGACGAGCTGCTTGCCCGGGTGCGCGCCAGCGTGCGCAACCGCGATCAGCACATCGCCATCGAACTGACGGTCGGTGATGTCCGGCTGGACTTGCTGGCGAAGACGGCCTGGCGCGGAGACCGCCGAATCTCGCTCTCCCCCCGGGAGCTGTCGCTGCTGGAGACCTTTCTCCGCAACCCCGAGCAGGTGATCTCGCGGGCGCGGCTCCTCTCCCGCGTCTGGGACTACGACTTCGATCCGGGCACCAACGTGGTGGAGGTGTACGTCGGGTACCTTCGCCGAAAGCTCAACCTCCCCGGCCTTCCCCGGCTGATCGAGACGGTGCGGGGCGTTGGATACCGCTTTATCCCGCTTGACTGAGGGGGGAGCAAAACTCTTGAAGCGTTGACTTCTCCGGACCGGCTTCCTTGTTCCTCAAACCAAAACCCAGAGGGCATTTCATCCCAGCTCATCCCCCGGGTGCTGCTTCAGATTAGCGGCATCCTCGGCTCCGAGCACGGCCGCTGATGTCAGTTGAATACCACCCAACAGACCAGTGAGGGCATTGGAGAAATAACTCGCATATCCTTGGGTAGCGAAGAACATCTTGTGGTGGCCGGAACCAAGAAACCGCCTCACCTGCCGAATGAACGCGCTGCTCGCAGCGAGCGCAGGCACTTCGAAGATCGCCCGATCCAGGCGCGCACGATAATCGTGAACTCCGTAATCGGCAACCTTGTAGCCGAGGAGAGAGAGGTCGAGTTGGGCTCCCTGAGTGAGGAGCCAAGGAATATCCCACATGTCCCGGTGCCGAACCGTGGCGGGAGCGAGAACGATGCGATCACCCTGTCGTCGAGAGATAGACAACGGCAGCGCTAGCACTTTGTCCGCTAAAATCTCGTCGAGCGGCTCACAGGCAACGAGGAACCCGGCGCTCCGGCTATTCCGGGTAGTTCACGCGGACTGGCAGGACGTTGCGAGTGTGGGCGGGGACGTTGGCGATTTCCAGTTTGATTCGCTGGCGGGGGACATCCTGGCGCCAGGGCTTGTCTGCACCGCGATCACCCAACGGTCAACTACAACCGACGAATCGCCGCGGGGGAGTGCTGTTGGCTCGCGAACGGTGACCTCCAAGCCGGACCGCCGCCCAATGTGCGCGATCACGGACGCCGCGATCTTTGTCACCTGGCCAAACGAGAAGCCAGGTCCACCACAAAATCAAGATCTTCGCTGTAGCGACTAGACCCGTAGAACAAGCGCAGACAGGTGCCTCCTTGGAATGCCAGCGTGGAGAGAAGACCCTCCCCGGCCAAGGCACCGAAGATTTCGTAGTGGAGCAGCTCCTTGGCTACGACCGCTTGGAGCGACCCGAGCCCATTGCGGGCCACTACGTCGCGGACGTAGCGCATGAAGTCGCCAGGATCAGGCATCGTCGTCTACCTCACTCCAGTCGATCATGTCCACATTGCGGCCTACCCGGCGCAGGTCTCGAATGGCTGCCTTCCGCGTGGCAATGGGCAAGGGGCGCTCTGCGCTCGCTACAGTGCTTTCAAGGATGGAGGCCACACTCCGTTTAGTGTGGGTGAACTCGATAACGCCAAAGGCTGTTCTGTGGAGGCCCGACGGACCTGTCGTCATCACCGTAAGCTGACTCAGCGGGATCTGCGAGATCACTCCCCACTCCGACAAGGCGGTTTCGAGCGACAAGTAGTTGAAGCTCTCTGGGCGCAACTTCTTGGCGACGTCCCCGATTACCGATGGCTGATGGTATGGCACCGCGAGATTGTCGGCGTACAGACCTCGTGCCACGCGCAAGAGCAGTTTCGCGGCAACCATCCGCTCTACCGGCTTCTCTAGTGTCTTGGAGGCCTCTCCTGGAAACAGCACTCGCAGATCGTTTGCCGAGTAGAGGTACACCCGCACCACGCGATCACCCATCGATACCGCCCGTGGTGGAGATTCGGCATCTGATCCAGGACATCCGTGAAATCGAGCGCGATCATCCAGACCGAGAGGCTCTCTCAAGCGAATCGTTGATAGCGGCTCATCGCTCGGTGGCACAAGGCCGAAATGTACCGTTATCGACGAATCAAGGAGGCTGGCGGTCGCTAAGTTTATCTCCCGTTTCGACATGCGTCCCGTGGAAAGAGTTGAGGTTATGGCGCTTCGGTTAGCAAGATCCTGCGGACTCGACCCTCCTGACGTGCGTCTCCTGGAAAGCAATGAGTTACCGGTTGCGCTCATCACCCGCTTCGATCGAAGCGCGACGGGGAGATACCTTGTTTGTCGGCGCAGTCTCTCCTCGGGCTGACCTCTGCTTTGGGAGGGTCTTATGTGGACTTTGCCGACCGGCTGCGCGAGGCATCCAGTGAGCCAGAGAAGGCATTGCGGGAACTATTTGAGAGGGTCAGCTACTATATCCTGGTCAGCAACACGAACGACCATCTGAAGAACCAGGCTCTGTTGTTGGATGGAAGTGGCGACTGGAAGCTGTCACCCCTGTTCGAGGTGAATCCTTCACCCACAAGAGACCGGCGACTTAAAACGGCGATAGCCGATCCCTTAGAGTTCAATGCGTCCATCACGCTTCTGCTGGAGCACTCAAAGTTCTTTGGGATTCCCGGGATGATGCTGTTGTGATCGTTGGATCGCAGGCAGGACGCATCGAGCGGACTTGGAAGGTGCTCGCAAGAGAATGCGGAAGACGTCCAGAGAGATCCATGATTACGGGCCGGCATTCAGTCATCAGGAGATGCAAACTGCCGAGAAGCTGATGGACCATCGGGTGCTACCGCGCTCCAGCGCACCAGCTGTCGATCGATAATCGGTTACTTGAAGTTTATGGAGAACGATCTGTCGACGTCATGGGGTGAGCGGTGGCTACCAACCCTTGCAGCAAAGTACCGGCAGCGCATCGATCATCGCAACACCGCGCCAAGAGATCAAGAACTCAATTAAAC
>JAKARV010000002.1 GCA_021819205.1 Actinomycetes bacterium | reverse complement strand
TGGAAAGCCGAACTCGAGGTGCGAGCGTTCCATCTGGAACCACCAGCAATGGCGTCCGTACTCGTACCGTTGAAGGTAAAGCTACCGCTCACGGCAGGACTCCAAGCAAACCACGACGGAAGTCTCCAAACGTGGGAGGCATCGGCACGACTGGTTCCGCCTCGCAGGGTCCGGTCCACGCGGCACGGACCGGGGAGACTCGGCGGCTGGAGAGCGAACAGAAGAGGAGTGCCTGGGAATGCCTAGGTGCTCTGGAGCGGGTATTGGCCCTAAACTCCCCGGTCCGGGCGTGGGGTGTAGCCCCCGAGCGGCCGAGGCTCTCCAGCCGGGATGCCATGCGGGCACCGGTGGCACCCGGGTTCTCGCCGCCAAGCCCTGGTTCAAGAGCGGCGTCAAGTCTCTGGGGTGCCGCAAAGGGGCACTGTCAGCCCGCCGCAAGAACTAGTGGCCGAGCCAACTTAATGGAGTTCGTTTCTCGGGAACCGAGACGGAAGAAACCGTAGCATCTCTTCCATCACGGCGTATCTTGCCGACATCTGCAACGCCTTAACGCAAATGACGAACCCGAAGCGCTTAAATGACAATCCCAAGGATCATCAGGGAGAAACAGCGCTGAACAGGCCGTTACGTGAGCACTGCACCCAAAAATACCGCGCAGTTGTGCTGCAGAAACGCGGAGAAACCCCGATGCGCCATTTCCCGGTCTACGCGGACCACTCCTTCACCAAGCCCGCCGACAGCGCCTGTTGGGAAGAAGATCGCATGTACGATACTGCGCCCATCCACCGCATACCTGGCTTACGCTATTAACCCAGCACGACAATTGGGCCAAGAACGATCGCGACGTTTTTCACACATCATGGCCGCTCAGACGCGCCCAGCTCAGCTTCTCGCCTGACCCACTCTCTATAACGCTGCCGATCTCGCCTTGCCATACCGTTGGCACCCACACTGACACCACCTGCAAATCCAAACGACTTCCCGCTGAGGTTCGCAAGCAACTGCGCGAGAGCCGGCCCGGCAATTGTGCCGACCAATTCCTGCCCGACTCCGGTTAAGCCGTAGTCAAACGCAACGAACGCCAAATAGTCTGCGACCGCAGCCGCTATCGACTCACGCCGGGTCGCGTGCGAAATTCCAACGAGAACAAGTCCATCAGGACCGCCGTGAAGACTCGCGGTGTCCCGAAAATCGGTCGCGACCAAAACATCGTCAAGACTTAGGTCGAATGCTGCCAACAACGCTTCTATTGCCGGCCAATCGACCGGCAATCGGGCATCAGCAGAACTCATCGCCTCTCTGCTCCTTGACTCCCACGGCATCGGAATGGATCCTACATCAAGGGCCAGAGCATCCACCCGCCTTTAGCGGAAGCAGATACCCCGGCCAACTCGTCCTTTTGGATCCGTTACTCGTTCACCAGTGCAAGCCCCGTTTCAATCGAGTCATCGATCACGAACACCTCGTAACCGTTTACCCGAAGCACAGATCCGGCAGCAGCCGCCCGGTAACCGCCCGCACAGTGCACGTAGACGCGCTTACTCCGGTCAAGCACCACGTGCCCGTCGCCAACCGAATAGAGCGGAAGCTGAACCGCATTGGCCATCGGAGACGAACGATGTTCGCTCGGATTGCGCACATCGAGGAGCTGGTGATCCTGACCGGCGTGATGAGCAAAGTACTCCTGCCAAGAAAGCGCAGACGTAGTCTCCTTGCCGGCAACCGCCATAATTTCCGCGGAGTCGACAAAGCCCGCCACCGTTTCGATCCCAATCCGTCCAAGTGCGAATACCGCCTCCCGAGCCGTCTCCGGTTGATCGGTAACAAGAACGATCGATCGCCCAAACTCGTGCATCCACCCGTAGTAGGTAGAGAAAACGTTGGAAAACTCGAAACCAAGAGAACCTGGAACGTGCGCTTCCAGGTAAGCCTTGCGCGCCCGGATATCGACTAGGGCCGAACCCTCCGACACCAAATCGAGGGCTTCGCTTGCCGAAAGTGCCTTGAGGTTATCAACACGCAATGCGGAGGGGCCGGCGACGTTTGCCGGACCCATATAACGGTAGTAAGCCGGGAACGGATCGTAGCTAGCCATCAACATCTTGACAAAGTCATCTTCGCGATCGTATTTGAAGACAATATTCACGCTGCGCTCTCCCGCAAGCGTGGAGTCGCCGGTCGCCTCTACCGAAACCGACGAGCAGAACGATCCAAAACCGTGCGTCGGCATCAACTGGGTATGGCCCGGGAGCGTGTCCACCTGGCGGTGCGCCGACCGAAACTGCGAACGGGTTAACGACTCGGTGGCATCAGGCGCGATTAGATCGGTACGCCCTACGCTGCCGTAGAGCAGAGACCCGCCGCTTAGCAAAATCGGGGTGGCCCCCCCGTCGATCGATGAGATCGCAAAAGAGATGTGATTAGGTGTATGTCCCGGCGTATGAAGGATCTCCACTCGGAGACTTCCGTACTCGAGAACATCGCCGTCAGCAACCGGCTTCCGCTGGTAAGCGACGTTTTCCCCCGCGTACACCAGGTAATCGACTCCCAACTCCTTGGCGAGGGCGTAGCCCCCCGTTACGTAGTCATTGTGCATGTGAGTCTCGCCAACAGCTACGATTTTTGCCCCGGTGCCAACCACCGTCGCGTAAACCCTCTCGATATCGCGTTGGACGTCAACCGCGATTGCAACCTTACCGTCGTGAACAATGTATGACCTATCCCCCAACTCAGGAGTAGAGATAACGACTACGTCAAGCATGAACCATCCTCCTAGGCACCCACCCCCAATACCCCGGGTGGTATCTGTTAATTATATCGGCCATGCACTGGTTATATCTGCACCCAAAACTGGGAAGCCGTCAGTTTTGCGTTGACAGGCGGGTCAACTCCCGAATCTCATCCCTAAGCTTCGCAGCCTCCTCAAACCTGAGCTCTGTCGAGCAGGTCTCCATCTTGACCCGAAGATCGGCAATGACCTCGGCAATCTGCTCCGACCCGAGATGGCCATAGCGCCTCTCGGCCTTCGATCTGCGCAAACGAGGGGTACGGTCTGCCCCGGAACCATCCCCCGTCAAATCATTCAAACGGGCGGTGACTGTCCTCGGAACGATTCCGTGCTTCCTGTTGTGTTCGCTCTGCAGCGCGCGCCTCCGTGCCGTCTCCGAGATCGCCGCTTCCATGGAGCGCGTCATCTTATCCGCGTACAGGATCACCATTCCATCTGCGTTCCGTGCCGCCCTCCCGATGGTCTGTACCAAGGAAGTTTCCGATCGCAAAAATCCCTCCTTGTCGGCGTCAAGAATCGCAACCAGCGACACCTCTGGAATATCCAGCCCTTCTCGCAAAAGGTTTATGCCCACCAGCACGTCAAACTCCCCAAGACGCAACTCCTTGACGAGCTCAATGCGCTCCAAAGTTTCGACATTCGAGTGAAGATACCGAACCCGGATTCCCAAACCGAAAAAATAATCGGTAAGATCCTCGGCCATCCGCTTGGTGAGGGTCGTAACCAGCACGCGTTGATCAGACTCAGTCCGCTTCCGGATCTCCACCGCCAAGTCATCGATCTGCCCTTTGGTTGGCCTTACTTCCACCTTCGGATCGAGCAGGCCGGTCGGTCGAGCAATCTGCTCAACGACCTGGGCTGACCGCTCAATCTCAAAAGACGAAGGAGTAGCGGACATAAAAATCCCTTGATTAACCCGCTCGTAAAACTCGTCAAAGCGGAGTGGGCGGTTGTCGAGCGCCGACGGGAGCCGAAAACCGTGCTCCACCAGAGTCTCCTTCCGCGACCTGTCTCCCGAGTACTGCCCGTGGAGCTGGGGAATGGTTACGTGACTTTCGTCAATGATTATCAGGTAGTCTTCCGGAAAGTAGTCAAGAAGCGTGAACGGGGGATCGCCCGCGTTGCGGCCGTCGAGAAAGCGAGAGTAGTTCTCGATTCCGGCGCAGTAACCCATCTCCTGCAGCATCTCAAGGTCAAACTCAGTCCGCATTCGCAGTCGCTGCGCCTCCAACAACTTGCCGTTGCCCTCGAAATATGCCAGCTGCTTTTGCAGTTCGGCCTCGATTCCGCTTACCGCTCCCCGCAACCGTTCGTCCGATGCAAGGTAGTGCGTCGCCGGAAAAACTACAAACTCGGAAAGCTCCCTGACCAGCTCTCCCGTAGTCGTGTCGATCTGGGTTATCCGCTCCACCTCATCCCCAAAAAACTCGACACGAAGAGCGAGTTCCTCGTACGAAGCGTGAATATCTACCGTATCACCAGCAATCCGAAACCTGCCGCGCGCAAGTTCGTAGTCGTTCCGTTCGTACCGCATGGCCGTAAGCTGGCGTGAAAGCTCCCGAAGCAACACCTCCCCGCCTACCCTGAGCGGCAAAATCTGGCCTCGATACTCCTCCGGAGACCCAAGCCCGTAGATGCACGAGACCGATGCAACCACCACCACATCGCGCCGGGTAAGCAGAGCCGAAGTTGCAGAGTGGCGAAGCCGGTCGATCTCGTCATTGACAGACGAGTCCTTCTCGATGTAAGTGTCCGAAGAAGGAATGTAAGCCTCTGGACGGTAGTAGTCGTAGTACGAAACAAAGTACTCGACCCGATTCCCCGGGAAAAAGCCACGGAACTCGTTTGCAAGCTGGGCAGCGAGCGACTTATTCGGCGCAATTACCAGAGTTGGGCGCTGAAGAGCCTCGATCGTCCATGCGATCGTTGCGCTCTTGCCCGATCCGGTAATGCCGAGTAGCGTCTGAAATCGATCTCCCCGCTCCACCCCTGCAACCAGCTGCGCAATAGCTTTCGGCTGATCCCCGGCCGGACGATAGCCGGATACCACCTTGAACCGTTCCATCAATGAGAGCCTATCGACCGCCGCCGGCCAACAGGGCTCCCACCGCCTTGGCGGGTACCTTCAACGACCGCTATCGAAACGCGCCATGATCACGCCTCGAAAACCACTCGCGCGTTCTAGCCGAACAAGTCGTGAAGCATCGATGTCGCCTTGGCTTGTATGGTTTTTATAAAGTCCGGCAAGTCTTGAGGATGCACGTATTGCGGAAGAAGTACTTCTCCGCCACCGATCTCGGCCATCGAGATGTCCGACTCGATAAGGCGCGCAATACGGTCACCATCGACAATCGCGCCGTGAAGCCGCGAAATGCTACCCTTCTGCGGATGATGATTGGCCACCGCCTGGACGATTTCAGATGAAAAATTCCAATATTCAAGAACATCCGCTCCGAGCACGGCATGATTAATCCCGAACTCCTTCCGCTCCATCGATAGCATTTCCCGCTCAGCTCCAATGGTCAATGGTGAACTCTCCAGCTTGCCTACCGATAGCGCAAGCGCAGGATTCAAGCTCGACATTACGGCCCTGCCGATGTCGTGGAGCAGCCCTACCGAAAACGCCAGCTGTGAGTCGGCCCCAAGGCGCCTGGCAACCTCGGACGCCGCTATGGCCGCGCTAATCGAGTGCTGCCAGTCCTGTGGAGTAACCGAACCGGTGCCCTCGATCATCGCGGTAAGCGATAGCGACTTGACGGCCTGGAATCCGATGATCGCGATCGCAACCCGAAGCTCTTTTACCCGATTGCCAGTCCCGTAGAACGCCGAGTTTGCCATCTGCATTATCCGGTACACCAGAACGGGATCGGCGCTGATCACCACGCTGAGTTCCTGAGCCCCGATGTCGTCCCGCTCGACCAGCAACATCACCCGGGACGCTACCGAGTGGCTTGCCTCGAGGCCCTCTATCCGCTGAGAGATATCCTCAGCCGAAACCAGGTCCATCGCACCTCCTTCTGAACCGACCTATCGGTCCAAAAAGCACTCGGCTTTATCGAATCCCGACTCCCAGCGAACCCAGCAGCGAATTGACACTTTCCCGCAGGTCCGCACGAGAATTGGAATTATCGATAACCCAGTTCGCTAGCGGCCTGATCTCCTCCGGCAACGGCTGGCTCGCCATGCGTGCCAACGCTTCCTCGCGACTCATTCCCCGGCCATGGCGGAGCCGGGCAATTCTCACCTCTGCGGGAGCCTCTACGACGACAACTCCATCGTTGGGATAGGCCGCAGGATTACGCGCGTACAGCGGCACTTCGATAATGATCGCCTCAGAGCCCGACGCTTTAGCATGCTCTATTCGCGCCGCAATCTCCACGCCGATCGCCGGATGCATAAGCGCCTCGAGCTCCTCGCGAGCGCGCTGGTTCGAAAAGACCAGGCGGCCCAGAGCCTTCCGATCGAGAGCACCGTCCAGAAGTAGTATCCCCTCCCCAAAACGCTCCGTAATCTTCGAAAGCAACGCGCTTCCTGGGGCAACCAGCTCTCGCCCAACTTCATCAGCGTCCACGACCGGCAATCCCAATTCGGCCAGAATTGCCGCCACTGCCGATTTCCCCGAGCCGATGGCGCCGGTCAGGACGATGACAAGCACAGCGGCTACTGCTCCTGGCCGGGCTCCTGCCCCTCCTCGCCGATGTAGTTGCCCTCAGCGTCGTACATGTAGTCGGCGAAGGCATCGCGATACTCGGCGGCTAGCTCTCCACCCTCCAACGCCTGCCTAATCGAAAGGCTGATCCGCCTGCGCTGTGGATCAAGGTCGATGATCTTCACCCATAGTTCTTCACCGACCGTGACCACCTGCTCGGGAAGATCAACATGGTGTAGTGCCATCTCCGAGATGTGGACCAGTCCCTCGATGCCAGCTGCCACTTGAACGAAGCAGCCAAAAGGAACCAGCTTGGTAACCCGACCATAGACCAGCTCGCCAACCTTATGGGCACCGGCAAACTCCTGCCAAGGATCGCGCTGGGTTGCCTTGAGCGACAACGAGATCCGCTCGGTGTCCTGGTCCACTTCGAGAACCAGGACCTGGACCTCGTCTCCCACTGAAACTACACTGGAGGGGTGATCTACATGGTTCCATGAAAGCTCGGAAACGTGCACCAAGCCATCCATGCCGCCAAGATCGACGAAGACCCCAAAGTGCACGATCGAAGAAACAATTCCCTTCCGCACCTCTCCGGGCCGGATGTTGGTTAGGAACTCCTCGCGCTGCTCCCGCTGGTTCTCCTCGAGAAACGCCCGACGGGAGAGAACCACGTTGTTGCGATTGCGATCAAGCTCGATGATCTTTGCCTCTACATCCTGGCCAATCATCGGAGCAAGATCACGAACCCGCCGCAAATCGACAAGCGAGGCCGGAAGAAAACCACGGAGGCCAATATCCACGATAAGTCCGCCCTTGACCAGCTCGATCACTTCACCGCGAACCACGCCATCGCGAGCCTTGATCGCCTCAATCTCCTTCCAAGCCTTCTCGAACTGAGCGCGTTTTCGGGAGAGGACTAACCGGCCCTCCTTATCCTCCTTCTGGAGCACAAGGGCATCGATCCGGTCACCCGAGCTTACAATATCCCCGGCTGAAACGTCTTTCCTGATCGAAAGCTCGCGAAGCGGGATGACCCCTTCCGACTTGTATCCGATATCGAGAAGGACCTCGTCCTTGTCTACTTTGACGACGGTTCCACTAACGATGTCACCCTCATCAAAGTCGACCAAACTCTTTTCCACAGCCTCTTGAAAACCCGAATCCCCCAGGTCGTCAAGGACGATCTCGTCTCCGGTAGTGGCTGCTGGCTCTGAAACCCCAGCCGCGACCACGTCTTCTACCGGCGCCGTCTCTTCACTCATCGATATTCCTACAGCCTCGCTAATAGCACTTCCAACCAACCCGGCTACCATGCGCACCACACGCCACGGTAGCCATTCAACATGATAGCCACTTTGGCGGAATCACTTCCCCGGCAGTGGAGAATTAACCCCCGGCTTAAGAAGGTGCACCGCATATCATTTCGCAGATGCCCATGTCGGTCCTACGCCAACGTTGACCACCAGCGGAACCGAGAGCGTATACGCCCCGGTCATCGCGGACACTACAACCGCTTTTGCCTCCTCCGTCCTATCAGCTGGAGCCTCGACGACCACTTCATCGTGTACTTGCAATACCAGAAGCGCCGACAACGGCTCCAATCTCTCCCTCAGCTCGACCAGGGCAATCTTGAAAATATCCGCAGCAAGACCCTGAGTAGCCGCATTCATAGCCTGCCGCTCGGCGCTCAACCGCACCGAGCGGTTGGACGAGTTGAGTTCCGGAATGTAGCGCCTGCGGCCCAAGAGCGTTGCCGTGTATCCAAGCCGCCGCGCCTCGTCAACTGCGATCCTGCGATAGCTGAGCAGCCCAGGAAAAGCTTTAAAAAACGCATCAAGGATCACGTCCGCATCCGCAGGCGAAACGCCGAGGCGTTGCGAAAGTCCGTACGCCTCCATACCGTAGGAGAGTCCGTAAGCTACCATCTTCGCCACAGACCGCTGCTCGTAACTTACCTGCTCCGGCGGTACCTTGAATACTCGCGCCGCAACTGACCTATGGATATCCTCGTCGGATTGGAGCGCCGCTAACAGCGCCTCATCGCCGCTTAGATGGGCAAGCACGCGGAGCTCGATTTGGGAGTAGTCCGCTGAAATAAGCACCCTTCCTTCCGGGGCGACGAACACCTCCCGGAACCGGCGTCCCTCCTCCGACCGCACCGGGATGTTCTGGAGGTTTGGCCGCTCAGACGAGATTCTGCCCGTGCGCGCCACTGTCTGGTTATAGCTCGCGTGAATCCGGCCATCCTCGGAAACCTCTGCTCTCAACCCCTCATAAAACGTGCTGCGGAGCTTCTCGAGCTCCCGATATCTAAGGAGCACCGGAACAATGGGGTGCGCATCGCGGAGTCCTTCAAGCACCGACGCGTCGGTGGAGTACCCGCTCTTGGTCCTTTTTGATCCCGCCAGCCGAAGCCGGTTGAATAAAACATCAGCAAGCTGCTTCGGCGAGTTGGGATTAAACTCCTCCCCTGCAAGATGGTAAAGCTGGCGTTGTGCGACCGCAGCTTCGCTAGCCAGATCGGCACCAATCTCATCCAGGCGCCTGCGATCCACCTTTACCCCGATAATCTCCATCTCTGCCAGGACTCTGACGAGCGGAACCTCAACGCTCCAGGCAAGCTCTTCGATCCCATCTTTGTTGAGGCGCTCCAGAAGCTCGACCTTGAGCTCTGCGAGCTGCAAAAGTTGGGTCGCCTCGTCGCCCTCGATACCGCCATCAAAAAGACCCGGTTCACCCTCTCCATCTGGCGGGGGGGACGTCCCAATGACAGCTGCGACTAACCCAGCCAGGTTTATCCGGCCAAGGGACGGATCCACCAAGTAGGCAAGCACCCCCAAATCGACAAACCTTTGCGCCCGTAGCTGCACTCCGTGCAGAAGGGCCAAGGATCGAATCAGCAACTTGAGATCGAGGCCGACAAGCGCGCGAGTCCCGATCCGGCCGGCAACATCAGCTATCTCGGCTGGAGCCACCGAGCACCAACACTTACCGTTTCCGATAGCAAGCCGGCTCACCCTGCTCCGCCCGGGTTCGCCGTCGTAACTGGCGTAGACGTAGAGATCTCCCGAGGC
This sequence comes from Actinomycetes bacterium, assembly GCA_021819205.1. Classification (GTDB taxonomy): domain Bacteria; phylum Actinomycetota; class Acidimicrobiia; order Acidimicrobiales; family Acidimicrobiaceae; genus JAKARV01. Next base: position 110,325 of record JAKARV010000002.1, on the reverse strand, counting down.
TTCGAGCAGATCAGCAAAGGCGCACTGGGCTAACGGTTCAACCGGCACCTTGGGCCTGGACGGAAGCGAACCGGCGGCCGTAATCTGCCCGCGAGCCGAAAAAGCCCTCTTTAACGCGTCAAACGGGGAGCGGAGGTCGTACGTCTCGACAAACACCCGCTCTGCCGCAACCGGATCCCAGGTTCCCACGCGAAAGTGTTCGAGTCCCACCCCGATCTCGGCATCCCTCCGGAGTTCGGTGAGCTGCTTGGCTAGCCGCAACTCCTCAACCCGTTCTGAAATGGCCTGCCGCAACCGTAACGGCAGCGACTCCACCCCATCAAGAACGCCCTCCAACGATCCGTAGTTGCGAATAAGTTCCGCGCCCGTCTTTTCGCCAATCCCCGGGACCCCAGGCAAATTATCCGACTTGTCCCCCCGCAACACCGCGAAATCCGCGTACTGGGATGACTTAACCCCGTACCGCTCGACTACTCCGGCCTCGTCCATCCATGTTAGATCAGAGACCCCCTTCCGAGTGAGCAGGATCGTTACCCAAGGATCTTCAACTAATTGCAAACCATCCCGATCGCCGGTCACCACTAGGCTCCGGACTCCCTCCGATCGTGCACGGGTTGCAAGCGTGGCGATCAGATCGTCTGCCTCCAGACCCTCATGGTCTATCCAACCAATCCGAGCCGCATCCAGCAGTCCGCGAACCGCCTCCAACTGCTCTTTCAACTCTGTTGGCGTCTCGCGCCGAGTCCCCTTGTACCCTGGGAATAGCTGATCCCTGAAGGTGGGGCCGGGATGATCGAGAGCCACAGCAACGTACTCCGGTTGCACCTGGGTATACACCGCGGCAACCATGCGAAAGAAACCAAAAAGCGCGTTGGTGGGATCTCCCAGCCGGTTGCTCAGGTGCTGGAGCGCAAAAAAAGCTCGAAACAGCAGCGAATAGCCATCCAGAAGCAGCAGCCCGCCCCTGCGGGCTTCGCCGCTAGGACTCGCTGGTGGTAGGAGCGATCTCGCCACTCAACACCCGCTCGGCGATATCCCGTACCCGTGATCGGGTATCCATCGCAGTCTTCTGCAAGAAACGAAAGGCGTTGGGCTCCGACAAGTGAAACTCTTCGATCAACCTGGTTTTGGCCCGATCGAGCAGTACGCGGGTCGCCAACCGCTCCTCAAGTAGCCGGGCTTCGTCCTGCACCCGGGAAAGTTCGGCTTCGACCACCATGCGCTCGTCGTAACGGGCGAGGGCAAGCTCGATGGCCGGCACCAAATCAGCCGCGTGAAACGGCTTGATCAGATAGGCCATCACCCCAGCGTCGCGGGCCTGCTCAACCAGCGTACGCTGAGAAAACGCCGTCAAGACGATTACGGCGCAAATCTGGTCCTTGCCGACTTCCTCCGCTACCGCGATTCCGTCCATGCCCGGCATCTTCACATCCAAGATCGCGACCTCCGGACGAAGGGTTCTAATCGCCTGCAAGGCCTCGTCGCCGCGGCCAAAGTCTGCTACGACCTCGTAACCCTCCTGCTCCAGCATCTCCTTGAGATCGCGTCGGATGATCGCCTCATCTTCGGCTATAACGACTCTCACCGCCATCGGACTCCCTGATGCTTCGCAATTCAACCTAAAGTGGCGTTGACCACCCTAGCGTTCGGCACGCTTGGCGGCGTTCACAAGGGTACGGCGCCGGTTGCAACAGACTGCGTTGAGATGCCCCGTTTCAAAACGGAACGAGAGGAGAGTAATGAGAGTCACCGGAACTCCACTTTGGGTTGCTAGCACAAACTTTTGGATGGTCTCTGCAGACGGCAGAGAGTGCATAGTCATCGACTGCCCGCCCGAGACCGCCCCAATCCTTCGCTCCATAAACAACGCTGGCCTCACCGTGGCCGCCATTGTCGCCACCCATGGGCACATCGACCACACCGGCGGGATCTCGACGGTAGCGGCTGCGGCAATAGAGGACGGCTCCGCACCCATTCCAGTCCACCGGCACCCCAAAGACAACCACTACTTTGTTGACCCGATCGGCTCTTCTGGAGCGCTTGGGCCGATCATCGCGGAGATGAAACTCGACCTCCGACCGCCAGAACTCCTGGTTGACTTGGACGATGGCGATGTCATCAGAGGCGCCGGGCTCTCCATCACCGCGATCCATACCCCTGGCCACACGCCTGGATCGGTATGCCTTCGAGTCAGCGACTCCGAAGAAGAGATCCTGTTCACTGGGGACCACCTCTTCGCTGGCTCGATCGGAAGAACCGACCTGCCCGGTGGTTCAATGGAGGCGATGATCCATTCCATGAAGGAAAGAATTCTCCCGCTCCCCGACACGCTGGCTGTCTTCCCTGGACATGGCCCTACAACGACCATCGGAAGAGAACGAACAGGCAACCCCTTCCTTCGCGGCCTTTAGAGTGCAAAGCGAAGGCTCGTCTTCAGTCCGACAACGCTCGCGCGCAATATTCGGCAAAAGCGGTACCCGGGGCGGGACTCGAACCCGCACGCCCTTGCGAGCAAAGGCTTTTGAGGCCTCCGTGTCTACCATTCCACCACCCGGGCAGCGACGCCAGCCTAACCGCACGCCCAAAAAGTCCGGTAACCAAAACAGTGTCGAAAACCTCTAATGAGAATAGTCGCAAGATTTAGGAGGGTTTGGGAGGTCCACCCTTTCAGTAGGTCCTTGGGCAAGGGGAGGAACAGTCGTGAATGGCAACAGTTTGCGTACCGCTCTAGCGGGCCAGCCCCCTGCGACCGCCAAGGCCACCCCTGCCACCTTCGTCCAATTCCACACTCGGCTTCACCGATCTGGGACCGGGCAGCTCGCCCTCACTCGGGCGATTGAGAACAGATGATCGGTTTTCTCTTTCCTGGCCAGGGGTCCCAACAAGCCGGAATGGGCACTCCTTGGTATGATCACCCATCCTTCGAGCTGGCGGAAGAGGCGAGCAGCATCCTTGATCGGGACATGGTTTGGTTGCTCACCGAGGCTGGCCAAGAGGAGCTCCAGATCACCCGAAACACCCAGGTCTCGACCTTCCTGATGTCGATGATCGTGCTCGACGCGATCGAACGCGTCGGAGTTGCCCCGCAGATCTGTGCAGGCCACTCGCTTGGCGAATACGCGGCCCTCGTCGCCGCCGGTGGGATCAGCTTCGAATCAGCACTCCTCCTTGTACAGGAACGGGGGGAGGCAATGGCTTATGCCGCCGAGAGCACCCCGGGTGCGATGATCGCTTTGCTCGGCACCACGATAACGCAGGCCGAAGAGATCTGCCAACACTTCAACGGCGATCTCTGGATCGCAAACCACAACTCCGAATCCCAAATCGTGCTCTCTGGGACGCTGAAGGCGGTGGAGGAGATTGAGAACAACGGAAGAGCCTACGGAATTAAGCGCACCACCCGGCTCAAGGTCGGCGGTGCCTTTCATTCCCCGTACATGACTGCCGCCCGCCAGCGGTTGGAGAAGGCGATCGCATCGACGCGCCTTTACGACCTCGAGATTCCGGTAATCGCGAACGTGGACGCAGCCGAGCATTGGCAGGCGGCTGAGTGGGCCGCCCTTCTTGCCAGACAGCTGACCAACCCGGTCCAGTGGGACAGCACCATTCGCCATCTCCGGGAACTCCAGCCCCGGTTGTTGGTCGAGGTTGGTCCTGGAGGTGTTCTGACCAACCTCAACCGCCGGTCAGCACCGGAGCTTCCGGCGATATCCGTCTCGACGCCCCAAGATCTCGAGACCCTTCTTGCCACCGTGACTTCACACGGTCCCCTAAGCGATTGGGCCACCTCACACCACGGCGAGCGTCTCTACGGGAGCGAACGGCTAATAGTCGCGCCGGTCTCTGGTGTCTTCAACCCCAACTCTGAAGTCGCCAAGGAGGGTGCAGAGGTAAAAGTCGGAGACGATATCGGAACCGTATCCGAAACTCCAGTTAGGTCCGCGTTTGCCGGGAACCTCCAGGGAATGATCGCCGTCGCCGGCGAACGGGTAACGGTTGGCCAACCAATCGCCTGGCTCCGAGTTCCCGACGAGGCAAACGACGTTTAGTCCGGATGGAAGCAGACGTTTTCGGGTCCCAGGGCCAATAGAAGAGGGAGACAGATGGGTGCAAGAATAGCTGGATATGGCGCGGCCCTTCCGGAAAAGGTCGTCACTAACGAAGATTTTGCGGCGTACCTAGACACTTCGGACGATTGGATAACCGAGCGGACCGGGATACGCCAACGCCGCTTCGGCGGCACCACCGGTTCTCTTGCGGTCGCCGCCGGGCGGGACGCCATGAACCGCTTGGGGCTCACCGGCGACGACATCGACTTCGTTATCCTTTCTACCACCACTCCCGACCAGACCGTGCCGGCTACTTCGGCCGACGTATCCAATGAACTCGGAACTCGCGGGGCCGCGATGGATATCAATGCCGCCTGCGCCGGGTTCGTCTACGCACTGGTAGTAGCTCGAGGTCTGATCGACATGGGGATGAACCGAATTTTGGTGATTGGATCGGATACCCTCTCCAGGATCACCGACCAGAACGACCGCTCCACGGCGGTCCTCTTTGCCGACGGCGCCGGCGCGGTAGTAGTCGAACGAAGCGATGAAGAAAGCTTTCTGGGCTGGGACCTCGGGGTAGATGGATCGGCTCGTCCGATCCTCTACTGCGATCACGGCGGTTATATGTACATGGAGGGCCGTGAGGTCTTCAAACGCGCAGTGCGGGTCATGATCGAATCTTCCCAGAAGGCGCTCAAGCAGGCCGGCGTTACCGGGGACGGGATCGCCCTTCTCGTCCCCCACCAGGCCAATCTGCGTATTATCGAGGCAGCCAATCAGCGCTTGGGAATAGAGAGAGACCGCACCGCTATCGTTCTTGACCGGACCGGCAACACTTCGTCGGCCTCGATCCCGCTCGCGCTGGCGGACGCCGGTGACGCGGGCCGGCTAAAAAACGGAGACCTGGTGCTTTTCACCGGCTTCGGTGCCGGAATGACCTGGGCATCGTTGGTAGTGAGGTGGGGTTGAGCCATATCTTGCTCACCGGGGCAGCGTCCGGAATCGGCCTTGCAACCGCGCACGCCTTGCTGGATGGCGGGCACAACCTCACGGCTACTTTTCATAGCCAACCGCTTCCCGAGGATCTTCAAAAAAACGAGCGCTGCTATCCGCTGCGACTGGACATAACCGATTCGGCCCAGATCGCCACTGCCGTTCACGATGCAAAGGACCGGTTTGGACCGCTTGGTGCACTGGTAGCCAACGCCGGAACTACCGATGATGCTCTCCTGCTGAGAATCGGCGAGCAAAGCTGGGCCAAGATGATCGAGACGAACCTAACGTCTGCCTTCCACCTGATTAAAGCGGTCTTGCCGCAGATGCTCAGAGAGCGCTATGGCCGGATCGTGATGATCTCCTCGATAGTTGCGGTCACCGGAGGGGCCGGACAGGCCAACTACGCCGCGGCAAAAGCTGGCCTTATTGGGCTCGCCCGATCGGTGGCGAGGGAGGTTGGATCTCGCGGAATCACTGCCAACGTCGTAGCTCCGGGAGCGATCGAAACCAAACTACTCCACGACGCCGGAGCTGAGCGCATCGCGGCGATTGCTCAACAGGTTCCACTTGGGAGGACCGGAACGCCCGAGGAAGTTGCGTCGCTGGTGGCGTTTTTGGTGTCACCGGGCGCAAGCTACATATCTGGGAGCGTGATTCCGGTTGATGGCGGTTTGGCGATGGGGCTTTAACCCCAACAAGGCTTGGGCCCCTCGGGGCGCAAGGGCTGGCCTACGGCTGGCGAGTTTAGCAACACCTGAAAGGAGACAAGCAAGATGGACCGAGATGAAGCATTCGAGCGATTCAGCGATTGCGCGATAAAGGTGCTGGGAGTTACCAAAGACCAGGTAAAGCCGGAAGCCAGCTTTGCCGGCGACTTGGACGCCGACAGCCTGGATCTGGTTGAACTTATCATGGCGCTCGAGGACGAGTTTTCAATCACCGTGCCCGAGTCCGAACTTGAGGGGGTCGACACCATCGGAAAGGCCTTTGACTTGGTATACGGGAAGCTTGGATGAGAGTAGAGTTCGGCGACAACCCAAGGCACGCATCCCGGCGGGTTGCAATCACCGGGCTTGGGGTGGTATCGGTTGCCGGCGTCGGGCTTGAACCCTTCTGGAAGGGCGTGAACAACCCTTCAAGTCCGGGCGGACCCAAGCGGGCTACAGACTTTGACCCCACTCGATGGCTGGGACCCAAGGAGATCCGGAGGCACGACCGCTACAACCAGATGGGCGTTGCCGCTGCCGATATGGCGTTCGAGGACGCCGGCCGGCCAGAAGTCGATCCTGCCAAAGTGGCTGTGCTTATGGGAACCGGTGTTGGCGGACTTGAAAGCCTCGAGAACCAGGTAATAGTGGGTGAGCAGCGCGGCTATTCACGGGTCACCCCATTCCTGGTTCCCCTGATGATGGCGAACTCGAACTCAGCATCGATCTCCATGCGCTTCGGCTTCCAGGGACCCTGCGAGACCACCGTTACCGCGTGTGCCGCGTCCAACCACGCGATCTCCAGCGCGGCGGCGCTGGTCGCGTCGGGACGGGTTGATATGGCCTTCACCGGCGGTGCCGAAGCGGCTATTACTCCAGCAGCTACAGCTGGCTTTACCAACATGACCGCCCTCTCCAAGGAGTTCCTCTCGCGACCCTTCGATCGGAACCGGGATGGGTTTGTCATGGGCGAAGGTGCGGGAGTGATCGTCCTCGAAGAGATGGAGCACGCGCTTCGCCGCGGAGCGAAAATCTATGCAACGATCGAGGGGGTAGCCTCCACGGCCGACGCCTATCACATTACGGCGCCTGCGCCGGGTGGTACCGGGGCGCGCGCAGCGATGACCATGGCGATCGAGGACGCCGGAATAACCATCGCCGATATCACCCACATCAACGCCCATGGCACCTCCACGCCGCTCAACGATCTGGCTGAAGCCACCGCGATTAGAGCCGTCTTTGGCCCTCACAATCCTCCGGCAACATCGATCAAGGGAGCGTTGGGGCATGCACTCGGAGCCGCGGGAGCCCTCGAAGCGGTCACCGTGGCTCTAACCTACAAAAATCGGCAAATACCTCCGACGGCCAACACCCTCGATCTCGACCCCGAAATCGACATCGACGTTGTCCTCAAGGAGCCACGTAACTTCGAAGGCGGATACGTGCTGTCCAACTCCTTCGGATTCGGAGGGCACAACTCCTGTATCGTCTTTGGACCGCCCCCCGGGTACTGATATCGCACCTCGGCCGCCAGCAACCATTGACCTGCCAAAGTATCTTCGCAGGAACCGGGCTGGCGGCTAGTGCAGGAAGACATCATCTCCGCCCAATTATGCTCGGATGAATGACCGAGGACTTTCAGGAGCCATCTCCCACTGACCTTGTGTTCGGCTCCTTCTCGGTGGCTCCTCCTTGGGTGCTCGTTCCCGGACGTTTGGAGTGGCTGCCCGCGACCCCTCCCCTTCGCGAAGTGACTCGAAGGCGGATCCCCGATTTGATCAGGAGTCGAAGACTTCCTCCCGCCCGACGGGTGTTGGGAACCGGTTTCCGTCTCGGAACCGCGCTGCTACTCTGGCGTCAAATCGACCGGCCGAAGGGACGCGAAGCTTCCCGGAAAGGCCTATCCCGACGGCTTCGCCGGGCTTTTGAAATCCTCGGGCCAACCTACATCAAGCTTGGGCAGATCATCTCTTCCGGCGAGGGAATTTTTCCGAAGGAGTTGGTTGACGAGTTTAGCCAGCTGCGGGATCGGGTACCCGCCGAACCCTTTGCCATCGTCAAGCGAACCATAGAAGAGGACTTCGGCGGCCCGCTCGATGCGTTCTTCTCCGAATTCGATACCACTCCGGTCGCGGCTGCGTCTATTGCCCAGCTCTACTTTGCAAAACTCCGAAATGGCACTCCCGTTGCGGTCAAGGTTCAGCGCTCCCGGGTGGCGACCCTCGTCAGGAGAGATCTAGCCGCGATGAGCTGGATAACCCCGCATCTAGTCGGGAGAATTCCAGTCTCCGCCCTCGCCAATCCACCCGCCCTTGTCGAACTTTTTGCGGAGACCATTGTAGAAGAGCTCGATTTTCGTCTAGAAGCTGCCAACATGCTGGACATCGCGCGGGTCCTTGCCGCTACCGAGCAGCGGGCCATGGTCGTGCCAAGGCCCCACCCCAACCTCGTAACCCGGCGCGTCCTGGTTATGGAGCGTCTCGACGGCTTCCGCTGGGACGACGTGACCGGAATGCGCGAAGCGGGAATCGACACCCCCGCCGTCGTACGAGCCGCATTGGTAGGGTTTCTTGAGGGGGCAATGCTTCACGGCGTCTTCCACGGGGATCTCCACGGCGGTAATCTTTTCGTCCAGCCAGACGGCAAGGTAGCCCTTCTCGACTTCGGCATAACCGGGAGGCTCTCAGAGCGGAAGCGCCTAGCCTTCCTCCGATTGCTAATGGCGGCGTCGATGAACGATCTCCGCAGCCAAGTAGTGGCCCTTACCGAGCTTGGCGCGCTACCGGAAAACACCGACATCGATGCCGCCATCGAAGAACTCGGCCTCGATCAACCGACACCGGATCCGACTCAGATGACACCGGAGCAGCTGGTTTCGGAGATTCAGGGCCTGACCAAAGCACTTCTCGGCTACGGTGCACGCCTCCCCAAAGAGTTGATGCTTTTTGTGAAGAACATGATTTTCATCGACTCTTCACTCGCCAACCTAGCCCCAGATATCGACCTGTTTGCCGAGATAACCTACCTGGCTTCCTACTTCATGACCAGGTACGGCGCGAAAATCTCCACTGACATCGGACGCCCCGTAGGGGCCGAGTTGATTGATCTTTCAGGTTTCAAAGCCAGCCTCGGTGTCGACGCCGATCTCGACAACCTGACCTACTCCGAACTAAAGGCACGCAGAGATCTGATCCGCAAACGCATGGAGCAGCGCCGCACCGGCTAGGCCGCCTACCCGCGTAGCTCGTTGTGCCCGCCGAACTCGCTACGCATAGCCGATAGCACCTTGCCCGAAAAGGTAGCTGCGCCCTGAGATGCGAAACGAGCATTCAGCGCAGCCAGAATCGTAGGCGCCGGCACTCCCTCATCGATAGCCGCCTTGGCGGTCCATCTGCCCTCGCCCGAATCCGATACCCTCCCTTCGAATGCCGAGAGCTCCGGATCGCTTGCCATCGCAGAGGCGGTGAGATCGAGCAACCAAGAGGAGACTACGCTTCCACGCCTCCAAAGCTCGGCGACCTCCGGAACCGGGATCTCATAGGAGTACGCCTCCGGATTCTCGAGCGGTGCCACCTCCGCACTCGCGGCCTGTCCCTTCCTCCCGATGCCCGCAGACTGCAAGATCGCGAACCCCTCGGCCAAAGAGGCCATCATCCCGTACTCAATCCCGTTGTGGACCATCTTCACAAAGTGCCCAGCCCCATGATCCCCACAATAAAGAAAACCCTCTTCGGCATCGGTTGTGTCGCGATTTTCGACCGTTCTCGGCGCCGCGGCCACCCCCGGCGAAAGATCGGAAAATATGCCTCGAAGCCTCTCGAAAATGGCACGCTCCCCACCAACCATCAAGCAGTAACCACGTTCGCGGCCCCACACGCCGCCGCTGGTGCCGCAGTCGAGATGGTGGATGCTCCGCTGCTGCAGCCTTCGAGCATGAGCCAAGTCGCCAAGGTAATTGCCATTCCCTCCGTCGACTACCACGTCGTCCGCACTAAGCAGCGACTCGAGTTCCCCCACGACAACCTCGGTAACCGCGGCAGGCAACATCAGCCAAAGAATTCGCGGGGTCGGGAGGCCCGATACCAGCTCGGAAAGAGAGCTGAACACTTTGATTCCATCCTGTTGCGCCGCATCTCGAGCCTCAGGTGCGGCGTCGTAACCAGAGACCGAGTGCCCTCGAGCTGCTAGCCGGAGCGCCATATTCGCTCCCATCCTTCCAAGGCCTACAAAACCGATATCCATCCAATCATCCTCTCAAATCAAGCGGTATCGACAGCAGAGCGAAGCTCAGCGACGAAGCCCTCCACCGCAAGTGGATTGCCGCCGTCCAGTATCCTGCGAACCAAGGCAGAACCAACGACCACCCCGTCCGCGCCAGCGGAGACAACCTGGGCCGCTTGCTCGGGTGACGAGACTCCAACACCGACGCAGACCACCTTATCGGAGACCGCCTTGATTCGGCGAGCGATATCGACCGCGGTATCCGCAAGCTTCAGCCTTTCCCCAGTAATCCCCATCAGGCCAACGCCGTAGACGAATCCCTCCGAAGCCGCGGCCACGCGCACCAAGCGTTCGCCCTCGGTCACCGGAGAAACCAGCTGGACGGTGGCGATTCCCGGTCCAGCTGCGGCCGCCGCCCACGGCCCAACCTCCTCGATAGGAAGGTCGGGAAGGATCACACCACCGACACCAACTTCTGCCAGCGTTCCGGCAATCCGATCCAATCCGGCACGGTAAAACAGGTTGTAGTAGGTCATCACCAACATCGGAATCCCCGGCGAAACACCTTTGAGTTCACCGAGGACTCCGCCAAGCGCCGCTCCGCGGGCAAGCGCAACCTCTCCGGCCCGCTGGATCACGATCCCGTCCATGCTCGGATCCGAAAATGGAACCCCGATTTCGATCGCGTCCGCTCCGCCAGCAGCCGCAGCGAGCACGTAATCCGTCCATCCCTCGCCAATGCCCGCCATCACATAGGGAATCACCAGCTTGCGACCATCATCCCTCAGGGCTCTCAGCCTCGTCTCCAAGCGCGTCATAGCCCGGCACCACTTGCTTTGGCGATGGTTTCGGCATCCTTGTCTCCCCGGCCCGACAGCGTGACCAGAACGGACTCTCCCTCCTTGAACCTGGCGCGCTCCCGAATGACCCAAGCCAGTGCGTGGGCCGACTCCAACGCGGGAATGATCCCCTCCGACCGGGCCAAGACCCGGACCGCTTCCAAAACTTCCGCGTCTCCTACCGACTCGTAGCTTGCCCTTCCAATGGCCGCCAAATAGGCGTGCTCCGGGCCAACACCGGGGTAGTCAAGGCCAGCCGATATCGATTGCGCCTCCTCTACCTGCCCAAACTCATCCTGCAGGAACATCGATATCATTCCGTGAACTACGCCTTTTACCCCCTTGCCAATCGCGGCCCCGCCCTCTGGTTCCACCCCAATCAACTTTGCACTCGAATCGGCAAACCCGGCAAAGGTGCCAGCCGCGTTGGATCCTCCCCCAACGCATGCAACTACCCATTCGGGGCTCTTGCCGGCGGCATCGGCGAACTGGGCGCTCGCCTCCTCGCCGACGACACGCTGAAACTCCCGGACGATGTAGGGATACGGGTGGGGGCCCATGACCGAGCCGATGCAGTAATGCGAAGTCTCCAAGCACGACACCCACGTCCTCATCGCCTCGTTTACCGCGTCCTTCAAGGTTCGCGAGCCCGAAGATACCGGCACCACCTCGGCTCCGAGCAGCTGCATCCGAAAGACGTTTAGCGCCTGTCGCTCCACGTCGATCTCCCCCATGAACACTTGGCAGCCGAGTCCGAACAGCGCTGCAGCCGTCGCCGTCGCCACACCATGTTGACCGGCTCCGGTCTCGGCAATGAGCCGTGTCTTGCCAAGCCGCCTCGCTAGCAGCGCTTGGCCAACGACGTTGTTGATCTTGTGCGATCCGGTATGCGCAAGATCCTCACGCTTCAACCACACGTCCGTCCCCACCAGCTCCGAGAGCCGCGTGGCGTGGTAGAGCGGTGTCGGGCGACCGGCATATTCCCGAAGGATCCGGCGGTATTCGGCCCGGAACTCCGGATCCCCCCAAGCCTCCTCAAAAGTTTTCTCCAACTCGATCACCGCCGGCATCAACGGCTCCGGTACAAAGCGTCCCCCAAACTCGCCAAAACGACCGGCAGAATCCGGGTGCCCCATGACGCTCAACTGCGGTCTCCTTCCACATCGAAGATCTTCAAATCCTCCGGCACGACCGGCACCTGGCTGGCGGCGGCGCGCGCGTTCCGGATGAACGCCCGCAAAGCTGCGGGGTCTTTCTTGCCCGGTGACGCCTCAACGCCGCTGGAGACGTCGACGCCGAACGGATCGACCATCCTGATCGCGTTGGCGACGTTGGCAGGCGTCAACCCGCCGGCGAGGATCAAGCGCCTCCCAGGAGCGATTCCGTCCATTAGCGCCCAATCGAAAACTTTTCCCGAACCCGGTTCCGGATTGTCCACCAGCAGCGCCCAGGAGTCGAAGCTGGCGGCGTCGTTGAATATCCCCTTTCCGGCAGGGACCGCCTTGATCACCCGGCCGACCCGCCTAGAGACGTATTCAACCGCTTCCCGGTTCTCCGCCCCGTGGAGTTGGGCGCCGCCAAGACCAACTGCATGTACCGCCTCCACGACCCGAGCGGGAAGCTCGTCACGAAACACGCCAAAAGTCAACACGCCCGACGGAAGCCGCTCTACCACTCTTCTCGCCTGGATGACTGATATTTGCCGCGGCGAAGGGGCGAAAACAAACCCCAACGCATCCGCACCGAGAGCGACGGCTAGCAGCGCGTCAGCCTGATTGGTTATCCCGCAAACCTTGACGAACACCCCGTCCCGCCTCCACTAGCTCAATCACCTTCTCCCGCCTGGACGGCGCACGCATCAAGACCTCGCCGACCAGCACAGCCGAGAAACCCGCCTCCGCAAGAGCCGCAACGTCTTCAGCGCCTTCGACGCCAGACTCCGCCACCGCAGGGACCCCATCGGGAATCGTGCTCCTGACGGCAACCGCCCTGTCACGGTCGACCGCGAACGTGACCAAGTCGCGCTGGTTCACGCCAACGGCGCTCGCCATCTGCACATCAAACCTCTCGAATTCGTCGCTGCCGTGCACCTCCACAAGCGTCTCGATTCCCACCTCCACCGCCGCACTCAGCAAAGACGCAAGCTCCGCGTCGCTCAGTGCGCCAGCGATCAAAAGCGCCGCGGAAGCTCCGGAAACCTTCGCGTCGATGAGGTCCCGCGGAGACACAACGAAGTCCTTTCGCAGGAGCGGGAGATCGACCGCCCGAGCCACCGCGCCGAGATCGGCCAACGATCCGCCAAAAAACCGGCTGTCGGTCAGGACCGAAACTGCTACGGCTCCACCAGCTGCATACTCGGTTGCCAGTTCTGCCGGAACCACCTCCGTCTGCGTCAGCGCCCCTTTCGAGGGACTCCTCCGCTTGATTTCGGCGATAACGCCGCACCCCAACCCCATCAACGCAGCTCGAAAGCTTGGCCGCGGAGCCACCCGATCTGCTTTGCCAAGCATTCCCGCAAGACTGCGGGGATCCGCTGCAGCCCGCTCCCGATGCCACGCCATGATTTCGTCGAGGTAAGTTGCCACCAATAGACAGCGTACCCGCAGGATCTTGCATCTTCGCATACTGGAATTGCTAGACTTAATTTAGTTGTATGTCGCAACCATTTTGTTAACGGCACTTATGAACGAAAGCCAGGCAAGGTTTGGAGCGGATCGAGGCGTCAAGCGATCGGACAAAGATGGGGAAGCTGAGAAGCCGTACCTTCGCCATGACAAAGCACCCCCACTACAAGTGGATTGTCCTTTCGAACACGACCCTTGGGGTGCTGATGGCCACCATAAACTCATCGATCGTCCTCATCGCCCTTCCTGAAATCTTCAATGGAATCAGGCTCGACCCGCTAGCTCCCCAGAACACCTCCTACTTCCTCTGGGTACTCATGGGTTACCTGGTTGTAACGGCGGTGATGGTGGTGAGCTTCGGCAAACTCGGAGACATGTATGGACGGGCGCGGATGTATAACCTCGGGTTTGCCATTTTTTCCGTCTTCTCGATCTTGCTATCGCTCACCTACTTCACCGGCGTTGCGGGAGCGCTGTGGATAATCGCCATGCGAATCGGGCAAGGCTTGGGAGGCGCGCTGCTTTTTGCAACTTCACCGGCCCTTCTGACCGACTCCTTCCCACAGAATCAACGCGGTTTTGCACTGGGGATCAACAACGTTGCCGGCATCGCCGGTACCTTCATCGGGTTGATACTCGGTGGACTTCTAGCTCCAGTGTCCTGGCGCGCGGTCTTCCTGGTCTCGGTTCCAATCGGAATAATCGGCTCAATCTGGGCATACGCGATGCTCCACGACCTCGGGACCAAAGTAAAGGCCCGGATCGACTGGCTTGGCAACCTCGCCTTCGCCGTCGGACTTATCGCCGTTCTGGTCGGGATCACCTACGGAATCCAGCCCTACCGAAATGCTTCCATGGGGTGGACCAACCCGTGGGTGATTGCGGCGATTCTTGGTGGCATCGCGGTCCTAGTCGCCTTCATCTTCATCGAACTCCACTCCGACCACCCGATGATGAACGTCCGGCTATTCGAGATCCAAGCATTCACCGCCGGCAACCTCGCTAATTTGCTAGCGTCGCTCGGCCGGGGCGGGATCATGTTCATCCTGATAATTTGGCTGCAGGGGATCTGGCTTCCACTCCACGGCTACAGCTACGCCTCGACCCCGCTTTGGGCCGCGATCTACCTCGTCCCGCTGACCATCGGCTTCCTCCTATCGGCCCCGGCATCCGGATTCCTCTCCGACCGCCTTGGCCCCCGGATCTTCACAACCGGGGGAATGCTGGTAAGCGCCGCCTCGTTCATCCTCCTGATCATTTTGCCGGTTAACTTCAGCTACCCCTTCTTCGCCGCCCTACTCCTCCTCAACGGGCTCGGCATGGGCCTCTTCGCCTCGCCAAATCGGGCCGCAGTGATGAACTCCTTGCCGGTGAGCGGTCGCGGTGTCGGCTCGGGAATGCTCGCGACGTTCCAGAACTCGGCGATGGTCCTCTCGATCGGAATATTTTTCAGCCTGATGATCGCCGGGATGCAGAGTCGGCTCGCGCACGCTCTCTTCTCCGGACTTACCTCCCAACACGTTCCCCAGGCATATGCGGGAGCAATCTCCGCTCTGCCTCCCGTTGCGGTACTCTTCGCGGCATTTCTCGGTTACGACCCGATAGCGAAAATTCTCGGGCCTTCGGTCCTAGCCCACCTCCCCAGTGCCAACGCCTCCTACCTGGTGGGGAAGTCATTCTTTCCCCATTTAATTGCCCGGTCCTTCGGGAGCGGGCTGCTCGAAGCGTTTTTGTTTGCCGCAATTTCCTGCATCGTCGCCGCGGCCATCTCCCTGCTCCATGGCGGCGTGCATACCGCTGCCGATATCCAGCCTGAGGACGTCTCCGACCCAGCTTACGGGCTCGAAGCGGCGGAAGCTGAGTAACCCCCAGCTCATCTGGCTCCTGGAACTCGCCTGGTATCATTGGCTAGCGTGAGCCGGATATCGATACTCATCGTCGAAGACGACCCGTCCATCGCTCGCCTGCTAGAGGCGTATTTGGAGCGGGAGTACGCCACCGTCCACGTAGCATCCACCGGAGAGACCGCGCTAGAGATTGCTGGCCAGGTCCAGCTCGACGCCGTGATTCTCGATCTAAACCTTCCCGGAAGCATCGACGGCCTCGAAGTTTGTCGCACACTGCGCTCAAAGTCCCAAATTCCGATCGTCATGCTCTCCGCCCGCGACCAGGAGTTCGACCGCGTATTCGGGCTGGAGATCGGTGCCGACGACTATGTCACCAAGCCGTTCTCCCCGCGCGAACTCGTGGCCCGGCTACACGCGATCCTCCGGAGAGCAGGACCGGCAACCCCCGAACAGATTTCAGCGGTGGCTATCGACAGGGTCACCTGGAGCCGCACCAAGCACCAGGTACTGCTCGACGGTGTAGAGGTACCGCTAACCAACAGGGAGTTCGACCTCCTTGGCTTTTTGATCATCAACCGAGGAGTCGCCCTCTCCAGGCGGCAGCTTCTCGATGGGGTGTGGGGTCCGGAGTGGTACGGCGACGACCGGACCGTAGACGTTCACATCAGGCAGTTGCGGCGCAAGCTCAAAGATGCCCTCCCGATCGCCACCGTCTGGGGAGTTGGCTACCGCCTTGAGTAGGCAGCGAACCATTCGGGCGACATTCCGTATGGGGATCGTCGCCACCGCCCTCATGGCGGTGGCCGCCTCCGGTGCCGGGACCATCGTCATCTCCCGCTCAGTCGCCAACCACCAGACCCAGCAGTACCTCTTGAAGATTGCGGAGACCGCCGCCATAGGGCTAAGACACGCGAAGCCAGCGCGGCTTGAGAAGCTCGCGAGCATCCGGGGCATCACCCGCGATCACGTGATTCAAATCTCCTCGAGCGGAAGAGTTATCGGCAGCTTGCCCCATCCCCTCACCACTTCCACGATCGCCACCGCCTCCCTCCTGCGCGGCAATTACCTAACCGGAACCAGTGGAAACGTCGCCTATATTGCGTATCCCTTCAGCCGTACCGTAGCCGGCACCACGCACCTCTACGCTTTGGTTCTGACGCGCCCGCTGCCATCGATCCTACTCCCCACCATTTTTGTCATCCTGGTCGCGATCGTCTCCGCGGGCCTAGCCATCTTCGTAGCCGACCGGTACACCCGGCACATCTCCCGCTCGCTCCTCGGCCTAGTGGCTGCTGCCGATCGAGTGGCCGATGGAGACCTCGCGATCGACCTTGACCGGAACTCGATGCGGGAACGAGATCTCGCCAACTTGGCAGGAGCGCTAGAGAGAATGATCTCCTCGCTCAAGACCGCCAGCGCAAGCCAGGCAACCTTTCTCCTTGCCATCTCCCACGACCTGAAGACGCCCCTCACCTCGATACGAGGCTTTGCAGAGGCAATCGTCGACGAAGCAGTCGAAGATCCCGCCACCGCTGCCCGCACCATTATTCGCGAGTCGGGCCGTATCGAGCACCTGATCAGCGATCTGATATCGCTGGCTCGACTTAACGCCAGCCACTACTCTGCCACCCGTCAACCGGTAGATCTTGCCTCCATTCTCACCCACCTCGCCCAGAGCGTGACTCCAAGAGCCGTGGCTAACGGCCTCGCAATCCAACTCGACTCTCCCGGCGACTCCCTCTGGGTGCACACCGATCCCGAACGTCTCCTTCAGCTGCTCGGCAACCTCGTGGACAACGCAATCAAGTACGCGAACACCCAGATTAGGATTGAAGCCCGGCGCGACCAGGACAACGTCGTATTGACTGTGGCTGACGATGGCCCCGGGATTCCCGATCACATCCGCGACGCCATCTTCAACCAGCAAGTCACACCGACGCCGGGCCACGACCTCGAGATCGGTTCCGGACTCGGCCTGCTCATCGTTGCCAGGCTCGCCTCCCTCCTCGAGGTCGAACTCGGGTACATCTCACCGCTCCCTTCCGGCTCTGGTACCGCCTTCTTCCTCAAGATCCCGGATGCCGCCCCAAAGTAGCCGCGAAAAAGTTTCATCAGCTTTTAGGCCCGTTAAGCTCTTTTGCATGGAGCTCAAGCCGATCGCTGCCCCAAAGCGCAACAGTGCCGTCCCTGTTGCGGCGCTCCAGATCACAGGTGCCGATGCCACCCGCTATCTCCAAGGTCAGATCACCCAGGATCTCACCCGGGTTGCCGAGGGGGAGGGAACCCTATCGGCGCTGCCGACGGTCGAGGGAAAGCTACTTACCATCGTCTACCTCTCCCACGCCAGCCCCGACTCCTGGATTGCCTTCATCCCCACGCCGCATTTGGAGGCGGCGATCGACCGGTTGAAACGATTCCGGCTCCGAGTCAAGGTAGATTTCGCGGTCGCATGGGAGACCAGCGATTCCAAACACTCGATTGCTATCTCTCCGTGGTGGCCGCTCGGACCCGGATTGGTCGCGTCCGACGAACTTGTCGACTTGGAGAGCTTCACCTGCTCGCGCCTTGAGCGCGGCTCCTTCTACCTTCCCACCGACGGCAACTCCCACTTGCTGGTGCATGCGATTCCCGGCTTGGTGCCAGCCGCCGTGAGTTTTACCAAGGGGTGCTACGTCGGGCAGGAGCTTATCAACCGGACTGACTCGCGCAAAGCGCCGCCCCCGGAACTCTTGCAGATAGCCGATATCGATATTGATATCGATATCGATACGCCTGCAAGTGCAATCGGCCCTGAGCCGCTCCTACTGCACGGCGAAGATGCCGGGGTCGTGACCGCGATCGCCGTTGGACCCGGCTTCGCCGTCGCCGCGCTCCGGATCAAGCGGCGATTCGCCGCTGAAAACCACTTCGAATTTACCGTGGGGGCGAAACTTGCCGTAGCTTCCGTGCGGCGATAACGGCTCTGGCGACGGCGGAAGCCTTGGCTACGCACTCTCGCGCCTCGCCTTTTGGATCGGAGTCGGCGACAATCCCCGCCCCCGCCTGTAGGTGGGCCATGCCATCGTTGCCTACCACAATTGTCCTTATGGCGATGGCAAAGTCCATGGAGCCGTTGGCAGCGATATAGCCCACCACACCGCCGTAGATAGAACGCTTGGTAACCTCCAGGTCGTCGATGATCTGCATGGCCCGTACCTTGGGCGCGCCGGATAGCGTTCCCGCGGGAAGCGTTGCGCGAAGCACGTCGATCGGCCCCACGCCTTTCCGCAACGCTCCAACCACCGTCGAGGTGAGGTGGATGACACGCGCAAAGCGCTCGGGGACCATCCGCTCCACAACCTCGCAACTGCCAAAGCTGGACACCCTCCCGAGATCGTTCCGAGCCAGGTCTACCAACATCACATGCTCAGCCAGCTCTTTGGGATCTTCAAGAAGGCGGGCCACTATCTTGTCGTCCTCAAGCGGATCGTCTCCCCGCGGCGAAGTACCCGCTATCGGGCGGGTCATCACCTTTCCATCCGTGACAGTTACCAACGCTTCCGGCGAACTTCCGATCACCGATACCAAATCGTCTTGAATCAGGTACATATAAGGAGACGGGTTCGTGACGCGGAGCGCCCGATACACGTCCAACCGGGGTGCCTGAAGCAAGAAGTCAAAACGATGCCCCAGAACTACCTGGAAGATGTCACCGTCGATGATGTGCGACTTGCCGGCAACAACCCGCTCACAATAACTGGAAATAAAGTCCGTTCCCAGCAAGCTCGCCTCCTCGTCCGGAACAATCTCCGGCCACGGGGAGCATCCCAGACGTTCGGGCATAGCTAGCGCCGCCGCAAGCGCATCCAAGCGTATCTCCGCTTTTTCCGGCTCGCCAAGATGCGACACGACCAACGTGACCGACTGTGTCCAATGGTCGAATACCACAACCTCGCCCGCAAGGTAGAGTACGGCATCCGGGAAACCGGTATCGTCAGTAACGGTCAGCGGCACCGATGGTTCGATCTCGCGCACGGTATCGTAGCCAACGTATCCCACCAGGCCAGCGGCGAACGGAAGCTCCCCGAAATCGGCACCACCAAGCGTCGGAACTAATCGCTCAAGATAGCCAAAAAGCCCCTCTCCGGAGAAAGGATGCACCGGAACCTGCCCGTCGACGGTTACCGTCCCATTCGAAAGCTCGATTCGCGCTAGTGGGCTTCTTCCCACAAACGAAAACCGCGCCCAGCTTCCCTGCTGATCGACCGATTCGAAGATGAACCCCCGAGACCTCTCCCCCACCAACGCTGCAAACGCCGCCACCGGGGTCAGCCCGTCGGCAAGAAGCCTCCGAATTGAGACCCTAAGCTCCTTACTTGCCGGCATTCGCCCCCCCCAATGTGACCGGATTCGTGAAGCAGCTGTAACTCCCGGTGTGACAGGCCCCAGCTCCGTGCTGTCGAACCCTGATCACCAAAGTATCGAAGTCGCAATCGGTCAAAATCGCCAGAACGTCCTGGGTGTTCCCAGAAGTCTCGCCCTTTGCCCAATACTCCTTCCTGGAGCGGGAGTAGAACCAAGTCCGCCCGCTCTCGCCCATTCGGCGCAACGCCTCGGCATCCACGTACGCAACCATGAGAATCTCGCCCGCCTCATCGACCACAACCGCCGGCATCAACCCGCCGGGGCCATAGCTCAACTTCTCCAGCATCTCTCCATCAAGCTCGATCGGCTTAGGCAACTCATCCCTCACAGATAAAGTCCGGTCTCGTTATCAGTGGCGTCGGAGGCCACCGCATGGATGTCACGCTCTCGCAAGATCAGATACGCTTCACCCTGAATCTCGACCTCGAAACGGTCATCCGGAGAGAAGAGGACCGAATCCCCCGGCCTAATCGAGCGGACCGAAGCTCCGACGGCAGTTACTTCAGCCCAAACCAGGCGCTTGCCCACATTGGCAGTGGCCGGGATGAGTATTCCGGAACGCGCTGTACGCTCACCCTCGCCCTGCGGAACCTGGACAAGCAACCGATCCGCCATCATGTTGACCGCCTGCTTCTTGGGGTTCAATCCCGTCATATCCCCTCCATGCCGACCGGCCTCACCAAGAACCCCGCCGCGCTCAACCTCTCCTTGACTTCGGCGATCCCGACCTCCTGGTAGTGAAAGACCGAAGCCGCGAGGAGGCCGCTAGCACCGGTGGCCGCCGCGTCTACGAAATGGTCTGCCATGCCGACGCCGCCCGAGGCGACTACCGGAACCGCAGTACGCGCCATGACCACCTCCAGCAACTCGATATCGTAGCCTTGCTTCGTACCGTCGCGGTCCATCGACGTGATCAGGATCTCTCCGGCACCACGCGCCTGAACCTCGTCGAGCCAACTCCCCAGACCCTTGCCGGTACTGCGCGAACCTCCGTGGGTAAAGACCTCGAAACCGTCACCTACCCGCTTGACGTCAACCGCGACGACGCAACACTGCGAGCCGAATGTGGAGACAATCTCGTCGATCAGGGCCGGGCGCAAAACCGCTTGAGTATTTACAGCCACCTTGTCCGCGCCAGCGTGAAGAAGCTCGCCAACGTCTTCAACCCTCCTCACGCCGCCGCCAACGGTAAAAGGTATGAAGACCTGATTTGCGACCCTCTCCACCAGGCTGACAAGCGTTGCCCTCTCCTCGGTGGACGCAGCTATATCCAAGAACACCAGCTCGTCGGCGCCAATCCGATCGTAGCGGGCCCCCAACTCAACCGGGTCTCCGGCATCGCGAAGATCAACGAAAGAAGTGCCCTTTACCACCCGACCATCCTTGACGTCAAGGCACGGAATTATCCTCACGCTTTGCAAGCGAGAATGCCCTCCTCTAGGCTTAGCCGACCCTCGAAAATAGCGGTCCCCACTACCACGGCGTCCATGGTCCCCAGGCCGCTATCGATTCCCGCCAGGTCTAGCAGATCGGAGCTGCTCCGTACGCCACCCGATGCAACTAGCGCAACTGGAAAAGCCTGCAAAAGATCGCGATAGACCGCAAGGTCGGGGCCGCTGGCCATCCCATCCCTGCCGATGTTGGTCACCAAAAAGGTTTTGAAACCTGAATCGACAAACTTCTTGACCGCATCGGAGAGCGTCGTTGAGAGCGTTCTGGTCCAGGCGTCGACCGCAACCTTCCGAACGCCTCCAACCTCGCGGAAGTCGAGCGATATCACGACCCGATCCTTGAGCTCCGAGGGTACGCTTCCGCTAAAGCCGTTGTCGACCAAAACCCCGGTACCGAGCACGACCCTCTCGACCCCAATCGAAAGAACGTCCTCAACCTCCTGGAGGCTGCGCAGCCCGCCGCCAAACTCCACCAACGGCAGTTTCGAGCCGGCCTCGGCGAGCACAGACAGGATGAGTTTCCTGTTGCTCCAGTCGCCAGGATCTCTGGCTCCGCTCAGGTCGACGATGTGGACACCCTCCACTCCGGCCTGGAGGTACCCCTCGAAAATTTCCGAAAAACCGCCGAATTCACGAGACCGACCGTAGTCACCCTGGCGCAGCCGCACGGCGCGCCCATCGATCACATCGATGGCTGGAAGAAATTTCAAGCGACCGCCCCAGCGAGCTCCGCCACCCTGTGCAGCAAGCTCAACCCGCCGTGCGACGACTTCTCTGGATGGAACTGCACGCCGATCAGATTTCCCCGTGCCACAGCGGCAACGTACCGACCTCCGAACTCCTCCCACGCGATGGCGGCCTCCGAGTCAACGACAGAGAACGAGTGCACGAAGTACATCCACGGATGCCTGGGGAGGCTCTTCAAGCAAGGGTGATCCACCAACTCCAGCTGGTTCCACTGCATCTCCGGAAGGCGCTGGTGACTCATTTTCGCGACCTGGCCGGCAAAAATCCCCAACCCGGGCACTCCCGGAGACTCTTCGCTCCCCTCGAACAGCATCTGCATTCCGACACAGATGCCCAGCACCGCGGCGTTCGACTCGATGCGCTCGACTACCGGCTCCACAAATCCGCGGTCGCGGAATTCGTGGATGCAGGCTCCAAAGCTCCCCACGCCCGGCACTACCACCAGTTCCGGGTCGCCGATTTCCAACGGCGTCGTCGCCGTGTAAGCCTCTATTCCCAGAGAACGAAAGGCGTTGGTGGCAGAACCCAGGTTTCCAATTCCGTAGTCGACCACTGCTACCTTACCCACCGATAACTCCCTTCGTGGATGGTACGTCACATCCATCCGCTGAGACCGCATCGCGAAGAGCTCTCGCCACTCCCTTGAATGCCGCCTCAATCTGGTGATGGGTATTGCCACCTCGAAGCGAAAGGATGTGAAGGCCCAAGCCCCCATTGACGGCGAAGGAGCGAAAAAATTCATGAGCGTGTTCGATATAGAACGGGGGGGTGCCTAGCGCGAGCGACTCGATTCCGGCGAGTGCGCCCTCGTAGTAACCACGGCCGCAGAGATCTACCGCCACCTGAACCAGCGACTCGTCGAGCCCAACAAGCCGATCTGCAAAGCGAGCGATCCCCGTGTAGCTCCCCAACGCTCCCGAAAGCGCCTTGCCGAGGCAGATCCCAACATCCTCAACCAGGTGATGCGCGTCAACCTCGACATCCCCGTCCGCCTCCACTGCAAGGCCAAAGTGCCCATGGGAACCTAGCTGGTTGATCATATGGGTAAAGAAGGGAACCGGAGTGCTCACTTCCACTTCCCCGCCGTCCAGATCAATTTCGCAGTTCACTCGGGTCTCCCGAGTCTCCCGCCGGTAGTTACCGATTCTGCTCAATTCGCCAGAACCTCCCTGAGAGCCTCGATAAAGCGGGCATTCTCCCCCGGAGTTCCCACCGTGACCCGGAGGGTGTTGTCCAAGCCGGGCCAAGTCGACGAGTCCCTGATCAAGATTGATCGCTCCACCAGTGCCGACCAAACTGCCCTTGCTTCGCGGTGATCGGGGGCAAAGAGGACAAAGTTGGTCGAACTCTGCCAGCATCGGACCGGCAACGATCGAAGCTCTTCGATCAGAAGATCACGCTCACGACGAATCTCGCCAACTACCGAAAACAGCTCGTCAGCCATCTCCAGCGCCACCAAAGCTGCTCGCTGCTTCAGAGAGTCGAGGTGATAGGGGAGTACCGTAGAGTACAGGACCTTAATCATCTCCGGGTCGGCAACAGCGTAGCCCAGCCTTAACCCAGCCATTCCAAAGGCCTTGGAGAACGTCTTCACTTCGACCACGTTCGATCCCAACCAGGCCTCGAGGCCATCGGCAAAATCGGCATAAGCCCTATCGATCACGAAGAGGGAATCCGGCCGCTCGGGGGCGAGCGATGCAAGGCCGCCAACCTCGGCCAACCCGGTGGGATTGTTTGGATCGCAGATCACGACGATCTCCGCCGAAGGGTCGATGTCAAAACGATCGAGCCTCCAGTCCTCACCCCTCTTGCCGTCGACAATCGTTGTCCGCGTGCTCTTGGCTATTTGGGTGTACATCCCATAGGTCGGTTGCGCAAGGTACACGCTCCTATCCGGCCCTCCGTAGGCCAAGAAGATAGTCTGGAGAACCTCGTTAGACCCATTCGCGACAAAGATCTCTTCCGGATGCCTTCCCTCCTTGACGGCGATTGCTGTACGGATATCGATCGCGTTCCGGTCAGGGTAGCGGTTCAGCGATACTCCCGCAAGCCGCTCTCCGAGGCGCGCCATGAAGGCCGGGGGTGGCGAAACCGGCGATTCGTTGGTGTTTAGCCGAACATCGACCGCGACCTGAGCCGAGTGATAAGACCCGGCGGCGGCTTCTGGAAGCGAAGGCTCAATCATACGCCCCGCCTCCGGACGGCGATGGAAGCGGCGTGGGCACTCAAGCCCTCTATGGCGGCGATCTCCTCGACCGCCCAACCCAAATCGCGCAGCCCCTCGTGCTCGACCACGATGGTGTGCAGCCGCTTGGTAAAGTCCTCTACCGAGAGCACGCTGGCAAACCGGGCGGTGCCGTAGGTCGGCAGCACGTGGGATGGCCCGGCGACATAGTCTCCAAAGGCAGCGCTCGCGTACGGCCCCACAAAGACGACACCAGCGTTCTCCACATTGCAGGAGTCCTCGAGCCCGCCACCATAGAGAAGCTCCAAATGCTCCGGAGCGATCAGGTTCGATAACTCGATAGCCTGCTCGCGGTCGCGAACCAGCGCCAAGTACCCGCCGGTGTCCAACGTCTGTTGGATCTCCCGAGCGCGGGGAGCTTCCGCAAGGTACGCGGCCAAGGCGCTCTCCACCTCCTCCGCATAAACCTCGTCCCAAGTGACCAGCCAAGCCAAACCGTGCGGCCCATGCTCCGCCTGGACCGCGACGTCTAGCGCCGCAAAGACCGGCTTCACCGACGCGTCGGCGACCACGACTACTTCAGATGGGCCGGCAAAAGCCGAAGGGACGCCGACATAGCGGGCTACCTCCTGCTTCGCCAAGGAGACGTACAGGTTTCCCGGCCCCACGATCACATCGACCTTGGGTATCGACTCGGTGCCAAATGCCAAAGCAGCAATTGCCTGGGCACCACCAGCCGCGACAAGCCAGTCAACCTCGGCGACATGGCAGGCGGCAAGCGTCGGATCGTCTATCGAGCCATCGGCCATCGGCGGAGTAGCGACCACAACCTCTCCGACACCCGCCACCTTGGCGATAACCGCGGTATGCAGCACCGACGACGGGTAACGAGCAGCGCCGCCAGGCACGTAGCAGCCGGCTCGCTCGACCGGAACGCTCCTCCTGACCACGGTGACTCCCCTACTCTTGGTGGTCGGCTCTGGCGGAAGCTCTTCCCGATAAACGGTGCGAATCTGTTCCGCCGCTACCGACATGGCATCCCGAAGCTGCTGCGGTATCCGCTTGAAGGCAGCCTCGAAATCCCGGGGATCGTAGATCATCCGCTCGGACCGAACCCCATCGAAACGTTCCGTGAAGCTGGCAACCGCACTGTCCCCGCCGTCCCTTACACCAGCAACGATCTCCCGTACGGTGTCCACCGTCTCCGGTACCACGGCATCTGGCCGCGGGATGTCCGATTCGATCAGAGGGCGCCGTATCCCACGTAGATCCAAGCGGGAGAGCGACGATTCCGACACTGCAGCTCCTTAATCAAAGAACCAAATCCTGCCGTTCCCTGGCATCCCGCTAGTCTAGTGTGATACCCCTAGACGTCGAAGCCCAAGCAACATGGGAGGTGGCACGTGTCGCAGCAGGCGGAGATCTCATCTCTCGTCTCCAGCTACGAAGAACTCGGTCGCCGCATGGCCCGGATTGAAGCCGATCTGCACGAGTCAAAGAACGAGTCGCCGGCGCAATCGCTGCGGGCTGCTCTGGCCTTCAATCGCTCGCTGATGCGAGAGTTGCAGGAGGCGATCCGCAGGCTCATCTAGGCCGTTTCAGGCTGGGGGGCTAATTCTGCAGCACGCGCTTCATTACCCGACCCAGGCGCCGGTGAGCACCCACGAGCCTCGCCAGCCCTTCTGGCCAGAGGTCTGGATCAGAGTTGAAACCAATCGGAATCGATACCTCGATCCGTAACTGCCCCTGAAGGTTGGTGTGGACGATGACCACCTCTGGAGATACAGCCTCCTCGATCATCAATCGAGCGGCTTCAACCTTCGATTCGAGACCCCGGTCCTCGCGGCTCCAGGTTCCCACCCGCACCTGGACAAAGCAGGACGACTCTCCGACAACGTAGCCAATACTCGAGGTGTGAATTCTTTTGAAGATTCCGGTCGCAGTCTCCGGCCGGAACTGTCCAAAGTCAATCTTGGCCCCGGGCGTCTCCCCCAGCATCCGCCACCACCTGGCCCGCCGGGACATACGATCGCAAAGAGACGGCCTAACTTCGTCAGAAGGCTCCGGCCCACCCGGACGGATGATGCCCGAAAGAATCGGAAATGTAATCCCGGTTCCAGTCACCATAAACTGGACTTTCGCCAGGTATATCTCAAATAGCTGGCTCCGATTCAGACGAAGGCAGGCCGCCACATGACGGGGAAGCGGATCCTCGGCAACCCAGATTGCCGGACCGCCACCGGCATTGGCCAACTCGCCGACTACCCGTCCAAGCTCGAAATCGGTGGTGGCCCCCAAATCGGCTGTGAGAAAGACCGTGCGCGCCAGGGAATCCTCGAGAAGCTGGATATCGGAACCGATCTGAAGCCCAAGAGATCCGGTCAAATCAAGCCCGACGGCATCGCCAAGTACGTCTATATTACCGGCCAACCAGCGCCCGAATTCCAGCTGAGACGAGAATGGCCTGTCGAAAGATCTTCGCGCCCTTCCTAAGGCATAATCCATGATAAACCCTCCCTGGAATTGCGATCTATCGAGTCTCTCTCGCAGGGTCCGAGCAGGCTCGTACCTAAGAATAACGTGTCAACATTCGTTGATTAGCTGCGAAAACGTTCAATATTGATCCGGCGCAGCTCTCGAATTGCCAACAATGCCAGACCGGAGCAAACGTTATTAGACCGAATCAGCGATGGGTACTCGGAAGTTATATCAGCTCTTGGAGTGTTCGACATACCACACTAAGTAGTACTACCCTCGGACAGCCATCCCAACTCAACCACGAGGCCAACTTGAATCGCTTGCTTCCGATGAGCAAGCCGCACAGTTGCGCGAAGGAGGGGAGCCGTCGATCGGCGCCAAACCGATCCGAAATAAATTTTAATGGCGGAGCTTGGTTGCTTTTGCCCCGACGGTTGCCAGAAGTGACTTCCAGTCGGCCTCGAATGCCGCTGCACCCTGCTGCTGCAGCACCACCGCCATCTCGCCAAAGTCTACGCCGTGTGTGGCAATCTTGGCCAGCGTCTCCCTTGCGACGGAGACTCCGCTGCCGAGCACCGGATCCACGCTTCCGTGGTCGGCGAAGGCCAGCAAGGTCTTTTCGGGAACGGTGTCGATTGTCCCCGGGGCCACTAACTTCCCCAAATAATACGTGTCGGGAAAGTCCGGATTCTTTGTCGAAGTAGAAGCCCACAAGAGCCGCTGAGAACGGGCGCCCTGGGCCTTCATCGCGAGAAAACGCTTCGAAGTCAACACCTCTTGATAACTTGCGTAGATCTCCTCCATCACTGCCAGGCCCGCCTGTGCGTTGAGTTCCGGAGGGACCAAAGCATCGATCGCGCCATCCCAGCGCGACACAAAAACCGATGCGACCGACGCAACAACCAGATCCAAGCCGTCGGCTTGGCGCCGTTCCAGCCCTTCAAGGTATGCGCCGGCGGCGGCCAGATACTGATCAGCGGAGAAGAGCAGGGTGACGTTGACCGGAACCCCCTCGTAGATCAGTTGGCTTATCGCCTCAAAACCCGCCGCAGTGCCCGGAATCTTGATCATGACGTTCGGATTTGAAAAGCGCTGGTACAGCCGGTGCGCCCAAAGCAGCGACTCCTTTGCGTCCCCAGCAAACTCTGGTGGAACCTCGATCGAGACGTATCCATCGGCGCCACCAGTAGCAGTATGAACCGGCATGAATAGTTCAGAAGCCTCCGCAAGGTCCCAGATGGCTAGTTCGTAAACGAGTTCCTCGGAGTCAGAAGTCTTTCGAGCGGCCGATGCCAACAGGGCATCGTAATCCGACGATCCGGCGATCGCGTGCGAGAGGATCGAGGGGTTGGAGGTGAGACCGGTGACCCGAAGCTCGGATATGTACCTCGCCAACGCCCCGGACGCGAGCAACCTCCGTGAGATCGCGTCCAACCAGATGCTCTGCCCCGAGGCCACTAGCTCGTCAACTGCCTTCATGTTCCCTCCATCGCCCGCGCCGGCGACCCCGGCGCTACCCTTCCAAAACTCAAACGTACAAGCAATTAAGCGTTTGGCCGCCCCCGAAGATGCCGGTACTCGGCTACCAGGCTCGCCGTGGACGCATCCATACCCGCAAGATCCGGAGGCTTGGCGCCGGCCAGCGGTCCGACAAGCCGAGCGGCCATCTCCTTGCCAAGCTCAACTCCCCACTGATCGAAGGAATTTATCCCCCAGATCACCCCTTGGGTAAAGACCGAGTGCTCGTACAGGGCGATCAAAGACCCCAAAACCCTCGGTGTCAGCTGCGGGAAAAGCAGCACTGTACTCGGACGGTTCCCGGGCATTCGCTTGTGTGGAATTAACTCCTCAGCAATCCCGGCGTCACGCAACTCAGCGTCGCTACGGCCAAATGCGAGCGCCGCCGATTGCGCAAGCCCGTTGGCAACCAGCATGTCCTGTTGGCCTGGAGGGCCCGCGACCGGCTCCGCAAACAGAATGAAATCCGCTGGAATCAGCGTAGTTCCCTGGTGCATCAGCTGATAGAACGCGTGCTGTCCGTCGGTGCCCGGCTCCCCCCAGATAACGGCGCCGGTGTTGTACTCGACTCCACTGCCGTCGAGCCGCACAGACTTGCCGTTCGACTCCATGACTAGCTGCTGCAGGTAGGCAGGTAGCCGGCGGAGCCGTTCCGAATACGGAAGCACCGCTTGTGTCTGAGCGCCCCAAAAATTTCGGTACCACACCGCGAGGAGACCCATCAAAACCGGAACATTGCTCTCAAGCGGAGAAGAGCGCATGTGCGCGTCGATTTCGGCGAAGCCCGCAAGAAAAGAGCGGAACCGCTCCGGACCGATCGCAATCATTAGCGACAGCCCAACCGCAGAGTCGACCGAGTACCGACCGCCGACAAAATCCCAAAATCCAAAGGTATTTCGAGAATCGATTCCAAAATCGGAGACCAGCTGCAAGCTCGTGGAGACCGCGCAAAAGTGATGTGCAATTACATCTTCCCGGTCGCCAAGCTGATCAAGGATCCATTGCCTGGCAGCGCCGGCATTGGTCATCGTCTCTAACGTGGTGAAGGTTTTGGAAGCGACCACGAACAAAGTCGTCTCCGGATTGCATCGCTCAATTATGGATGCTATAGCCGCGGGATCGACGTTGGAGACAAACTCGAAGGCAATATCGCGAATCGCGTACTCTTGCAGGGCAAGAGTTGCCATCTCCGGGCCAAGATAAGATCCGCCGATTCCGATGTTCACGACAGTCTCTATCGGTTTACCGGTCGCACCACGGAAAACCCCAGTGCGCACCGCAGTGGCGAAGTCGGCCATCCTGTCGAGAACCGAATCAACCTCGGCCACGACGTCAACGCCCCCAACCATAAGCTTCGAACCTCGCTGCATTCGCAACGCAACGTGAAGCACGGACCGGTTCTCCGTAGTGTTGATGCGTTGACCCGCCCACATCGCGTCAATAGCATCCTCGAGCCCACGCAGTCGCGCTAGCCGGATCAACATCCCGACAACCGAGCTATCGATCAAGTTCTTCGAGAAGTCAACGATGGCAGGGCCAACGGAAAGCTTTAGCCGTTCCGAACGCCCCGGATCGTCCACAAAAAGTTGGGCAATGGTGGTTCCCTTTAGCTCGGCGGCATACCGCTTCAGCTCAGACCACTCGTCCAACTCCACCGGAGATCTTCCCAGGAGCGGGTAGGCCACAATTCACCTCCTGACGCTTTCGGGTAAGCCTATCTAAACCACGCCGCCGAAAACACTTGCCTCCAATAAGAGGCTAGAAGAAGCCCCCTGATCGATCAGTAAGACTGGATAACTCCGTTGGCCCGCTTGCAGCTTGCCGACAACACCGTCGCCGTCAACCACCGCGCTCAAAACCGTGTGCTGCCCCGGTCCCGCAAATTGCCGCAAGCAACTGTCCGGCGACCACCTCTGGCATCTGCAGATGGACATCATGGTCGGCAATTAGGGCTACAAGCTGCGACCCCGGCCGGGCTCGCCCAATGACCCCACGCGAAATCTCCAACTTTCGACGATCCTCGTCGACTTCACCGGAGAGAGAGGCGATGACGAGAAGTCTCGCCTGCATGTCTCCCAGGCACGCCTCCATATCAAAATCGAAAAGATCCGAAAGAATCCGGAGGTGGTCCGGAATTGGCAGACATCGTTGCGCCTCGCCACCCGGCCCTGCAAAAAAGCTACCCAGCGCTGCCCCGACCGCACCTTCGGGAAACTGGCGATAACGCGCCTCAAGGCGCTCAGCGAGCGCGTCCAAGGAGACCCCGGAGACGTCGGGGGGTGTTAGCGCCTCCAACATCGCTTCGCTGCTCGCAAAACGATCCCGCAACCTCTCCAACACTCCGTCAACGGTCGCCGCCACTGCGATTCCAGCCGGGTACCGCTGCGCGTAGCAAGCCGCCACTGCCGCACCCCAAGACTGTCCGGCCACTCCAACCACATCAAGCGAGAGCTCCTCGACAATACGCCTTATATCCTTCGCAGCCAGCTCAATACTGTGCGGTCCCCCTTGACCCGAGGAGCTCCCATGACCCCGAAGGTCCGGTACCGCGATCCGACAGTACGGGGCCAACAGGCGAGCGACAGGCCACCAAAGTCGTCCGTTTGACGCGAGACCATGGACCAGGATCACGCTACGCCCGGACCTTCCGAAGAGAGTGACGCTAATAGCTGCCCCGTCCTCCATCCGAACAACCACGGTTTCCAAGCATGTCCCCTTTTGGTGCGCGACCTTTTCCGTCTTTACGCCCAGGTTAGGATAGTACGACATGGCTACAACCACGCGCGAAGAGCAGATCCGGCTGGCCGCCCGAGAGCTGAGTGGCTATCGAGGTAGGGCCGGCATCTACCGCCTCCGTGGCATCTCCTCCTTGGTGATGCGCGAGACCCTCGACAACCACCAATTCCGAGCCGACCTCTTTCGCCTCGTCGATGTTTTTCCTGCACTTGCCGGTGACAACCGAGACGTAACCTCACACATCCTGGAGTATCTCGGGCTGTCGGCCCCGGCATGGATGAAGTCCGGCCAGAAGCTCGCAGCCGCGAATGCACCAGGCAGGTTTGCGCTAACCCGGATCGCAAAAAGCAGCATTCTCGAGATGGCACGCCAGTTTATTCTTGGCGAAAACCTTACCGAAATCGAGACTCAGCTGGTACGGCTCGCGGATTCCGGCTTTGCCGCCACGGTGGATCTGCTCGGAGAGCGCGTAGTGACCGAAGCCGAAGCCGACCGGTACATCTCTCGGCTGGAGCAGATCCATGCCAGCCTCGTGAAGCTCGGACCCAAGCTTTCCGGGATCGCCGGCCTTCCCGATCCCCCGATATCGATCAGCGTCAAGCCCAGCGCCCTTACAACCCACTTCGCTCCCCTCTCTCGCGACGTCGCAGCTTCCGAGATCGTTACCCGCCTCTCGCCGCTCGCCAAGGCAGCAATGGAATCGAAAACAGTACTCTTCCTCGATATGGAGCACTACGAGACCTACGAAATAACTCTGGAGGTCTTCAGCCGCCTGCTAAAGGAGCCAAGCCTTGGCGACCTGCGAATCGGGCTAGTACTGCAGGCTTACCTCCAGAGGCACCGCCGCGACCTTGAAGAAGTGCTCGAGGCGGCCGCGCCATACGCCTCCGAAGACCCCAGGATCTGGATCCGCTTGGTGAAGGGAGCCTACTGGGACACGGAGCTGGCTCAAGCGTCCGCCGGCAGCCACGAGCCACCGGTTTACCAGGTAAAATCGGCTTCCGATTTCGCATTCGAACACTCTACCGAACTCCTCCTCCGCTCGACAGACCGGGTACATCCCGCATTCGCCTCCCACAACCTCCGCTCGATTGCGAACACGATCGCGATCGCACGGGAGCTTGGTTTGCCACCACAACGCTACGAGTTCCAGATGCTCTTCGGAATGGCCGAACCTCTTGCCTCTGCCCTGGTTGCATCGGGACAGGAGGTACGGATATATACACCGGTCGGCGAACTCATCCCTGGCATGAGCTACCTAGTGAGAAGGTTGCTAGAAAATACGTCGAACTCTTCTTTCCTGAAACAACGCTTCGGCGACAAGACCGATCTTTCAAAGCTCCTCGAACCGCCAAAGCCGGCTCCTCAGCCCGCAACGGAACGGCATGACGCGTACCGCCACGAACCCGCAAGCCACTTCGAACATCGCAGTGTGATCGAGGGCCAGCGCGGCGCGATCGCAACCATCTCTCACGCGCTGTCCTCCTCCAAACTCTTGCGTGCCAGCTGCGCACGCCCTGGCGCTCTTCCCGCCGACTGGATCGAATCGGTAAACCCCGCAACCCCAAGCTGGGTCCTCGCCAGAGCGGAAGCACCGACTTCCGACACCGTGGAAATGGCCGTACAGGTTGCATCCGCCGCTCTCCCGGCGTGGTCAGCCACTACCCCCGAAGTCCGCTCGGCAGTATTGCTCAAGGCGGCTGCAAACCTCCGTAACCGGCGCCAGGAGATTGTGGCCGTGGAGGTTCTCGAAGCCGGCAAGCCGTGGCTGGAGGCGGACAACGACGTCGGCGAGGCGATCGACTTTCTCTGCTACTACGCGAACCAGCTCAAGCTGATCGAACAGGTTGAGCTCGACTCCCCGCTCGGCGAGGAGAACCGGCTTCACTACCGCGCGCGTGGGGTGACCGCAGTGATACCTCCCTGGAACTTTCCCCTCGCGATTCCGACCGGTATGGTCGCCGCAGCACTCGCGATGGGCAATCCGGTTGTTCTCAAGCCGGCAGAGCAGACGCCCCTTTGTGCGAGCTATCTGCTGGATGCGTTCGACAACACCGGCCTGCCCCCCGGGACGCTCGTCTTCTTGCCGGGAACCGGGGAAGAGGTAGGAGCGCCCCTAGTACGCCACAAGGACGTAGCCACCATCGCGTTCACGGGATCGCGCGAGGTGGGGTTGGACATCCTCCAAGCGGCCAGCCAGGTACTGCCTGGCCAACGCGCCATAAAGCGCGTGATCGCCGAGATGGGCGGCAAGAACGCGATAATCGTCGACTCCGACGCCGATCTCGATCAGGCGGTTCCGGGCGTCATCTACTCCGCTTTCGGGTTTTCGGGACAGAAATGCTCGGCGTGCTCGAGAGTAGTGGTCGACGCGCAGATAGCCGAAGCATTCCTGGACCGGTTGGCCGGAGCCGTCGCCACACTGGTCGTTGGCGATCCCAAGGATCCTGCCACCCAGATGGGCCCGGTCATAGACCGGGCGGCGAAGGAGAAGATAGAAAGCGCTATCGAAAAGGGGAAGAGTTCTGCAACTCTATTAGTACAGGGCTCCGTTCCTACCGGGGACGGATACTACGTTCCTCCCACGGTCTTCGTCGACCCGGATCGGAACTCTTCCCTCTACCGTGATGAGATTTTTGGACCAGTGCTAGTTGTGGAACGGGCAAGCGGCCTTGACGACGCCATTGCCAAGGCCAACGATACGCTATACGCGCTCACTCAGGGTGTCTACTCCCGATCTCCGGGGCATATCGACCGAGTGAGGTCCGCTGCAAGAGCCGGAAACCTCTACGTCAACAGGCCAATTACTGGCGCGATACCAGGCAGGCATCCCTTTGGCGGCTTCGGCCATTCTGGCCTTGGCTTCAAAGCGGGCGGGCCGACATATCTCTACCAATTCGCGGACCAGCAGGTAGTCTCCGAAAACCTCCTTCGGCAAGGGTTCAGCCCTGACATCGCCTAATTGGCAGCCGGATCGCCCAGTGGTCAACCGTGGCCAAGCGTAGCTGGAGAACGCGGGAACAAGGGTTAATCGACGGACTCAACTCCCGCAAGGACTTCACACTCCTGCTCTTGGCGCGCTTCGCCATGAGTACGTCAAGGGCGATGGCAGGCGTAGTTGTCCCCCTTTACCTTGTAGCGCTGGGCTTCTCCGGCTTCGAGCTTGGACTCCTTTTCTTCGCGGTCGCAGTTGGGGCAGCTGGACTGGCCACGCTGGTGGGCTTTGCCGCTAGCCGCTTTCCGGC
The DNA here is from genome assembly GCA_021819205.1 of Actinomycetes bacterium. Lineage (GTDB taxonomy): Bacteria > Actinomycetota > Acidimicrobiia > Acidimicrobiales > Acidimicrobiaceae > JAKARV01. Next base: position 76,275 of record JAKARV010000002.1, on the reverse strand, counting down.
TCGCATCTTTATGATTGCGCTTCCTGCCTTGGCGTCCCTAGCAGCGTTGGTGTATGCGCTCTCAGCCGATCGAACCGCTCTCTTCGCCTTCGCGGCAATCGGAACTTTCGGACGCGGAGCTGGCGCTGGTGCCGGAAACGTCGGCCCGCAGCAGCCGGCCGAATCCCAACTCATCGTCAGGGTTGTCAACAGCCAACGGCGTAACCAGGCTTTCGGAATCATCTCCGCTGCATCGTCCGCCGGTGCCGTAGCCGGCGCTGGGTTGGCCGCGATCCTGGCGTTCTCCCCTGCATCTCCCGCGGCCATAACCACGGCGTTTCGACCAGCCATGATCGCCACCGCTCTCTTTTCGGCTTTAGCTGCATTGGCGGCGGTTTTTTTGACCAGAAACCATCCAAACCCCAAAAACATCTCAAACAACGGGCGGAGTTTCTTTGCCTTTCCCGCCAACTCGCGCACCCTTGTCTACCGACTCTGGGCAACGAACACGCTTAACGGAGCTGCGGTCGGCATGTTCGGCCCGTTCGTTACCTACTGGCTCCACATCCGCTTTCACGCCGGCCAGACCGCCATCGGCGAACTCTATCTCCTGATTAACCTCGGAACAATAGCAGCTGGGCTGGTTGCCCCGCGGGTTGCCCGGCTTCACGGGACCGTCCTAGCCACTTCGGCGCTTCGAGTGCTCCAGGGGCTGCTTCTAATTCCACTGGCCGTTGCCCCTACACTCGCTTGGGCCGGGATCATCTATTACGTCCGCATGTTCGCCCAACGTACTGCGCTTCCTCTCCGCCAGTCTTACGTAATTGCGATGGCCGATCCAGATGAGCAGACCCAGGTTGCCGCTCTCTCCAATCTCCCCTCGCAAATCATGACCGCCGTATCCCCCACCCTCTCTGGATACTTGTTCCAAGAGTCTCTGCTCGCCGCACCCCTCATCCTTGGCGGCCTCCTTCAAGCTGTCTCCGCCGTTCTATTCTTCACTTTCTTCCACCGAAACGCCCCTCCCGAGGAGTCGGAAGCGAACTAAGCAACGTGCCCAGGTAATGCAGTTCTACGCGCGAAAGGTTTGAGAATCTAGCGGCTTCATCGGTTCCAACAATCCACAGAAACCCATACCCCGGTTTTTAGCTGGCTCCCAATTTTGCCCCCTATCTTGGAATTCAACACGGTTTCAACCCAACCCCCAGAGAATCAGGTGGTCCCCAGCAGGGGCCACCTGATTTTTTTTTAAAGTCTCGAAGGTCTTTGGCCGCCTACTGGATTGTGCCGTGGACCCAGTTCGGAACGATCTCCACCCACGTCCGCCCAGGACTCATCGACAATTTCGTTCCGGATGCGGTGACAAAGCTGGTCGGCGATGCCAGGCTCGGCCGGTTCCAAGTGGCTTGGTAAAGCTTGCCATTCCTGAGCACCCACGCACTCCCGCTACCTATCGTCTGTGAACGCACCCCAGGGCTATTGGGTCCGCTCTCGTTGTACGGACCTGGAGGGGCGTTTACGTACTCCACGACCACGTTGGTGGCAGAGAGCTGCTCACCTCCATTGCCGAGGGCCGGGACACCAGAGTAGTAGCGGAGCCATTCGCCCTTGGCGGCACTCCACGACCAAGTGATGTTTGATGCTCCTGAGTACGGAAGGTTAATCGATGAGACCGTCTCGCCCCCGGAAGGTTCTGCCTTGGAGAAAGAAAACACCGGAGCTGGCGGTTTCGAAGAGTGGTCCAACCCCCAAATCCCCGCCGGACTCCCATATAGGTTTTCGGGAGGAACCCGGTTTGCGGTTCGGACGAACGGTGAGCCGGAGAAGCTCAACGCGTCCACATGGAAAAGCCAGCCCTGCTGGAACACTTGATTCACATCGGGAATGATTCCACCCGCAAAGACCAGGATCGGATTCCCAAACTGGCCGACCACGTGCCAATCAACCCAGCGCAAAGAACGGATCGGACCCACCAGAGCCGGGGCGTTGCATTGGTACACGGCGATCAATCGCGTAATCCCTCCCTCGGCTTGTACTTCATAGACGATATCTGCCGCGGAGAGGCCACTCTGGGGCCTTGCTCCAGGGTCGTTGCCCACCTTGATCGCCAGCGCAGGGCGCTGCGGGACCCCGCCCTGAGGCGCAGGCAAATCGGTAAGCGGGCATGTAGCCGAAACCTTCGCAGCCGCCTCGGGTTTCGAGATTCCAGTTGCAGAACTTGAACTCTTAGCCGCTGGCCCGTTGAACAAGGTGGCAACTAGCGCGCCCACCCCTCCACCTAGAATCACCACTACTGCAGCGGCGACCACGGGTCGCCGTCGCCGGGAAGCACTGTGTTTGCTCGCCAAGTCCCCTCCAATGTTGATCGCCAACTGATTTTCTAGGCTAAACCCGCAAGCTTTCCGCCATGCCGATAGGCGTGAGCTACCTCGTCAAAATTCACGTAACCGATCACCTTGCCACGGCTATGTACGGCTGCAAAGCCGCTCCCCATCCGGTTATTGCCGCTTGACCACCCGGCAAGGATCAAGTCGAGTGAACTTCCGAGTTCGACGACAAAGTCAGCTCCTCCAGGTGGAGGCTCTGGGTATACAATCTTTGCCATAGGAACCTCTACCGAGCCCGCTGTCTCCGCGTCGAGATAACCCTGCCACGCCTCTACCCCCAGTGCAGCCACCGCAGCAAGTTCTTCAACATATTCGACGCCGACTGCAATTGCTCGAGCCCCAACATCGTGCGAGATCTCAACAAAGGCAGCAGCCAAGGCCAACTGGTCGGAGCTATCGCGAAGTCTCGACACAACCACGCGGTCGAGCTTTACCCACTCCGGCTCGAGCGCGAGCAAAAGCCGCAAGCCCCCGAAGCCCGCACCGGCGTTATCGAGTGCAAGTTGTGCTCCCTGACTACGAAGGTCAATCAACTCTGATGCCAGCTCCTTTGGGGCCGGAAGAAAACTACGCTCGGAAACTTCGAGAATTATTTGGCTTGCAAAAGGAGCTAGCATCTCCCTAACGCCGCGGTTGGCTATCGCCCCCGGGGTGACGTTCAGGGAAAGGCGCGGCCCATCTGCAAGCTGTAGCCACTCAAGCAGCCGCTCGAGGGTCGCCATCTCCAGTGAAACTTCCATGCCAAGCGCACACGCCCGCGAGAATAACTCTCCTGAGTCGACTCGGGAAGAGTGGATCAGTCCCTCGACCGCCACTACTTCGCCGTTTCCCAGGCCGCGTATCGGTTGGAACACCGCCTCGAGCTCGCTCAAGTCCGAAAGCGCGATTCGAACTTCTTGCTCCCAATCGCTAGCCCCATCATCCCCGTTGAACACGTAACCGGTCACGACATCGTGTCGCTCTCTGCCAGCAGGCTCTCCACTCGAAGCACTCCAACCGTTCTTCGGGACCCATCAACGACAACCAACGGATCGAGACGATGGCTTGGCATCCGGTTGACCGCAAGCCGTCGGCAGATGTCCGTTGACGATCCGATCTCTACCTCGGTGCAAGGCAGTGCGCGGCCGCCATTCTCCCAACCGACCCATAGAAGCAGCGGCCGCCGATACACGTCGACCACCACCCCCAAAGCGCTACCGGAGAGCACAGCAGTGTCCCTCGCGACGGGAACCCGCTCGATTAGGTCGACCAGATCGGCGCCGTACATCACCCGGCGAGTCTGCTTCGCCGCCCGAACCACGGCTGCTGCATCGACTGGGGAGAACCCCGGTCGCGGCATACCAATAACGTAACCCTGCGCATAGCGCGCCCCAAGGCGGCTAACCTGCTCGATTTCGGCGGTAGTCTCCACGCCCTCTGCGATTACCGCGCCGCCGAAACCCGACACAAACCTGATCAAAGAGGCCATGACGTTGCATTGAGAACTGCTCTTGTCGATACCGGCCACGAAAGAACGGTCCAGCTTCACCAACTCTGGCCTAGTCGCAATGACAATCTCCAGTCCACCGTAGCCAGATCCCAAATCATCCACCGCTATCCGAGCGCCGCGGTTTCGAAAGACAGCGAGTTCGCTGGCCACTCGTCCATAGTCCACAACCGGAACATGCTCGGTAAGCTCAAGCACTAACCTGCTGAGATCGTGGTTTAGCAACAGTTGCCGGAGTTCGGGGGCTCCAACAATCGTTGGCGACACATTTACGTGCATGCGAAGCCCCGAAGGAAGCCAGGGAAGCGACTTCAGGGCAGCGTCAACCGCGAAAAGCTCGAGATCCTTTCCCAAACCGAATGAGTCAGCCGCCCCGAAAACCCGCTCTGGGCTCATGCCGTTTCCAAAACGCGCAAGGGACTCGTAACCAACCACTTGGCCCGACTCAAGATTGACGATCGGCTGGTTGACGATCGCAAGCTCGCTTGGGTTGTCAAAAACGCCAACGATATACTCCGCCAACGAGGTATCGTAGGCTACCGTCACGTGATCCTCCCATTTCCAGGCTGCAAAGCGACCTCCTCCTGGCTCACGAAGTGACCTTCGGCACGCATCCGAGTGGACTTAAACAAGCGTTAAGCCGGCATCCAAGGCAAGCTGGCTATGCTTTTTGGCCACTAGGGCGCTTAGCTCAGTTGGTTAGAGCGCAGCCTTCACACGGCTGAGGTCGGAGGTTCGAGTCCTCTAGCGCCCACCCCGGATCCCAATGAGAGCTCCGGTTGGCCGCGGATTTTCAACCTAGGAAACCACCAAGCTCGCACCGCATCCCCGGTTGACGCGTTCGCCTCTAAACCACCACCGTGCGCGCTATCAAGAACTTTCCTTTTGCGCCTCGATAATCCGCTCGCACAGACTCTCCATCTCCGCAGTCACGATTGCCGCCTGCGTCCCTGAGCAGCGGTGCCTCGAAGTTATCGCTCGAAACTCGGCAATACTCGAGTAGAGTTCCTTCCGATTCTCCAACCACACAGCCAACCGGCAGTTGGCCAAGCAGATGTGCCTGCCGAACTCCCTCGCTCTAACCACCTCGGCCAACAACGGGATATCCTCCGCGTTCAACGAGATCAGGTCGGCGGGAAGGTTCCGTCCGAAAAGGTTCAGTTCGGAGAACGGGTCCTGAATTGGTTCCGAAAGGATGAAACCCTGGACGTAATCTCCCCCCATAAGGATCCATGTGGCAAGGTCGTCGATGTTGTCGATGCCCTCGCCAATTACCCGCAAATTTGAGTAGTGCCCAATAGTCAAGCCACTCATGATTGCCGCAAACGATCGGAAGTTCCGCGAGATACCATTCAAAAAAGAACGGTCCAACTTCAGCTCGGCAATCGGAAGTTTTGCAACGTAGCTCAAGGAAGAAAACCCAGTTCCGAAGTCGTCCATCGCAACCTCTACGCCCAAAGCGGCCAGCTGGAGGATGGTAGAGCGTGCAAGTGAAACGTCCGAAATAGCTGTGGTTTCGGTGATTTCTACACAAACATGCCGGTAGTCATAGTTCCTGGCAACACCCTCCAAATCGATAAGAAAATGGCTATCGAGAAATGCCGACGCCGATACGTTGAAGGAGACTTGCCGTTCGATCTTTTGCTTGTGAAACTCGTGACTTAGGGCGAATGCAGCCTCGACAGTGTGCCCGCAAAGCCGCTTCGCCAAGCGGGGGTCGTGCTCAACCGTATAGATAAACTCCCCGGCGGGAACGATCTCTCCATTGCGCCGCCACCGCAGCAGAAGCTCAACCGCGTGGATGGTCCGGTCGAGCCACTTAACCTGTGGCTGATACCAGTACTCAAGCTCCCCCGACCCCAAGGCGCTGTCAAACTCGGTCCGGATTTGATGAGCCCGCGTGAGGTTAGCCTCAATTTCCGGGGTATAGAACTGGTACACATTACCGCCTGCGGCCTTGGCCTCGTACATTGCCTCGTCGGCATGGGCAAAAAGGTCAGCATACGCTAAACCGTGTTCTCCGTAGATCGCCCAACCCAGGCTCCCCGTAACCCGCATATAGCTCCCGCTGCAACCGCTGATCGCAGCGAGCACTCTTCCACTAAGCATGATCAAGCCTGCTCGGCGGCGTACCGAAAGAATCCCAAACTCGTCGCCTCCAAGCCGGGCAAGGAAGAGCTCCGGGTCAACCGCGGCAATGCTCGCCGCGATTCGCCTGAGAAGTTCGTCACCCTCTTGGTGCCGGTAGCTGTCATTCCACTCCTTGAAGTGGTCCAGATCAAGTATTCCCACAGCGACCTGTACCCCGCCAGATAGCATCTCTTGTGCCTGGCGCTCAAACGCCCTCCGATTGGGTAGATCAGTCAAAACGTCGTGAGATGCCTGATACGCCTGGCGATCCCGCTCGGCGACCAACTCGTGCCGAAGAGCCAGCGCCTCCAGCGCCCCTCCAAGAGCGGCGGACGCGCGTTCCAGCAGCGTTATCATCCGCGGACGAATGACCCGCGGACGATTCGACACCGACGCGAGAGCAAGTTGCTCTTCACCCAGCCTCATCATCACCACCGCAGCCGAGGACTCCCGCAACTCCGAGTTCGACTCCGGCCAGCCCGAATAGATGGTCGAAACATAGGTATCCCTGCCAGAAAGGCTTGCCCTTTCGATCAGTGCCGCCAAATCCACCGCGGTCGCGGTATCCGGCAGTTCGCCCCGGGCAATCAACGGTACCTGGCGGTTCCCATCGAGCCCCACAAGCGTTACATAGCGGAAAAGCTCGGTATCAAAAAGCGCTGTCAGCGTCACGTCGTACATCTGCTCCTTGCGCGTCGCTGTGGAAAGATGGACGCTCTGGCTGGCCAAGGCGTTGTACACCGCAGCGAGGTTCCGCAACTCCTCCCGCTCGTCAGCTCTGGAGATTTCGATCTCGACGCTTGCAAAAAGGCGGTCGAGCAGCTCGATCGTAGCTTCGGAGAAGGCTTCATCGGTACCGGAGAAGAGCACGATTACTGCCGCAACGTTTCCGTCTCGCCCCACTATCGGCCAAGCTGCAAGCGCGTCGATCGCCGAAAGCGTTGCGTGACGCGTCCAGCTTCCCTCTTGATGCTCGACCAACTTGCGATCGAATACCTGCCGCGTCCGCGTCTCCGCCACCGTGCTCGGAACGTTGCCCTTGGTGCCGAGCACCGGCTGGGGGAGGCTAACAATAATATCGGCAGCGGCGCCAAAGGCTCCGAAACGTACAAATCTTCCGTTTCCTGAGTCCAGGAGCAACAGGTCTACACCGGCAACCTCTGGATGGAGGGCAATCTGGGACCCAGCTTCCCTGAGGATGCCCTCAAAATTGAACAGATCCGCGGGAAGATGCTGCAGGCGCGAGAAGATCGCCCGATAGTGAAGCTGTCGGTCGAGCTCCTTTTGGAGGAGAAACTGCGACTGCACGGCGACGCACAACTCGATGAGCCCTTCGAATACCGAGACGGTGGGTACCGGAATCTCTTCGCCAGCGGCCACGTATACCGAGAGAAGATAGACCGACCCGTCGCCAGCCTCTGCACAGGTGGCAAGCGAACCACCTAGACCAAAACTGTCGGCACGACTCCGCCAACGCGCAAACATAGGGGCATCGATCCTAGTCAACTGCGGAGACCGGGTACGAACGCAATGGCCAGCGGGGCCCTGCCCGTCCGGATCGTTCGGATCAGCCGTCAGGCGGAGCCCTTCCGCATACCCGGAAGCGGTTCCGGCTACCGCAATAAGCTGTATCTTTTCGCTCCCAGCCTCCTGCTTGCCAATAAAGGCCAATGGGAAGATTTCCGCAGTGAGCGACCGCACCACCAAGCCAGGAAGGTCCACTGCCTCGACGGCGCCACGGTGGACAATCATAGTCCTGTAGACGTTCAGCACCTCGGCAAAGAGGCGGTAGGCAACCGACAGAGTTCGGTTAGATTCGGCCAACTCCGCAATGTTGTGCAGCAGGGCCGATAGCGGCGCCTTTGAGTCGCGGCCCATGCTATTGGAAGGCACCGCGGCGGCGACGTCAAGATCGCCCAGCACTTTGGAGATCTCCGCCAAGTCGAAGGGTTCCTGCCACGCGGAGGCGGCAATCAACTCGGTCAATCGTTCGACAAACTCACCATCCAACGTCTCCCCCCTCGAGGAGTGGCGAGCGTCTCGTGCTACGTCCCCCTCGGGCAAGGTATCGTCGGCAACCATGCTTCCCCCTCTTTGCAAAACAGCAACACCGGGATGCTTATACGCATATCGAATCCACCGTCGTTTTACTTGATCACAATTTGGACTCCAGGTCCCGGCGATTTCAAGTAGACGGCACAACGACTTAAGCATACTTCTCTTGTCAAGCGCGGTATTTCAAACCAATCCGAGTGCGAAGCCCCCCTCCCCGAGGATCCAAGTTGACTGTAACTGGACCTGCCGCAGAGTGCAAAACACGCTACGTTAAAGCAAAAGAACTATGCCAACAACAACTTGTAAACCGCCATCCCAAACGAAAGGATGCCCGACAATGGCGAAGGTGCCGTTGAGATCGAATCCCGCCGTAAAACCACTAGCTTCACTTCGGGACAGTTCACGTTTCGCCTACCCTCTTCACTCAAAGCAAAAACCAAGCTACAGAGCCAGTCGCCACCGAGAAGACGCCAAACAGTAAATTTTTCCGTGGCACAATGGCATGCAATGCGAAGCGCCTTTTCCGGTGATGATAGGCTCGATCACGTGACAGAGCCCGCAGGATCGTAAAAATGGAGCGCGAGATACTTCTTGATGGCCGGCCCGTAAGAGCCAGCGATGGCGAAACCTTGGCCACCGTTTTGCGGAGGGAAGGGGTCAAGCTTCCCACTATCTGCCTCCATGAACAGCTATCGCCCATCGGCACGTGCGACCTCTGCCTCGTGGAGAAGGACGGCAAGCTGGTTCACGCTTGCGGGGTGAAGGTCGGGGAGTCGAAGTCGATAATGTCCAGCACTCCGCGAATCTTGGCCGCCCGCTACGAAGCGGCGAGCCGAATCCTCGAGAACCACGAACTGTACTGCACCATCTGCGACAACAACAACGGAAACTGCACCCTGCACAATACGCTTCGCGATCTGGAGCTAGAGTCACCGCGATACCCGTTTCGCGAAAAGCCCTACGAAACCGACCGCTCCCATCCTTTCTACCGCTATGACCCCTCCCAATGCATCCTGTGCGGGCGCTGCGTCCAGGCTTGCCAGGAGCTGCAAGTCAACGAGACCTTGTCAATCGACTGGTCACTCCCTGTACCCAGGGTGGTCTGGGATGGGGGATCAAAAGCCGGTGAGTCAAGCTGTGTGAGCTGCGGGCATTGCGTCTCTGTCTGCCCCTGCAATGCGCTAATGGAAAAGAGCATGGAGGCGACTGCCGGGCTCGCCACAGCGCTACCCGAAGCAGCCAAGGGGCACCTGATCCAGATGGTGAAGGCGGTAGAGCCGGTGACCGGCCTCTCTCCGATTTTTGCGATCTCGGAGGTCGAGGAGCGGCTCCGTACGCCAAGCATCGCCAAGACCAAGACCGTGTGCACCTACTGCGGCGTCGGTTGCAGCTTTGACGTTTGGACCCGCGGAAGGAGAGTCCTAAAAGTAGAACCGGAGAACGGTCCGGTCAACGGGATCTCCACCTGCGTCAAAGGCAAGTTTGGCTGGGAGTTCGTCAACTCCAGGGAACGACTGACGGATCCGCTCGTCCGTGATGGCGACCACTTCCGAAGCGCCAGCTGGGAGGAGGCTTTTAGCATTGCTGCCGGCCGAATCGGAGCATTGGTAAAGGAACACGGGCCGGACTCGGTCGGCTTCATCGCCTCTTCAAAGTGCACCAACGAAGAGGCGTTCCTCATGCAGAAGCTGGCCCGAGCGGTGGTCGGAACCAACAACGTCGACAACTGCTCCCGCTACTGTCAATCTCCGGCGACGATGGGCCTGTCGCGTACCGTTGGGTACGGGGGCGATTCCGGCTCGATCCGGGATATCGAGGCGGCGGGGCTCGTGCTGATTGTTGGGTCAAACACGGCGGAGAGCCATCCAGTCATCGCCACCAGAATCAAGCGCTCCCACAAAAGCAGGGGTCAGCGGCTCATTGTTGCCGACCTCCGGCGGCATGAGATGGCGGAGCGCGCCGATATCTTCCTGCGGCCCCGCCCAGGCTCCGACCTGATCTGGTTGAGCGCAATAACCAAGCACATCATCGACTCCGGCTTGGCGGCAACGGACTTCCTCGCGAATCGGGTCGAGGGCCTCGATGCCTACCTAGCCAGCCTTGCACCCTTCACCCTCGACTTCGCGGCGCAGCGGTGCGGAGTCGACCAGGAAGCCCTTCTTGCGGTTGCCCACGAGATCGCGACCGCTTCTTCGGTCTGCATCCTCTGGGCTATGGGCGTTACCCAGCACGAAGGCGGTTCAGATACCTCAACCGCCATCTCCAACCTTCTCCTCGTCACCGGCAACTACGGAAAACCCGGCGCTGGAGCCTATCCGCTCCGCGGCCACAACAACGTTCAAGGCGCCACCGACTTTGGGGCGGTGCCGAACTTCATGCCGGGCTACGAACCCATCGCTGCCGACGAAGTTCGCGCCAAGTACGAAGCCGCTTGGGGAACGCCGCTTCCAACAACGGTAGGCCTTGACAACCACGAGATGGTTGACGCCATCCATGATGGCAAGCTCAAAGGATTGCTAATCGTTGGCGAAGAGATGGGCGTAGTCGACTCCAACTCCAAGCGGGTGACGGACGCCCTCCGCAAGCTCGAACTCCTGGTGGTCCAGGACATCTTTTTCTCCCGCACGGCGCAATTTGCCGACGTTATCCTGGCTGCGTCGCCATCGCTGGAGAAGGAGGGAACCTTTACCAACACCGAACGCCGAATCCAGCGGTTCGACCCAGTACTGCCTCCGCTTGGCAACTCGCTTCCCGACTGGAAGATCACTGCCGGATTGGCAGCCAGCCTCGGTGCAAAGTGGGCGTACTCCTCTCCCAGCGAGGTTATGACCGAGGCGGCTTCCCTCGCCGGCATCTTCGCTGGGGTCTCCTACGGGCGACTGGAGGGATACCACTCACAGCAGTGGCCGGTTGCGGCCGACGGTGTCGACACCCCGCTGCTATTCATCGAGCGATTCAACTTCCCCTCCGGAAAGGCCCGTTTGGTACCGCTGGAGTTCGTCGAACCCGCGGAGTCCCCGAACGAGGAGTACGACCTCCACTTAAACAACGGCCGGCTCCTTGAACACTTTCACGAGGGGAATATGACCTATCGGGTCTCCGGCATCGCCGATACCTCGCCCGGGCCATTCGTGGAGATCTCCCCGGAGCTCGCCGCTGAACGCGGCCTAGCCAGCGGAGCTCTGGTCAGGCTGGTATCCCGGCGTGGAGGAGTGAAGGTCAGGGCGATAGTGACAGACCGCGTGCGTGGGAACGAGCTTTATTTGCCTATGAACTCCTCCGACAGCGAGACGGCGGTAAACACCCTCACATCCTGGCGGTCCGATCGGAGTACCCACACGCCAGCCTTCAAGGAGCTTGCGGTACGGATGGAGATCATCTCCACCTCGGGACCGCTCCCGCTTCCCAAGAGCAACTTTCGCTTTGGAAAGCGTACGCCGCAGCGGGGAGTAAAAATTCAAGAGAAGTGGGCTCGCAAAGACTACCGGAGTCTTACCGACTAGAGAAGGAGCGCCGCAATGGCGGAACCGATCCCGTACACGCACAATAACATTCACGCAGAAGCGCCCGAAATTCGCGAAGTACCCCTCAGAGAGCTGCTCGAAGGGGTAAAGGCCGGAAGTGGCGAAGCGCTCACCGTCATCTTGGAACGGGCAAACACTCCATCCACCCGCTCCATGCTGGTGGCGGTTGCGATACTAATTCGGGGGATTGGAGCACTCCGCGAACCCGCCGCTACTTCGATCGAGCGCGCCATCAAGGCCTCGCTGGCGGTCCACGAGGCCGCCCGGACGCCCTCTTGGCTTGACCTCCTTCGTCAAGCGCGCAAGCCTTCAACCCGCCGCGGACTATCGATTGCCATCGCTGCGCTGAGAGGCCTCGGTGGCGAAGATGTCACCGCGCCGTAACCTTTCGATGATCTGCGGGGTCTAAACCAAAGAGGAGGCCGGTGCACTTTGCCGGTGGCCCGGGCCGGGGCTATATTGGGAATGACCGGAATGGCCGTGGCGATCCCAGGCTTCCGGAGCGGGACGAGGTTGCCGCGAACATGGCAGCCTTGTTTTTGGACAACCCAAGAAAGGGGGCGGTCTAAGCAGTGGGTGACGTATCGGAACTTTTCCCGTTAATCGTCCGTATGGACGAAGACGGTGAGCTCGTAGGGGACCTCGGTCTCGTAACGAAGCAAGATCTAGTGGATGTATACCGGGAGATGCGTCTCCTCCGCGCTTTCGATGAGAGGGCGTGGAACCTCCAGAGGCAAGGAGTAATCGGTACTTACGCTCCGTTTAAGGGCCAAGAGGCGGCTCAGCTAGGGGCAACAAAGCCACTTGACGATTCTGACTGGCTGGTGCCAACGTACCGAGATTGGGCAGCCGGATATGTTCGTGGGGTACCGGTAACTCACGGACTTTTTTTCTCCAAGGGCCACCCACGCGTTGGCGACGTCCCCAAGTCGGCTAATGTCCTACCCGCTCAGGTTGTAATTGGCGCACAGACGCTCCATGGCGTCGGGGTTGCTTGGGCCGCGAAGCTGAAACACGAAAGAACTGCAACCGTGGTTACCTTTGGCGACGGATCTACGTCTCAAGGCGACTTCCACGAGGCGATGAACTTCGCCTCGGTCTTCAGTGTGCCGCTGATCTTTTTCTGCGAAAACAACCAGTGGGCGATCAGCGTTCCGATCGAGCGGCAAATGCGGGCAAAAACGATAGCACAGCGCGCGCTCGCCTACGACATGGAGGGCTATCGGGTCGACGGCAACGACTACGTGGCGGTCTACAACCTGATCGCCGAGCTTGCCGGCAGGGTCCGCAACGGGGAAGGACCGTTTCTGGTCGAGGCGGTTACCTACCGTCTGGGTGCCCACACCACTGCCGACGATCCGAGCAAGTATCGGGTCGAGGCGGAAGAGGAGAGGTGGGCCCGCCGCGACCCAATCTCGCGAATCGAAAAGTTTCTCCTTCGAGAGTCGCTAATCGATGAAGAGCAGATCCAGGCCGTAGATGTCGCTGCGAAGGCGTGGGTTGAGGAGGTGCTTGCCGACTTCAAAGCCGAACTCTCCATCTCTTCGAGTGTTCTGTTCCAAAGCGTCTACGCGGAGATGCCACAGTCGCTAGCAAACCAGTTCGACCAGTATATGAAGCGCGTAAAGGAGGTGGGGGCATAGTGGCCAAACTCAACGTTGCCCAAGCCCTGAACGCAGCTCTGGCGCAGGCGCTAGAGGCCGATGAAACGGTAATCGTGCTGGGCGAGGATGTCGGAAAAGACGGAGGGGTCTTTCGGATTACCGATGGCCTGCTCGACCGATTCGGCAAGGAGAGGGTGATCGACACCCCTCTCGCCGAGTCCGGCATTGTCGGAACGTCGGTTGGGCTCGCCATCGCCGGGATGAAGCCCGTAGCCGAGATCCAGTTTCTCGGTTTCATCTACGAAACCATGGACCAAATTGCATCCCAGGCAGCAAGGGTTCGATTCCGCTCCCTTGGCCGCTTCAGCGCGCCGATGGTGATTCGGACGCCATACGGAGGAGGAGTGAAAGCCCCCGAGATCCACTCCGACTCTCTGGAAGCCCTCTTTACCCACACTCCCGGCATAAAGGTGGTGACCCCGTCAAACCCCTACGACGCCAAAGGCCTCCTACTTGCCGCCATTGATGACCCCGATCCGGTGCTGTTCCTGGAGCCGATGCGCCTGTACCGGGCTTTTCGCGACGAGGTCCCCGACGAGCCCTACCGGCTACCGCTTGGGAAAGCGAGCGTCGTGCGTGAAGGCACCGACATCACCCTGATCGGTTGGGGCCCTTCTGTCCCACTTCTCAAGGCAGCGGCCGATGAGCTAACCGCGCGCCATGACATCTCCGCTGAGGTCATCGACCTGATGACGCTGACGCCCCTTGACGAAGAGACCATAGTCGAGTCTGTGAAGCGGACCCAAAGGGCTGTGGTGGTCCATGAAGCGGTACGAACCTCCGGATTTGGAGGCGAGATTGCTGCGGTCCTCCAGGAAAAGGCATTCCTTTATCTGGAGGCGCCGATCTTCAGGGTTACCGGTTACGACACCCCCTACCCAACCACAATGTTCGAGGATCTATGGCTCCCCGACACCACCCAGATCGTTGCGACCGCCCTGGACGCCATAAGGTACTGAGCAGAATCAGCCAGGAAGTGCACGGCTCACTTCGGGTTGGCTACACAAAAGGTTAAGGAGTGTTATGGAGTGGAAGTTCCCCGACGTTGGGGAGGGTCTGCACGAGGCCCAGATCGTCAAGTGGCACCACACCGAGGGAGAGGAAGTCGTCCAGGACGAGCCACTCCTCGATGTCGAGACCGACAAGGCGGTGGTGACTATCCCCGCGCCCACCGGCGCTCCGATCGAAAAGATCCTCTTTCACGAGGGAGACACCATAAAGGTCGGCGAAGTGGTTGTCGTCTTCGCTACCGGATCGGCCGAAAAGCCCGCACCACTCCGGGAGCAGGAGGTTGCACCGATGCGGGAGCAGGAAGCGATCCTGCCCCTGGAGATGGAGTCGGTGCTTCGCCCTGCGGGACGTCCCGGCGCGGGACCGGTGCTCGCCACCCCGTCGGTGCGGCGGCTCGCTCGGGAGCGCGGAGTTGACATCACCAAGATCCGCGGTACCGGAACGGGTGGAAGGGTGATGGCCGCCGACGTGGAGCAAGCCGCCAGCGCGCCCAGTCCGGCGGCGACTTTTCCCGCTGAAGCAGCATGGGCGGCCCCCAAACCGACCGGTGACATCCAGCGTCGGCCCTTGGTTGGCATTAGAAAGCGGATTGCCGAAAACATGGCGAGGTCGTGGGCCCATGCTGTGCAAGTCACCGTTTTCGAGGAGATGGACGCCACCAATCTGGTATCGCTCCGGCGGGAGCTGAACTCCAGGGTGACCGAGGAAGATCGCTTTAGCTACCTCCCATTCGTCGCCAAGGCAACTTCGAAGATGCTTTCCCGCTTCCCCGACCTCAACTCCACTCTCGACGAGGAGTCGAGCGAGATAGTAACTTACCCCCGCCACAACATTGGCATAGCCGTAGACGATCAGCAGGGCTTGACCGTACCCGTCCTCCACGACATCGACGGACTCTCGTTGAAGGCGACATCGAGGGAGTTGAAACGGCTTATCGAAGGGGCGCGCAACCACTCTCTGAGCCGCGACGAACTCACCGGCTCCACCTTCACGATCACCAACTACGGGACAATTGGCGGTATCTACGCAACGCCGATAATCAACTACCCAGAAGTGGGGATCCTTGGCCTCGGCCCCATTCGGCGGCGGGCCGTGGTCAATGAGGCCGACCAAATTGTCGCCGCCGATACACTGACCCTGTCGCTAACCTTCGACCACCGCGTCATCGACGGCGGTTACGCCTCCCGCTTCCTAACCGGCCTGATCGAACTTTTGAGCAACCCGTTTTTGCTAATGGTGGAGCTTTAGCGATGGTGGTAGGAGAGCTGAGCACAGAGGTTGACCTACTGGTAATCGGAGGAGGGCCTGGCGGCTACACCGCAGCCCTCCGCGCCGCCCAGCTGGGCCGGACGGTAACGCTGGTGGAGCGGAGCGCTATCGGGGGCGTGTGCCTCAACGTGGGGTGTATACCTTCGAAAGCTCTGATCGAGCTTTCCGCCCGTCATCACGAACTCGAATCACTAGCCACCCGTGGCGTAGTCACCGCCGGCGTAACGCTGGATTTTGCGCTGATCAACGCCTCGGTCACCGCCGCCGTCGAACGGCTAACCAGCGGTGTCAAGCAGCTTCTGCACGCAGCCGACGTCGAAGTGATCTCCGGAGAGGCCACATTCGCGGGCGAGAACGAGGTACGGATCCAGGGTGAGGGCGGTACTGGACACATCCACTTTCGAGACTGTATCGTCGCCACCGGATCGGTACCGCGGACGCTCCCAGGCGCTGAGGTCGACCATGCTAGGATCCTCGACTCCACCGACCTTCTCTTCCTATCTCGCCTTCCCGAGTCCTTGGTGGTCATCGGCGGTGGATACATCGGGATCGAACTCGGTACCGCGTACGCGCGCCTCGGTTCCAAAGTCACCATAGTCGAAGCAATGCCCAAGCTCCTGGGTAACGTCGACCCCGAGATCGAGCGCGTACTTGCGCGCTCGCTGAAGTCGTTAGGCGTTCAGGTATTTACCTCCGCAATTATCTCGAGCGTCGCGATTACCGAGGACCACGTCGAGATAAGCCTTGCTGGAGGCGACACTCCCCTAGTCGCCGAGGTGGCGGCGGTGACGGTAGGCCGGATCGCTCAGATCAACGATAGCTTTCAGGCGGCCGGCATAAAGCTTGACCCGTCCGGCCGGGTCTTTGTCGACCAGCAGATGCGGACGGCCAACCCGCATGTATACGCGATCGGTGACATCGCACCTGGCCCCATGCTTGCGCACAAAGCCTACTATGAGGCGAAGATAGCGGCCGAAGCGGCCTCCGGTAAACCTTCGGCCAACGACGCTGTAGCCATGCCGGCGGTGGTATTCTCATCGCCCGAGGTGGCAACCGCCGGTCTCGGTGCCGAGGAGGCCGGGGCAATGTACGGCGAGATCGTGGAGGCGCGCTTTCCCTACCGTGCTAACGGCAGAGCGGTAGCGATATCCGAGACCACCGGAGAGGTGAAGATTGTCGCCGAGAAAAGCTCCGGACGAATCCTTGGCGTCCACATAGTGGGAGCCGATGCCTCAAACCTCATCGGCGAGGCGGTGTTAGCCATCGAACTCGGCGCCACCCTGGAAGACGTGGCCCTTACCATCCACCCACACCCAACGCTTACCGAGATGTACCCAGAGTCCGCTGAGGTTGGCCTGGGACACCCGACTCACCTCATCGTGAAACGCTAGCGCTTCGGGGGATCCCGCTTAAGATTCTCCAGCTCCATTGTAATATCCTCGCCCCTGCTCAACTTGAGGGAGACGTATGTGCCCACCCCGATCGGGATCGGTATCCAAAAGTTGAAAAGCCGGTAGCTGAGGACAGCCAAGATCACCACGCTTTTGGGCGTGCCAAAGTTGGTAATCAGCGTGATAAGAATACCCTCGACGACCCCCAAACCGCCAGGCGTTATCGGCAACGCCGCCGCCACGTTCGCGATGCCGTAACTCACCAAGAGCGCATCGGGATCGACAAGCCTACCAAAGGCCGCCAGCATTATCCAGAGCGATAGCGCATCAAATAGCCAGTTCAGCGAGGCCCACAGCACCGCGGACCGGAGCCGCACCGGGTCGCTCGCCAACGCCTTGATCCGCGAGCTGATCCGCGAGATTATCCCGGTTATCGACGCCTCGTACCTCCGCAACGGCGCGATCGGATTGATCAGCTTCTGCATTACTACGTGGGTCCGGGTCTCTCCGCGGGTAAAAGCGATCACCAAAGCGCTAAAGGCCCCGATGAGGAGGACGCCAACCACCGCCACGATCAAGTAGATCTCGTTGAACCCGTAGATTGGGAGCGATACGATGAGCGCAATCCAAAGCATTAGATTAAGCACAACCGCCGAACCAATTCCTTGGACAGCGAGCGCAAACCCAGCATCGGTCCCCTTTACTCCAAGCGAAGTCAACAATCGCACGGTCATCCCCGCACCGCTAGCCGTACCACCGGGAAGGACGTGCGACACCGCTAGCGCCGAGATATCCACCTTCGTCAGCGACTTCAAGGACGGCTGTGGTGACGGCAGCACCGAGGACGTTAGCTTGGCGTACGAGAAGAGCGAAGCAGCTTCAGCAAGCACCGCCACGGGTACTAGCCAGTAATTCGCCTTCCCAAGCAAGTTGAGCGTCTTGCCGAAACCGGCTAACTGCGGAAGAACCAGGTACTCAAGGACCAAAAATACCGAGAATCCCCACACTCCCCGGATTGCGAAGTGCCGGATCAGCTTTCCAAAGCTCCGTTTGGTACCGACAAACACATCTCGCGGGGGTTCTCCACGTTGGCTTAGCCGCCGCCTGAGAGGGCTTGCGCTCTTGGGTCTCCTCCCACTCACACCGCCCACCTTAATAGAATCGCCGGAGGGTCGGCCTCCTGGTGATCTAGTGTGTAGGAGTGAGCTGCCCGGAAGAAGCGCTTGTGCGCCGTCCCCAACCGAGTCTGCCGGCGAATGCCCGGTGACGCACCCGGCCGCTACCACGGCCTAGGAAAGCAGATCTTCCTCGCCGAACTGGGTGCCGCGGGGATAGTCATCTTTATTCTGTTTGTCTGGGACATTCGGGGCCTCGCGCTCGAGATGCTGATCGCCGTGGTGGCGGCGGTGGTTATCGAGCCGGTGGTTCGGCTAATGGTCAGAGTCCGTCTCCCTCGTCCTCTCGCCGTAGGGATCGCGATCATCGTCTTGCTGGCCGCGGCGACCCTGCTCTTGCTCACCTTCTCGATTCCGGTCTACGATGCCGGCGTCAAGCTTCTCGACCGCCTGCCGCAGTTGGAAGCGGCAATTCACTCGCGCAAAGGGCAGCTTGCCGTTATCATCGCCAAACTCAACCTACAGCACTACGTCAACATCTCCGCCCAGGAGATCTCTTCGCTGGCACAGCGGGCGATCCTCCCCGCGGTTAGCGCGGCCACCGGGTTGCTCGGATTTCTTACCAACGTGGCAATTACCGGCACGTTGATTCTGTTCTTTTCGCTGGAGGGCCCACGGGTCATCTCGGCCCTCGCTGCCGTTATGCCTCCCGAACGAGAGGAGAGGATGAGAGCGGTACTACACGAGACCAGCCTTGCTATCACCGGGTACCTGGTCGGGAACTTGCTCACCTCGATAATTGCCGGAATAGTTGTATACCTCGTCTTTTCTATACTTGGCCTCCCGTTCGCGCTCCTGGTAGCGGTGTGGGTGGGACTGGTAGATCTGATTCCGCTGATCGGCGGGCTGCTTGCGGGTATCCCCGCGGTCGGCCTCGCCTTGTTTGCGGGCCTTCCGCAGGCGCTGGTGGTTCTAGCCGTCTTCCTCGTCTACCAGCAGGTGGAGAACCACCTGCTCAACCCACTGATTCTCTCGAGAACCGTCCGGCTTAACCCGCTCTGGGTGCTTCTCGCCGTCCTAATCGGTGCGCAGATCGCCCAGCTGCCTGGCGCATTGATAGCGATCCCGGTTGCAAGCGCC
Source organism: Actinomycetes bacterium (assembly GCA_021819205.1). Classification (GTDB taxonomy): domain Bacteria; phylum Actinomycetota; class Acidimicrobiia; order Acidimicrobiales; family Acidimicrobiaceae; genus JAKARV01. The sequence goes on along the minus strand of JAKARV010000002.1, from coordinate 57,124 downwards.
CTCCAGGTACTCTTCCGCAGCCTCCTTCGCGAACCGGTGGTGAAGTGGCTCAACCATCCACGGTGGCAGCGTAATGACTAAGCATCGGGACTTTGGAATCCCTCCGGGCGGCACGTCCGGCAGCCATCAGCCGCTCACGACGCTCGTTGGCCCGATCGCCAGCAGTGAGCTCGACTTCCTGGTACTCGACTTCGAGACGGCCAACGGACGCAGAGCAAGCGCGTGCGCCCTTGGCATCGCAGCCGTGGCCAACGGATCGATTATCCACTCGGCCAGCGTGCTCATCGATCCCGAAGACTACTTCTCCCCGATAAACATCGGCATTCACGGGATCCAACCGGCCGACGTCGCCGGCACGATGACGTTTCCCGAAGTGTGGCGGGCGATAGACCCGATCGCTCGCCGGACCACCCTGGTAGCCCACAACGCTCCCTTCGACTCCGGCGTTCTCACCGGTTCGCTCGCCCGTTACGGTATTCATGACCCGCAGTACCGGTGGCAGTGCACCTTGAAGCTCAGCCGCCGCCTCTGGCCGATGGCGCCGAATCACCGCTTGGACACGTTGTGTTCGATCCACGGGATACCCCTACGGCACCACGATGCCCAATCCGACGCTTATGCCGCCGCCTGCCTGCTTCTTCTGCTCGAAAAAGCACAGTAAACCGCGCCTCCGAACCCGAACGGGTGTGGAATCGACCCTCCGACTTGCGCCCAGTGCCTGTCTCAGTGCCGGCAAAGGGCGTACAATTGGTGGCGAAAAAAGATAACGACGGCCCTTGCCGACCGGGAGGAGCTGGTATCCGTATTGCAGGAGCTTCATGCCTTGGTTGCAGAGCTGTTCGGTAGCGACCCTACGACCGGGGTCCAGTACGTCCGGCCGGATGAGGTTGGTCGGCTGTTGGAGATGGATCTTGCCGTGACCGTCACAGACTCGGAGATCAAAGAATTGCTGATCGACCTCCATCGGGACCTTGCAGCGTCCGTTCGCCAGGTAGAAGAGATTTTATTGGCAGCCAGCGGCCCGGAGTACGATTACCAGCTCGAAGCCGCCGGGCTCACTGCCTTGGGCAGAACGACAAAGGTGGGCGGCTTCCGCCGCGCTATCGACGAGCCGTGCAACTCTTCCGCAAGGAGCGATCAGTCCAAGTGGGTGTACGCGTCGCTCCGATGGGGCGGAATCGCTCTCGCAAGCATGGCACGGATCGCCCGCGTAGGAACGTTGACCGAACCGATTCGAGAGTTTGCGGAGTGCACCGCAACGCCGTTAGCCGAGGACCGCTCGAACTGGCCCGGGGGTACTCCGTCGGCACGCTCAGGAGCGTAATTCCGGAAAATCCTCCTCCCGCCACTCACCCTCGACTGCGCCCTCATCCTTGTGGATCTCAACCTCCCTAGACCTTAGATCGATCCGGCGGATCTTGCCGGAGATCGTCTTTGGCAAAGAGGAGAACTCCAGCCTCCGGACGCGCTTGAAGGGGGCAAGGTTCTCGCGGGCGTATCGAAAGATCGAAAGCGCGGTCTCCCGGTCTGCGGCCCAACCGCTCGCCAGCGTGACGTACGCCTTCGGCACCGCCAGCCGGATCGGATCCGGCGAAGGCACCACAGCCGCCTCGACAACCGCATCGTGCTCCAGCAGTACGCTCTCGAGTTCAAAGGGGGAGATCCGATAGTCCGAGGCCTTGAAGACGTCGTCTGTCCTGCCCACATAGGTTATGTAGCCGTCGGCGTCGATGGAGGCTACGTCTCCCGTATGGTAACGTCCGCCCTTCATCGCTCGCTGATTGAGTTCGGAGGCCAGGCGATAGCCAACCATTAGCCCTATCGGGCTCTTCTCCAGCTCCAGGCAGATCTCCCCATCCGCGCCAGGCTCATCCGTAATCGGATCAACCAAAGTTATTGCATACCCGGGAAGGGCCCTTCCCATCGAGCCGGGAACCAACCGCTGCCCAGGCGTGTTGCCTATCTGCGCCGTCGTCTCGGTTTGGCCATAGCCGTCCCGTACTGTTACTCCCCACGCCGTCCGCACCTGCTCGATAATCTGCGGATTAAGCGGCTCGCCAGCGCTAGCCACCTCCCTGAGCGACTCTGGACGGCGGCCCAACTCGGCTTGGACCAGCATTCTCCAGACCGTTGGCGGAGCGCAAAACGTCGTCACGCCACACCGGCGGATCTGGTTGAGCATGGCCGCCGCGTCAAACCGCGAGTAGTTGTACACCATCACCGTCGCCTCAGCGTTCCAAGGCGCAAAGAGATTACTCCAGGCGTGCTTGGCCCATCCCGGAGACGAGATGTTGAGATGGATATCGTGAGGCTGCAGACCGATCCAGTACATGGTCGAAAGGTGCCCCACTGGATAAGAGACCTGCGTGTGCTCGACCAACTTCGGCTTCGAGGTCGTTCCGGAGGTGAAGTACAGAAGGAGCGTGTCCGACGCCTTTGTTACGGCGTCCGCCACAAAGAGGTCAGACGCAAGGTATGCGTCGCTGTAGCTGACCCATCCCGGAGTATCTCCACCAACGCTAATGCGGGTATAGCCTCCAGTTACCAGGCTGAACTTGTCGGTATCGCCAGCACCGACTACCACGTGTCTTGCATCGCCACGCTCGATCCGATCGATCAGATCGGTTGGCCCAAGCAAGGTAGTGGCAGGGATGACAACGCCACCCAATTTCATCACCGCAAGAATGGTCTCCCACAGCTCCACTTGGTTCCCGAGCATCACGATAACGCGGTGGCCCCGCTCGACGCCGAGTGAACGAAGCCAATTGGCCACTTGGTTCGACCGCCGGAAAAGTTCGTCAAAGCTGAGCTTTTGCTCAGTACCATCCTCCTCTACCACCCACAGAGCTACGCTCTCGTTCCCCTCGGCGATAGCGTCAAACCACTCGAGGGCCCAGTTGAAGTTTTCAAAACGCGGGGCTTTGAATCCCCGGTACGCCGCTTCGTAGTCGTTCCGATTGGCGATTAAAAAGTCCCTCGCCTGTCGGAAAAGTCCGGTATTAGCTGACTCCGCCATCTTGCCTCCTCGTCCATGCCATCGCCGACATTGGCCAAAATCGGCAGCGGCCCGCCTTCAGACCGCTCGCAGATCGCACCGCTGTTGGCCATCGCCACAGCCCCGCGGCAAGGATAGCACCGGGAACCCTGGCCGCCAAAACAATACTCGCTTGACCATTCCAGATAATGGCGACACCTGGATATGCGCAATCGGGTGCACAAAAGCGGATGGGAAAAGTTTCCCAGGGCGAATCGCCGAAATTCTCAAGCCCTCTCTTCCCACTGCCATTGAACTCTCCGCTAGAGTCGCTCCTCTGGTTTCAACGATTCTGGTTTCAACGATTCTGGCAACAGAACCGTCTACCATCGCAAGGCTCCACTTTTTGCGAACATTGGCGGCCGCGGCGAAATGGCCGTAGCCAATTGGCGCTTCAGGGCAACTCGGCGCCATCGACTCCTATCCTCTGAACCGAACTTAACCCAGAACGCTGCCCCAGCGAATAGGCATCTTCACCTCGACTCGTCCCCTGGAGCGAAAGACACCGCCAACGCTTACCAGATGCGGGCACGGCACTTCTTGCAAGTCGGCTCCTATCGTTCCCTGCAGCGATTGATGGCATAGACCGACGGACCCCGTTTGCCAGCCGGCTACTGCCGCCCAAACCTCTTTCAATGGCCAACCACGCAACCCTCGTGCCCCCGGCAGGATTCGAACCTGCGCACATGGTTTAGGAAACCACTGCTCTATCCCCTGAGCTACGGGGGCCATTGCGTTCGGGCTGGCAGAAGTTGAAGTCCCTCCCGAAGCCGGTCGCCAATCAAGTCTACGGGCAATCCGGCCATGCTTGACCCAGCTACCTCGAGTCGTGCCTCGAATCAGTATCGCCAGGGCTACACTCAACTTCTTCCTTGATCTCCTGAGACACCCGATCGATCCTGGTCTCGCACTCCGAAAGCATGGCCCGCACCCGCCGAACCACCAGCGAAAGCTCGTCCAGGCTAACGCTCTGCTCGTCCAGCAACTCGATCGCCGCTTGCGCGGTATCTCGCAGTTCCTCAAAACGACGCTTGCGAAGTTGCCCCAAAAACGCCTCGTCATCCTCGAGAAACCAACCCGGAACGCCCATCACTCTCCTCCCCTTGCGGCCAGCCGTAGATTTACTTTTCCGTCATGCATAACCGCCTCGATCTCCTGCTCCGCAAGCAACGCCGAGCGGCTCCGGATCCAACTTCCTTCTCCTGTGGCCAAGATTGCATAGCCACGCGCCAGAACAGACTCCGGATCCTTCGCCTGGAGCAGCATCCCAATCGCTTCAATGTCCCGCCTGCTGCCCTCCGCGCGTCGCTCTGCGGTGGCTCGCAACGCCGCCACGGCAGGAGTGGCTGCATCGATGCGCGCAATCGCCGCCGCGGCTTTGACCGCGAGAATTCGCCGTTGAATCTGGACGCCGCCGGTAGAGGCGTCGATCCGATTCTTAGCCCGGTGAGAAAGTTCGACCTCCAAAGCCGTGAGCTTGCGCGCTTCAACGCGACAAGCCTGATCCGCCCTTTCCCCAACTCGAAGCCGGATCCGATCGAAACCCGCGCGTTGCTGGTCAAGCCGGTTTAATGCCAGTGCTCGCGCTCGCTTTACCGTCTCACCAAAAGCTCGAAGATACTCGCCGACCCGATCAACCACAGCACGCGCCGCCGACTGGGGAACGTCAAAAGCGCGATTTGCCACCTCGTTGATCAGCACTTCGTCCGCGGCGTGCCCAATGGCGCACCATACTGGCTTGGCCGAGGTCGCCACGGCCCGTACCACCGGCTCAGAGTCAAAGACCGCCAGCTCTGACTGGGCGCCTCCGCCCCTCACCACCACTACCAGGTCCACATCCAGCCCGCTCGCGTACCGTATCGCCGATGCAACCAACTCACCTGCGTGCTCGCCGGTGACTGGCGTCGGCACCAAGGTGGTAGAAAACGCGTACCCGCTCTCTGCTAGAAGCTTCCCAAAGTCGAACTGAACAGTACCGGCGCCGGAAGTGACCAAGGCGATACGGAGCGGAACGGCGGAAACGTAAAGCTGCCGGTTGGCGTGGTAGATCCCCTCCTTCTGGAGTGCATGCCGGATCCGATCGACCTCTTTTCGCGCCTCCTCCCGGAGGGCCTCGTAGTCGATAGCATCGAGTACGAAAGATATCGTTCCCCGCGGAAGGTAGGGATCCAGCCGCCCGTGAGCGACCAAAGAAAGTCCATCCGCCAATGCTGGAAGACCCCGCAGCTTTAGCTCGGCGAGGATCCGCTGGGCGTTCTGTCCCCAGATTCGCACCGAGACCCTGGGCTTCGGGTCTGAGCCGGATGACTCCTCCAATGACATATAGACGTGCTGAGAGTACTTGAAGTCCCTGATGGTGCCCCGTATCCATACACCCTCGGTAGAGAAGCTTCCCAGCCTTCGCCTTACCTCATTCCAAAGATCCTTGATGGTTAACGGAGAGGTGCGGCCGTCTTCGTAATGCACGGCGCCAGCCTACTCCCGGAGATCACCGAAGCGGCATCCGCTGCACTCGTCAACCAAACAGCCGGGTTTTCTCGTACCCTGGGTACCCCATCCTCGACGCCGATGAGACCATTCTGGGGTAGGTCTCGCCGTCGATCTCAAAAATCAACGCTGAAGCCTTTACCAGGGAGATCGCCTCGCCGTCTAAGACAATTCCCTGAGGATCGAGGATGGCGAGCGCCAGCCGGCGAATTGTTGGACCGTGGCTCGCCACTACGACCGAGTCCGACTGGGAGAGCAGTAGGTTGGCAAAATCCTGAACCTCCCGGTCGGATGCCTCCTGGCCAAGGCGCTCGTCGACCTCGACAATCCGGTCCAGCTTGCTCGCTAAAGGCTGGATCGTCTCGATGCAGCGGAGGTAGGGCGAGGAGATGATTCTCGCAGGCAAGTGCGCAAGCAGCTCAGCCGCAAGCCGGTCCCCCGCCTCCTGGCCGACATCACTGAGATGCCTCCCGAGGTCGGCACTGCCAGGAAGAGGGCTGCCGGTGTGAGCGTGCCGAACCAAGATAATCTCCAACACAACCTCGCTATCCGGTGGCAAGCACCGCCAAAAGACGCCCAGCTTCGCGAAACTCCAGCGGAACTGAATCACAGTCCCCCAAACGGATGACTTCTTAGCTTAGCGCAACGGTAGCCGACGGCACCACCACGTCTCTTGAGACAGCTGCCATGCAAAGCGGCACCCCAACCTCGCCGCTTTGCCAGAACAACTCAACTACAATCAGCTGGAAAAGCCGCCCCGCCTGGCGCCAGCCCAACCGCCGCGCGAGTACTCTTACGGGGTTTTGCCAGCTGCATCCCGCAACCAAGCCCAAGGTTGCTTAGTGCAAAACCTTGATTAGGCTGGAAGAGCGCCAAAAAGCTGAACTACACTTTTACCGTGCCGCAGCTTCGGCAGGGCAACCGCCTTAGCGTATCCGTGGCGGCAGGTTGATAACTTGGCCAAGGGAAGCAGATTTGAATCTCGATCGGACCAACCACATCTTTGTGGAGCACCTGGAAGCGCCGAAAGTCTTTGTGATCCCGGTGGGGTCGGTAGAGAACCACGGCGTGCACCTTCCGGTCACCACGGACACGATAATAACCAACGCATTGGTCGAGGAGCTTGCGAGGCAGCGTCCCGACTCGGTGGTGGTTGGACCCACTATCCCCTACTCGGTATCGCTGGAAGCCCGCAACGTTGCGGGCACCTTTGCAATCACCGAGGAGCTCATGGCCAATACTCTGAGATCCTTGACGAAGTGCCTCCCCCAGGGGATGAACGCCATAGCCGTGAGCGCCCATGGAGAGAACCTGAACGCCCTGATCGAAGCCCGCATCCCGTTTTGGATACCGCGCATGCACGTTCTGATGGATGCCGCCAACCGATGGGAGCTGCCGGAGACGGCGGTGGGAATGTGGTCGCCAGACTTCCACGCCGGCCGGACGGAGACGTCGATGCTACTCGCAATTGCTCCCGAGGCCGTAAACGCCCCGGATTCCTCCTCGCACAACGGCAACACAAGGTCGCCAACCATACTTCTCAACGAAGCCGCAAGTACCGATCTCGCATTGGAACAGAACGAGTTTCCCCTGGGCGCCAATCAAGAGGAGGGCTTAGCGATAATGGCAGCCTTCACAGACGACCTTGTCTGCTCCTTTGACGAGTTCTTTCGCAACCGGTAGCTGGCCGAAGACCCGTCTATTTCAGCGATTTCTCAAGGTCGTTTAGCGCCTCTATGAGGCCTCCGCCAATCATCTGGATCTCCTCCGGCTCGATTATCAGCGGCGGAGATACCGCGACTCCTCTTCCAAGCACCCTGGTTATTATCCCACGCTCCCGGGCAAAACCGGCAAGCCGGTCGAGAACGCCAGGATGATCGTCCAAGGTAGCCTGGCCAAGCTCAACCGCCGCCAACAGCCCGGTTCCACCCCGGACACCCGCTACCAGCGGAGACTCCTGGGCGGGTAACAGGGACTCCAGAAGCTCGCCCTCCAGCAATGACCCCCGCTCCAGAATGTGTTCCTCCTCCAAGATCTTGCAGTTGGCGACTCCGGCCGCCGCACAAGTGGGGTGACCGCCGTAGGTTGGACCGTGGCGGAATACCGGGCTGCCCGGCGTCTTGAATGGCTCCGCCACTCGCCCCGAGACCGCCACCCCTCCAAGGGGAAGGTAACCGCTGGTGACTCCTTTTGCAAAAGTTACCATATCGGGAACCACGCCGAAACGCTCTATCCCGTACCAACTCCCCAAACGTCCAAACCCGCAGATCACCGAGTCTACGACGAGGAGCACCCCATGGCGCGCGCATATCCCCGAGACTGCCTCCAGATAACCGCTTGGCGGTGGGTAAACCCCCCCTGCTCCAACGACCGGCTCGACGATAAGCGCGGCGATGCGCTCCGGGCCAGAACGGACTATAGCCTCTTCGACAGCCTCTGAGTCGTCCCACTGAACTTGAATGGTGTCCGGAACCAACTCGCCAAAGCCCGCCCGATTGACGGGAATGCCGCTAACCGATGTGCCAAAACCCCAAGTGCCGTGGTACCCGTTAGTCCGAGAGATCAAAATTGTGCGATTTTGCTCCCCGATTTCGTAGAAGTATCGCCTGGCCAGCTTGGCGGCGGTCTCCACCGCATCACCACCACCAAGAACGAAAAAGATCTCAGTGTCCGGCATTGGCGACCGCGCCGAAAGGAACTCGGCAAGCTCTTCGGCGGGCTGGTTGGAGAAGTTGCCGAAAGCGGAGTACCCGGCCAAAGAGCGTGCCTGGGCAAAGATCGCCTCGGCGATCTCCTGCCTCCCATGGCCAACATTCGCATACCACAACGCGGCGGTTGCATCGATGTAGCGCTTACCGTCCGAGTCGAAGACGTAGATTCCTTCGCCACGTTCGAAGATTATTGGGCTCGTTGCCGACTGATAAAGCTGGCCAAAGGGGTGCCAGAAGTGACTCATCTTCGATCCTTCCACTCTCGAATCACCCTACCGCCACTGCACCTCAAACCTGGCGAACCCACCGGTCTTTGCCGGTAAAAGCCGCGACGGCGCTCGAGCCGCGAACCGTTCCCGGCCTGACCAACGGCCTCGGGCGGGAAAAGCATCGATACCGCAAGACACCGAGATGCCAAGTTGCCGAAGCCGGCTAGCGGTACACCTCTACCCGGTTGCGGCCGAATACCTTGGCTCGGTAGAGCGCGGCGTCGGCTTTCCGTATCAGCTCCTCGACTAGGGTGTGCGCCGAGAAGACGGCGCTCTTCGACTCGGCCACGGCAACCCCAACCGAGATCGTCAACGCACCGGTCAGGTCGGCGACCTCCACCGCGGAGACGACCATCCTTAGCGACTCGGCAAGAGACGTGGCTTGGGAGACGTCGACGCCCATCACCAATACCACGAACTCCTCACCGCCAAAACGGGCGATTACGTCTTGGGAGCGGAGGCGCCCGGAGAGAGCCTTCGCGACCTCTTTGATCACCGAGTCGCCAACCGCGTGGCCCAGCTCGTCGTTGACAGCCTTGAAGTGATCGATATCGACAAACAACGCCGCGACTGACAGTCCGGCGCCTCTCGCCGACGAGACGACCTGGTCGACAATGTTCCAGAAACTCCTCCGGTTGAACAACCCGGTGAGCGGATCGCGCTCGGCCAGCGACTTAAGTTCGTCAAAGTACACCATCTGCGATACCGCAGTGCCCGCCTGATCGGCAAAGAACTCCAGCGCTTGAATCTGCTCGAGATTCGGTGACTCCCCATCATCCGGTCCAGCCACCGAGATCACTCCCAGCAGTTTCTGCTGGTCCGTGATTGGGACGGTCAAAATTTCATCCACGCCAAAAGGTTCCCCGGTCCCCGCCATCCTCCCCAGAGCAACGATGAAGGGCTCCAATCCCCTGGGGATTGAGTAGCGGTGCTTGTCAAAGAGGTAGGACCGGGAAATCCGCATCTGCGGTTGCATAACGCCCGCAAAGTGGGCAAGCGAAACCGGAGAACCCGAGTCGAGATCGCCCGCCTCGGCGGCGGTGACGCCCGAAGTCGCCCTGAGTTCGAGAAGCTCCCCTTCCCGCAAGTAAATAACCGCCTTCCGGAAACCTCCGGCCCCGGTCACCGCATCCGCGGTAGCTTGGAGCATCTCCTGCAGCTGTCCGGCTCGCTGAACCGCCCCGGAGGCTCGGTATACCCGAGCAATTCGCAGGCGCTGAGCGTAGAGGATGCGCTGCTGGGCATCTCCGTAGCTCCGCTTCTCGAGAAGCTGGATCGAAATGGAGGCAAAGCTCGCCAAAGTCGAAAGCAGCAGGGCGAGAAGTGACGACGGCGCTCTCCCGTCGTATGGGTCCTCGGGGAGAAGGAGTCCAAAAAGTCCTTCAGGAGAGCGGTTGAATGGAACGATCAGCATCGAAGTCGAGAGCCATGCGGAGGGCTGTATCGATACGGGCTTCTCCAGCACCGAACCCCGCTTCGCCAGCCGAGTGACCATCTCATTGCGTCCATCGACCCAAATGGCGTCCCCAATCTTGGTGCCAATCTTGAACAAAATATTGAGGTCAGCGAGCGGAAGCCGGAACTCGCTCTCCGGCGTCCAGTCAACGCCCTTCCTGCGATCCGTCCGCGCCTTGATCCGGAAGCACTCGTCCTCATCAAGAAGCGCTATCGACACCGCGCCAAAGTCGAGAGCGTCGCAGGTGGTGTCGCAAACCCGATCGAGCAACTCATCCTGTTTCGTCTCGGAGGCAAAGCTTCGAACAGCGCCCAAGATCGCCCCTAGGGCTCCTTCCACTGTATAGTCGGCATGTTGACACTTATCTTCCATCGCGCTCCATAGACGCCCTCGACTGCCAGCATCGCAATCTTTAACATTTGCCCGGCGCAACTTGCTCGATGGCTCAACGAACTTCGCCGCACCAGACCGGAGTCGCCGCGCTCAGCGCTCTCAAAGCGCCGTTAAGAAGCACCCCCCGCCAACAGCGCAAAGGTGGCGCTCGGAACGATCACCGGCCGCACTTGGCTACCAGTCGACCGGCTCGACCAGGCCGAAGTCGATCAGAAAGTCGAAAAGCTCGAACAAGCCGGGGTCTCTGCTGGACACCACCACATCTTTCGTGGCCAAGGAACGCACCAGATCCGCGTTCCGACCCTGAACCGAGACGATTCTCCGACCCTCCCGGTCGTACAAGTTAAACCCAAACCGACTGGGTTGAAGGTCAACCGTCTCCCGCCAGCGGTAGCGCACCAAGTGCTCTCCAGGGCCTTCAGACGCGTTTTCTGCAGCAACAGCCATCACCATGCTCCCGACTGCCACGGTGGACTTGCGCCAACATCGCCATCTCGGCAGGAACCCCCGCAGTCTAGGCAGAGCAGTTTAACACCAGGAACGGATTAAAGCAAGCTAGTTAAGCAGCTAACGGACCGTTCAAGCGTTGCCGACTGCCTCGATCTCGCTAGCCAGCGAGATCAGCGACGCTTCGCCTCCGGCTACGCCCACCAGCTGCACCGAGAGTGGGACCAGGCCCTCCTCACCCTCGCCGTTGGCCAGACCGCCAGGGTCGGTGACCGGAAACGAGAGCGCCGGTACTCCGAGGTAATTGAAGGGAAGGGTAAGCACATTGAGCCAGCGGTCGTAGGCTTCGGCAAGTGCAGGAATCGCAAACGGTATGGTGGGGAGAAGCAGGACCGCCCGTCCGTCATCCAGCAACCGGCTGAAACTCTCTTGAAAGCCACGCCTCGACCCAAGGGCGTCGAGATACTCCGACGGTGATATCTTCTGCGACTGGAGGAGTCGGCTGCCGACCTTGGGGTCGAGACGGCTCCAGTCGAGCCGAGCCGCGGAACGAACTGCCTCGAACCCCATGACCGTGTCGCCCAGGCGCCACAGCTCGCCAAGATCGAGTTCTATCTTCTCCACCGGCCGCCCGAGTGACGCTGCTATCCGTTCAACTGCCGCGTCAAAACGCCCATCACCGCTGGACAAAACCCGAATTGCTTCCGGCGCTACCCCAGTCCAGGGATCCCCTCCCAACAAACGGTACCCTTCCGCGAGCATTTTCAAGGTGGCTGCGAGCGGCCCGATGGTGTCAAGACTGGGCGCAAGCGGCCAGCATCCATCCATAGGCATCGATCCATGAGTGGTTTTTAAACCGTATACTCCGCAACACGCTGCGGGGATCCGAATCGAACCACCGGTATCGGTACCGATCCCAACATCGACCGCGCCAATGCCAACCGCCACCGCCGATCCCGAGGAAGAACCGCCGGGAATCAGTTCCGGAGACCGAGGGTTTTGCGGGGTACCGAATCCCGGGTTGATCCCTTGCGACCCATAGGCCAGTTCTACGAGGTTCGATTTTGCAACTATCCGGCCTCCCGCGGCCTTAATCCTACGAACGACCGGCGCGTCCTCTAGAGCGACCGGCGCAATCGCGGCGAGCGAGGGCGATCCCGCGGTGGTCCTGGTGCCAGCAATATCGATTAGATCCTTCACCACAACCGAGGGCCCGGCACCGCCGACATCGACAACAGGCCCGATCATCCACGGGTTAGCCCGCATCGTACTGCTCGCTCGCCACTTGGTTCACGTCTCCCACCACTGCCAACTTAGACACCGAGAGCGGCTCTCCACGCAAGTAGGTGGCGAGAAACGCTAGTGAAGCATTCATCACCACCTGCTCATATGGGTTGAAAGAGGTGTAACCGACGAGATGATCCGCCCCTTGCAGCCAAATCAGGTATTTTGGCGGCTGGGCCCCCTGGTAGATCGCCGCTGAAAGCCCGGGGGGGTTAATCGGATCCGCCGTTCCCTGGACGATCAGCAGTGGAATCGATGTGCCGAAGTAAGCTCCGCCGTATGGGGAGAACTCGGCCCCCGACAAGATCATTGCCGCCTTGATCGCCGTATCCCTGCAACAGGTGTTGTCGACCAGAGCCAAGGCAGCGTCACCGCCATCGCTCTGACCCGCGGCGGCCACCTCTGCGGTATTCACCTTCCCATGCAAAGCCGAACTTGGTTGGGAGTTGAGCGCCGAGAGCTCGTTCGCGGCAGCCTCCATATCGCCAGGTTCGTTGAGCATGTCGGACTCGAAAGCGTCGGCAAGCCTCACGTTGGAGAGGTTGACACCGTAATGGTTCAACGCCCAAGCCGAATCCAGCGGGAAGCGAGGGGCAGCCACCACGTAACCAGCCTGCACCCAACCATCGATAAGTTGAAGGTATCCACTGGGGTCCATATTGAAGCCGGTAGCAAAAACAATGGCTGGGTATGGGTCGCGAGCGGTCGCAACCGGTGCCCCAACGAGCGGAGTTCCACCAGTCGAAAATGTGCTCGGGTAGTAGACGTGGAGCAGAAAGCTTCGCGGCAAGCACGTGCCCGTCGACGGTGGACACATCAACCTTCCCGGTTCACTCACTTGAACGGAGAGTTCGCCGACACCTTGAATCTGGGGCAGTACTTGCGAAGAAGCGGGCCTTACCGGCTTCGGTTGCCGGGTCACCCTCTTCGGCTTCTGCGCCGAACGGGACCGGTGAGCAGCGATGTTCGGAGCCCTGAACTCAACCACGAGAGTCGCGGCAATCACCATCCCGGCCACCAAACCGAGAACCGCAAACCTCCGTCTTGCGCGATAGCGCCTTGAAGATCTCACCTTGCCCCGACCCGGATGGGCCGCAACACCCCCCTGCCGGATACCGTCAGGCTTCCTGCCCGGCCGCAAACGAGGCACCCTCTTCCACCTGCCGGATCTGCTCGATCCTGCGCTGGTGGCGACCGCCCTCAAACTCGGCGCCAAAAAAGGCGTTCACGATGGAGAGCGCCAAGTCAGTGCCGAGCAGGCGTGCGCCCAGCGCAAGCACATTGGCATCGTTGTGCTGGCGCGCCAATCGTGCAGAAAGTTCGTTGTAACAGAGCGCGGCGCGAACCCCCTTGACCTTGTTCGCCACGATCTGCTCTCCTTGCCCTGAACCTCCAAAAACCACCGCAAAAGCAGCCGCGCCGGTAGCGACAGCCTCGGCTGCCGGCTGACAGTACAACGGATAATCTGTGGACTCGTCGGAAAACGTCCCGAAGTCCAACAGTACCGCACCCTCCTCGTCTAGCTTTGCTGCGACTAGCTCCTTCAGCGGATAGCCAGCATGATCGCTCCCGAGGGCGATCACCACCCCGTCAAGCGTCACAGGTAGTTTCCGGTTTGCTGCGGGGGTTGGGGCAGGCTGCGCTGATGCATCTCCTCCAGCTGCGAACGGGCAGCCATCTGTTGTGCGAAGAGGGTCGCCTGGATCCCATGGAACAAACCCTCGAGCCAGCCAACTAGCTGGGCCTGAGCGATTCTCAGCTCTGCCTCAGTCGGTATCTCCCCGTCGTTGAATGGCAACGAAAATCCCTTCAACTCGTTGGCAAGATCGGCAGACATCACCTCCGATAGCTCCCTCACCGAGGTCTCGTAGATCTCGGCAAGCCGGGAACGCGACCTCTCGTCAAGCGAAGCTGCCTTTACCTCGTCTAGCAGCGCCTTGATCATCGACCCAATCCGGAGAACCTTTGCCGGAGAGGAGACCTCGTCCGCCTCTCCTTCACGCCCTGGCTCTCCAGGAACCAGCTGCTCCGGCTCTTCGTTGGACGCCTGCATCCAGATTCACCTCCCATCGGTCGCGTAGCCAACGCAACGACTCCATACTAATTGCATCCTGCAGCCGGCCAAAGCCGGAAAACTCCGACCTCGCCCCGATGCATGCCAACCTAGCTAACGCTAGTCAAAAGCGGTACCACCAGCTCCGCGGCCGTAAGGGCCCCGTGCCTGCTCACCAACTTGAACGCACCAGAATCCATCGGATCGTAGAAGCTGCAGGCGTCCTGCGCGATAAGGGCAATATCCCCGAACCGCGCCGCAACCTCCGGGGTTGGCACCCCGCCAAAGAGGCCGAGCTGCACGGCCTCATCGCGGAGCAAGATCCGCGCCCGGTCGCCGTACCGCTCCACAAGCAAGTCGCGGGCTGGCTCCGCCGTTCCTTGCGCCATGTGGAGCCAGCGAAAACGGCCCTCACCCGACTGAAACCTCACGTTGGCAAGGACATCGTGATCGATGTGGATCGGCTGCTCCTTCACCTCTACCTGGCCGTGATCAGACGTAATGACCAAGGCGCACCCCGATGGCAACGACTCCACGAGCACCCCGATAAGAAAGTCGACCAGCCGCAACTCAAGATCGTACTGTTCGCCCAAGCCAAACTGGTGAGCGGTGGAATCGATCCCCTCGTAGTACGCGTAGACAAAGGGCTCTCCGCGGTTCACGCACTCAAGTATCCGCGACACCAAACCGCTTGCCGTCGACCAGAGCGCGAAGCGCCCTCCCCGGAGATGCACCTGGCTAAAACCAGTTTTCGCAAATATCTGCTTGGTAACGATTGGCGGACTGCCACCAAAAAACGGGGCGATCGGCTGGAAGTCGTATGGAGATGGTGGAAGAATAGGAGCTTCGTTCGACCCGGCACCCCAACGCAACGTATTCAGCACGCTTCCCTTTCCTACCCTGACCCGATACCCCACCACCCCATGCTCCGCAGGGGTGCAACCGGTGGTGAGCGAGGTAAGGGCGGTGGCGGTGGTGGTTGGCGCTACGGACGACGCCCGCGAAAGCTCCATACCGGCAAAGTTGGGAAGGAACGACAGCCGTTCGGCAAGCTGAAAATAGCCCAGCCCATCGAGAACCAGCAGAACCGCTTGTCCCGCCCCGGCAATCCGCGACTCAACCCACAAAGCACGCTCAGACGGAAGGCCACTGCCCCGGCTCATCACCGGACCGAGCAGCTGGCAAAGGCCCGGCCCACTGTAATCCGGGAGCACAAACCTCTCGTCGCCGGAGACCAATGCGACCCCGGCGCCCTGATCCCCTTCTTTGCCCATCACTCCGGTTCCCGTGCCGCTTTTGAATCGAGCCTAGCCATCGATCTGAGAAATCGGCTACGCTTGGGCTTCGTGAAGGTATCTACGAGGGGAGATTACGCCTCGCGAGCACTCCTCTCGCTGGCGTTGCACGATGCGGGCGAACCGACGTCGGTGGCAGAGCTTGCGCGCAGGACTGCTCTGCCCCAGCCGTACCTGGAACAGATCCTCCTTGCTCTCAAGGGAGCCGGGCTGGTGCGGTCGAAACGCGGCGCCGGTGGCGGTTACGTCCTCTCCAGAGCTGCTGGAGAGATCGATCTCGCCCAGATCGTCTCCGCGGTCGACGGCCCCATCGTGGCTGGAGACTTTGTCGAGCCCCACCACGGTGACGCCTGCAACCACGAGGGGCAGTGCGCCCTGCTCGAGGTCTGGGCTGAACTCGGTGCCCACATGCGCGAGCACCTCCGCAGCTACACCCTCGCCGATATGGTCGACCGAGCTAGAGGCCTGAAAGCCTTCTCCGAGACCCCCTTGGAGGAGATCGCCGGGCCACGAAGGGGTTGAAATATGAGTGGCTTTCCAGAAGCCTGGCAGTCAGACGTTGTTCTATCGGACGGCCGGACCCTTCACCTTCGCCCAATCCGGCCCGACGACGATGTCAAAATTGCCGAACTTCACGGCCGGCTCTCCCCCGCCACGATCTACTACCGCTTTTTTACGCCACTTCCCAAGCTTTCAGACGCAATGCTTTTCCGTTTTGTCAACGTCGATTACCAGGATCGGATGGCGTTCGTGGCGCTGGTCGGCGATACCATCGTCGCCGTCTCCCGCTACGACCGGCTGCCGGGGAAGGCGTCAGCGGAGGTAGCCTTCTTGGTCGACGACGCACACCAGGGGCGCGGACTCGGCTCGATCATGCTCGAACAACTCTCCGCTTACGCAAAGCTCCAGGGAATCAACCACTTCTACGCCGAGACCCTCCCCGACAACGTCAAGATGCTGAAGGTTTTCTTGGACGCAGGGTACAAAGTAAAGCGCTCAGTCGAGGACGGCGTCATCGAAGTCGGGTTCGACATCGATGTTACCCCGGAGTCCCAGCGCATGGTCGCAGAGCGGGAGCACCGCTCCACTGTGCGCTCGGTCCAGGCTATTGTGGAGCCCGCGACCATAGCCGTGGTCGGAGCAAGCCGGGTCGAGGGCAGCCTTGGGAACATCGTGCTCGCGCACCTGCTCGCAGGCAACTTCTCCGGGCGTATCTTCCCGGTCAATCCAAATGCAGAGTCGGTGCGGGGGGTCACCGCCTACCCGACGATGGCTGCAATCGGCGAACCGGTGGATCTAGCGATAATCATGGTCAGGGCGAGCGCGGTCCGCGATGTCCTCGATGACGCCGCAGCTGCTGGGGCCAAGAGCTTGCTCATCCTCTCGGCCGGTTTCTCCGATAGCTCTCCGGAGGGCGTTGAGTTGGAGAAGACGCTCGTGGGCATGGCCCGAAGCTACGGCATGCGGGTAGTCGGGCCAAATTCGATGGGTGTCGCGAACCCCGCCTTCGGTCTCCAAGCCACGGTATCCCCGCTTCGGGTGAACCCGGGAAACGCCAGCGTGCATGCCCAGTCAGGACCGCTATCGCTCGCCATCATCGCCGAACTCCAACGGGTTGGTTTGGGGATTGCGAGCTTCGTCTCCTCGGGAAACAAGGCGGACATCTCCGGAAATGACTTGATGGCATGGTGGGAAGATGATCCCAACACCCAGCTCGTCCTCCTCTACATCGAGGACTTCGGAAACCCGCGGACCTTCGCCCGCATCGCCCGTCGGCTGTCGAGGAAGAAGCCGGTGATCGCGGTGAAGTCGAACCGATCTGGACCAACGTCCACCATGGCCTTTGGAGAGCTCCGCCAGGACGAGGCGGTCCAGGCGCTGATGCGCCAGACCGGCGTCCTGCGGGTAGACACCCTGGAGCAGCTGGTCCAGCTGGCGAGGGCGATGTCAGCGCAGCCCCTTCCTGCCGGAAACCGAGTAGCGGTCCTTGCCAACAAGGGAGGACCCGGGCCCCTGGTCGCAGACACCCTGGCCACCGGGGGCCTCACGCTCGGCTGCCTCTCCGAGGATACCGCTGCCACAGTTCGAGGCCGCCTTGGGACGCGGTTGCAAGGCAACAACCCATTCGAATTGGATCCCGCCGCCACGCCGGAGGAGTGGGGGTGGCTGCTCAAACAGGTGCTTTCCTGCCCAGAGATCGATGCTGCCGTCGTTAGCTTCGTCCCGACAGTAGTCGGAACTTACGACGACCCCAGGCTGATTGCTCCGCCGATCGCTGGTGGTGAACTCCGCGGAGTCCCCAACGCAGCCGCCGACCTTGCCGCAGACGTTGCCGGCGAGGTAGCCGCGGCAGCGCAGCAAGAGGGTATCGGCAAGCCAAAGCCCGTGCTAGCCAACTTCCTAGCGCTCCCGGGCGTTCCCGCCGCTCTGAGCAGCACCAAACGGCAGATCCCGTCGTACGCCTTCCCAGAGAGCGCGGCCCTCGTTCTCGGGAGGATGTACGAGTACGCGCAATGGCTGGAAAAGCCGACCGGAACACCACTTGTACGGCCAAAGCTCGAGCGGGAAAGGGTTCTCAGCGCGATGGGATCCCCCCTCCCGCAACCAGCCTGGGAACTCGACGCCGCGGCCACTGACCAAGTACTGAAAATCCTCGAAATCCCAACGCTTCCACCACCTGGCGCGCGCCGCGAGGAGCTTGATCACCGGGCCGTCGAGATTGCCATCGAACTCATCCATGACCGCCGGTTCGGTCCCTACTTGAAGGGAAGCCTCTCCGGGGTCGCCAACGACCTCCTCGGGGCGACCACGATCCGCGCCCTTCCCCAGACCGATCTCGATCTGGCGCGCTTCATCGCCTCCATCCCGGGAATTTCGATCCTTAACGGCTACGGCCGGGTACCGCCGATCTCTTCCGACTCCTTGACGGGACTGCTTCTGAAGCTGGTGTCGGTTGGCGTAGACCTCTTCGAAATGAAGGCGATGAAGCTCGATCCGATCTCCCTCACTACCGCCGGCATCTACGTAAAACAAGCCCGGATGATCATCAGGGGCGCCGGGCCGTCTCCATACATGCTCACCAGAAGCTTGCGAGATCCGGGTGCTCCATCAGGTTGAGCCGGCGGTCATCCCCTAAGCCGGTGCGGCGAGAAGGGCCACAAACCCGGCGCCGGCCACCAGGCCATCTTCGACGCCTCCGGCTTCAGCTGCACCAGGTGGAGCCAGGAGCGTGCTCCTGGCAGCTTCGATCCTGAAACCAGCCGAGGTCACCATCTCCACAAGCCCGTCCGACGTTATCGGTCGGCCGCTCCGGTAGAACGGGTCGCCAGATCTCCCCTTCCCTAGATACAAAGCTCCCCACTCGCTATCCAGCGGAACCGCCCCCACCAGAAGCACTCCCGAAGGATCAAGAACCCTCTTCGCCTCCTCCAGTAGGAGCAGGGGCCGGTCTGCAAAGCAAAGAACCCCGACCATCAAGACCCCGATAAAGGCACGGCTACCAAATGGAGTGCGCTCGCCAGCAGCCTGAACCGCAATAACACCACGCGCCGCCGCCCTGCGAAGCGCCTCCTTTGCTGGGTCGATTCCCACTTCCGCGCCGAGCACCGAAGCGAAACGCCCGGTCCCCACGCCCACTTCCAGGCGTGGCACGCCGCCTACCGGCCACAGAGGGCGAAGGCACTCCAATTCGAGATGATAGGCCCGTGCACCCTGGCTGCTCTCATACCAGGCGTCAAAGCGCTCGACGAAACGGTTGAAAGCCACCGCGCCCGACCACTTCGAACTCGACCTCATTTCAGCCCAGGTTCAGCGCCGCGTACTTCACCGTGAGATACTCGTGGATTCCTTCGAAACCACCCTCCCGGCCAAACCCGGAGTGTTTCACACCGCCAAAGGGCGCTGCCGCGTTGGAGACAAACCCCTGATTTACCCCGACCATTCCGGTATCGAGCGCCTCGATACTACGGTGAGCTCGCGAAAACGACTCGGTGAAAATGTATGCAACCAGCCCGTAGCTAGTGCTGTTCGCCATCTCGTAGGCCTCGTCGTCGCTATCGAACTCGTACACCGGTGCGATCGGCCCAAATATCTCCTCCGAAAACATCCGGGAGTGGCGCGGTACGCCCTTTATGACGGTCGGTGCAAAGAAGTAGCCGCTGTCGCCGACCCGCGACCCGCCCACGACCACTTCTGCTCCGTGGCCCAAAGCATCCGCCATAAGCTCAGTGACCTTGCTGACGGCCGCCTGATCGATGAGCGGTCCTACGTCCACGGCAGGATCGGTTCCATCGCCCAATCTAAGGGCCGCCATCCGCTCCCCGAGGCGTCGGGAAAACTCCCCAGCAATCGACCGATGCGCCATGATTCGGTTCGCCGCCGTGCACGCCTCCCCCATGTTGCGCATCTTTGCCAGCATCGCCCCGCTGACCGCCTTGTCGAGATCGGCATCCTCGAAGACGATAAGCGGAGCGTTGCCACCAAGTTCCATGGACAGGCGGAGCAGGTGCCGAGAAGACTTTGCCATTAGTTCGCGCCCGACCTCCGTCGAACCGGTGAAGGAGAGCTTCCGCAAGCGCGGATCGCCGACCAGGGCGTCGGTAACAGCCACGGGATTCGAAGTGGTGATCACATTGACAACACCTGCCGGAACCCCCGCACCGACCAGGATATCCGCAAGCGCCAGCGAGCACAGTGGCGTCTGCTCCGCCGGCTTGAGAATGACCGTGCACCCGGCGGCCAGTGCGGGTCCCATCTTCCTGGCACCCATCGCAAGTGGAAAATTCCACGGCGTGATCAAGTAAGACGGCCCGACCGGTACCCTGCTGGTAAGAATGCGAGTAGTTCCATCTGGCGAGGTGTAAAAGTCTCCGGAGATGCGTACCGCCTCTTCCGAGAACCAGCGAAGAAACTCAGCGGCGTATGCTACCTCCCCCCGCGACTCCGCTAGCGGCTTCCCCATCTCCAGGGTCATGAGAAGGCTCAGCTCCTCCTGTCTGCGCATGATCTCCTCAAAAGCAGCGCGCAAGATTTCACCGCGGCTCCGTGGCGAAGTCTTCGTCCACGACGCCTGAGCGTAGCTGGCAGCCTCAAGCGCTGCCAGCGCCTCCTCTCTCCCGGCGTCCGCAACCATCGCCACCACTTCGGAGTTGGCGGGATTCTCCACCGGGAACTCCGCACCGTTTGCCGCCGCCGACCACTCTCCTCCAATCAAAAGCCCCTTGGGAACCGCCGCCACCAGAGATACCGCATTGCTGTTCATCGATCCTCCCAACGCGAAGCATAGCCAAGGTAACTCTAGGACTTCAAACACCCCGCTCTCGCAACCAAATCCGCAGCCAAAAAGAAAATACTGCTCCGATTCCGTCGACTTGCCGCCAGACTCTTGGTTCCGGCACCGTCGCCGTGCTTTCATAAGGCCGCGTTGAGGCGAAGAGCTGGACTGGATGATTCGACTTAGCTAGCATGAACTTAGGTGCAGCGATTGGAGCAAGCCATGAAAACTGTCGGTCTGAAAATTCTGGCGAGCGCCGCCGGCGTGATAATCGCGCTCATCATACTCGGATGGGTATTGAACTTCTTGTCGACGGTGGCAACCACAATCTTCGTACTTGCCCTGCTTGTCGGGGTGGCGATGCTGATGGCAAAGCGTTTTCGCAAGGTTCGAAACAGCGGTTGACGCCAGTAGGCCACCACGCGTGCTCCGGACCCCCAGTGGCGAAACCGCTAGGTGAGGATGTCCCGCTGGCCAAAGTTCAGTACTGCGATCGCATAAAACACGATCGACCATCCCGCCTGCTCCAAAAGATCCTTAAAGACACCGCCCAACACCATCGGTGACCTGAAGAGGTCGACATAGCTGCCCCAATAGTTGGAAAGCAGCGCTGGCCTGATCCCGCTCAACTGCGGAATTGCCGAAATCACCTCGCTCGCCACCGCAACGGTTAACGCAATCGATGCGGCGGCAAGGGAGGAGGAGGTGAAGCTCGAGACGGCGATCCCGACCATCGCCACCGAAAACATCGAGACGCCGACCAGAAGCATCGCCAGCACCACATCGAGAATGCCGCCACCAACAGATACCGCCTGGCCCGAGAGGGTGACGAGTTGCCCACCGGGAAACAAGACAAAGCCAAGGACAAGACCGACGCCAGCGATGACAGCTGCAATGGTTAGAGTGAAGACCAGCGCCGAGATCGCCTTTGCATTCAGTATTCTAACCCTGCCCAGCTTCCTGACTAGAAGGTATCTCAGCGATCCGTTGGCGGCATCCCCAGCCAGAGCGTCACCGCTAACGATAGCCACGGTCAGCGGAATGATCAGGGCCTCCATCGAAGCGAGCGCGGCCACCGGCAAGAAGACAGCGTTCTGGGTGATCTCGGCAAAAAATGGCGGCCCCCCGCCGTGCCTGGGTCCGCCGCCAACTTTGACCACTACCCCGAGAAGGACCGGGACCACCGCCACCAGCAGCAAAATAACCAAGTTTCTCGGCCTCCGGTAAACGCGCCGAAGCTCGTCAGCGAACATCAAATCCCTCCCCGACCTCGGCGATGAAGATCTCCTCCAGGCTCCGATGCCCGTTCTCAAAGCCCAAAACCGAAATGCCGGCGGCCACCAACTCCGCTAGCGCGTCCGGGAGGCGGTCCTCGAGGACCGCGACCCGCGCCTGCTCCCCGTTGACCTCTAACACCCTCACCGGAAGGTGCGACACCACTTGCCCAGCCCATGATATCCGCAGCACCACTTCGGTCGGGAACTCCCTCTGCAACTCCTCCCGCGAGCCGGCAGCCACCAGCCTCCCCTGCGACATGAACGCTACATGGGAACAGATCTGCTCCGCCTCCGAGAGGAGATGGGTCGAGACAAAGACCGTCTTGCCGCTGGCGGCGAGATCCTGGATCAGCCTCCGCACCTCGCGCATGCCACTGGGATCAAGCCCGTTGGTCGGCTCGTCAAGAATGTACAGATCGCGATCCCTCAACAACGCACCGGCGATCGCAAACCGCTGCCTCATCCCCATGGAGTAACGGCTAAGCGGTTTGTTGGCGGCGTTCGTCAACCCAACACGTTCAATCGCCGACTCGATGGCCGCTGCGCGGTCGCGGCGCCTCACACCCTCGGCGGCAAGCAAGCGCGATAGGTTATCCCTCGCGCTCAAGTAAGGTACGTACCCCGGACCCTCGATCATCGCGCCCACTCGATGCAGTATGCTCCGGATTGCCGGACCCTTTGCACCCAGGAGTTCAACGCTGCCCGCGTCGGGGTGGACCAAGCCAAGAAGCATCCTGATTGTGGTGGTCTTGCCCGCACCATTTGGACCGAGAAACCCAAATACCGACCCCTCGGGAACCTCCAAGGAGACACTGTCAACTACGGTGGAACCTCCAAGCCGCTTTGTCAGTTCGGCTACCGCTATGGCAGCAGCCATTAGCCTCCCATTCCAGCTAGCGCATCCGCCTCCAACACCGACGGCCTGACGGCTCCGGCAAAGACCTTTTGGTTCGGAAGGATCAACGCGTTCACCAGCGTCGTCCGCAAAAGCTCTGCGGCAACTCCACCAACTTTCACCGGGGTCTCGAGCTCGCCCAGGCTACTCGCAGCCGGCACTCCCAGCATCTGTGTAAGCGCCTTCTCCGGCATCTCGGCCACCGAATCCCAAGAGGTTCCGAGGATCTTTGAGCTAAAGCTGCTTCCACCCATGACAAGCGGAAGCTTGACCGTTTTCACGGTGGAGCCCTTCGGGGGAGCAAAGTCGAATAGGCTGGCTGGCTGCGCTGCGAAGCTGATCTGCGAGTACTCGACCGATAGCGCCGGCGTTGACGATCCCACCGCCATTATTTGAAACCCGAGTACCTGGTAGTTAGTCGCGTCAACGTAGATATTCACCCGCTTGACCATAGAGCCCGACTGGTTTGGCGTGACGGTCAGGTCGTAGGCGGCTTGCCCGCCAACGTAGGTGTTCGCCCCGACGCTAAGCGTCGACGTCGGCGAGAGGGCTGCAACGATCCTGTCGGCCATCTCGGTCGGATTCAGCGTGCTTCCGGTGTGAGCTGGAGACGAGCCCACAATCTCCTCCGCCAGCGAACCCGATGAACTCCAGAGCCAGGCCGCCCGAGAATTCACGTACAAATCCCGTTCCGACTGCGCGTCCAGCACCTGTACCCGGAAGTCGTGACCTGGCCCCCGGTAGACTTCCTCGGTCGATGTCCCTTGCGGAAGCGTACTCGACTTCCCCAAAGACGAGAGCAGCGATGATGCCGGCCCCAATAGATTGGAGGTGGTCGCCAACGTCCCCGAGTACTGGACCGGAGCCGCACCCATTACCGCCCCAATCAGCTGATTTGGTGACATCTGTTCGAGCAGCGGTGTCTGCGCGCTAGTCAAAGATGGGGTAACAGCCGCGGCGACCAGCGCAAAAACCCCGGCAACTCCGGGTAATCCCAGTCGCAAAACCCGCCTTCGCAACATATGCCCCTCCTGCTCGCAAAAAAACGCCATGCCTTCCTCCCCTTACTTCTAGTACAACCAAGAAACTCTTGAGGAGGTCGCGGCCAGGTCAATTCTAATTAATGGGCATCCCTGAAACTTGGAAACAGAATCTGTCCCGGCTGTGTTATACTGGTGCGACACAAAAGATAAGTAAGGCATCAACTAACAGCTCTAAATAAGCCGATGAAAGGACATCCAGTTATTTCGGAAGTGCCGTTGCGATCAGGCCGGGCTTGCAGCCAGGGCGATTGGGTTGGCGGCCGGAGTCTGGATGTTGCAGAGCAGCAGGGCAAAAAGGTAACCCAGCAGGTGCATCCGACGATAAAGGATTAATGACGATGGTAGTACGAAGTAATTCTGCAAAGACCACCGAGCCCCGGGGGCGGAAGCGCTCCATGCAGGCTGAAGTTGACAACGCCCTGGCTGCAGCCGGCCTTGGGGCCGACTCCATCAGGCTCTTCCTTGACGATCTGGCAAAGCACCCCCTGCCTTCGGCTGCGGAGCAGGTAGAACTGGCAAAGCGAGTGCGTGATGGTGACGAAGAGGCTAAGGCCGAGATGGTGGCGGCCAACCTCCGTCTCGTCGTCCACTGGGCGCGCCGGTACCAGGATCGTGGCGTCGAACTGTCCGACCTGATCCAGGAGGGCACCTTTGGCCTCATTCGCGCGGTCGAGAAGTTCGACTGGAGGCGCGGTTTCAAGTTTTCGACCTACGCCACTTGGTGGGTGCGGCAGTCGCTCCAGCGCGCGGTGCACAACCACGGTCAGGCCATCAGGCTGCCAATGGAGGCGGCCGAGCGTTCACGGCGGGTTGACAACGTCAGCCGCGAGCTTGCGGCAGATCTGGGGAGGGCGCCGACCGAGGAAGAGATTGCAATTGCATCCAACCTCTCCCAATCGCAGCTCTCCGACGTCCGTCACGCGGCCAGGGTGGTCGCGAGCCTGGATCAGGCGGTCGGTCCAGAGGGGGAGACCAGCCTTGGAGACCTCGTCGTCGGGCCGGACACCTCCTTCGAAGAGGATATCGACGACTCGATCTCCCGCGATATGCTGCGCAAAGCGGTGGAGGGCCTGGATGCCCTCGAACGGGCGGTGGTGACGCTTCGCTTCGGCCTCAGTGGAGATCGGCCCGCTTCGCTTGAGGCAACTGCGCGAATCCTCGGCATCGGCCCTAGGCGAGCGAGAAGGCTGGAGGCATCTGCCCTCAGTCGGCTCGCCGAACACCCGGCGCTCAAGACCTCCGCGGCCTAGCCTCCACCGTCAGCTATGCCCTGGGCAGGGCTGATCCCATGATGCTCCAGCGCCAATAGAAGATCCCTGGGCAGCGGGCTTGAGATCTCAATCCGTCGCCCGGTAAACGGGTGGAGGAACGCGATGAAGCGCGAGTGGAGGAACGGGCGCTCCAGCACAGCCGAGGCCACACCGTAGAGCTCGTCGCCGACCAAGGGAAGGCCGATCGAAGCCAAGTGGACCCTGATCTGGTGCGTCCTCCCCGTCTCCAACTGCACCTCGAGCAGCGAGTAGTCGGGAGTGCCGACAGCCAGCGAGAAGCGCGTTACCGCTCGCTTTCCACCCCACACAACCGCAACCTTCCGCGGATCCCGGAGATCGCGCCCCAGAGGGGCGTCCACCACGCCAGAACCGCTCGCCGGCACACCCCGGACAAGGGCCAAATACTTCCGCTCCACCGCATGCCGGGCGAGTTGCAGCTTCAGAGCTTCGAAGCCCCGTTGCGACCTGGCCACCAGCATCAAGCCCGAGGTTCCCCGGTCTAAGCGGTGGACTATTCCGGGACGAAGGGGGTCCTCGCCGACCTCGGCAATCTCCGGGTGGGCGAGCAGCACGGAACCGATCAGAGTTGGCCGCCGATCCTGCGGCCGTGCCGCGTGGACTACCAAGTTGGCCGGCTTCTCCACCACAAGAAGATCGTCATCGCTGTAGCGGATGTTTGGGAGATCGTTGGGCGCAAAAGCCTCCTCTCGAGCGCGAAGCCAGATCCGAAGCACCTGCCCGGGCGCAAGCCGATGGCTCTTGACCCGCGCCGAACCGTCAACGGTTACGTCACCCGACTCGATAAGCGCAATAGCGGCTGATCGCGATACCTCCGCTACCAAGGCAACCGCTCTATCGATGCGTTCCCCAGCAAGAGACCCCCCTACTATGACCTCCATCTGCCGGCCCTCCGACACCAGTCACCGGCTTTCGCGAAGGCCAGCCACCGCAAGAAGCAGAGCCCCCACGGTGATCGAGGCGTCGGCTAAGTTGAAGACCGGCCAAAAAGGTAGAGAGATAAAGTCGATAACCGCCCCGTGGTTATCCCGAAAGACGCGATCGCAAAGGTTGGAGAGTGCCCCACCGACCACAAGCGACGCTGCCACTTGGGTCAACAAGGCCCGGGCTCGGAGAGCAAAAATCCCAAGGCCAACGGCGATCACGATCGAAACGATGCCTACGGCAAGCGGATGCCCCGCCCCCAGCGAAAATGCAAAACCGCTGTTATAGATCAGATCCAGCCGCAACGGCCCGATGATGGTGATTGGCCCCGACCTGAGCGCACCCTGCGCCCAGCTCTTTGTGACCTGATCGACAAGAATCACCGCCCCGGCTACCGTCACCGCTAAAAGCGCGGACGGCCGCCTTGCTACCTCCGCCGCGGAAGGCCCCCTTCTTTGCACTTCACGCAGAGCCGTGCGTACGGGAGCGCCCGCAATCGCGCTCGCGGGATCAGCTCCCTGCACGACTCGCAGACGCCATAGGTGCCATGATCGATCTTGTCAATCGCAGCCTCTACCTCATCGACGGCGGCGTAGGCCGATGCCGCCAGCGCCAAGTCCCGCTCCCGCTCGACGGTCAGGGTGTTTCCCTCCCCGGACTCCTCGTCGAACTGCACCTCAACCGGCTCGTTGCTCTGCGAAAGGCTGTCCGCCTCCGCCTTTAACTGGGAGGCCTGCGCAATGTAGTGCTCCCGCTCTACTGCGAGTAGCTCGCGTTGCCGTGCCAAAAACTCCGGCTCGGACAGCGACTCCAGCGCGTCGTCCTCCAGCGCGAGGTAGGACTCGACGGCTTCCTTTTCGGACTCGGTTATTTCAGTCATCTCCATCCATTCACGATGGCCGGCACTTCTGCAGCTAGCCACCCTTTGAATCGCTACACTCTAGCGGCTCGAATCCACCATTTACCACCATCCCACAACGGCAGGGTGGCGACTAACGTTTAATTATGGAAAGATCCGGCCAAGACACTACCTACCCACCCCAGCCATCGAAACTCGACCTGCCGGCGATCGAGCACCAGATACTGGACTTTTGGGAGAAGGACGGGACTTTTGCCGAATCCATCGAAAATCGCCGGCGGCAGGGAAAGCCAGCCTTCGTCTTCTACGACGGACCCCCGTTTGCCAACGGCTCGCCCCACTACGGACACCTCCTGACTGGGTTCGTCAAGGACGCTATCCCCAGATACCAGACCATGGCCGGAAGGGTCGTGGAACGCCGCTTCGGCTGGGACTGCCACGGCCTCCCCGCCGAGATGGCCTCCGAGAAGGAACTTGGCCTCTCCGGTCGTGAAGAGATCGAGAACCTCGGCATCGACCGATTCAACGATCACTGCCGCAGCCTGGTGCTAAGAACCACCGACGAGTGGTTCCGCTACGTAACCAGGCAAGCCCGCTGGGTCGACTTTGTCGACTCGTACAAGACCATGGACACTTCGTTCATGGAGTCGGTGATCTGGGCATTCAAACGCCTACACGAACGTGGCTTCGTCTACGAGCACTACCGCGTCCTCCCCTACTGCTGGGAGTGCGAGACGCCGCTCTCCAACTTCGAGACCCGGCAGGATGACTCCTACCGGCTACGCACCGATCCGGCAGTAACCGTCGCCTTCCGCCTCCCCGCGGTCGAGGGAACGTCGCCGTCGGACACCGATCTCTACCTGCTCGCTTGGACCACGACTCCCTGGACGTTACCCTCGAATCTCGCGCTCGCCGTCAATCCCGAGATGGTCTACGCAATCGTCGAAGCCGACCGGCGCTACGTCATCGCCAAGGAGCGGTTGGCAGCGTACGCCGAGTACCTTGGCGATGCCTCGATCGTAGCCGAAGTTCGAGGCTTCGACCTGGTCGGACGCTCCTTCGAGCCGCTGTTTCCCTTTTTTGCCGGCAAGCCAAACGCGTTCAAGGTTATCGCCGCAAGCTTTGTGGCCATGGACGAAGGGACCGGCATCGTCCAGATGGCCCCGGGTTTTGGTGAAGACGACCAGCTGGTATGCGAAGCCAACGGAATCTCGGTTGTCTGCCCGGTAGACGATCGTGGGAGGTACACCAGCGAAGTCCCGTGGTACGAGGGGCAGCAGGTTTTTGATGCCAACTCGGCGATAGTCAAGCATCTCCGCGAGAACGGCGCCTTGATCGAGGTCTCCAACTACGAGCACAGCTACCCCCACTGTTGGCGTACCGACACCCCGCTGATCTACAAGGCGGTGAGCTCATGGTTTGTGGACGTTACCGCGATCAAGGACAAACTTCTTGCCAAGAACCAAGAGATTAATTGGGTTCCTGAGCACATCAAGAACGGCGCCTTCGGCAAGTGGCTAGAGGGGGCGCGCGACTGGTCGATAACTCGGAACCGCTACTGGGGGGCACCGATACCGGTCTGGAAGAGTGACAACCCCGAGTATCCGCGCGTCGATGTCTACGGTTCGATAGCCGAGCTAACCACTGATTTTGGGGTCGAGCCTACCGATCTCCACCGTCCTTACATAGACGAGTTGGTTCGGCCCAACCCCGACGATCCGACGGGGAAGTCGACGATGCGCCGGGTGACTGACGTCCTGGACTGCTGGTTCGAATCTGGATCGATGCCCTTCGCCCAGCTCCACTACCCCTTCGACAACAAAGAGAAGTTCGAGAACACCTTTCCTGCGGACTTCATCGTCGAGTTCATCGGACAGACGCGAGGGTGGTTTTACACGCTCCACGTGCTTTCGGTTGGCCTTTTTGACGAACCGCCCTTCAAACACTGCATGGCCCACGGCATCCTTCTCGGCGACGACGGCCGAAAGCTCTCCAAGCGGCTCAAGAACTACCCCGATCCGTGGGAGGTCTTTGAAGAGATCGGAGCCGACGCGATGCGCTGGTTCCTGCTCTCCTCCTCCGTGCTCCGCGGGCAAGAGATGGTGCTGGAGCGCAAAGCGATGTTCGACACCGTAAAGCGGGTGATCAACCCAATCTGGAACGCCTTCAGCTTTCTCACCCTTTACGCGCAGGCAGACTCGTCGATCGGCCACCCGGACACCACATCCACCAACCTAATCGACCGCTATCTGCTGGCGAAGCTGGGGCAGCTGATCGACAGGACCACCGCCGCCTTCGACTCCTACGACCTTTCAAAGGCTACCCAGGAGATCGAGGCGTTTCTCGATGCCCTCAACAACTGGTACATCCGCCGGAGCCGGGACCGCTTCTGGTCGAGACGCGGTCAAGACAACCTCACCGATACCGACAAGCAGCAGGCTTACAACACCCTTCACACGACGCTCGTGACGCTAACCCAACTCTGCGCTCCACTTTTGCCGATGATCTCCGAGATGATCTTCAAGGCGCTTACCGGCGAGCGTAGCGTCCACTTGACCGACTGGCCAACAGGCAACAAGATTACCCGAGATGACAAGTTGGTTGCGGAGATCGAGACGGTGCGCGAGATCTGCTCCCAAATCCACTCGATCCGCAAGCAAGCCGGGCTCCGCTCTCGGCTTCCCTTGCGACGGGTGACGATAGCCTCGTCTACCAGCTTAAACCTCGCCGGTTACGAAGATCTGATCAAAGCCGAGACCAACGTCAAGGAGGTAGTCTTCACCACCGCCTTTGCGCGCTACGCCCATCAGCGGATCACCATCGTACCCCGGCTGATCGGACCGCGGCTAGGTGGCGACGTTCAACGCGTCATCAAGGCCGTCAAGGAGGGGGAGTACCGCGTGACGGAGCACGGAGTCGAGGCTGCAGGAGTTCCGCTCCTCTCCGGAGAGTACTCGATGGCCCTTGAACCCACCGATCCCGAAACCATGCGAGTGCTGGAGTCGCAGACCGCGGTAGTCGCGCTCGACGTCGCGCTCGACGAAGATCTCCTTCTCGAAGGGATGGCCCGCGACCTTCTCCGCCACGTCCAGAAGCATCGAAAGCTCGCGGGCTACGACGTCACCGACCGGATCACTTTGGAGCTATCCCGAGTCTCCCAAAATGGCCGAGTGGCCATGGCGCTCTCCCGGCATCACCAGGACATCGCCGACCAGGCACTCGCGGTCGACCTGGTGATCGACCACGGGGAAGCCAAGCTGGAGGGCTTTCAAGATACCTTCGACGCCGATTTAGAGCAAATCACCATAACTTCGAGACGGCATCCATCCACGATGGAATAGCAAGACGCTCCTGCCAGCCTACTTATCTCCCTGCTCCCAGAGGAATATCGACTCGCTTGAGGAAGGTGTCCGGTTCCCAAAAACGAAGTTTGGCACCTCGTCCTCCTCCTCGTCTCCGGCTAAGTCTTCCGGAGCGTCGTCGGCAATCATCCAGCCGAGTTGCTCCTCTCCAGCCTCGTCAACGGCCAACTCCCCAGGCTCAGCAGGCGGCTCGACCGGCTCTAAAGCCTCGGCTGTTAACGCATCAATCCGACCAGCGCTATCGGCAAAACCATCCCCATCGCCAATTTGGGCAAGTAAACCAGCCACTTCTCCACGAATCCTGTCGATTGTCAACGAGTATCGAGAAGAGATGTCGGCAAGCCGCCTCTCCAACGCGCCAACCTCCTCCTCCAAACGCGAAGATTCAGCAGCAAGCTGATCACGACGCGCCGATTGAAGCTGGTCAGCAGCGTTGCGGGCGTCCTCCATAATCCGGTCGGCCTGGCGTTGAGCCTCCTCGCGAGTTTCGGCCGCCTCCTGCTCTGCCTCAGAGCGAAGCTGGTCGGCGGCGCGCTGCGCCACGATCAGCGTGCGCTGGATCACGTCGCCATCGGCTACCGCAACCGCGTTTGCCGGGCCCTCAGACCCCGCCAGCTGAGCCCGCAGAGAAACAACCTCCGATTGCGCCTTGGCAAGCTCATTCTCGAGAAACTCTACCCCCATGGCGACCTTCTCGAGAAACTCGTCCACATCTTCCTGGTTGTAGCCCCTGATCTTGTCGCGAAAAGCTACCTCTCTAATGTGGCGCGCATCAATACCCTGGCTGTCCATGGACGCCCTCCCAACACCGAGGAATACTACCGAGATAGTATCGGAATCAAAATGAGTTGGATTAAGAGAATCACGATCAGCGGAGAAAAATCGAACCGCATCCCCCCGCCGACAGACGGAATAACCCGCCTAATTGGGCCAAGCACCGGCTCCGTTAACCGGTAAAGGATGAACCGGAAACGATCCATCGGTCCGCCGGGATTGGTAACCGGAAACCAGCTCATCACCACGTGCAGGATTACTACGGCCTCATAGATCAGGAGAAGGTCAATAAGGAGAGACCTAATTCCCATTCCCTCCTACTCCCTTGGCCACCGTCCTCTGTCTCAGCCGAAACATCTCCTCATCGGCGACCTCGACCCGAGCAGGGGAAAGCAGATATACACTTGTGCTCACCTCTTTCACCTTACCCCCTAGCGCATAGGTGAGGCCTGAGGAAAAGTCGATTATCCGCCGACGAAGGTCCTTATCAACCCCTTCCAGATTGATGATAACCGGCTGGTCAGACTTCATGCGATCACCAATCTCCTGAACATCGGTGTACTTCGTGGGAAGAACCAAGTGGATCTTTGGGCGATCGGGGATCGGGTTGAACGGGCGCACTACCGCCGACCGCCTCTCCTCGAACGAGTCGTCGTCAGACTTCCGCGGGCTGCCTGGCGAGACAACCTGAACCCTCCCGCGCTCAGCGGGACGCTCAGCCGGTGCTTCGTCAACCCCCTGAGGATGCCTGACACCGGCGGGCTCGTACTCCTCATCGTCGTCCGTTATCCCCAGCCAAACCAAAGCACGACGCAACGCCGGCATCTCTCCTCCTCCGTTCCCCAAAATTGGGGACTATCCTAACACACTATAACGAGCGTTGACCCATTAAAACGGTACCCAATCGTACGACGGTAGCACCCTCCGCAGCGGCGATGAGAAAATCACCGGACATCCCCATTGACTTTTCCGCCAGCCCAAGTTGATCGGCAAGGTTGGCCACGCTCCGGAAGTACCGGGCGACTTCAACGTCGCTTCCCGGAAGCGGCATCCCCATAAGCCCAACGACATCAAGAGATAGGCTCCGAGAAAGATCCAGGAGCGCCGGAATCTCCCCAACATCAGCCCCCGACCTCTCCCCGCCACCCCCGGCAGCCGCCACCTGAATGTAGACCTTCCCGGCAAAGCCGTGGCGAGCCAGCGAGATCACCTCTTCCCTTCGGGAGACCGAATGGATCTCCGTTGCGAGAGCCGCTATGCCCGCGATCTTGTTCCTCTGGAGGTGTCCAAGAAAATGCCACCTCGGCCGGTACTCGACATCCAGGACCTCCGCCTTCCTTGCCAGCTCCGCCAGATAGTTCTCGCCAAGATCCAACTTTCCCGCCTCTAGCACCACCCGGAGATCGTCCAACGGATGCGTCTTGGTGACGCAGACGATTCTGACGTTGGCGGAGATGCGGTCGAGAGCGCCTACAACGCCAGCCAAGCGCTCCTTGAACTCATCAGCCCTTAACGCCACCGATCACCGCTTCTCGCCGCGGTCAGGAACCTCTCCCTCAGATTTCCCCCGCGATAGGAGAAGAACCGGCCCGAGCAGCGCGTACACTCCTCACTGCCCCCGGCAATGGTAACGCCGATTGGAGCAAAAGTCTGGATGAGCGCCGCGTCGAGAGACAAGTTGTCGCCTTCGAAGCAACCCGAAAACCTCTGCTCAATCCGTGCCCGCTCCAGCCCTTTGAACTCGTAGCAACAAGAACGGATGTGCGGACCGACATAGGCCTGCACGCCGCCTCCAAGGTGCCGAGCCGCCGCCTCTATGACTCCGCCGATCAAGCCCCGCCAGCCCGCGTGCACCGTGGCCACGGTGCCGACCGCGTCAACAAGCACAATCGGAACGCAGTCGGCCGTCATCACCCCAAGGGCAAAACACCCCGCACCAACCAGCGCGTCGCCCTGCTGAAGCTGTGTCCCTGCATCAGCCGCGCTCACGACAATAGCTGAGTGAATTTGATCCAGCAACAGTAGGTCTGAGGCACCAAGAGACCTTTCTACCAGCGACTGCAGTTCGCGCTTGGAAGCTCCCCTAAGGTCTCCATCCTCCTTCTCGGTCACCAGGACCTCGGCACGGCCATCGGGGAAAGAGAAGCGAATCACTACCGCAAAAAGAAAGGAACATCCCCGTCGTCGGCTTCGTCGGCAACGCGAGAAATCTCCTCCGGCTCAGCCATCGCTACTGGCCGCGGCTGTGCGACAGGCGCCGGCGCCACCTTGATCGCCGGTGTAACCCCAGACCAGGAGTCAAAACCAGCTGCAATCACGGTCACTTGAACCTCTTCTTGCATCGATGGGTCGATTACCGAACCAAAAATGATGTTCGCATCCGGAGATGCAGCACCTTGGATGATGCTTGCCGCTTCGTTCACCTCGAACAGGCCGAGGTCTTCTCCTCCGGCAATGTTGAGCAAAATCCCCTGGGCGCCGTCGATAGAGTTCTCGAGGAGAGGCGAGGTAATCGCGTTGCGCGCAGCCGCCGCCGCCCGATTGTCTCCCGAAGCGACACCAATGCCCATGATGGCGGTGCCAGCAGCAGTCATGATCGTCCGCACATCGGCAAAATCGGTATTGATCACCCCCGGCGTGGTAATCAGATCGGTGATCCCCTTGACCCCGGAGAGCAAAATGTCGTCGGCCATCTTGAAGGCGGACATCATCGATGTCTTCTCGTTGGCGATCGAGAGGAGCCGGTCGTTTGGGATCACTATCAACGTGTCTACCCGTTCCCGAAGAGTCTCGATCCCCTCGTCAGCCTGGTTGGAGCGGCGCTTCCCCTCGAAAGAGAATGGTCTCGTCACGACCCCAATCGTGAGGGCACCCAGGCTCTTGGCGATCTCCGCTACCACCGGCGCCCCACCGGTACCAGTGCCGCCACCCTCTCCGGCGGTGATGAAGACCATGTCTGCGCCCTTGATCGCCTCCTCGATCTCGTCCCGATGCTCCTCAGCCGCGTTACGGCCGATCGCTGGAACCGACCCGGCGCCCAAGCCACGGGTCAGCTCCCGGCCGATGTCAAGGCGGATATCCGCATCGCTCATCAGCAGAGCCTGGGCGTCCGTATTGATCGCAATGAACTCAACTCCGTGAAGTCTCGCCTCGACCATGCGGTTGACGGCGTTACCTCCCCCGCCGCCAACTCCGACCACCTTGATCACAGCGATATAGTTATGGGCATCGCCAACCACTCGCTCACCTCCGCCTGACCACCGGCCCCTCGCGGGGAATCTACAACCCTCGCCTAACCCGCAATATCGGCGACTATAAAGCCCCCGCGCCGCTCCGGGTAGGTGGGATCCCGCATAGCCTACACGCTACCCAACGACAAGCGCCGGAGAATCTACACCTCGTAAATCTACGGTCGCATTCTTCCGCGCAAGCTGGGCGCACAGGCCCAGTTTTGCGGCCGCGTCACGAGAAGAACCAAGCAAGCAGACACCGCCCGCCTCCAAGATCGCGGCAACCCCCTCTCCCTGCACATCAACAAGGGTTGCGCCTGGTGCCAACTTGGTAGCGGCCAGCGCCGTCCCCAACAAAGCTCCGGGGACCCTCTCTCCGACTGCAAGGCGCCCGATACAGTGGGAGGCTACGCTCGCAACCGGCCTTGGGCAGATCGATATGAGGGGAAGCTTTCCTTCCCTAGTAGCAAGGGGGATCACCACCCCCGCGGGGACAACGCCGATACCGACACCGACCTTCGCCACCGGCGCTATTGGTTGCGCTTGAACAACCAACCCCGAAGGCAACGACGGCGAGATCCGAGTCAAAGCCACCTCATCGCCAAGAATCGATCGCGCAATGCTTCCAGCCGCAAGCCGCAGCGAAATCGACCAGACGTGGTCCTTCGCCAATCCGGACGCAAGCGCAACGCTCAACTCCTTGGCCAGCGGGTTCCCAACGCCCTCAACCGTCACCGCCTGAACCCGAAAGGTTGGCCCGAAGTAGCCATACCCCCCGGCCCCAGCCGCGACGGATGCAACCCCAAGGAGCGCGAGATAACGAAAACGCCGCCACCTTACCTCCCGCCGCCGGCTACGTATCCGGTGCTCCACTACCTGGCCTCCCCACTTCGCGTACCCGAGAAACCGACCAGTTCGACCTCGAGCCCTAGCTCGATGCCGAAACGCTTCGCCACCTCCGCCTGAACCACTTGGATCAACGCGTACACGTCTTCTGCCTGTCCGCCCGAATCTGCCTGGATAAAGTTGGCGTGCCTAGGGGAGACCTGGGCACTTCCGTACCGGAGTCCCTTGAGTCCCGCCTCCTCGATCAGAGCTGCGGCGGCCGTGTCTGGAGGATTTTGGAAAACCGACCCGGCGTTTTGCCCCCCCGGCTGGTGCTCTCTGCGCCACGAAACTATCTCGTCGATAAGGCGGCCGAGTTCGGCGGGGTCCCCAGGGGTGAGCGCAAATGTAGCCTCGACCACCACCTCGGTCGCGGATATCCCCGAGTGCCGATACCCAAGATGCAGCCGGCCTGCCGGCCGCACCATCACCTCGCCTCCAGCTGCAAGGTCGGCCACAAAGGCCTCCTTCAGCACTTCGCCAATCGACGATCCGTGCCCGCCGGCGTTCATTCTTACCGCTCCCCCAACCGACCCCGGGATCCCCACTCCCCAGGCAAGTCCAGCCAGCCCCAGCGAGCTAACCCTTCGCGCCGCCACCGGCAGGGCGACCGCCGAGCCTACAGTAGCCGCGTTGCCCTCATCAATTTCGATGCCCCCGAAGCTACGGCGGTTGAGGGTGACCACCAGTCCTTCGAACCCCCGGTCAGATACGAGCATATTGGACCCGTTGCCAAGCACCAAGACCGGTACCGGCTCATCAAGCTCACCAAGAGCCGCAGCGATCCGCGAAAACTCCTCTTTGCTCCTCACTTCGATCGCTGCGCGAGCCCGGCCACCAACCCGGTAAGTTGTCTTTGCACCTAGCTCCGCCTCCTCGACCGGCTCGATCCCCCGTCGCCGCATGAGAGACACCCAGCTCATCCAAGAACCTCGGCAAGCTCCGACTCCAGGGTCGTAATGTCCCCTGCCCCCATGGACAAGCAGACGTCATCCACGCGAAGATGGGCGGCAACCTCTCTAGCCAGCTCCCCACGCCGCGGGCAGTAGTAGGTCTCGCCCGACCGGAAATCGCTGGCGGCCTGGTACACCAGTTCTCCGGTAATGCCGGGGATCGGTTCCTCCCCGGCGGGGTATATATCGGCCACCACCACGACGTCAGCACCGGATAGCGCCTGGCCAAGTTCGCGCCAAAGATCACGTGTCCGGGAGTAACGGTGCGGCTGGAAGACCGCAACGATTCTCCGCGAACCAAGCTGACGAGCGGCCGCTATGGTTGCCCGGATCTCGCTCGGCAAGTGTGCATAGTCGTCGATTATCCGGATACCCGCAGCCACCCGACGGTGCTGGAAGCGGCGGCTCACCCCGACATACTTCGCAAGCGCCTCTTTTACATCCCCGAATGACGCTCCAACTTGGAGCGCAGCGCCGACCGCGGCGGTAGCGTTGAGAACGTTGTGGACGCCAAGAACCGACAGTTCCAGATCGCCAAGGCGGCTGCGATCGAGAAACAGCTCGAACGCACTCGAGTGCGGGGCAACCACCAAATTCTTTATCTGGAGCCTCGCAGCATCGGAAAAGCCGTAGCCATAGCAACTTTCCCGCACGAGGTTAAAGCTTGCAATCACCGGATCGTCGACGCAGACTACCGGGAGCAGCCGCGAACCGTTGACAAAGCTCCGAAACGCACGCTTCAACTCATCGAAGGTGCCGTAATAGTCCAGATGATCAGCCTCGACGTTGGTGACCACCGATACTTCCGGGTCTAACCGCAAAAATGTGCCGTCGCTCTCATCCGCCTCCACCACCAAAAGATCGGACGTTCCCGCCTGCCCCGAAGCGCCAGAGTCATTCAGCTCCGCACCAATCAGGTAGCTGGGCGCGAGACCGGCGTTGACCAGGGAGAGTGCAATCATCGAAGTGGTGGTGGTCTTGCCGTGGGTGCCAGAGATCGCCACCACCCGGCGATCCTCGGCAACCGCCGCAAGCAGTTCCGACCGCGCAAGCGTGGGTATGCCCTGCGCCCTCGCCGCCTGCAGCTCTACATTGGCGTATGGAATGGCACTCGAATAGACGACCGCATCGGCATCTTCGACGTTCTCCGCCGCGTGTCCTACCGCAATAGTCGCCCCAAGCAGCTTAAGCCGCTCGAGAACCGATGATGACTTCAAGTCCGACCCGCTGACCCGCTTGCCACTCCCGATCAGCAGTGACGCCAAGGCGCTCATTCCAGCACCACCGATGCCGACGATGTGTATCCGTTCAAAACCGGCTAGCCGCGTGGGTGAAGGCACGAGATCACCTCCTCGACGACGGCTCTTGCCGCCTCCGGTTTCGCCAGCGACTGCGCCGCCGAGCCCATACTGTCGAGTTCGTGCCGGTTTTCCATCGCCCAACCGATCCTCTCGAGAAGCCCGTCCACTCCAAGGTCACTCTCGTCAACTACCCACGCAGCACCCGCGCGGGCAAATACCTCGGCGTTTCGGCGCTGGTGATCCCTAGGTGATCCAGGAAGGGGAATCAGAACCGATGCAGTCCCAACCGCCGCAAGTTCGCTCAAGGTGCTGGCACCCGCACGAGAGATAACCAGGTCAGCCGCCCCCATGTAGTTGAGCAACTCATCGCTGAAACCAACCCTGTGGTAAGCACCGGCGGAGGCGGGCCCATCCCCTGAATTCCGCTGGCCGACAAAATGCCACAGCTCCACACCGGGCAGGTCCCCAATTCGAGCTGAAAGGCTGGAAATAACCTGATTCACCCTCGCCGATCCAAGCGAACCCGAGGTTGCTACGACGACAAAGCCATCTTCGTCCATCCCCAGGCGCTTCCGAGCTCCCCGCCTCTCAAACGCACCACGGCTTCGAATTGGGTTTCCCACCAGTACTGCCCGCTGGTACCAACGCCGCGGGAGGATGGCGGGAAAAGCGAGAAGGATGCGAGTGGCAAGCATCGCTACCAGCAAGTTGGCCCTACCAAGAACGGCATTTTGTTCGAGAACAAAGACCTTTGCCCCTCTCGCTCGCGCGACCAGTACCGCAAGGGGAGTGTGGAACCCGCCAAAGGCGATCACCGCCGACGGCCGTGGCAAGCGCACCAGCTCCGCCAGGTTCTTGCCCAGGCAGCGCGTGTCGATTATGACTGCCTTGGCAAGGGCAACGGGACCGCGTCCAAGGCCAACTCCGGAAAGCCGGACGGTTGGCACGCCCACATCGGCCCCCAGCATCAAGTCGATGGCGCGGTCGGTGGTAATCAGCACGGGGGATGCCGCGTCGCCAAGCTCATGAAGAACCGCAATCGCTGCGTTCAAGTGTCCGGCGGTACCGCCGGCAGCCAGCCAGATGGCCCCGTTGTCCTGTCCGCGGGTTTTCCACAGTGAACTCGTCATCCTCGACCTATGCCTGCCTTTCGCGCGATGCCGCTCACCACTCCGAAACCCGCCAGCGTAGCGACCGTGGACGAACCGCCCGCCGACACCAGCGGCAGCGGTACACCGGTAACTGGCAAGAGCCCGATCACCGCACCGACATTAAGAAAGGTCTGTACCAGGATCCAAGTACCGAAGAGAAACAGAAAAATTTTTTCGCCTTCCCCGTTAACCTCCATCGACAGCCGAAAGATCAGCCAGATAAGCGAGGCCAAAGCAAGCACCACCATGAGCGCTCCAACGAGCCCGAGATCCTGACCGATTACCGCCAAGATAAAGTCTGTCTGAGCATTAGGAAGGTATCCCCAGTTGGCCAAGCCGTTCCCAAGTCCAGTGCCGACCACCTTCCCCGACGCGAAGGCATTGAGCGCCTGAACCTCTTGGTAGGCGAAGTCGAGCCGATAGCGCCACGGGTTCAGGAAGGAGAGCAGCCTAAGCCTCCGATAGGCACTGGAAAACGCCGCACCAACCCCTAGACCGATCCCCAACACGCCCAGGAGCGCCAGCTTTCGCAGCGGAACTTGAGCCACGAATAGCGATGCCATCCCGATGGTGAAGACGATGATCGCTGTGCCCATGTCCGGCTCGATAAGAACCAGGCCCGCGCAGATAATGGTGAGCAGCAGTACCGGTGCGATAACCGTCGTTTGGGTGCGCTTCGTAACCAGGCGTGCAAAAAACAAAACCAGCGCAAGCTTGATCACTTCAGAGGGCTGAACCTGGATAAACCCGGCCTGGAACCACCGGCTCGCCCCGCCAACACTCACCCCTACGCCAGGAATCAGGACCAAGACCAGCAGTCCCATAGCGCCCAGCAGCAACAGCGGTGAAAGCTGGATGACCCTTTTGAAATCAATCGCCCGAAAGAAAAAGAAGACCAACCCCCCAACAACTACCCAAAGCAGTTCATGGCTGACCAAACCAGCAACGGAGTTCCCGGTCCCAAGCTGTCCGATGTAGCTTGCCGCTAGGTCCATGATGATTCCAACGGTCAATAACGAGATGATCAGCCAGTTGCCTACCCGGACCCAGTTGACCCTTTGAAGCCGCTGTACCTGCATCATCCAACCCCCTTCAACCCGGTCACAAGCTGCCGGAAGTCGTCACCACGCTCTTCATAGTTTGCATACCAGTCGTACGACGTAGCCCCCGGAGAGAGCAGGACTACTCCCGTTCCATCCGCGAGCCGCGTCGCCTGCGCGACCGCATCCGCCATCGAATCCGACTCCACGATCGGAATGGCGTACTTCGCAAGGACCCCGGCAGCATCGCGGCCAGCCTCCCCGATCGCGACCAAGGCGCGAATCCGATCGGCAACGGCGGCAAGCGGCTCGTACGACAGTCCCTTCCCTTTGCCCCCCGCGATCAGGATCACCCTGTCGTAGGCGCGAAGGGCCGCGACCACCGATGCCGGTGTCGTCGCCTTCGAGTCGTCGATGTACGTCACCCCTCCAACTTCGCCGACCACCTCGATCCGGTGCCTAAGACCGGCGAAGCTGGTAGCCGCTGACCGGATCTGGTCTAGGTCCGCGCCCATTGAATCCGCCAGTCCCCAAGCCGCAAGGATGTTGGAGATGTCGTGCGCAGCCGAACGGGTCAGCTCGTCGGCGTGGCACAACCGGCCGGCGGGCCCAGTGAGCCAGCCACCTTCAAGACGGTACTCTGCCTGCTGCACGATCGAAAAGTAACGCCGCTTTGCCTTGGTCGTAACCCGCCTAGAACTCTCATCGTCCCGGTTGAGGACCGCAGTCGCAGTCAACTCGAGGCGCGTAAAAAAGGACGATTTTGCTCGCCAATACTCCTCTGGCGACCCATGCCAATCGAGGTGATCGGGGGTGAAGTTGAGCAAACAAGCTGCCCGGGGAGAGAACGTGCGCGCCCAGTAAGCCTGGAAAGAGCTGACCTCCACCACCAGGACTTTCTCCTCGAGTGCTGACACCGCGCTGAGCGGAGTACCAGCATTCCCACACAAGACTCCCCGATCACCCAGCATTGCCGCAGCTAGCGTCGCTACTGTGGTCTTGCCGTTGGTACCGGTCACCGCGATCATCGGTGATTGGGCAAGCCGCGCGCCAAGTTCGAGTTCGCCGATTACCTCACACCGTGCAGCCGAAAGACGCGAGCTTGGGCGAACACCCGGAGATACGACAACCAAGTCATAGCCGGATAGATCGAAACTGCTCAAGCTCGCTACCCGCCGCACGCCAGCGACACTCCGCGCAAAGTCAGCCCTGGCCTGATCGTCCTCGGCTACGTCGATAAACTCCGACTTCTCCGCCAAGGCGCCAATGGCTCCGCGACCACTTACGCCGGCGCCGACCACGAGTACCCGGCCAAAGGCGGTCATCGCCCGGCCACACCCGCGGCTAGAAAATCGGCGTAAAATGCGCCGATGGCGATAGCGGTCACAACTCCGGCAACGATCCAGAGGCGAATCAACACCGTGGTCTCCGGCCAGCCCTTGAGCTCGAAATGGTGGTGTACCGGCGCCATCTTGAGAACTCGACGATGAAACACCCTAAAGGAGAAGACCTGAAGGATGACGCTTA
The DNA here is from genome assembly GCA_021819205.1 of Actinomycetes bacterium. Classification (GTDB taxonomy): domain Bacteria; phylum Actinomycetota; class Acidimicrobiia; order Acidimicrobiales; family Acidimicrobiaceae; genus JAKARV01. Next base: position 15,913 of record JAKARV010000002.1, on the reverse strand, counting down.
GCGTCTCCAGGACGAAAAGCCCCCCGAGGAGCAGAAGGAGGAGGTCGAGGTGGAGAAGCAAGGCGAGCGCGCCGAGGCCAGCTCCGATCGAGAGCGAGCCGACGTCCCCCATGAAGATCTTTGCCGGCGGAGCATTCCACCACAGAAAGCCAGTAATCGCACCGACAAACGTAATCGAAAGCACCGCAAGATCCAGTCCGTCGTTTACGCGATAGAGGGCGGCGTGCCGGAAGATCCAGTAGGAGATCAGCGTCAGCGCGGCGAAAGCAAACACCGAGGCACCTCCGGCCAAGCCGTCAAGACCATCGGTGAGGTTGACCGCGTTGGAACTGCCGACGATCACCACCACGGCAAAGATCAGCCAGCCAACCGTTCCGACGTGGATATCGAGGCTTCCGAAGCGGACAAAGGTAATCTGCGACGGCACTCTTGCCCAGTAGTGCGCAAGCACCGCAAAAACAGTGGCGACAACGAGCTGGCTCAAAAACTTGGCCGATTTGGTCAACCCAAGGCTACGCCGGTTTCCGACTTTTATCAGGTCGTCAACCAACCCCACCACTCCGGAAAAGACGGTTACCCCCACAACGAGCAGACCTCCGCGGGAGAGATCGACCCCGAGTCCAAGATGAACAGCGAAGTAGCTAATGACGAGGGCAACAATTATCCCCACGCCACCCATTGTCGGCGTTCCTGCCTTGACGAGATGTCGGCTGGGGCCGTCCTCGCGAATCTGTTGCCCGATGCCAATCGCGGTCTGCCGATCGATCAGCCACGGAATCAAAAAGATCGAGAAAAGCAGCGCAAGGCCCGCCGAAGCGAGGATGGCGATCAACGGACTTCCCCGAAGACCGCTTCTACCGCGGACGCAGCCACCTTGGCATCGTCAAAGGCGACAACCTGCCGGCCGAGCGATTGCGTCTGTTCATGCCCCTTCCCGGCTATTAGAAGAACATCTTCGGGTCCGAGAGCGGCGATCGCACTATAGATAGCGTCGTGACGGTCAAGGATCAACTTCACCGCACCCGGATTGGAACATCCCAGGAGGATCTCGCTGGCGATACTGCTGGGATCCTCGCCTCGCGGATTGTCGCTGGTTATGATGATTGAGTCCGCATTGGCTTCGGCGATTGCCCCCATGATCGGCCTCTTGCCATGATCCCGCTCGCCTCCCGCGCCAAAGACCGCTATCAGCCGGCCGTTACGGCCAACCGCCAGCCGAGCCGCGCTCAGCGCTTCCCTGAGCGCCGCCGGAGAGTGGGCGTAGTCAACGTAGATGGTTCCCAAGGGGCTCGAAACTCGCTGGAGCCTTCCCCGCGGAGCCGAAATTGTTGGAATCACCTCCACCACGTCATCGAGGCTGAAGCCAAGCAGATCCATGACCTCAAGCGCAAAACGAAGGTTGTAAACGTTGTGCCTCCCAACCAGGGGAGTGAAAATCTCCCTGCCGCGAAATCGGAGCCGGACACCTTGACTCCCCATCTCCACGAGCTCTACGTCGAAAAGCCCAACGCGCCGAACGGGCACGCGAGAGGCTAGAGCGAGCCTCTTCCCAAACTCATCATCAACATTGACAACGCCGGTTTCGGTGTAGACGGGGTCAAATAGAGACGCCTTAGCCTCGAAGTACTGCTCCATGGAACCGTGGAAGTCTAAGTGGTCTTGAGAGAGGTTGGTGAAGACCGCTACCTTAACCCGCAGCGACTCCACCCGGTGCATGGAAAGAGCGATAGAAGAGATCTCCATCGCCGTGTACCGGTAACCGTCGGCCACGTAGCGCGCCAGCCGCTTGGCCAGTTCAGGGGCTTCTGGAGTTGTAAGGCGTCCCCAAAGAGTGCCGATTCGTCCCGAGCTTGCGCCCAGCCTCTCCAGCATCTCCGAGATCAGGTAGACGCACGTGGTCTTCCCATTGGTTCCGGTAACCCCGACCAGCTCCATCTTTGACGATGGGTCCCCGTAGATCTGTTGAGCCAAGCGGGCGACCCCGGTACGGATTACGTTCTCCGGAATAACCAGCTGGCTTGCGGGGGAGTCCGCCTCGCGCCCCGGCGCCACTAGCCCGGACGCGCCAGCTTCAACTGCCTGGTCAACGACGCTCCTCGGGTCGAAGTGGGCTCCGGGTACTATCGCAAATAGATCGCCCTTCTCGATCAAACGGTGATCCATCGCAATACCGGTGACCAGGACGTGCGGATCGCCAACCACGCGGGATCCCTGCACCAGCGCAGCAAGCGCTGCAAGCTCGATGCCCGACCGCCCGTTTGATGTCAACAACCCACCCCTACCAGATGCCCAACCATACTCATGGTACTTGACAAAACCGTCACCGCTTCCCATAGACGCGGCGACTGGGCACAAGCGGCCTGCCTCCGGCTCTGGGTGCCGATGCCCGCCAGACCCTGGTTGTCGCCGTCCCGGACGTCCTCTCAGGCCTGTGCGGCAAGGCTGTGCGACATCAGCCGGCGAGCCTTTCCCGGAGGGGGTTTGCTGCAACGCCAGCGACGTCAACCCACGGCCCCTCTGTGAACTCTTCCGCCAGCCTTGCCCCCTCCGGCCGGTACGCTTGGGAGCAAATTTCCAAGCACGCGCCCCGTAGGCGTGATCGAGTAGCGTTGGAGCGCGTAACGCATGATCTGGGAGAACACCGGCGCAGCCACCAGCCCGCCATAGATCGGTGTTGGCTGATCAAGCATCACTATCGCCGACAACACCGGGTGGACAGCGGGCACCATCCCCACGAACGTGCCCCAAAATGCGCCCGGCTGGTACCCGCTGGCATTGTGATACGCCTTCTGCGATGTGCCCGTCTTCCCCGCCACCACATAGCCAGGAATAGCTGCTGCGGGGGCCGTGGCATTCTGGCCGGTGACACCGGAGAGCAGATTGATCATTTCGGCATCTACGTTTGCAGGAACAATTCTCCGGCTGCCCGGGTACGACGCTGCTGAAAACCGCCCTGACGGGCTGGTGGTCCCAAGGAGAAGCTTTGGCGCAGTCATGATCCCTCCGTTGGCGATGGCATTGTAAGAATCAAGGATCTGAAGCGGCGTTACCAACTGATCTTGGCCAATCGGCATCGAACCGATAGCAGTCGGCGACCACAAGTAGGTTGGCTTCATATAGCCGTAGGTCTCTCCCGGAAAAAGCAAGCCGGTCGGTTCGGTCCAGCCAAAGCGCTTGAACGACTGAGCGAGGCGTTGCGCACCAAGTTTTCTCGCGATCATGATGGTGCCGACGTTTGAGCTTTGAGCAAGGATCTGTTGCATGGTCATCGTCTGGGTCGGATGGACTTCGGCATCGTGGAAATTGGATCCATCTATCGTGAGGTGATCCGGAACCACCTCGGTGGATGTGGGAGTGATTATCCCATCCTGGAGTGCAGCGGTGAAGGTGGCGATCTTTGCCACCGACCCGGGCTCGTAGGCGTAGCCAACAGCCTGGTTGATCCAACTCTCGGTAGGAAGGCTACGCTGCGCGTATACCGGCTGGTTTGGGAGCGAAGCATACTTCGCGCCGGTCGGCGCCGGCGCCATCAGCGAAGCCATTGCCAGAATTTGGCCGGTTGCAACGTCCATGACCACAGCCGTTCCCCCCAAAGCTCTGGTGGATTGGATTTCTCCGGCAAGCGCCTGCTCGGCGTAGTACTGCAACGCTGGATCGATGGTGAGGGTAATGCTGCTCCCAGGTTTAGGCGCTACATAAGAGATTGGAGCACCCGGAATCGGAAGGCCATTGGCGGCAACGCTCCTTACCTCCTTTCCGTCCTTCCCTTCAAGAACGTTCTGATACTGGTACTCAATACCGAAAACACCCTGGCCCTGGCTTCCTATCCTCCCGATGACCGGCTCTGCGGTCTGCCCCATCGGGTACTTACGCGCCTCCACCGGCTCTACGTTTATACCGGGGAGCACATTCTGGCCAGCTAGCGCAGCTACCCGCTTGCCCACTGTTACCTTCACTTGCGGATCCACGACCGAGTATCCGCCAGCAACCGAGAGCTTCGCGAGCACCTCGGCTTCAGCAATCCCCAACAGCTTCGACAGCACTCCGGCCACCTTTGGCTTATCGCTAATCAACATTGGGTCGGCAATGATCTCGTCCCGCAGAACCGATGTCGCCATCAACTGGCCATTGCGCGCGTAGATCGACCCCCGCAGTCCGGGAAGAATGGTGGCAACCTGCGACTCGCTGCTTCCTAGCGTTTGATAGTTCGAACCCGCAAAGGATGTCACCCTGACCAGCTGGGCAAGAAGAAGCCCAATTGCCACCACCGAAACGGCGCCCGCCAGGCGAATCCTCCGTCGATGAAGGGTACTATCGAACATTTGCCCCTGCTGGAAGCGGCACCGAAACCGACGTCGGCGGCGACTGCGGCAGTGGAACGGGATTGTTTAGCGTCTTTGGAACCACTTCCAGGTAGGCAGGAAAGGCAAGACCAAGCCGGGTGCTCGCGTACTCTACGATCCGCTGCGGCGAAGAGAGCTTGCCGACACTCAACTCAAGTTCAGCCTGGGTGGTCGATGCCGAGTAAATCTGCTGCGAGAGCCTCGACTGCTGCATCGCAAGAGACTCCACCGCAATCCTGCCCCCGAGTGCGAGTGCGACGGAAGCCGCGGTAAGCAGGTAAATCACCAAAGCCCGGGAGCGAGCAATGCGCCGCTTGGTGGATACTGCCGGACCTACGGACCGAAGATACAGCCGGTCTTCGGCGGATCTTGGCCGCGCGTGAAGAGGCGCCGTCGCTGCTTGCTTAGCCACGCGCGCACCCACTCTCGAACCGTTTGATGGCATCCTCGCCGTCGCGTTCCTTCACCAACATCCGCATTCGAGCGCTCCGCGATCTCGGATTGCGCTCCTCCTCATCACGCCCAGGCTTTACGGCCGATCGCCTTGGGCGGTACCCGAGCGGGGCCGCTCCACAAACACACGGAAGACGCGGCGGGCACGTGCAACCTCCGCTCTCCATGGTGACCATAAACCGCTTCACTTCCCGGTCTTCGCCGGAGTGGTAGGAGATCACCATGAGCAGACCAGGAGTAGCCAGGGCACGAAACCCATCCACGAGCAACGAGTGGAGTTCCTCCTCCTCGTGGTTGACCGCGATCCGCAACGCCTGGAAGACCTTGGTTGCCGGGTGAATCCTCCCTCCCCGGAGCCGGGCCGGAGTTGCTTCCCAAATCGTAGCTGCGAGGTCGGAAGTGCTCGCGAACGGCCGGTTAGCGATCACGGCGGACGCATAACGCCGGGACTGTGCCCCAGCTCCATTTCGCGCAAAAAGCAACGCCAGCAGTTGCTCATCCGCCCTAGCGATAAGATCGTTGGCGCTCTCGCCCCCCCGCTCGGGATCCATCCTCATATCGAGCGACCCCTCTAGACGGAACGCAAAGCCGCGACTGCCGATATCAAACTGCATCGACGATACGCCAAGGTCGGCAAGAATCGCTATCGGAGGATCCTTACGGCCACCAAGAAGTGAACCCAGCTCGGAAAAGCGCGCTTGGGCCAGCTCCACGCGGTCCCGGTAAGGTGCCAGCGCCGCTTCGGCAAGCTTCAACGCTTGTCCATCACGGTCGCACCCGAGAAGGTTTAGCCCTGGATACGCCTCGAGGATTTGCAACGAGTGGCCACCAGCCCCCAAGGTGGCGTCGACGTAGGTCCCCGAGGAGAACTCCGCCATCGCCGCTACGACTTCGCTAGCCATGACCGGCGTATGACTACTCATCCTCAAGCCCCTGCTCTTGATAGGCCACCCAGCCATCCGGGCTCCACAGTTCGATGGTCCCAAAATTTCCGTGGACCAACACCTCGCGCTCAAGAGCAGCGCCTTGGCGAAGCGGATAGGGCAACCCAACACGCCCCAGCCGGTCGATCTCAACTTCGAAAGCGCTTCCAGCCCAGGTCCGCAGTCGGCGCCGCTCGCCAGGGTTTTGCCACTGCTCCGGAGAGACGTTGTTGGAAAAGCTGGTGAAGTCGTCGACCGTCCAGAGTACGAGGCAAGGATCTTGGAACTGCGAGGGGGTCACAAAGAGACGCTCGCCAAACTCGGTACGAAACTTTGCGGGCAGGGTAAGGCGCCCCTTCTGGTCGAGGGTGTGCGTGTAAGAGCCAAAAAACTTGGCTCTCCCACTAACAGCCGGCCACACGGCCTCTACACCGCCCACAAATCACCATAATGGCCCACTTTAGCCCACTTTGCCCCACTTCAATGAGATTTTTCGGCAAGCGTTGACAAAACTTGACCGAATTTCGATCGGTTTTTGGTTCGAATGCCGGGTTAGCGGCTGGTGATTGCGGAGATAACCGCCTCGACGAGCAGCTTCCGATCAAAATCGCACAGCTCTGCCAAACCTGCCGACTCCGGGGCAGGCATACTGGGGCGTAAAAAGTTAATCAGCTCTGCTTGTCGATCCACAAAGAGCAGCGAAGCTTGGAAACTCACGACACCCTGGCTCCGCCGCTGCGAAAGACCAAGAACTTTTCTGCCAGAGACGTGAAGCTCTCCGAAGCCGAGACCTGCGAAGCAGGCGATGCGGGAGCCATCTGTTGGCGGTTGCCGCTCCGTCACCAGTTCCAGCTCGAGACCAGCTATATCCATGATCACCCGCTGGAAAAGCTCCCCGAGCCAGATAAACGAGCGGCCAAGATCTGACGAGATAAGCGGATCATGCGAGTCAAGGTAAAGCATCAACCAAAGTTGATCTTGCGGCGTCACGATCACCGCCCCGCCGCCGCTACGCCTCCGGACGACCTCGTACCCCGCGGATGTGATAGCGGCAAGAGAGTACTCCTCCGCAGGGGTCGAAGAACCAAAGACAACCGCCGAATCGACGGTGTCTACCAACCTGGCCAACGGCAGCAAATCGCCGGTGGCCGGCCAAAAGCAGTGCGCCTCCTCCGCCGACGTCACAACCCGATCAACTCGCCAACGGCAGGCAGGGCCATTGGAAACCGAACCAGAGATCACCAAACCATACCTCTCCCGCCTAGAGGACGATATCGATCGAAGCCGTGCATCCTAATGCACCGTACCTCGAACCGCTTTAAACTTGGGCGCAGTGGCAACTGCTACCGCCCTTAAGGCCTCCATTTTGCAACGGCCGACCTGGTTTATCAGCTCAACTTGTCAACAAGCCAGTCGTCCGGACCAACGTTGTGGCACCCGTGAGAAGCATTCGCCTCAGTTGCGAAGACCCGCTGAGTGGTCGATCCTGCCAATGGGATGGATCCAGATCGCTATTTCGAGCTAGCTCACCCATCCCTCCGGCCGCGGCCAGATCATGACCACGCTGGCGGCGCAAAAGTTCATACCGATCTGCTCCACCGTCTACGCCTTCGCACTCCACTACATCCTCCGGCGCCTCAAGGTCAGGGTTCTGATCTGCCTGGGAGCACTCGCAATCTTTTGCCTCTCCCCGCTCTCGATCCACTACCTCCGGCAGGTACTCCTCGTCAACATCGGGCTGACGTGGATGCCGCTGAGTATCGCCGCGTTGGCGTCTTCGCGCAGCTGGCCCTGGCGAGCAGCCATCGGAGGCATGCCCCTTGGAATCGCAGTGGTTTTCAAGGAGACGCTGGCGCTCTTCTTGCCGTCAGCAATTTTGTACATTGCGATCAACACCAAGGCTGCTTTACGCAAATTCTCAATTGCCGTTTTTCTTGGCACCTCGGGTATCGTTGTCGCATTTTACCCGTTCTTTGCCATCCTTCGCGGCGAGTTCCCGGCCGGTCCCCACCACACCAGCTTGATCGGGGCGATCGAATGGCAGCTTTTCCAGCGATATTCAGGCGGAAGTATATTTACCTCCGGAACGATGGCGTCCAAATTCTTCTCCACCTGGTGGGGCCTCGATCCCTACTTCCTAATTGCAACCCTCGCATCGAGCGTTATCTGCCTCGGTCGCCGCTCTACCTCCTTCATCGGAGTAATGAACCTGCTTGGAGCCGCGATGCTGGTGAGGCCCGGAGGGTACGTACCGGCGATGTTCGTCATCGCCTACCTGGGCACCGGCGCGCTTGCAATCGGGCTTGGAGCTAGGATCGTCATCGATGCGCTGACCGCACCGCTCACCTCGCTGGTGTCGCTGATGCGGCGTTGGAATCAACGCAACCTGGTGATCGACCTGACCGGCGCGGAACCGGAGATCTCCACCTCCAAGCGGCCGAAGCGGGTGCTGAGCATGGACGACATCGCCAAGCGCTCCCAGCGCACAAGACAAGTTGCCGGAGCGTTGCTGGCAACGGCGGACCTCGTAGCCGGTAGCTATCTCGTCTACCCCAGCTACGCACTAGCGGACGCCCATCTGATGAGTACCGCTCCGGCGAGCAACAACTGGCGCTTCGTCCTTCAAGCCGAAAGGTGGATCAACGCACACGTCCCGCGGAGATCGGTGCTCATCACCGACGACTACCTGTGGCTGGATCTGGTCGACGAGGGGTTCGCCCCGACGCACGTGGTCTGGGTCTGGAAGTACGGTCCCGATCCAGAGGTTAACCACCGCTACCCGAATCCGGTAAAAGACATCGGCTACATCGTTTCGACAGCTGATCTTCGCAGTACTCTCCAACTCCCATCGCAAACTTACAACAGAGCCGACATAAAAAGTATTAAGGACTCAACAGTAAAGCCAGTCTTTATAGCTTTTGAGCACTCCAAGCCTATCGCCCGATTCGGCTCCGGCTACTTCCGGGTAACCATCCGCAAGGTCGTCCCCGGCCCCGCAATCTGCGCGGCCCAATGCCTCTCCTACGCCGTCAGGTAACCAGAACCATACCAGCCATACGAGGGCCCCTTCAAGGAGCCTCCGTACGGTTATTCGAGCAGCCGCAGTCCGGTTGGAGCGATCGAACTGACCTCCGAGCTCAGCTCGACTTCGAAGATCGCCCGCGACCCCGGGAAGACGTACCGCGAAAACAAAATCGGATGATCGCCCCGGTCGAAGGTGATCCGCTCGCAAAGCAGCCCAGGCGAACCCGCACTGACCTTGAGGAGTTCCGCATCCTCCTCGGAGATCGCGGTTGCCGCGATGTTCTGCACCGCCCGGGCCAGCGGAAGCTTCAATGTTCCCGATCGCGACAGAAGCGCGTAAAAGCTGTGCTCCTCCACCTCGTCGAGGGTAAAGGAGCGCGCCAAATAGGACTGGACCCAAACCGTTACCCGGGCAAAGGGCTGGCCATCGGCTAGGTTTACCCGGGTGACCTCCAGGAGCTCTCCTCCCCCGAGAACCTCTTCGAGACGCCCATTAGCCCTGACCGTCCTGGAGCCAACAATGCACCTCCGAGTTGCGACTCCAAGCTCCTCGAGCTGCTCCTCGATCGTGGTAAATCGGCCAAGCACCTGCTTAAACGGCTCCTGCACCACCAGCCAGCCGAGCCCTTGTCTCGACTCCACCAAGCCCTCGGTGCGCAAGACCTCCAAGGCGCGCCTCACCGTTATCCTCGACACCGCAAAGCGCGCGCTCAACTCTGCCTCGGATGGAAGCAGATCTCCTCGGTAAAGTGTGGCTGAGGTGAGATCCATTCTCAGCTGATCAGCCACGCTCACGTATCTTGGTACCCGAACATGTCTTATACTTGTATCATAGCCGATGACCGCGAAAGGGGGATCGACATGCCGACCGCCGCCGTTACCACGCCGACTAGCTCGATAAAGCAGATATACGCCCAATTGGACCAGCGCGTTGCTGTAGCAAGAGAACGGCTTGGACGCCCACTCACTTTGGCAGAGAAGATCTTTTTTGCCCACCTTGCAGAGCCGTCGCACTCCGATGTTGAGCGCGGAGCGAGCTACGTGGATCTCCTTCCCGACCGGGTGGCGATGCAGGACGCCACCGCTCAGATGGCACTTCTCCAGTTCCTCACCGCGGGCCTTCCCGAGGTAGCCGTACCCACCACTGTCCACTGCGATCACCTGATTCAAGCGCGATCGGGGGCAAGCGAAGATCTTCACGCGGCCGAGGACACCAACCGCGAGGTTTACGACTTTCTCAAGCAAGTATCGGCAAAACACGGGATTGGATTTTGGGCACCGGGATCCGGAATCATCCACCAAGTGGTTCTGGAACAGTACGCCTTTCCCGGCGGGATGATGATCGGCACCGACTCCCACACCCCGAACGCCGGAGGGCTTGGAATGATCGCTATCGGCGTAGGTGGCGCCGATGCCGTCGACGTCATGGTTGGCCAGCCATTCAACGTCCGTTTTCCCAAGATCATCGGGGTACATCTCAAGGGGTCGCCCAGTGGCTGGACCGCGCCCAAGGATGTAATACTGAAAGTTGCCCAGATTTTGACCGTCAAGGGAGGCACTGGGGCGGTCATCGAGTACTTCGGCGATGGCGCGCGTGCACTTTCGGCCACCGGAAAGGCGACCATTTGTAATATGGGCGCCGAGATCGGCGCCACCTGCTCCCTCTTCTCCGCCGATGACCACACCATCGCCTATTTGAACTCAACCGGCAGGGCCGAGGTGGCCGCGCTGGTTGCCGAAAATCTGCCCCTTCTCAGCATCGACACCGAGGTCGAAGCGGATCCAGCCAGCTACTTTGACCAAGTAATCGAGATCGATCTGAGCGAGCTTGAACCGCAGATAGTCGGTCCTGCCACCCCGGACCTTGGTCGAGGAACCGGTGCAATAGGGGCAGAGGCAAAGGCAAACGGCTGGCCGACCACTCTCTCTTACTGCCTCGTCGGATCCTGTACCAACTCGTCCTACGAGGATATCTCTCGCGCTGCCTCGATAGCCCGCTGGGCAAAGAGCCGTGGGCTGCGAGTTCAAAGCCCTCTGCTGGTGACGCCCGGATCGGAGCGGACCCGAGCGACCATTGAGCGCGATGGACTCCTGGAGGACCTTACTGCCATTGGAGCAACGGTGCTTGCCAACGCCTGTGGACCTTGCATCGGCCAGTGGAGCCGATCCGACACCGAACCTGGCGCGCTCAACTCCATCCTTACCTCTTATAACCGCAACTTCCCCAAGCGCAACGATGGAAACCCGGCTACTCAGGCCTTTATCGCCTCCCCTGAAGTGGTAGTGGCCTACGCCCTTGCCGGCACGCTCGCGTTCAACCCACTTACCGACAAGCTCGAGGGCAACATAGTTCCCGCCCCTAGCGGCCAAGAACTTCCCTTGACCGGATTCGCGCCGAATGAGAAGGGGTTTTTTGGTCCCGAGATCACTCCCGCAGATCGCACGGTCGCCGTCGACCCGGCTTCAGAACGGCTCCAGCTGCTCATGCCCTTCCCTGCGTGGGACGGCAAGGATCTGATTGGTCTCCCGGTTCTCATGAAAGCCGTGGGAAAGTGCACCACCGACCATATCTCCGCTGCGGGACCATGGCTCCGCTACCGCGGGCATTTGGAGAACATCTCCAACAACCTCTTCCTCGGTGTCAACAACGCCTTTGCCGACGAGACCGGGAAAGGTTGGTGCCAGATCCACAAGGCAGTAGAGCAGCTTTCCGAAGTAGCACGCCACTACAAGGCAGCCGGGTTGGCATGGATCGCGATCGGAGACGAGAACTATGGCGAAGGGTCATCGCGCGAGCACGCCGCTATGGAGCCGCGTTACCTAGGTGGACGCGCTATCATTGCCCGCTCGTTCGCTCGAATCGCAGAGGCAAACCTCAAAAAGCAGGGAATGCTCCCGCTTACCTTTGCCGACCGCGGGGTCTATGACAAGATTCAACGGAACGACACTATCGACCTCGTCGGCCTAGCCAACCTTGCACCCAACCGGGAGGTCACCGGCCGCCTCCACCACGCGGACGGTTCCATCGAGGAGTTCGAGCTGCGGCATACCCTTTCGGAGCTTCACATCCAGTGGTTCAAGGCGGGCAGTGCCCTTAACCTGATCCGAGCGCAGCTCCGCTAGCCTTACCGGTCTCTCATTCCTCTTTGGCCTGGTATATTGGTAAGAGCGTTTAGGAGCTCGAAAAGGGGGCACTGCTAAGCAGTTTGACAGGCGTTATTGGCGTGGGTTCTGGACCCAGCGCGACTGCATTTTGTAGCACGTTGGCCGGGAGCAGTGTATCTGCCTCGGTAGTGGCCTGGTATAGTAGTGCTGCACAAGCCTCCGTAGATCGAGGCAATATGCGGCGCACCGGGCGGTTCGGACTCCCACAAAACACCGGCTAACTACGCCAACCTGGTTGCGACAGCTACGTTACCGTGTTGGCATGAAATAGGCGAAATACATCCACGATTAGAAAATCGGAGGGTGCGCCCTAGCCGGTGTCGAAAGAAGGAGAGATTATTCAACCCAGATGCATCAAGCGCGCGAACATTGCATCTACCGTTAGAGTTCTAACCCGGTTCGCAATACCAGCAGTCTTAGTCGCATCAGGCGCGGCAACCGCAACGCCGCCTTCGTCTCCGGTATCGCAGGCAAGCCTGCAGGCCGAGGCGAACTCGATGGCCGCGCAGATAATGTCGCAAAGCGCCCAGCTTCATACGCTCGCGGTCCAGATTGGAGAAGCGCAGGCCAGCTACGACCAAGCCCAAGCACAGGTGCAAACGTACCAGTCGCGTGTCGCCACAGCCGAAGCTGCATACACTGGTGACCGCAACCGCCTTGCGCAGTCAGCAGTCGCGGTCTTCATCCAGAGGTCCTCCTACTCTTCCGTCCTCGACTATCTGGACTCTCCGCTTGCGACCGACGCCCTGCGCGAAGACTACCAATCGTTTGCTTCGATGAGCATCCAGAGTGAGATCACCGCATTTCGCAAGGCCAGAGAACAGCTGCTTCAGGCGCAGGAGGCCCTCTTGGCCAAAGAGGATGCCGCAAAGGCTACCCTAGCCCAGCTCGATCAGGCACAGACCTCGATCAACGCCCAGGTTATTAACGAAGAAAGTACCCTCAGCCAGATAAAAGGGCAGATCGCCCAGTTGGTGCAGCAAGCGCTAGCCGCCAAAAACAGCCAACCCCAGGGACTGCCCCAGGGCGGCGGGATCGGTGCAGCACTCAACATTGTGAGCCATTCTCCGTCTGGCAGCGTCTCCGGACCGGCCTCCCCTTCGCAGCTGCAAGCGCTGCGCTACTGCGAGTCCGGGAACAACTACCAGGAGAACACCGGCAACGGATACTACGGCGCCTACCAATTTTCCGAGTCGACCTGGCTCAACTTGGGGTTCGGCGGCTACCCGAACCAGGCGCCTCCCGCAACTCAGGATCAAGCGGCTGAAACTTTGCTCGCCCGTTCCGGGTGGGGGCAGTGGCCAGCTTGCTCGGCAATGCTAGGTTTTTAACGACCCTTGACCTTTTGCCAGCCTGTGGCATTGACCTATAGTTGGCAATGCGATCGGATCCGGAGGCCGAATGATTTCGAGACGGAGTACAGGTGCCGGAGTCGCGCTGGTGGTCCTCTTTGCCGTTGCCGGCACCAGCATTGCTGCCATAGCCGGCAACCAGCAGCACCAAAATCCTCCGCCGGGCGGATCGTTAATCCAATCTCCTACGCTCCGCGTCGGTGCTATTCACGCTTCGCTGGTGCCAGCAAACAAGCTCGAAGCACCCGAGCACTTTGCGTGTGCCTCCACGACGTGCCTCCTCGCCACCTCAACCAATTCGGGAAACACATCGCAGCTATGGATACGAAGGGCACCGGAAGCAAACTTTGCCCAGCTTCCTCCCCTCGCTGGACCGCGACAACTAGTGATCGGAGTCGCTTGTCAAAGTTCTGAGTCGTGCCTGGTCATCGCCGGATCTGGCCCTTCCGGAACCAATGGGAAGCTTTTTGTCACGAGCAATGCCGGCGTATCGTGGAGCGCCGTTCCGCTTGAGAATCAGATGATCCCGGCTTCGGTGGGGTGTACCTCGCTTGGCGCTTGTTGGATAACCGGAACGTTCAATGGACAGCCGGAAGTACTGGAGTCTGGGCAATCGACGAGTTGGACTCCGGTGAAGCTGCCAAGCGAGCCCAAAGGATCAACGAACCAAGTGGCTTGTGCGGCGGCATCAAACTGCGTCGACGTCATTGTGTTGCCAGGCGCGATGATCGAAGACGAAGAGGTTGTTGGTGGAGGCCTTGGCAACGGGTTCACTCGGGTACTTAGTCCCATGCAAGTTGCGCCCGGGGACGAAGCGGCTTGTGATACTTATGTTTGTTACCTCGTTCAAAGTTCTGGACCGAACGCCGGCCACGAAATCATGGTAACTGGTGTTAGCAACAGCGGATCAACAACCACACTCGAAAGAACTACCGACACCTTTGCGCGCCAACTTGCCTGTAGCACAAACCAGTGTTACATTACAACCACGACGGCAAAGGTTGAAACGGATTTTTTGTCAATCGGCTTGACGCTCTCACCCGTAACCGTCCCACAAGGACTCAGTCTCGACGAGCCGTCATTAAAGTGCAAGGGCTCCTCTCCAGAATGCTTGCTGGTGTTGAGTTATCCGGGAGTTGGCCCCACAACCAGCTACATCAGCACACTACAACCAAGCTCCTTCCGGCTTGGTTCGCCTTTGTCGCCTTCATTGCGGCAAGGCGCTAATTTCGTACCGTACGGCAGTCAACTGGCGACTTGTTTTTCCGGCGCGTGCTACGCGATAGTAGAGTCAAATGGAAGACTACAGCTATTGACGCTTCAAGCTCCCCGCAATCGCATCGCCAACTCGTTTGTGTTGCGCAGTCCGGACGCGGGAGTAAGCCTATTGACCCCAATAGCGATGGCTTGCCCAAGCGCTACCACCTGCGAACTGGTAGTTCAAGTCGGTAGTGGCCCTTATCAGCTGATGTCGATCGACCCGGTTACGCGAACAACGGCGGTCCGAAAACTTCCTACGGGCGTCACCCCTGAATCCCTCGCATGCACTTCGATGTCGGCCTGCGTAATGCTGGTCGGCGGCGTCAGCAACCACCACGGCTTTCCTGCTTTTTGGACCACGAACGGCGGCAATACCTGGCGACACGCACGCGCCGACAACGCGATCAACGATCTATCGGCCAGTTCTGTCACATGTGACACCAACGGCGTCTGCGTCTCGATCGGGCAGCACGATTTCGCTCTTGGTTATGGCACCCTCCGCCCGTTCATTGCCCGTTCGACCGATCACGGAGCCAGTTGGCAGCTAGTGAATCTCACGGGACCGGTGCCATCGGGTCTCCCCGATCCAGCGATCAACTCCATAGCGTGCAGCAACGGTGCTGGTTGTGCGGCTATTGTAGCCACGACTCAACGCATCTTGCTGCTTAAGGGCGATCTCCTATCTACCAATTGGCACGTACAAGAACTCCACCTCACCCGCCAAAGTAAATTCGCTACACCCTACAGTGCTTCGGATGCCTGCAGCTTACGGTATTGCCTGCTCACGCTCACAAGCAATACAGAAACAACCAACGCCGGCGACACTCCAAATCTTTCTGTCCACACTTTGATCGTTACACCAAGTCGAACGTTGGCTCCCCGCACGCGCGACAGCGTGATCTCTAGCGGTCTACTCGTTGCTATACCTGATTCCCTGCGATATTTAAATTTTGGTCCATCAAGTGCGAAATGGCTACAAATTTCTCCAAATTGAACCACACCGATATCTTCTTCGTTGGCCCGCGGCAGGTTGCCGAATTTTGCAAGCTTCCGGTAATAGCCGCGTTGGCACTTGCGCGAACACTCCTCCACCTGCTCGCCGATCCCCATCCGGTGCTCCGTTAGCAGGAATCCAACCTTGGCTCAAAGAAAGTGTCAACAACGTTCGAAAACAGGGCCATTCCGATGCTTGAAAACGAGGTCGCCCGACCAGACTCGATGAGTGATCACTTTGCCAGATTTGGCCCTCATCCGTCGTCTCGTGGCGCTAGCCAGAAGTTACCCCCAAATCCCTGTCCCGTGATCCCCTTCGTGCCCCTGGCATGGAGATTGGCACTCCTTGAGTCATGATGTGTAGGCATGTAAGTATTTCTGGAGATGCTGGCAGGAATGG